>JAFZKD010000024.1 GCA_017553785.1 Muribaculaceae bacterium | reverse complement strand
CCTCGATGATAACGTGAACCCCGACAGGGCCCATGTGATTGATGCCAAGGATGGTCTGCCGGTCATCATCTATTATGCCCAGCAGATTGTCTATGACCACAGTGAATATTACGCCTACTTCTCCCAGATGCTCACCACGGGCGGCAAGAGCTCGGTGGGCGCTTACAGCTACAAGTGCGAGTGGGAGATGCTGACGATGAACCGTCACCCGATGTGGCGACGTCATTTCTATGATATCGGTAAGAACACGCTCAACCTGGTGAACAACTCCAAGGCGATCAACTCGCCCAACTATGAGCTGATCGGGCGCACCATCATGCTGATGTCCACCCAGCTGACGACTGACGCATTCGGTGACATTCCCCGCAGCGAGTCTTACCTGAGCATCGCGCCCACCTATGACACCCAGGCATCGGTTTACGCCTGGATGATGCAGGAGTGCGATGACCTGATTGCCATGTATGAAGACCCGGCAATCATCAATAACCCCGACAACCAGGAACTGACAGCCAAGGAAGACCGCGTCTATGGCGGTGACCTGGAGAAGTGGAAAGGTCTGGTATATGCCGTGAAGGCGCGCCTGCTGCTGCGCCACATTCCCAATGTTGACCGCAGCCCCGCCATGTGCCAGAAGATTGTTGACGCTGCCGATGCCGCCATCAACCAGTGGCGCAAGGGCGACATATTTGACTATCAGGGTGGCCGTGACGCGTGGTTCGGCAATGAGCCGCGTTATTACTGGGACGGTGGTACGGGTACACAAAACGCCGTGTGGAGTGTTGCCCAGCCCGTCATCAACTCTTGGGAGTCGCGCGGTAACCTTTTGGGTAGCGCTATTCCCAGCAAGTTCTTCATGGTGGATCTGATGGGTATCAGCAAGCCTGACAATGAGATGACCTGCGGTATGTTCAACGCCGAGGGTGCCCACGACGGCTTTGCCAACGACCCACGTTGCGGTCTGCTGATGATCGCCCGCACGGGACCCGCTAGTCCCTCGGTAACCAACGAGCGCATCAAGATGCGTTATCTGGAGAACAACATCGGCATGGGTACTTCGTACAAGATTGCCAATTATCCTAACCTGTACATGGGTGCCTACGCTGGCGCCGCCGATGCCTACAATCCCATCTTCACGATGGAGGAACTCTACTTCATCAAGGCTGAGGCCCTGTACTGGATGGGCAAGAAGACCGAGGCTTGTGCCCTCGCCAAGGAGGCCACGCAGTGGAATATCCAGCGCCACCTTGCTGCTTTCCTGCGTCTCTATCCCAACGAGAACTACAATGCCAGCACCGATAACAAGTATCCCGGCAACTCCGTAGCTGGAGGAAAGCCTGGTTTCCAGCCTGCTGAGTATTGGAACGGCCAGATAGCCGCATTCCTTGATAACGAGGACTATTACAAGGGCAAGAACGTTGCGGTTCACAAGGTGACCGACCGCGGTAACAAGCACTGGTTCTTCAATCCCAGCGAGTTCACGCTGAGCGACCTGATGCAGCAGAAGTATATCGCGATGTATCTCCAGCCCGAGCAGTGGACTGACATGCGCCGTTACCACTACAGTAACAACCGTAACCACTACGGCATCGGTGACAACCAGGAAATCATCTATCCGACCCTGCGCAGGCCCTACAACCTGTATTCGGCTTACTGGATTGACGGTTTGACCGAGGAGCAGAAGGAGAATACCTGGATCCAGCGTATCAACTATGACCCCGAGACTGAGGAGAAATATAACCGTCAGGAGCTCGAGCGTCTGGGTGCCTACAAGAACTACAAGTGGCTCCAGGTTCCCATGATCTGGGCACATAATTATGGCGAAATCACCTCGTTGACCGAAGAGCAGTGATTAGTTTATTGATAAATAGTTAATAGTTGACAACAATTATGAAACGATATAAGATATTTGGACTGATAGCACTGATGGCGTTGCTCACGACTTCGTGTGCGATACATGACCCTTTTGCCGACAACGGCGAACTTGGTCAGGTGTTGCCCACCGTGGATTGGGAGCAAGGCTCGACCGTGGTTAAAGCGGGACGATATGCTACCTTCAAGGGTAAGTACTACACCACCTCTGACAAGGCGATAGACCACAGCGAGGTATGGTGCCTCATTAAGCGCCAGCAGACCGCGACGGCGACCAGCAAGTTGACGACATCGCTTGCCTATACTAAGAACTACTCTTTGACCGATACCGTGCGCTCGAGCCAAAAGGTTGCGAGTTACCTCCACAGTCAGGCTGTGTGGGACGGATATGAGTATGTCTTGACCGACAGTTTCCCCACCTCGCGCACCTTGGCGCCAGTGGCATGGGTGAATCCCGAGGAGTGGGACCAGGAGAAGTTTGACAGTTATTATCCTTCGACGTTCCAGCAGGAGTTCATGGCTTACATGGTCAATGCGTTGACCAAGGACAGCACCTACTACAACGACCTGCGCAATGTCTATATCAAGTATGACTTCCCTGCCGAGTTGTTTGAGCAGCTTAATGCCCAGTATGGCATCGACTTCCCGACTGTGATTGCGGGTGATGACAAGTCTAACGCTTGGTATACGACCGATGAGGTGGACCACTACTACTACATCACGGTAGCCGAGGACGGCTCTGCGGTGTATCACGAGATTGCTGACCAGAGCACCGCTCCTGCCGGGGTGAATGTGCAGCCGGTTTACAAGTCGGCATTCTGGCTCTTCAGCCGCTACAGTGATGACACGGGTGGCAAGATCACCACAGTGCGTCGTCAGTACATGCCCTACTTCAAGAGCATGCTTGAGACGATTCCCTTCACCTCGTGGATCTATAACACGTCGGACAAGGCTTACACGGTAAGCTTCAACCGCACCTATTATCTGGAGCCTGAGTTCCGTGTGTATGATACTGACGGTAAAGTGGGTGTGACAACCGATAACAAGGAAGTGACTTTGAATTAGTTAACAGTTAATAGAGAATAGTTAATAGTTAACGACTCAAATTTGAAGAATATGAAGACATTCAATAAAATAGCATTCCTGATCCTGATGGCGATGACGGTCGTGTCGTGTATCGACAAGACACCCGACTACGGCAACTTTGCCACTAAGGATGTAGACTTCACCTATAGGGTGGATGATGACCGTTACGGTCTGGACTTCTATGTGGTATCGACTGTGGAGTTCACCAATACCTCGTCCAAGACGGGAACTGTGACGTGGGATTTCGGTGACGGCACGTCCTCAACCGAGATGAACCCCTCGCACAAGTATGCTAAGGCGGGCGTTTATCAGGTGACCTTGACGGTTGACGGTGTTGGCAGCCGCACCTATCCGTTGCTCATCTACGACATCGCTCCTGTGTTGAGCGTTGCCGAGCAGAGTGCGGTTCCTGTGGTAATCAACGATGTGGATGTGAAACTCGACATCGAACTGCCCAATCCCGAGAACTTGACCTGTAAGTATCTATGGACTTTCCCTGATGGTACCCGTGACAAAGACGGAAACCTGATTTCTACATTTGAGGGCTACAGCCACGAGGATGGCACGATTGACAACCCGGGCAAACTGACCTTCAGCAACATCGGTTCGCAGAAGATCATTCTTCAGACCTGGTTTGACATTGATGGTGAAAACCGTCGTCTTGAGGACAGTTACGTTAACGTGCAGGTAGGCTCATCGATTCCTGCTCCCACGCTCTACTATGCGACCCAGGGTGGCAATATCATGGCAGTCAAGTTGGTGGACCTCTCTAAATTGCCCGCTGGTACCAAGAACCTGCCGTTTGACATGGGCGTGAACTCGGGCAACATGCCTACCACGCTGGTATTCGCCTGTGAGAAGACGGTGACCGACAGCGCCACCATCGAGCAGGACAATGTTTATATCCTGGACTGCGGCAAGCAGTACTATTACATCAATGACGAGGCCGGCAACTTGGGTGACGGCAAGATTACTGTCATGAGCGCCGACGGATTGACAACGAACGTGATGATCACCAACGTGGGCGGTCCTGCCTTCAATGATCCCTTCCAGGGTTGCACCGACGGGACAAGCCTTTACTATACCGATCGTAATACCGGCATCCGCCGCATCCCGCTCACTACGCGTGGCGAGACCGAGCAGACCAATTACACCAGTACTGCGGGCTATTTTGTGGTCAACAACCAGTTGAGTTATTATGGTCAGGGTATCGCCTACGGCGCTATCCACACTGGCCTGTACCTCGACCGCACTGGCAAGTTCTGGTGGGGCAAGAACTATTCGGGTAACGGCATCTACCGCTTCAAGCCCAGTGACATCGGCAAGACCGGTACTGGTGTGCCCATACCTTATCCCATCGTGCTCGAGACCACTCAGCCGCGTGGCTTCACCCTCGATGAGGACTTGGGCTATCTGTATGTGTGGATGACCAAGGGCACAACCCCTGGCGTGGGATTCACGCAGTATGCCATCCCTGATGATAACTCCACGGTGACTTACGACAAGTACATCCACTTCATCACGATGGAGGCCGACCCCATCAACACGACAGATGCTGAGGGTGTTTACACCACCCAAATGGCAGTTGACGCTCAGACACACTACGTCTATTTCGGTTTCCGTGCTGCCACGACCGAGAAGACCTATACCACGGGCCTCTATTACTTCAATCCCGATGATGGTAAGGTCTATAACTTCAATGGCAACAAGGACAAGATTCTGGGCGTGTGCATTAACCCGCGTTTGACCAATCTGTTTTAGTACAAACGACTAAGGTCTATAAACTATGAAACAGAGATTAATCCTCATAGCATTACTGGCGGCATTTGCCGCCAGTTTTGTAACTGCCGCTGATGCGCCTCCCAAAAGGGAGCAGCGTGGAATGTGGATGACGGCTTATCTGAGTGATTGGCCTAGTGGCGCCATCACCGAGAGCAACACGCCCATCATGCAGAACGCCTGCCGCAAGATGCTCGACACATTGCGTGTGAACCACATGAACGTGGTTTACTACCACGTTAGGGCGATGTGTGACGCAATGTACAATTCGGCCTATGAGCCATGGTCCAGCTACGTTTCGGGTACCCGCGGCGTGGCACCGGCGTTCGACCCCTTTGAGTTCCTCGTGGAGGAAGCCCATAAGCGAGGCATCGAGGTATATGCTTGGGTGAATCCCTACCGCTACGGACATGGTAGTAACATGTGGGGCCAGAGTGAGCGCGATTATGTCTATACCCATCCCGAGTGGCTGCTAACCACCGATTATGAGACAGTTCTCAATCCGGGCTTACCCGAGGTGAGGCAGCGTGTCGTTGACGTGTGCAAGGACATCCTTATGAAGTATGACGTTGACGGACTGGTATTTGATGACTATTTCTACAATCAGGACAACCCGTCGTTCACCCTTGATGCCGACCTGTATAACGCCTACAAGGCCGCTGGCGGCACGATGTCTCAAGGCGACTGGCGCCGTGAGAACGTCAATCAGATGGTCAAGGACGTGAACGATATGGTTAAATCGACCAAACCATGGGTGCGCTTTGGCATCGGCCCTGCCGGTGTGGCTTGCAGCAGCCAGGAAGTGGCCGACAAATATGATGTTGAACCCTGCCCCGGTAGCGACTGGCAGTATAACCAGATCTATAGCGACCCCATGGCATGGGTAACACGCGGCACCATTGATTTCCTGGCGCCTCAGGTTTATCGCAACACCTCGACGAATTATGAGCCCATCACACGTTGGTGGGGCAAGATGGCGGCGCGTTTCAACCGTCACGTCTTCATCAGCCAGTGGCTGCCTGATGAGCCTGGATGGGGTCTTGACGAGTATGTGCTTCAAGGCCGCATCATGCGTGACGCTATGGCGGCGGGCGGCAATCCCGGAACAGTCTATTTCCGTTATTACACGTGGCGCAACAAGAAGGAGGTCATTAACGGTAAGGTGCAACAGTTGCGCATCTGGTTGCGTGATAGCCTCTATTCGTCAATTGCGCTGAACCCGGCACCCGCTTGGATTAAGCCCGACCAGACTTACACCACGGTGAACAACCTCACGCTCAATGACGGCACCCTCTCGTGGGACAGTATCCCCAATGTGCGCTATGTCATCTATACCATCCCCGACAGTGTTGAAGATAAAGATTTCCATTGCCAAGCCCGGTATATTGACGGTATCAGCTATTGGACCACATATTCGTTACCCGCTGCCAAGCGTGAGGGTTTCCATTACGCCGTTTCTATTCTTGACCGGTGGGAAAACGAGTACGCTCCCGCAATGCCAGGTGTGGTGCCCACTCAAGCCGAGAAACCCACCTTGCTTTATCCTGAGAATGGTGCCGAGGTTCCCGAACTCTCTTTCCTGCAATGGAGCGGCAATGCGGCAACCTATATGGTTCAGATCTTTGCCGATGAACAGATGGATTCGCTGGTGACCCAACTCGAAGTGGATTCGATGAGCTGTCCGCTCTCCCGTTTTCCTGCAATTAAGAGCGGGACCTACTGGTGGAGGGTTGTGGCCCGTGGCCTAAACCAGTGGGACCACGCCAGTGAATTGCGCTGTTTCACACTGGGACCGATGCACATTATTTCGCCTGCAAATGCCACGACGGGCGTCTCGTTGACACCCACCATCACCTGGACAGCGGGCGCACCAGGCACACAATATCTGCTGGAATTGTCCTCAAGCGATAAGATGAATCAGTCTGACACTATCCGTGTCGATGATCCGCAGTGGACGGTTCCCCGATATAAGTTGGCTGGCGCAACGACCTATTATGTCAGGGTTACTGCGACTTATGGTGATGTATCGGTAACCACACCTGTATCTTCGTTCTCAACTGTCGAGTTGATTCCTCCTGTTCCTGTCATGGTGTGTCCGTCGGAAACCGATACGGTTCTTTACTCATTCGATGTGGTGCGTTTTGAACCAGTGGAGGGCGCAGGATCATTGCGGGTGCAGATTAGCAGTTCAGAGTCTTTCCCCACCCGTTTATCTTATAATGGGACCATAGAGGGCACTTTTGAGACGCCACAGTTAGGGACCATCAAGGGCTCTGGAAAAATGACCGACGGCAAGACCTATTTTGTGCGTGCCCGCTATGCCTATCGCACGATTGCGTCTGGCACCTCGATTCAATACACCGATTACTGTGGTGTGCGCTCGTTTGTTTACCACGAGAGCATCACAGGCGATGTGAACAGCGATGGCGAGGTGAATATCAGCGACATTAACATGCTCATTGACTTTATTTTGGGCAGTGCCGGCGAGATAAATCCCCGCATTGACGTGAACGGCGACGGCGAGGTGAATATCAGTGACATTAACATGGTGATTGACATCATATTGAATTAATTCAAGACCCTATTGGTTGTTTTTGTGGATAAGATATGAATCGACAGCTTCTCTTGGCGGCATTGGTGTTGATGATAGCCTCGTCGTGTGTGCATCGCTCGGCCAATTTCCCGCCTGATAACACTGATGTTGAGCTCACCTCAACTAACCTTCCTATTGTGTGGATTGAGGTGGGTGGGGACTCCATCTCCCGTGATGAGCGCATTGGTGCCTATATGAAGATTATCCACAACATCGGCGAGGGTGCGCTGAATTATGCCGACACGGTGGCGCACCCTCGGCAACGTATTGATTATGAAGGGTATATCGCATTGCGTTATCGGGGTAATTCGTCATGTAACGCCAGCAAGAAGAAACCCTATTCGTTCCGCACGCTGGAAGCGCCTTTAAAGAAGAGTTCCAAGAAGAAGAAAGTGGACATTTTGGGCATGGGAAAAGACAACAACTGGGCGTTGCTGGCACCATACAGCGACAAGAGCATGATGCGTGACCTGCTCGCGTTTGAGATTTCCCGCCCGTGGATGGAATATACGCCTCAAGGACGCTATTGCGAACTTTTTCTTGATGGCACCTATTATGGGGTGTATATCCTGTGCGAAGTGGTTTCCAAGGGGAAGCATCGTTTGGATTTGACGAAACCCGGGAAGAGCGGTGACGCGTTGACGGGGGACTACCTGATGGAAGTGGACTATGATGACGATGTGAACTACATCTCGAAGTTTCATCCACTGAGTAGTTCAGGAGAACCCTATAAAGACAAGTTGGTCCATTTCCAGTATAAGTCACCTGACTATGACGACTTGAATCAAGCGCAAATCGAGTATATCAATCGTCGCATTGACCAGATGGAACTCGCTTTTGCTTCGCCACAGTACACCAATCAGGAAACAGGTTACCGCAAGTACATTGATGTGATGTCGTTTATCGATTACCAGATTGCGATAGAGTTGGGTCACAACATTGACGGTTATCGCAAGAGCGCCAAGTTCTACAAGCGGCGGGATAGCGAGAATCCGCGCTTTAGAATGGTGCTGTGGGACAATGATTTGGCCTATGGTAACTGTAAGATTCGTCAGGGATGGCGCACCGACACGTGGATTTACCAGAACAATGACACGCTCTATGCCTCGAACGAGGATTTTTTGGTCCCCTTCTGGTGGTACAGGTTGAACAGCGATAATGCCTATGTAGAGCAGTTCAAGAAACGCTGGGCGGAATATCGGGAAAGCAACCTGCGCGAAGAGCGGGTCATGGCTGTCATCGACTCGCTGGCCGGGGTGCTCACTTCACATGGTGCCATGCAGCGCAACAGTCAGGCGTGGCCCAGGTGGGGAAAGCCTGTTTGGCCCAACTACTATATCGCCGAGGACTTTGACGATGAGGTTTCTTTCCTCAAGCGATGGATTCACGACCGCATCGCATGGCTGGACGACCAGTTGGGCTATCACCGCTAGCATTGTTATTTATAGGTGCCGTTTGTGCCGTGTCGTTGATTCAATTTTTTTTGATAGAATTGTTAGTGTGAATTTTGATAGTAACAAAATTTTTCGTTACTTTGCTAGTTGATTGGACACTTATTGGATTGAAATTACATAATAACCTAATAATTAAATTGTTATGAAGAAATTTTTACTTTTTTTCTCTTTGACAGTTTCGGTTGTTGCTAGTGCATGGGCAGTGACCGATGGTGTGCAGTATGAAATGGTTAACGGTATCGGCATCAAGAACATGTGGATACAGGACCGTGCCCACACATCTGATGTGTGGGCAAACAAGCCCTATTGCAATACCAGTGCGCGTACTGCGGTATTGCACGATGGCTTCATTTACATTGCCCGTTCCAATGCCAATACCGTGATTCAGGGTACCGACACCTTGTCTCAGAGTGTCATCTACAAGGTGGACGCTACTAACGGTGAACTGGTGAAGGAATTGCCGTTGACTTTGGGCGGCGCTGTCTATGGTGGTGCCACTTTGAGCTCCAACACAGTGGGTGTGGACAATTTCGGCCACCTGTATATGGCACCGTTCTCCAGCAATCTGAATACCGTGCAACCGGTTTACATGGTGGATAAAGAGACAGGCGAACTCACGTTCATTGCCGATCTTGACAAGGGTGATGCTTTGCAGCGTTGCGACTATATCGACGTGATGGGTGACATCACTCGCGAGGAGGCCGAATGCAACATCATGACTGTCGGCGCAAGCTCAGAGTACATCTATCGCTGGCATGCTGAACCCGGTGATGACTTTGAGGGTGGTTTTGATGGCGATCCCTATCTCGCTATCCTTGATTTCTATCCCGAGGCAGTGGTTCAATGGGGTTATGCTCCCGTCACCAAGATGGTGTTGAACGACGTTGATGACTTCAGCGGTGAGCTCTTCTATGTCGATGGATTCAGCTCAGCTCCCATCCTGTACGACAACACAGGCACGATGGTGGACAACTTCGAAAATGTGGATCCCGCATTCTGGCCCATGGACAATGGCGCCAATGGCGTTTGTGAGTTCCACCTTGATGGCCGCAACTTTGTTGTCTATGTAGCCGCCCAGTACACTGGTGTGGATGAGACCACACTGGTGAATAAGGCTTGTCAGGTTTATATCTGCGAGTTGGGCGAGGGTATGTCACTCGGTGGCATGCAGCGTTATTGGATGGTTCCTGATGCCTTGGGCACCGTGAGTGATGGTGGTACTCGTGTACAGAGCATGAACGTTGAGTACGGCACCGATGATGAGGGTAACGAGGAAGTGACCTTGTTCATCTTCAAGTGCTACAATGGTATGGGCGTTTACAAGATTGGTAAGAATGTGAATGGCGCAGTCGGTGAACTCAGTATCGAGAAGACGATCGCTGGCAAGAAGTACTATAACGTACTGGGTCAAGAGATGACCGAGGCCAATGGCGCAACTATCGAAGTAATTACCTACACCGATGGTAGCTCTGTTGCCAATAAGGTGATCAAGTAATAAGAATCAGGTCACCGCTGAGGTGACTACAACTTACAGTTGCGGATTGAACGGAGTGAATACCACATCCGCGTCAATCCGCAACGTTTTTTTGAGAATATTCATTTTTTAAAAAATTTATCTTACAATGAAAAAATCATTACTGCTTTATATTGCTTTGTTCTTTGTGGCGCTCAGCGCTATGGCTCGAACCGATGGCCAGACCTATCCTGAGGTGAATGGCATCAAGATTGTCAACCAGTGGATTTTTGACCGCGTGCACAGTGGTACAGACTTCACCAGCAACGACATCTGCAATCAGCGTGCCCGTACCGCGACGATGGATGGCGGCATCATCTATGTGGCGCGTAGCGAGGAACGCACTGTCATCATGGGCACCGACACGGTGTCGCAGTCGGTAATTCACCGCTTCTCGGCAGCCGACGGCAGTCAATTGGAGGATTTGCCTCTGACCCTAAATGGTGCGCCTTATAGCCGTTTCCTGGGTGTGGCAAGTATCGGCAAGGACAGTTTCCACCACATTTGGGTCGCTCCCATGACCAGCACGGCACAGCAGTATGTGCCAGTCTATCTGGTGGATACCGAAACGGGCGAACTCACACTTGTTGTTGAAATGGATAAGGGCGATGCCCCGCAGCGCACCGACTATCTGGATGTCATCGGTGACATCACGCTCGAGGAAGCCGAGTGCAACATCATGACAGTTGCGGGTTCAACGGCCGATCCGGGTTTCCCCACCTTATACCGTATGCACGCCGATCAGGGCGGTGACTGGGAAGGTGGTTTTGACGGTGACCCCTATATGGACATCATCAATTTCTATCCTGAGACAAAAACGGGCTTCTCACTGGCTCCGGTCATCAAGATGATTGAGGGTCCCGATGACGATTCGCGCTACAGTGGCGAGATGTTCTATATCGACTGCTTTGACACGGCACCTGTGATTTATGACTTCTCGGGTTCGGTTATCGATTCGTTTGAAGAGGTGGATCCCGAGTTATGGCCCCAGTCCACTCCCAACGGCTGCATTGAGTTTAAACTTGATGACCGTGATTTCCTGGTATATGTCACAGCCGACATGAACGGCAACGGACACGGCTGTCAAGCCAACATCTGTGAGCTGGGAGACGGCATGTCGATGGGTGGAATGACCAAATATTGGAAAATTCCCGCCGATAGCCTTGGCAAGGTGAATGACAGCGGATTGCGTGTGCATTGTTTCGCTGTGGAGTATGGTACCGATAGCGAGGGCAACGAGGAAGTGACCCTGTTAACCTTCAAGGCCTATAACGGCATGGCTGTTTACAAGATCGGTAAGAATGTGCATGGCGGCGTTGACGAGATGAATGTCAACAAGATTGTTGCCTCCCGTCGTTATTACAACATGATGGGACAGCAGGTCAGCGAGGCCCGGGGCGCAACCATCGAGGTGATTACCTATACAGATGGCAGTACCAGCACCGTCAAGGTCATGAAGTGACCTGACTGGCTGCCCTGTTAAGGGTGCTGGATGATAAAATGGTTAGCAGCGGATTGCCCGGAGTGTGACTCACATCCGCCACAATCCGCTGCTTGATTTACACATTTGAACCTGTTTTTACTAATATTGCGTTTGCGATGAAAAAGCCTTTTATTATTTCGGTTATTGTCGCGTTGGTGATGGGTGTGGGTAGCACTGACGCCCGTGACAGATGGACCATCGGCGACAATGCCTATGAGGTAGATACCCTCATTTTCCCGCATCTGGTGGGGCCGGGGGTAACCGCCGCTAAATATGACCTTCCTGCAATGCCGCTCAAGGTGAGTGTCGTTGAGATGGACTTGACCAATCCCTATATTGTGATGGAGACCTGCCTGGGCGGCGAGAAGTCTGTGGCATGTGAGACACCCGTCAATATGGCGACGCGCAACACCCGTCCAGGGCACGAAGTGGTTGCGGCACTCAATGGTGACTTCTTCATGACCTCTCCCACCAATGAGGTGGGACTGCCCGTGAGCGGGCAGGTGCGCAACGATGAGTTGGTGCTTAGTAGCCACAACCGCGCGTGCCTGGTTCTTGACACTGACAACCGTCCCTATATTGATCGATTGACATTCTCGGGAAAAGTGACCAGCGGCGATCATTCCTTTTCACTCAATCTGGTGAACCGCATGCGATATGCCTATGAGGGTATTGCGGCTAACCAATCGTTCTTGTTCACACGCAGCTATGGCCCCGTAACCTATGACGCTTCCAATTCAGGCAAGATGGTGCTGCTCAAACCTGTCGAGGGTGAGTTTGCTTGGCGTGCCAATGGTGTGGAGCATTGTGTCATCGAGGATATCTTTGATGCTCAAGGTTCAACCACCATCCCCGACGGCAAAGCTATCTTGTGGCTCAAGGGCACATATGCCAATCAGGTGTCGTGGATGACCGTGGGCGACGTGCTTGACATCAGTTTCAAGCTTACGCTCAACAACGGCCCGCAGGACGTGAACATCCACCAGCTCGTTGGTGGTAGCAACCACATCATCATGCAGAATGGACAGTTCAAGGAGGATTGGGCCGAGCGCCATCCCCGCACAGCCATCGGCTTTAATGCCGACAGCACGCGCCTCTACTTTGTTGTTGTGGACGGTCGTCACATGACATCGGTGGGTGTGACCCTCAAGGAGATGAAAGGCATCTTTGACGCGCTGGGTGCGGTGAATGCCGTGAACCTTGACGGTGGCGGCTCATCGTGCATCCTGGCCAATGGCGAAGTGCTGAATCATCCGAGTGACGGTCCCGTGAGAGCGGTGGGCAACGGCTGTCTGGTCGTTTCGGTCGCTCCCCAAGACGATGAGATCGGTATCATCAGTTTTGAGCCGCGATGCTACAACCTGTCGATTTCGGCCACTACCTCGTTTGACATTTGGGGCTATAACCAGTATGGGGCTTTGAAGACGCGCGACCTGCAGGGGTGCACTTTCTCGTGCGATCCTCAAGTGGGAACGTTTGATGAGAATGGCTGCTTCCATGCTGTCTCAACTCCCGCTTCAGGAAACCTGTATGCGACTTATGGCGGCATAACTGCCACCCAACCGGTCACAATCATGGAAGCGCAGTGGCAACTGGTGAGCGATAGTGTGGTCATAGACCGTTTTCATCCTTACGCCATCAACATCAATGGCATCAGCGGCTACGGATTGGACAAGGTGGACCCTTCGGTTGTGGAATGGGTATCATCCGATGAGTCGGTATGCGTGGTTGACAACTATGGTATTATCACCGCAGTGGCCGATGGCCAGACCTTTGTCGGCTCCAGCCACCCTTTGCTGGCCGACTCGCTGAAGGTGAGTGTGGAGAATCCCAAGTCGCGCGTGGCCACCATCGAAAATGCGCCGATTGATCCTGAGACATGGCAAGTGGCACAGAGTGGCGGTAAGGATCGGACAGTGACAGCGCTCGATAACGGAATGCAGATTGATTTCACTGGAGCGTCGTCACGCAACCCCTATATCAAGATCTCCAAGTCGGTGCAGATTTGGGGTTTGCCCGATACCTTGCGATTGCGCTTGCAACCAGGCAACCTGCAACTTAAATCGGTCAAAATCTTACTCGAGACAGCCTATGGGGAACGTGTCACCATCGAATATCCCATTGAGAGTGCCGACGAGAACTTGACCGTCAATGTGGCGGCAAGTGATGTGTGCGATGCCTCGGATTTGGGAAATTTTCCACTGAATCTGATTTATTATTATTTCACGTATAATGTCACTGTTGGTGAACAGTACAGCCTTAAGATTCCTGGCATGGAATTGGTTTATGCCAACATGCCGGCCGATGGGCCGCAACCTGTGGTGGGCGACGTGAACGGTGATGGCGAGGTGAACATCGCTGACATCAATTCGGTCATCGATTTCATTTTGTCGGGAGCTTTTTCGACTGCTGCCGACGTGAATGGTGACGGCGAAGTCAACATCGCTGACGTAAATGCCGTGATTGGTATTATTTTGAATTGATGAGAAGACGATACCTGTTAACATTGTTATTGGCGGTAGCTGTGAACGCACCCACAGCTACCGCTCGTGACCAATGGGTCATCAGTGATAAGGCATATGATGTGGATACGCTCATTTACCCGCATCTGGTAGGGCCTGGCGTGACTTCGGCAAAGTTTGATATTCCCGCCTTGCCGCTCAAGGTGTGTGTGACCGAGATGGATCTGACTAACCCTTACATCGTGATGGAGACCTGTATGGGCAGTGACCAGTCGTGGGGTGTGGAGACTCCTCCCCACATGGTGACACGCAAGACGCGGTCGGGTCATGAGGTGGTAGCGGCTGTCAATGGCGACTTTTTCAAGACATCGCCCCTCTCTGAGATAGGTATCCCTTTGAGCGGACAAGTCAGCAATGGAGAGTTATTGGAGAGTACCCACAACGTCGCCTGTCTGGTTATGGACAGCAATCATCGCCCCCATATCGATAGGTTGCGGTTCTCGGGACAGATTACACATGGAGATGACGTCTTCACGCTCAATCTGGTTAATCGACTGCGGTTTTACAACGAGGATATCGCCAGCGATTTGTCAGTCCTGTTTACCCCAAGCTTTGGTCTATGGACTTACTATGGAGCATCTACGGGTAAAATGGTGCTGCTGCGACCTGCTGAGGGCGCATTCCGTTGGAAACCCAACGGAATTGAACAATGCGTGGTCGATACTGTGTTTGATGCCAAAGGCATGACGACGATTCCTGATGGAAAGGCTATCCTGTGGCTCAAGGGCACATACGCCGAGCATGCCGCCACCATGCAGGTGGGAGATCAGCTTTCTGTCAGCTTCAGTCTTTCCTTCAAAAATGAACCGGGAGATGTGGAGATTCAAGAACTCATCGGCAGCAGTAATGACATCATCATGCAGAATGGTGTGTTAAAGGAAGACTGGCAGGAATTGCACCCGCGCACGGCAATCGGTTTTAATGCCGATACCACCCGTCTTTATTTCGTGGTGGTGGACGGGCGGCAAGATTCCTCGATTGGGGCGACGCTCAAGGACATGATGGGCATCTTCCTTGCCTTAGGGGCCGCTAATGCCATCAATATGGATGGTGGCGGTTCGTCTTGTATGGTGGTGAACGGCGATGTCATTAACCAGCCCAGCGATGGTTCTATTCGTCCTGTGGGGAATGGGTGTTTGGTGGTCTCCACAGCTCCAGCCGATGACCAGATCAGTATCATTGGCTTTGAGCCTCGTTGCTATACCCTTACAGTCACAACGACAGCGTCCTTCGGGGTGTGGGGCTACAACCAGTATGGTGTACTCAGGTCGCGCAATCTGCAAGGCTGTACGTTCACATGTGACCCTCAAGTGGGTACCTTTGACGATACCGGCATGTTCCAAGCGGCCGCTAAACCCGCTTCGGGCAACTTGTATGTGACTTACAATGGCATCACCGCCACACAGCCTGTCACAATCAAGAAATTGCATATTAAGGGCGATGTGAACGACGATGACAAGGTTGATATTGATGACGTCATTACCCTCATCGATTTCATGCTCGGAATAGCCTCCAGCCCCTCGACAGCCGACGTGAACAGCGACGGCAGAGTTAACATTGATGACATCACCGAACTCATTGACCTCATCTTGGAAAAATAGCTGCTGAAGGTAACATCGGTATTGTTGTGGATAATTCGTTATAATAGACGAACGCTGATTCTTTTCATTAAATTCGTGTAATTCGTATTTTATCATGAGACGAGAAGATTTTATGGTTGAGGTGTGTGCCAATGGGGTTGAGTCCTGCTTGGCGGCACAGGAAGGGGGAGCCGACCGCGTGGAACTGTGTGCAGGCATCCCCGAGGGCGGCACGACGCCCAGTTGTGGCGAAATCAAGGTGGCACGACGTGTGCTCACCACTACGCGCTTGCACGTCATTATCCGTCCCCGCGGAGGAGATTTTCTATATTCTGACTTGGAAGTGGAACGCATGGCATCCGACATCGCCGTGTGCCGTGAGTTGGGGGTTGACGGCGTGGTGTTTGGCTGTCTGAATGCCGACGGCACTTTTGACATGGAAAAAAACAGATATCTCATGGAATGCAGCAAGGGGATGAGCGTGACATGCCACCGTGCCTTTGACCGTGCAGCCAATCCCGAGCAAGCGCTGGAGGACGTTATAGCCCTAGGGTTTGACCGCATCCTCACCTCGGGCCAGCAGCCCAAAGCTGAGCAGGGTATCGACCTGCTGACAAGGCTCAATCGTCAGGCAGCGGGGCGCATCATCCTCATGGCTGGCAGCGGAGTGACCGAGAAGAACATCCACCGCATCCATGAGGCGACAGGCTTGAAAGAATTCCATTTTTCGGGCCGTGAGTCCTTCGAGAGCGATATGAAATATGTCAATTCCAACCTCTACATGGGTCGCCCAGGTGCCAACGAAGCTGCTCTCGACTACACTACCGCACGCCGCGTTAGCGATACTATTGCCCAACTCCTAGACTGACCATTGGCTAAAGTTAAGAAATGTTGTTTTTCTCGTAGGAAAATGGATATTTCATAAATAAATATTATTTTTGTGCGCAATTTTTAGAAGCTAATAATATGAAACGATTACTTTTCTTCTTTTCCATCGCGGTGGCAATGGTATGCAATGTTCATGCTGCCCGCGTCAACGAAACGGTTGCCCGTCAGGTCGCCAATCAGTTCTTCTCGGCAAATTCCTCCCGTTTTGCGGCTCCGGCTGCTCAGTCGGCCATCAGGCTTGCCTATACTGCCGAAAACGAGCGTTTTTATGTCTTTGATCGCGGCGCTCGCGGCGGCTTTGTCGTGGTCTCTGGCGACGACCGTTTGCCGCAGGTGTTAGGCTACGGCAATTCGGGCGATTTCTCGTCAACGAGCCTTCCTCCTGCCTTGAAGTACTGGTTGGATGAGATGAATCGTGAAATCGCTTATCTGCAAATCCATGGCGGTGTGGCGGCTTATCATCCCGCCAAGCGGGCTGCTGCCGTCTCGCCCTTGTTGACGACCCGATGGAGTCAGGATGCCCCATATAACGACCAGTGCCCCACTTATACCGTGTCTAATGGCACTGAAGTGCGTGCTGTGACTGGATGTGTTGCGACGGGAGTCGCCCAAGTGATGAACTATTATCAGTGGCCCGATGTGGGCAGAGGAAGCCATTCCTATTTCTGCAAAGTCAACGACATGACACCCACTGAACTTAGTGCCGACTTCAGCCAGTCGGTCTATCAATGGGACCTGATGCTCGATGACTATAACGCTGACAGCAGCCCCGAGTCTTGTGAGGCAGTTGCTAAACTGATGTCCGATGTGGGCATCTCGATGGATATGGGTTATGGCAGCAGCAGCGGAGCATCTGAGGTGGCCGCCCTGATGGCACTCAAACGTTATTTCAAGTACAATGACAACAGCTATCTCATGAACCGCGACTATTACAATGCCGAGGAATGGGACCAGATTTTGGTTGATGAGCTTAGCGCACTGCGCCCCATCATCTATTGTGGCTACAGTATCGACCCCACCAGTGCCAGTGGCCACTGTTTCGTGCTGGACGGCTTTGACACCAATGGCTATTATCATGTGAATTGGGGCTGGGGTGGCTCCTATGACGGCTATTTCCTGGTGTCAACATTGGCGCCTGGTGGAAGCATAGATTTCAAGTATGGGCAGGACGGCATCTTCGGCCTCGTCCCTGAGTCGCGTGCCAATGAGGTAGATGATGTCATGTACATCCGCTCTGAGTTTACTCCCGTGACTACAATAGTTCCGCTGGGTGGTAGGATTGAGGTGAAAACCGATAATTTCAATGTTGAGGGTAACATGCTCGACACGGCAGGTTACGAACAGTTTGGCAACAGAATCCGTTATTATGCCTTGATTCCGATGTCATTCAGCATCATTGATCAAGATGGTGTGGAATGTCAAACCCATCGCCAAGCCATCAAGCAATCTTTGGATAATTGGTTCATGTTTGGCAATAGTTATGAATTTGACTTGTCTTCATCTCTCACCGATGGTGAATACAAGATCAAGATGTATTATTCAATGGACGATGGCGACAACTATGACCAAGAGGTGCTTGATTTCAATGGCAAGGAGCTGTATATCAAGATGGAAGTGCGCAACGATACGGCCTATTTGAGGGATTGCTTCCTGTCCAACACCTATGAACTGAGGTCGTTTGAAGTGCCCAGCGGCGTCATGGTCAACAAGCCCTTTACTGTTGGTGTGGAACTCTCCTACAACATGCCTTGGGGAGACGCGGTGGGTCCCAAGGGCAATGTGTATCTGTCTTTGCTCAAGGACGGCAAAGAGGTGGCCACTAGCGAATTGTATGAGGTACAGGTGCATAGCAATGAGTTGAAAACCTATGAGATGCAGATTACAGCACCTGCCGAGTGGGGAAAATATGAATTGGTATTGAACGACGAGAGCGGCAACCACTTTAAGCAAATGGAAGGATGGTACGAGGTCATCGATGCCACCCAGTCCGTCATGATTTTGCCAATTTGCCAAGAACTGGTCGAGGATTTCGAGTCCATGCAGGCCAATAACAGCACGAGCGATAAGAATGTGCAGGGCAACTTTACCACTTGGAGCTTCTACAAGTGCGGAGTGCGTGCTCCGGGCGAAGGAAAGTGCAATGACACCAATGCGGTGATGATGAAAAAGCCGAGCTATATCACTTCTAGCCAGCCGCTCGCACATGATTTCTTCTTGGCACAGGCCGTCTTCTTCAACCCCGTGGCCGCCGAGGCCAAGTATCGCCTGAGTTATTCTCTGGATGATGGGGCCACATGGGTGACAGCAAATACCTTTGATGGTCTTGATGCCGTTTCGGCACCTGAAAAGAGCCAAGTGGTTGGTACGTGGCAGCTGGACCTCAAGTCTACACAGCCTGTTCTCTTCCGCATCACGATGTTCGGTGGAGGCACGTCAGCAACCTATCTCGATGATTTCTCACTGTATTACACCGAAGCTAAGATCAATGTATACGACGTCAACTGCGACGGCGAAGTGAATCTGGTCGACGTGAATACGGTGATCAACGCCATCTTGACTGATGGAGACACGTCTTCATCGGCCGATGTTAATGGTGATGGCGAGATCAACATTGGTGACATCAACGTGCTGCTTAACGTGATTCTGTTTCAATAGTAATAAGAAATCAGGATTGATTACGAGTCCTCACCGTCTGCCAACTGTTGCAGGGCGGTTGGGATTGCGTTTTCGGGGGTGATCCAGGTGATGTCTGGGTCGCGGCGGTACCAGGTGAGCTGTTTTTTGGCATACACGCGGGTGTTCTTCTTCATGCGCTCGATGGCGGTGTGGCGGTCCATTGTGCCGTCAAAGATGGCGAACATCTCTTTCATTCCCACGGTGTTGAGTGAGTTTAGGTGCCGCAGGTGATAGACTGAGCGTGCCTCGTGCTCCAGGCCGGCCTCAATCATGCGGTCCACTCGGCGGTTGATGCGGTCGAACAACTCTTCACGGCCGATGTTCAAGGCGAGTTTGATAATGTTGAAATCGCGTGTCTTGGCGGTGCCGGTGCGCAGGGTAGAGTAGGGTACGCCCGCTTGACGGCAAATTTCCACGGCGTGGCACACGCGGCTGGTGTTGCGGCGGTCGATGTTCGCCGCATACTGCGGGTCAAGCCGATCCAACTCTTCCACAAGGCTTTCCAGTCCCTCTTGCCTCAGTTTTTCCTTAACCGCGCTACGCACCTCGGGGCTGATGTCGGGCAATTGGTCGATTCCCCGGCACACGGCATCCACATACAGCATCGAACCGCCGCACATCACTGCATAGTCTCCCTGTTGCCACAACGAGGGCAACAATTGGAGCACGTCGGTCTCGAACTGCGCCGCACTATAGCTCTCTTCCAGATCCTTAATAGCCACAAAATGATGACGTGCAGCTGCCATCTCCTCGGGTGTGGGAGCGGCGGTGCAGATAGGGATGCCACGATAGATTTGGCGGGAGTCGGCATTGATGATGTCGCAGTGCAGACGTTGCGCCAACCCGATGGCCGCCGCTGTCTTACCCACTCCTGTGGGTCCCGTGATGACAATCAACGTCTTGGACATCGGACCACTAAACTAAAAACTACTCTTTTTTCTGCTCGTTGCTGTACTTGCTGACGAAGGACGACTTGAGTTCCAAGGGTGTCTTTTTAACCTCGGTTTTCTTGTTTTTGCCCTTATGCAAGGGGTTGGGCTGGTGCAGCACATACTCACAGTAATAGGAGATGATGAGCGTGGTGAGCGGCAATCCGATGATTAGCCCGATGAACCCCAGCACATAGACCCACAACGACAGCGACAGGAAAATGATTGCAGGATTGAGGCCCATCTGGTTCTTCATGATGACAGGGATGAGTACCATGTCCTGAATGACCTGGCAGATGGCATAGGCCACAAGAACCCAGGCGAACATCACCCAGAAACTGCCACCTGTCGCCGCTGTTGCCACGAGGCACAGGAAAGCGGCTATGGGGATGGAGATGAGCTGCAGGTAGGGCACCATGTTCAATAGACCCACAAATAGGCCGAAGGCGATTGCCATGGGTAGCCCAATGATATAAAACTCAATGGCGAAAATCACGCCCACAAAGAATGACACCGCGGCTTGACCGCGAAAGTAGCGGCTCATTGTGTCGGCCACGTCGCCGAAGATGCGCAGCGCCATGCGTCTGTACTTGGCTGGGATCGCTGCCTTGAATGCGCGTGACAACTTGTTGAAATCCAGCAGAATAAAGAACATGTAAAGCAGCACAATAAACCACGACACAATACTCAGTATCACACTCATGGTGCCACCCAGCACCGACCAAGCGCCCGACAGGGTCTTGTTAATAATATCCATCCATTGCTGCTTGGAGAAAATCTCGTTGATCTTCTCAATGTCCAGGTAGCGCTGGATGAACTCGTTGACCTCGGCGGGGATGTAGGGCACGCGCAATGACGATTTGGCATAGGCTGCGAGTTGCTTAGACATGGCACCGAACTCGTCGATCAGGTAGGGGATGATGAGCCAGCACAAGCCGGTGATGAGGGCGATCACGATGATGAGGGCGACCACCACGGCAAGGGCGCGGTTAGAGATATGCGCCTTGCGTTGCAGCCACTCGACGAGCGGCTCAATGAGATAGGCGAGGATAAATCCCACGACAAAGGGCATGAGTACAGGACTCAGGTAATTGACGAGCCACACGCCCACACCCACGCTGATGAGCGTCAGCACCATTCTCACCACGCGGTCAAAGTCATATTTCTTTTGTTCGGCCATGATTATTCTTGATGGAAAAGGTCATAGTGTGATATCCACCTCAACGGGGCAGTGGTCGCTGCCGTAGATATTGGTGTGGATTTTAGCGTCGGTCAGTTTCTCTTGCAGGCGGTTGCTCACGATGAAATAATCGATGCGCCACCCCGCATTTTTCTCACGTGCCTTGAAGCGGTAGCTCCACCACGAGTAAACATCGGTCACGT
Source organism: Muribaculaceae bacterium (assembly GCA_017553785.1). GTDB lineage: Bacteria > Bacteroidota > Bacteroidia > Bacteroidales > Muribaculaceae > Sodaliphilus. The sequence continues at coordinate 43,493 of JAFZKD010000024.1, read as the reverse complement.
TGGGATTGAAGAAGCGCCAGGTGTCGGTGAAGCCGGCCCCGAGCAGTACGGTCATTTTCTCGCGCTCCTCATCGGTAAAGCCGGCGTTCTTGCGGTTGGTTTTGGGGTTCTTCAGGTCAATCTCCTGATGTGCCACGTTCAGGTCTCCGCACACGATGACGGGTTTCTTCTTGTCTAGTTCCAGCAGGAAGGCGCGGAATGCATCTTCCCACGTCATGCGGTAATCCAAGCGTTTCAGGCCGTCCTGGCTATTGGGTGTGTAACAGGTCACGAGGAAGAAATCGGGCATCTCAAGCGTGATGACACGCCCCTCGTGGTCGTGTTCGTCGATGCCTATGCCGTATGTCACGCCAAGAGGCTCATGTCGGCTGTAGATGGCAGTACCGGAATAGCCTTTCTTTTCGGCGTAATTCCAATAGGAGCGGTAACCCTCAAATTCCAGGTCAAGTTGCCCTGCCTGCATCTTGGTCTCTTGCAGACAGAAGAAGTCGGCGTCCAGCTGTTTGAAAATGTCACTAAAGCCTTTTCCAGCCACGGCGCGCAGTCCGTTCACGTTCCATGAGATAAATTTCATACTAAATTAAAGATTGTCGAATATTTTGTTGCAAATGTAGTACAATCGGCATGAAATACAAAACGAATTCATTAATTTTGTGGCAATGAATGAGAAGTTTCATCTGCTGGAGAATATCGGGACGATGCCATTACCGTCGCGGTTCACATGTCCTTTCTGCTACGAGCCTCACCCGCTGTCACTGATTGCGGTTGGGCAAGTGCAACGGTACGTGGCCTCGCGAACCGATTGGCTCGAAGAAATGGATGCCGGCAAAATGTTGGGCGTGCTCGTCGCGCAGGACAGCGCAGGGCAACTGGGTTTCCTGGCGGCGTTCTCGGGCAACCTGGCGGGTAGCGTGCATCACGACTATTTTGTGCCGCCTGTCTATGACTTGCTCGACCCCCAAGGCGAATTCAAGTTGGGCGAGGCGCAAATCACCGCGATCAACCATGAGGTGGAACGTCTGGAACAGTCCCCTGAACTGGAATCTTTAAAGCGGAGCGAAGCGGTCGCAAGGCAGGAAATGTCCGATGAAATCGGCAGTTTTAAGGCGATGATGATCCAGCATAAGCATACGCGAGACCAGCGCCGCGAGGCAGGTGGTTTGTCGGCTGCCGAGTTGGATGAGATGTTGGACCAAAGCCGTTTTGAGAAGGCTGAGTTGAAGCGCATTCGCCGTCGCCATGAGGAGCGAATAAGGGAAATATGCGATGAAATCGCGATATTTGGTCAACGTATCGCTACCATGAAGACGCGCCGCAAGGCGATGAGCGAGACGCTGCAGGAGCGCATTTTCCGCCTTTTTGTCGTCAGCAACGCGCAGGGAGAGCACCGTGACCTGGTCGAAGTGTTCCGTCAGCTGGGAACGCTGCCACCCGCTGGGGCAGGGGAGTGCTGCGCGCCTCGTTTGCTCAACTATGCCTTCAACAATGGTTTACAACCCGTGTGCATGGCAGAGTTCTGGTGGGGTGCGTCACCTGTGGGCGAGGTGCGCCATCATGGCCATTTCTATCCTGCATGCCGCAGCAAGTGCAAACCTATCCTTGATTTCATGCTCCAAGGTCTTGACGTGGAGGATAATGCGTTAGGAGTGCCGCTCGACAACACGGCGCTTGATGAGGTCTATGATGACCAATGGCTCACGGTGCTCAACAAGCCGTCAGGAATGCTCACGGTGCCCGGCAAGTTGCTGGAAGATTCCTTGCTGACCAGATATCAGGCCGCCCACCCCGAGGCTGTCGGCCCCATCGTGGTCCACCGCCTGGACCAGGAAACATCGGGTTTGGTCATCTTTGCCAAGGACAAGGCTACCCACCATGCCCTGCAACAGCAGTTCGAGAATCATACCATCAAGAAAACCTATATTGCCCTGCTTGACGGCGATGTGGCGAGCGACGAGGGCGTCATTGCCCTGCCCATCCGCCCCGATGTGGATGACCGCCCACGGCAGCGGGTTGACTATGAGCACGGCAAGCCCGCTGAGACCCGCTACCGTGTGCTGGAACGCCAAAAGGGCAAGACGCGGGTCGAGTTTGAACCGTTCACCGGCCGCACCCACCAGTTGCGCGTCCATTCCTCGCATGTTGATGGTTTGAACTGCCCCATCGTGGGCGACCGGCTCTATGGCACTGCCGGTCCGCGCCTGATGCTCCATGCCCAGCGCATCACTTTCATCCATCCCGCCACCAACCGCACTGTCACCCTTGAATCCATGGCCGACTTTTGATATCCAAGGCAGTTCTTTGACTCCTTAAAGGGGGTGTTAACAAGCTTATCCAAACAAATTTACATTTTTTTTGAAATCTGCCAGTTTTAGCCAAAAAGACTGAAACAATACTAATAGTTTACAAAAATAAATTAAAACATTTTGATGTTTGCATTCGTAACTCTATATTTGCGGCAACAAATAAGGTGAGAAATCCCTTTGAGTACACATGAGAAAGTTTAAATTACCTATGCTCAAACAGTTACGCTTAGGATTATTGGCATTGTTAACCTTGTCGGCCGTGTTGCCTCTCGCAGCACAGGTTCGTCATGTCACAACCGTCAACCCCATGTCCAAGCAATCTTATATGGAGGTCTATGAATTTGACTATGTGGATATTCAGCCTCAGTTTCCTGGTGGAGAGCGTGGAATGATCAACTTTATCAATAAAACCCGTGAATATCCTTATAAGGCATATAAGAACAAGATTCAGGGCCGTGTGCTGTGCAGTTTCATCGTGGGTACTGATGGCCGCGTGAGCGATATCCGCGTGATTCGTGGTGCGGGCGACGAGAGCCTGAACCGTGAAGCCATCCGCGTCATCAGCAAGATGCCCAAGTGGAGCGTTGGCAAGGTGGGGGACCATGCGGTACCCGTCAGAGTGGTGCTGCCCATCGCCTTCAGATTATAAACAGACCATCCATAACAACACAAAGTAACCGCCAAAAAGGCGGTTATTTTTTATCTGTAATGTTAATGTTTTGGTTCTAGCGTCAAGATTTTCATGAAATTATTAGCATAATTATAACAATTTTGCTTAATTTCGCAGGCTAAACAACATGGCATTATCGCATAATGCTAATCTAACCTCTAATTAAGAACTCGTATTATTTATTATATCATTGTCATTCATTTCAAGCCATTATGAAGAAATTATTCTTATTTACCGCTTTAGTTATGGCGGTTCTGACGGCTGTAGCTAGTCCTGTGGATCTAGCAAAGGCCGAGGCTACAGCCCAGCGTTTTATGCATAGCAGAGATGCGAAGAGTTTTAATGCCACGCCAGTTGGCAGTCTCAAGCTGCTGCATGCCGAGGTGAGTTCCGAGAAGGTGTCTCAGCCTGTTTACTACGTCTTCAATGCTGACAATGCGTTTGTCATTGTTGCTGGTGATGACCGTGCCCAGGAAATCTTGGCCTATGGTGACAAACCGTTAAGCATGAGCAACCTGCCGCAGAATATGAAATTCTGGCTGGATTATTACCGAAAACAGATCGAGTTCTTGCAGGCTCATCCGGGCTTGAAGGTTGATAAACCCTCATTGGGACTCAACCGCTCCGAGAGCGTGGAACCTCTGATTGAAGCCTTGTGGGATCAGGGTTATCCTTACTATTCACAGTGCCCCATGGACGGAGACCGTCGCGGTTTGACCGGATGTGCCACCACCTCATTGGCGCAGATTTTCTATATGTGGAAATATCCCACATCTCCCACCCCCGTTATCCCGGGTTACACCACCCGCACACGCAACTTCATTTTGGACCCTCTGCCCTCAATCAGGTTTGATTGGGAGAACATGCTCCCTGAATACAGGGTGGGCTATTACACCGATGCGAATAAGGAAGCTGTCGCTCAGCTCATGCGTTACATTGGCCAGGCCGAGGAGATGGACTATACCAATGAAGGCAGCGAGGCTTTTGAGGATGACATCCTCAGGGCTTGCAATATGTTTGGATATGTGGGAGCAACAGTCACCTATAAGAGTGTTGTGGATTTTGACAACGTGACCGAGACCACGCTGATCAGCGACGAGGATTGGTCAACACTGATGCAGAGCGAATTGCTTGCTGGCCGTCCAATGGTATTTTGCGCCTATGATTACAGTAGCGTTTATAATATGTACTATGGTCATGCCTTTGATGTTGATGGCTATGATGCCACCAATGGCACCTTCCACATCAACTGGGGTTGGAGCGGCACCGGAAATGGCTATTTTGCCATGAATGCCTTCTCCTATCAGGGCACTAACTACCACATTGGCCAGCTGGTTGTCATGGGTATTGAGCCTCCCGCACCCATCGAGGCCTATGACCCCGTTATGCAGCCGGCCGACACTGCTTACATCACCTTGACTTCGTTCCGTGCTGACTGGACCGACCAGACTCCTGCCGAGAATGTGACAAGCTACACCCTTGAAGTGAATGCCGGGGCAGCCAGCGAACCGGGTGTTTATGAGAAAGTCTTCACCGAGAGTTTCCCTTATGCTACCGAAAATGGCACTCGCCCTCTGAGCAAGATTGACAATTGTTGCACCAACAAGGGTTGGACAGGCAGCAATGTTTATGAGTCACGAGGTGGTCTGCGTCTGGGTGGTAACGGAAGCGTCGGCACCCTGACCACGCCCGCTGTCGATATGACCCAAAGCGGCGGCAAGATGACTGTTGTGGCCACCATGAAACCCTACAGCTCCGATACCGATGTGCCTGTCAATATCTCTTGCGGCAACAGCGTCACCAGCGTCACTGTTAGCGCCGAAGGTGTCCAGACCGTTGTCCTGGAATGTGAGGCCAATGACCAGCAGACGGTTACCATCGCAACTTCTAACTCGAGCAAGCGCGTGATCATCACCCAGCTCGATATCTACAGTGCAACCCCCGATGCCGCCAAGATGGTATTCTCGTTACCTGTCGAGACTGGGGACAGCATTTCTCGCGTCATCTCCGACATCACCGACAAGTTCTACACCGTAAGGAATCTGACCGAGGGTGGCACCTATTCCTACAGGGTGAAAGCGTTCTATGTGAATGGCACCCAAAGCGCTTGGAGCAACATCCAGGAGGTGACCCTGTTTGATAACGGCTCCGCTCCCCACGAATTCACACTTGGTGACGTGAACCATGACGGAGGCGTGACCATCAAGGATGTGACCGACCTGATCGACTACCTGTTGGGTAGCGACAACGGCATCTGTACCGACTGTGCTGATCTCAATGGGGACCAAGGTGTCACCATCGCCGATGTGACCGCGCTCATCGACATGCTGTTGGGATCAAATTGATAGAAGAAAAGAACTTACTTTTATATTAACCTTTATTATTTTATTTCACATGAAGAAAATTTTATTCTTTGCTGTCCTCGTGCTTGCCACGTTGCAACTCACAGCGGCTAATGTGGACCGCGCAACTGCCCAGCAGATTGCGCAGCGGTTCCTGATGAGCCAGACCGCCAATGGCCGTTTCATGGCCTCGGCACCCGCCTTCAAGTGGACCCATGAGGTGAAGAACTCGAGCAATGCTGCTCTGGTGGCTTACTACATCGTCAACACCGACAAGGGTTATGTCATTGTATCGGGTGACGACCGCGCCCGTGAAGTTCTCGCCTACGGTGACGGCTCTCTCACCGACCTGAACGATCTGCCCGAAGCCATGCAGTTCTTCCTGGATATGTATAAGGCCGAGATGGAATATCTCCAGGCCCATCCCGGAATGGTTGTTAAAAAGCGCCTTGCATCGCGTGGCATCACGGTTGCGCCCATGCTGACGACCTTGTGGAACCAGGGTAGTACCAATGGACGCTCGCCCTATAACAGGTTGTGCCCCAAATTGGCTGGCTCCACTTGTCTTGTGGGCTGTGCCGCTGTGTCGCTGGCACAGGTGATGAACTACTGGGAATACCCTGAGTCGTCTCCGGCATTGCCCAGTTATACCGGACCAAGAGGTGTCTTTGTCAGTGAATTGCCCGAATATACCTTTGACTGGGATAACATGCGTGACTCCTACAAGAACGATAACTGGAGCGAAGACGAGCGCGATGCTATCGCTAACTTGATGCGTTATGTGGGCCAGGCCGAATATATGGATTACGGCACCGACGTCAGTGGCGCCGATGAGGACCAGATGATGTTGGCTGTCAGGACTTTCGGTTTTGACTCCGGTGTTCATTACATGCTCAAGAACGATTATGACTCGGCGATGACCGAGCTTGTCGGTGATGAGGAATGGATTGCAACAATGCAGAGTGAGTTGGCTGCCGGACGTCCCTTGATGTATTGTGCTGGAGCTGCCATGAGTACTGGTAACCAATTTTATGGCCATGCGTTTAATGTGGACGGCTATGATGCCGACAATGATACCTATCACGTGAACTTCGGCCAGACCGAGAGCAACAACGGCTATTATGCCTTCAATGCTTTTGGCTATGGCATCAGTGTTTACAAGTACTTCCAATTGATGTTTGTGGGTATGCAGCCTCCCACGGGTCCTGCCGTTCCCCGCATGCTCGTTTCGCCGACCACCCTCAGCATGGAGTGCTATGCCGGTGAGACCACGACCTCTACCTTCAGCGTTGTCGGTATTGACCTGACAGCTGGCATCACCGTTACCGTGAATGGCGGAAACGGTGTCTTCACCACCGATGTTGCGACCATCGGCCTTGATGAGGCTGGCAACAAGACCGTCACTGTGACCTATGCTCCTCAGGAGGTCGGCACCCACACCGCCACCATTACCTTGAGCAGTGAGGGCGCTACCGATGTCACCGTTAGCCTCAGCGGTACCGCAACAGCTGCTCCTCTGGTAAAATATGTTCCCGTGATGCTTTCTGCCGATAGCGCTAACATCTCCTTGACATCATTCCGTGCCGACTGGACCGACCAGACCCCTGCACAGAATGTCTCCAGTTACACTCTCGAAGTGAAGACCAAGCCCAATATCAGCGTCCTTGCCGAAACCGATTGGAGTGGTGTGGGACAGAACTACAACAATATTGCAAGCACTCCCGAGTTGGTATTCCCCGAGGGTTGGACCTTCTCAGGCAGCTATTTGTGGATGGAGGGTGGTTGCATCTCCATCGGCACTTCCAGCAGTTTCAGTTCACCCGTGCTGAACGTGGAAGCTGGCAAAGTAACGGTTGTCGTGAATGCCAACAACAATGGTTATTCGTCATCTAAATTCTCGGTATCGACCAGCATGGCATCACAGGATATCACACCGGCCAGCACGACGACTCAGTATGTGCTTGTCCTTGACTGCGCAGCTGGCGACAAGGTGACCTTCACCCAAAAGGGCAGTTATCCCGGCTTTGTCTCCATCCAGATCTATGCTGGTGAGATTGATCCTCCTGCAGCATTACGTGCTACCGAGCAAGGTAATGAGGCCTATCGTTTGATTACAGGTATTACCGACAAGTTCTACACTGTTGAGAACCTGACTGCCGAGGGCACTTTCCTCTACAAGGTTAAAGCCCTCTATGTTGACGGCACCGAGAGCGATTGGAGCAATATCGAGGAAGTGACCCTGTTTGATAACGGTCCCGCTCCCCACGACTACGCTCCTGGTGACGTGAACCATGACGGAGGCGTGACCATCAAGGATGTGACCGACCTGATCGATTACCTGTTGGGTAATAACGACAATATCTGCATGATTTGTGCCGATGTCAATGGTAACGAAGAGGTCTCCATTGCCGATGTGACCGCTCTCATCGACATCCTCCTGAACAGTAACTGATAAAGAGTTTTTTGATAATAGGAAGCCTGTTGGTATCTATTATGTAAGGTGTGGCGCCTGCGACATGGTGCCACATCTTTTTCCTGACTTCGTCACCGTTTCCGATGTAGAATGTTAGACAAATAGTCACCAGAACAATGTCTATGGGATGGTCTATGAGATGCCATCAGCGCATGGCTCTTCTATTCACCGACGAATTTTGGGTGATGCAAAGACGAAGTCAGGAAAAACTGTACACATGAGAGATAAAATGCAAAAATATTTTGTACAGTTGAAAATAATAAGTATATTTGCAGTCTCTAAATGCCGTCATGTGTTCACCAGTTTTGAGTCATGGCAGCAAATAGATATCGTATTCATGCGATAATTTTGATTCTTGTTTCGGAAAAATCGGCAATTTTTGAAGAAGCAATCAAGAGGTAGCTGAAATGATGAAGGAAGATTGAGTCCTGAAACGACACAACACGTGGACTTTTTGCTTTATCAATGATTGCTAGGTGTTTGCCGATACCTCCGAAACATTGAAAAGGGCGATAAAGTCCATGTTTTTAATTGTAAACGATAACCCAAATAATCAAAATCAGTATAGATAAACTGTAACCTATATGAGTTTTGGGAATTACATAAAGTGCTGTGAAATAGCCTTTTGCCCCCCCCCATCGGGACTGCGGCATCCTCAAGTAGAAGGGATGCGAGAATTCCTGTTGCTGCTGATGGATGTGTGTCGCCTAGTTGTTTCCTTGTGGGCAAGTACTTTGCGCATCACAACCAGGATTGCTGTTACGGCCGTTCGCGTGGCGCAGTTGTGGCAGGAGCCGACAAAGCCTTGCTGTCATATCATAATGTGATGAACGGATGTATAAAGGTGTACTTACTAAAATCAACTATGCTTATGTGAAAACCTGAAATCATTTGACTACATACAAGTACATCTTTTATTTGATTCTTGTTTCGGGAAAATCGGCAAATTTTTGAAGAAGCAATCAAGAGTGAGATAAAGTGACATTCCACGTGTGTGCGTGGACTCATCTAGCTCGACAATTCATTCAATCCAAAATGTGCAATCTCTCCCGAAACGTGAGCTCAAGATTTAGAGTCCGCGTTTTTTTGTCGTATGTAGTCGTGTAACTAGAGTTGGCGCATAAACCAATTGAGTTTTCAAAAAGGGAATAATCCAAAATTATAAAACTGAACTAAAACAATGAAGAAATTATGTACTTTAGCACGGCTCTTGATTGTAACTGCAGTCATGAGTCTCGCAGCTCAAGTTCAAGCTGCGCAAGTCTATCTTGATGTGCAGGCTCCGTACAGCGACAGCAATCCACAGTGGAAGGTATGGACCTGGGCCGATGGCCAGAATGGATATTGGGTGCAAGGCAATGAGGTAGTCGTGTTGAGCAATGGTCTCATTGAGGCTACTGTCAACGAGGACAACTTCCAGTTTGTCCGTTGTAGTTCCGATGGCAATACGGAGTGGAACCGCACTGTTAACCTGAGAACAGTTGCTGATGCGACCTACACCATTACAAGTTGGGGATCAGGCAGCGGGATGACCGTAGATGTGACCAATCCCACTTACAACACCGTCACTCTTGATCTGTCGAAAGTGAGCGAGACGGACAAGGTGTGGTACGCCTGGGCGTTTGCAACAGGTGGTAACGGCTCGTGGGTTTCGGGCACACAGTCAGGTGATGAATATACATTCGACGTTGCCAGCACCAAGGACAGAATCATCTTTGTCCGCATGAACGCTAATGGTGCCCCATCTTGGAATACTGGTGTTAAGGTGAACCAGACTGATGACCTGACTTTGCAGGTTGATGGCACATACGTCATCACCAATTTGGAAAGTACCAATATGACGGGTTACTGGAAGAGCCAGGGAAGCAATGGCAAAGACCTGTGGCATCAGGATCCCAATGGTGATCCCGACTATTATCTGGGCAACCGAAAAGCTCTTGTCGGTCGCCATTGCATGGTTAACAAACTCGTCAACGTTGTGGGTGTCGGCTCTTGGATTAATGACCTCAACAACCTGGTTGATGAGGATTTGGACAACTATGCGACCTTCCCCAAGATTGCTGACGTGGGCGTGGGTGTGAACCCCGTTACCAGTGTACGTGACACCAAGAACCACTATGCTGCTGGAACAACCGCTGGCTTTAATGTGGTGTTGGCAGCCGATGCGTCACTGTTGGATGTTAATCTTGCTAACTGTTTTGCTATCTCATTTTTCTTAGAGGGTGAGTTGCAACAGACCGTAGCCGTGGATGGAGGTCAAGCCTTTGGCGGTGTCGGTCTTTCACTGATTACCTTGCCAGGTTCGACCGATGTCAGCCTTGACATCGCGGCTATCGCACCCTGCGAATTTGACGAAATTGCGCTGATGCCGGCTGGTGTCCAAGTGTCTATAGCTTCCACCGCCCGTTTGCGCTATGCTTTTGTGGGTGACCTGATTCAGCACACCATCACTGAGACTTCGATGCAGAATTATGCCGCTGACCATGATCGTATGCCGTTTACCCTCGACCAAGGAGACAAACAGCATGAAGGCGGTTCTAATCTTGGTGTTGAGGTTGGCTATTGGGCTGGTAGCGATTTGATCAACGATAACCTGAACGACTATGTGTGGTGGGGTATTGCTAGTCTTGTTTCATCTATGGAGGCGCGTGTTGGTGCCGCCATGAATCGTCAAGACCCTGACCAGTCACAACCGTTCAAAGCCGGCTCGACCGTGGGATTTAACTACAGTGTTGGGACTCTGTTGCATCTGCCTGTTGGTAATGCTGTCCGCATCAGACTTTATGAGGGTCATTGGGTACAGAAATCTTCAGCTTTATATGGCACCTATTATGTATATGAACAAACAGAGGTGCAGGATGTGAGCGTTAAAATCAATGTGCTCTCGGTTGAGTTGATAAAGGGAGGTGAATATCAGGTGACGATTACTGCCGATCATGATTTCTCTCATGCCCGCATCTCGTTCCCGACGGGACTTGATATCAACTTGGGTGGTATTGCCGTCTATAATGCCTTCATCTGCGATCCAGTGACAGGCTATCACAAGTGTAATCTGGGTGTGAGTGCCGATGTAGAACTTTGTGCCGAAGATACGCAGTATCAGTTGACCGCCGAAGGTGGTATTCCCGTGACTTGGTCGCTTGTTGAGCAGCCCTCGGGCGCTAATGCCAGCGTTGATCAGAGCGGTTTACTCACTGGTATTACCGTTGAGGGTGACTATGTAGTGCGTGCCACCGCTACCGATGGCTGCTATGAAGATATCGTAGTGACCAGCGGACTGAACTTCGACACCCGCTGCGACATGCCCATCTCTAATGATGATGAGACCATCTATGCCTTGAGTGAAGAGTTGCCTGGCGCTGACGGCGCATTGATCAACATCAACGGCTATCTGGTGAACAAGGAGAACGTGCTCAATACCAACTATAATGATTACGCTACGATGAATAGTGTCCTTGACCTTACTGTGGTTGAGAACCTGCCAATCGTGGGTGTAAGAAAGTTAAACGGTAACTTCTCCAATGGCAGCAAGCGCCGTGTGGGCTTCGTGGTTGAACTCAAATCGACAGGCCTAAGTGCTGACGCTCTTGACTTGTTCAATATCCGTTGCTACAAGAATGGGGTGAGAACTTATTGGCACGTGATTGACGAGACTAATGTGGTGAAAGCCAAGGTTATCGGCTCTGATAAGATGCAGAAACTACGCTACTCCATCTCTGTTCCCGCCGACGTGGAATTTGACGAGTTTGCACTCTGGAAGAGCGGTGTGCTTGATCTGGAAATTGAGAAATTCAAGGTTTACTATGCCTTTGACGAGGATGCAGAGGGTTTGGATGCTCCCGACGACTGCAGTGACCCGCTGGGTTGTGCTGGAAACATGGTATCCAACCGCTATAATAATGCGACCCTAAATAGTAATGAGATTCAATTTGCTGGAGCTATCAATGCCGCTAATGTAGCCGACAATTTGAGTTACTTGGTGGATGATGATATTAACAGCGCTGTGAGTGTGACCAATACCGTATCGGCTGGCAATGGTATCGTGTTTGCCGTTGATTTGGGCCGTGTTTACAGTCCCAAACAGCAGATTGGTATTGTGCTTGACGACAAGACTTATCTGGCTAAGGCTAAGGTAGGCAACTGGCTGACTATCAAGACATATCTCAATGGTGTTGAGACTGGTGATGAGCAGAGCGACTGGAGCGTGATTGGCGTTAATGCCATCGGCTATGGTGACAAGAGTTATTTGTATCTGACTCCAACCCAGCCTTATGATGAGGTGCGCATTACCGTTGCCGCTCTCGTTGATGCATTGGACTTTGACACCAAGTACTTTGGTATCTTTGTTCGCAGTGACTATGATGGCGACGGCACACCTGACTGTCAGGACGACTACACCTGTCCCAATCCTCTCGGCGTTGACGTAAGGTATGAGAGCCAGTTCGATGCAGTTAATATGCTCAACATCTATAAAAACCATGTAATAGTTTACAATGTTGACGGTTTGCCTGTGATGATTGAGCAATTGCCGGTGGGTTCCACAATCGATGTCTATCGTGTGGATGATGATGTGAAGATTGGCACTGTGACAATCACAAGTCTCACCCAACAGTCTAATGGTACCTATACACTTAATTACAACAATGAGCCGCAGTCATCCACTCAGGATCATGCTGATGCCAGTCGCTATCCTGAACCAATCGGCTCCTTTACTGCCGATGAGTGGGGATATGTTGACTTTGATGGACTTTTCTTTGTCGATCAGTTCTCGAAATCGACGTTGAGCAACTCCCAGCCCGAGCTTCATCAGTACAGGGCTCTGTTGGTGAACAACCTGAGGAATCAGACAACCACCAGCCGCTTGCTTGATGTTCCTGTTCTCAAACTCACACATGAAGTAGATGCTTTGACATACACTCAACAAGAAGTACTGGGCGACACTGCTCATCTACTCCCGTTAGTTCACCCTGTTGACGTGTATGTTGAGATGCGCAATGATGCCGATATTCTGCAGTATGATGCTCTTAGAGGTAATACGAATTCTGTTGATACTATTGCTCGAGCTACTCGTGTAGATGACAGTACTTTCAATCTCTTGAGCATGAATGAGAACGGTGTGATGTATAATAGGTCACAGGAGACCTTTATGACTGGTGAGACGAAGATGGTTGCCCTCAGGGACAGCTCAATGCAGGATGTGGGTTTCTATGTGCCTATGGTTTATGCTTACACTGACAGCTACATGAACAGTAAAGATACGACTGTAGTAAGTACTTACGGCGCCAACAATCTTTCCGATTATATGGGTCTGTTGAGCATGTCCGTTACTGCAGTAGAGAAGTCAGCGAACACATTTTATAACCGAATGGCATATACCGCAGAAATTACTCTCCATGCATCGATTCCAGTTGTAGCAACAGATTTGCATCCGTATTACTATCGCATCTGGCGCGTTTTGCCGGATGGTACCGAAGAGTTACTTGATACGATTCCTTATCAGCAATGGAGCTCCACCTATATCAATGAATTCGGACAAGAAGTTACCGTGACAGGAGAACGCAGTTATGAGGTTTTGAAGTCTTTCTATCCAGGAGAGGACATAACTTTGCGTGATATCTTCTTCTATTATCCTATCAGTGGAAATCAGACGCTGAATGTTGATTACATTGCCCGCATGTACACAACCGATATTCCTGCCAATTCACAAGGACTCAGGGCTGATGCTGGAAGAGGCTATGGAATAGCTCCCGCTGGAGGTAGTGGAAGTTGGGGTCCTAGCACACCGACCTCAATAATGGAATTCAGTAGTGCTGCCGATGTTGTTAATACCACATATTACAATTCGCTGGGTATGAGTTCAAGTACCCCATTCAAGGGTATAAATATTGTGATCCGTAACCTTAGTGATGGTACTACCGTAGTAGAAAAGCGCTTATATTGATTTATTAAATAAAAAGGTTAGTAATTTTTTAACTTTATCCTAATCGGCATGGGTGCTCCGTGATGGCGCGCCCATGTTTTTTTAAATGTTGAAATGCTAGGAGAAAATACCAGACTCATCACAAACAAAATTCAATTGTTTTTTATGCATCTTGTCACTCATGTTCCTCATTGTGGGCTCATGGCATCGGGTGACAATTCTCTTCAAGGCGCGGGAAAATGGTTTGGCACTTTTGGAGGTGTTATTCTTGCCATTTGTTCGAGTTTTATGCTTTTTTGTGATATAATTGACGAAAAAGTGGGGTGTATTGCAATTATTTTGTATTTTTGCCTCCCGTTGTTCGGGTGCTTTCGAGGGGAGAGCCCGTGGAAGCGCCAAGACCATTAACATCATCAACAAATTAAAACCAATTTACCAGTCGTTTATGAAAAAATTATTGCTTTTGATGACACTCGCCGTCGTGGCGATGGCGATGTCTGCCGCTCCAGTGGACCAGAGAATGGCCCAGAAGAAGGCACAAAATTATTTGGTAAAGAGTTTGTTTACCAACATGGCTCCGGGAACTCTGAATCCCTCTTTGAAGTTGGCCGAAGCCAGCCGTGTGAAAGGTGCCGGACCCGTGTATTACATTTTCACGACCAGCAACTCCTATGCGGTAGTGGCAGGTGATGACCGTGCCGAGGAAATCCTGGCTTATGGTGACTATTGCCTGGATATCAAGAACATTCCTCCTGGCTTGCAGGACATGCTCAACCAGTACAGGGATGCGGTCGAGTTCTTGCAGAAGAACCCCGGCCTCAAGGTGGATCCCGTTGTCAGCCCCGCAAACACACCGTCGCTCAAGGCTACATCAGTCGGACCGCTGTTGACCTGCAATTGGGACCAGTTAGAGCCTTATTGGGACCAGTGCGTCATCAATGGCACGCAATGCTATACCGGTTGCCCCGCAACGTCGGCCGCAATGGTGTTCTACTACTGGAAATACCCGACCGACCCCACTCCCGTGATTCCCGCTTATGATTGCTACTTGTCCACTTCCTATTGGGGCGGTAGCTATGTGAATGTGGCTGCTCTGCCCTCAATTACCTTTGATTGGGACAATATGCTGGCCGACTACACCGGCAACTACTCGACGGCCCAGGCTAATGCCGTGGCTACGCTGATGCGCTACATCGGTCAGGCCGAACACATGGATTATGGTAACAGCAATGCTGGCGGTAGCGGTGTCGATGCCGACAGTGTGAGCTTGATTGCTGGCGCCTTTACGCTCATGGGATATGATCCCGAATCGGTTAGGGTAGTGAAGAAGACCAGCGCCTATAGCGGCGGTCAGACGCTCTATACCGATGCCGAGTGGGCCGAGATCATCCAGACCGAGATGCTTGCCGAGCGTCCTATCGTGTTCTGCGCTGTGGATGGCAGCGGCAACGGCGGCCATGCATTCAATGTTGACGGTTACAACAGCAGCACCAACAAGTACCACATCAACTTCGGTTGGAGTGGCGACGGTAATGACTGGTGCTCGTTGAACGCTTTTGGCTACAGCTACTATAACTTCGACACCTATCAGCAGGCCGTGATCGGCATCCAGCCGCCCCTCCAGGGTCCTGGCATCCAAGTGAGCCCCTCCATGCTGAATATGCAGGCTTATGCCGAGAAGAGCTCTACTGCTACTTTCAAGGTGAAGGGTCAGGAAATCACCGGCAACATTACGCTGACGCTCAACGACCCGAACGGTTGCTTCACGATTGACGCCAATAGCGTTGCCGCCAGCGACTTTGAGGACGGCAAGGTCATCACTGTGACCTATGCTCCTCAGAATGCCGGCACCCACACCGCTACCATCACCCTGAGCAATCCCGGCGCCGAGGACAAGACGGTCACCCTCAACGGTACCGCTACCCTCGAGACCTTTGCACCCGTGATGCAGCCTGCCAACGAAACCTACATTAACCTCACCCAGTTCCGTGCTGACTGGACCGACCAGACCCTTGACAAGTATGTGGAAAGCTACACCCTGAAGGTGAATACCAAGCCCAGCGTCGCTCTGCTCGACTCCCTTGATGGCAGCAACTATCCTGACAGCTACCAGAGCATTACACTCACCGATCCCTGGAGTGGTAACGGTGTCAAGGCGGGCAATTCGGCCTATTACTTCAGCAACTACTCTAATGACGGATATATCTCCTATACTGTGCCTGATGGTTATGCCAATGATGTCTTCAGCTTGCAGATCACCTCTGTTTCCGGCACCTATGGCAGCGGCAACCTTACCGTAGGTTCTACCCAAACAAGTGCCGTAGGTCACCAATTTAGTCAGGGCGAAACTTACACCTGGCTGGTGACTGCAAGTGAAGGAGAGCAGATTACCATCACCTCGACTGACAGCTACTACTCGCCCGACATGAGCAAGATTAGAGTATATGTGGGCAATGTGAACGAGCTGAATTCGCTCAACGCAGTTGTTGAAGAGGGCGATGCCAATAGCCGACTTATCACTGGCATTACCGACAAGTTCTACACCGTCAAGAATCTAGAGGCCGAAGGCACCTTCTTCTACAAGGTTAAAGCCCTTTATACCGACGGCACCGAGAGCGCTTGGAGCAACACCCAGTCGGTTACCCTGTTCGAGAACGGACCCGTTTATCAGCTGGGTGACGTGAACCATGACGGTGAAGTGACGATCAAGGACGTGACCGCACTCATAGATTACCTCTTGGGTACCAATACTGACATCTGCACCGACTGTGCCGATGTCTCAGGTGACGGTGAGGTGACGATTAAGGACGTGACCGCACTCATCGACATGTTGCTGAGTGGGAACTAATTGATTGTAATCCAATATGATTTAAGGCTCAAGTGCGGCTTTAGCATTTGAGCCTTAAATCATATTGGATCTCATGGTTTTTGAGGAAAAGACTTGCCGATTGGAGGGAAAATGCTACTTTTGCAAGCTAAAGGACTAATAATCATCAATATTATTGACAAAATGAGGAAAGTTTTATGTGTTGCCGCATTGGTGCTCGTTGTGCTTCAGGTATGGTCGGCGGGTGTGGATCAGATGACGGCTCAATCCAGGGCGCTGCGTTTCTTGCAACAGCAATCGACGGCAGGACGCTTGCGGTCGTCGGTTGGTACTACGGTCAAATTGGCTTATGCCGAGGCGGGCGTTGACAAGATGCCGGTGTTTTACGTCTTCAACAGCGGCCAGTCGTTTGTTATCGTTTCGGCCGACGACAGGGCACAGGAGATTCTGGCCTTCGGTGATGGAAATGTCACCGATATAGAGTCTATGCCCGTTAACATGCGCTACTGGCTTGAGTGCTACAAGCGGCAGGTCGAGTTCTTGCAGAAGCATCCTGACTTGCAGACGCCTAGCCAGCCGTTGCAATCATCGTTGAGTTCAGGCACATCAGTGACACCGCTCATCAGCGCCAACTGGAGCCAGAATGCGCCATACTGGAATGAGTGTCCCGTTTATGGGAACGACACATGTTATACCGGGTGTCCCGCCACCTCGTTGGCCATGGTGTTCCATTATTGGAAATATCCCAAACAGCAAACCCCCGAGGTACCTTCATACATGATTCCCACCTATGCCATGACGCTGCCGGCCTTGCCGCCAACAGTGTTTGACTGGGACAACATGCTGGACGACTATACCAATGGATACACCGATGTCCAGGCTACGGCAGTGGCCCACTTGATGCGTTACATAGGGCAGATCGAGGAGATGGATTATACCATATCGGGCAGCGGAGCTTATCTGAATGATATCCTGCGGGCCGTCAAGTTCTTTGAATATGACCAGAATGCCCAGATGTTTTTCAAGTCTGATGAGTTGGGCTATGAGAATTACAACGACACGCAATGGGGCAACATGATTCAAACCGAGCTGATTGCGGGCCGCCCCATTGTCTATTGCGCCTATGACAATGCCACGGGCGCAGGGCATGCCTTTAATGTGGACGGATATGATGCGTTGAGCGACACCTACCATATCAACTGGGGATGGAACGGCAGGGGCAACGGCTATTTTGCCATGCACGCTTTCTCCTATGGCGGCTATACCTTTGGCACCGCCCAGCAGATGGTAGTGGGCATCCAGCCTCCCGAGGGTTTCCAGTCCACCAGGCTTCAGGCCTATCCTACGACGGTCGATATGCTGGCCTATATCGGCAAACCATCGACAACCGCTATCAGTTTCAAGGGTACCAACCTGAGCGGTGATGTGACACTGACGCTCAATGATCCTGACGGGGTCTTCAGCATTGATGCCACTAGGCTGGACAAGAGCGTTGCCGAGGCAGGAAAGGACATTTTGGTGACCTATACCCCACAATCTGTCAGCTCCAGTACAGCAACGATCGTCTGCACGAGTCAGGATGCCAACACGCTGACGATTACCTTGAATGGAGTGGCTCCGCTGGAGATCTATCCTCCCGTGATGAAACCCGCTAGGGAGTCGGGAATCACACTCACATCGTTCTGTGCCGAGTGGACCGACGGGACGCCTGTTAACAATGTGACCAACTACACGCTGGAAGTGTATGCCAAGCCAGACTATGTCCTGCTCGAGGAAGCCGACTTCAGTTCCTATCCCAAAGAGACCCCCACCAACCAGGCATCACATGCCACCGACTATCTGCCTGACGGATGGTCGTTCACGGGAACGGAATTCAATCTCGAGGGCGGTTGTATCATGCCGCGGCGCAATAGCGTCATCACTACCGACGCGCTTCATCTCATGGGATATGTTAAAGTCACTGTCGAGGTGACCGGACGCAGCTATGGCTCGTGGGGTGACCCGTCGGAGCTTGACATCTCGACAAGTTTGGCGACCGAGACGATGGAATTGCCTTTCTATTATGCGCCCAAGACTGTTGTGCTGGACTGTGCCGAGGGTGACAAAATCTCGTTCAAGGCAGGATATTATCCTATGATTCAGTCCATTAAAATCTATGCAGGAGACGCCACCTCGTCTTTACGCTCCACCGAGAGCGGTGGTGCGGACTATCGCCTCATTGAGGAGATTGCTCCCGCCTCAAGGGCTTATACTGTCAGGAACCTTACCTCGGGCGGCAGTTACTTCTATCACGTCAAGGCCCACTATATCGATGGCACCGAGAGCGATTGGGCAGAGCCTGGACTAGTGACGCTGGTCGATGGTGGACATACCTTTGACATTGGTGACGTTAACCATGATGGCACAGTGAACATTGTCGATGTGACCAGCCTTATCGACTATCTGCTGGGTAGTGATAACGCAGTCTGTCCGATATGTGCCGATGTGACTGCCGACGGTAATGTTTCTATTGCCGACGTGACCGCTCTCATCGATATGCTCCTGAACGGGAATTAATGCTCGCAGTTTAAAGTTTATAGAGACATCCGCATTCATTCACACAAGTGAAGTGAGTGCGGATGCTATTATTTCGTTCAATTGGCGGCTTTGCGCAGTCTAAAGGTTTGCTTCATCTCCGCATGCCACGAGTGCGCATGCGACTAACAACTAAAATACCAACTTCTATTCTTTAAATAAACGAGCATGAAAAGTTGTGGTTTTATCATTTTTAGCGTACATTTGCAAGCGATTTTGAAGCCATTGTGAGAACAATAGCATTTGGTATAAACATAAGTTACTGGAGCTCAGGACATAAACTTAATAATAATTTATAAACATTCATTTTATGAGAAGAATCTTAATGTGTGTCGCATTGTTATTTGCGGCAGTTCAGCTATCGGCTTCGCCTGTTGATTTGGTATCAGCAAAAGCCAAAGCTCAACAATTCGTTCAACAACAAATGTATGGTGGAAAGTTAAGGGCACCGATCTCAGGCGAGATGAAACTGGCTCATGTGGAGATGAACTCCAAGATGATGGACCGTGCTGCTTTCTACATTTTCAATTCCCAAAACGGATATGTAGTGGTTTCGGGCGATGACCGTGCCGAGGAAATCCTGGGTTATGGTGATTATCCCCTGGACTACAACAATATACCCTGCAACATGAAAGCGCTGCTTGGCATGTTGAAGGAACAGATCGAATACCTCCAGGCCAATGAGAACCTGCAGGCCTGTGCCCCCTCGTTGAATGCCCCTGCGCGCATTGCGAGTGTGGCTCCGTTGTTGACGGCTTTATGGGATCAGGAAGCTCCCTATTGGAATCAGTGTGTCATCAATGGCACCCAGTGCCTGACGGGTTGCCCTGCGACCTCTGCCGCTATGGTGTTCCACTTCTGGAAGTATCCCGATTATATGACCCCCGAAGTTCCCGCCTACAAGTGTAACTTGAGCACGGGTTACTGGTCCTCAAGTTATGTGAATGTGGCTGCGCTGCCCCCAGTCACCTTTGATTGGGAGCATATGCGCGACAGTTACAGCGGCAGTTATTCCACTGTCGAGGCAAATGCCGTGGCTACCCTGATGCGCTATGTGGGTCAGGCCGAGCACATGGAATATGGAAACACTGCCGCAGGTGGTAGTGGTGTGAGTGTTGACAGTGTATCCCTGATCGCCGATGCCTTCAAATTCTTCGGCTATGACGAGGAAACCGTGCGCGTGGTGAAGAAGACCAGCGCCTATAGCGGCGGTCAGACACTCTATACCGATGCCGAGTGGGCTGCGATCATGCAGGAAGAGCTTTCCGAGGGCCGACCCATCGTCTTCTGTGCTGTCGCTGGCGGTTTCTTTGGTGGTGGCCACGCCTTCAACGTTGACGGCTATGACGCAAACACCAACAAGTACCACATCAATTTCGGTTGGAGTGGTTCCTCGAACAACTACTATGCCATCAACTCTTTCACAGGTTCGGGTTCGACCTTCAACCAGTATCAGCAGATGGTTATCGGTATCCAGCCTCCCATCAAGATGCCGCGCCTCAAGGCTGATGCTTATGAGTTGTCGATGGAGTGTTTCAAAAACCATACCAACTCCGCTCATTTTAACGTTACTGGCCGTAACCTTGAAGGTAACGTGACATTGCGTCTGATTGACGAGAATGATGTCTTCAGCATTGACAAGACCGAAGTCATTCCTGATGAGGACAATAGGGTTTCTGAGACTATCAATGTCACCTATGCTCCCAAGACCGAGGGTAATTATACTGCCACCGTGATCGTCAGCACTTCTGGCGTTGAGGATTTCGAGATTGTATTGCATGGCAGTTCAGATTATGAGTTGTATCGTCCTGTAATGGCGTTTATCGATGAGTCGTCGGTAACCGCTACCTCGTTCCGTGCCGACTGGACTGACGCCACTCCCGTTGAAAATGTCACCAGCTATACCCTTGAGGTAATGACTAAGCCCAATGTAATTCTCCTTACCGAGGCTGACTGGAGCAATGTGCCTGCCGAGAGTACCAACCATGCAGCCGATGCAGCTAACTATCTGCCTGACGGCTGGACGTTCGAGGGCTCAAAGCTCTATCTGGATGGCGGTTTCCTCTCACCCAGCAAGGAGTCGGTGCTCACTGCCAACTGTGACATAACCGGTTATAGTGTCGTGAGCGTGATTATCAGGGCCAAGTCCTATTCTAAGGGTGCCAACACCAAGTTGACGGTTGCGACCGATATGGATAGCAAGGAATTAACATTGGCCAAGGAGGTTGAGACCTATCTTGTGGTCCTTGAGGTAGGTAACATGAATTATGTCAAATTCATTTGCGGCAATTATCCCGAAATACAGAGCATCAAGATTTATGGTGGTGAAATCACTGACCTCGATCCTTTTGTTATCAGGAACGCTAACGAGACTGGAGATGCCACCTACCGTCTTATCGAGGGAATCACTCCTGATACGTTCTATACGGTAAATGACCTCACGCCTGGTGGAACATTCCTGTATCGTGTGAAGGCATTGTATGTTAATGGCGTCGAGAGCACTTGGAGTAATATTAGGGAAGTCGTTCTGCAGTCAGCCCAGGTCATGAAGGGTGATGTGGATGGCGACGGCAAGGTGAACATCGACGATGTAACCATGCTGATTGATAACCTGCTCACGGATTCAGTATCGGTTGGTGCTGCCGACTGTGATGACAACGGCGTGGTGAATATCGACGACCTGACATACTTGATCGATTACCTGTTGAGGGGAGAATGGTAATTGCCATTAACAGCTGAATCACAGGAAAGGAGCTTCTTCTCGGGGCTCCTTTCTTGTACTTGTAAATGAGTGCCGCAATATATCATGCCAGCGCCTTAGCGAGGGGCACTATTAGCTAAACAGTCGCTGAAATCCGGCAAATTATTAATTGAAGTTAAAAATACACATGTGAGATTTATCTTTTTGCGTTTTTTGGAGTCTAATTAAAAAAATCTGCTAAAATGCTTGACTTTTTGCAAGAATAGCAGTACTTTTGCCGATTAGATATTACGAATAAGTAAGATGAAGCGTGTGTTATACATAATTGTCTGTCTGGTTGCCATGGTATCGGTGCAAGCTGTTCCTGTACCTGACAATTTCATGCCTCAGCGTGTCGAGACCGTTGTGACAGGTCCGCTCGCCCAGGGTGCAGAGGGGCACATCGTCTTCACTGCAGGCAATAGTGACGCCACATTCAACGTTTATTCGATCACTGGTCAACTCATCAAGGTGGTCCGTGTCAGTGCCGATCAACGCACCTCGGTGGACTTTCCTAAGGGGTTTTATATCGTGAAATGCGGTAATCAGTGGTCACGCAAGGTGGTGGTGCGTTGATGGCGCAGCGGTGACATCTTGTGTGGTGATGTTGAGTTTGTAATGGGCGTGCATGGGTCACGTCCGTTGTTATTTTTTATAGGATAGAATGATGGTTCTTGCTGAGTTGTTTCCATACGCCAATATCGTGTACAACATCCTCACGGTGCTGTATGTGCTCAGCGTGCTTGCTGTCATTGTCGTTGTGCTGAGCGAGAATCGCAATCCGGTCAAGTCAATGGCCTGGGTGCTCGTGCTCCTGCTGCTGCCTGTGCTGGGACTGGTGATTTACCTGATTTTTGGCCGCAGTCTGAAAGGAATGAGGCTGATTTCCCGTTCCGATTTGAGGGATTTGAGCCACTTGAATGATTACTCCGAGAAGGTCGAGTTGGATGAGGAGTTGAGCGACAGTTCGCGTCAGCTCATCACGTTGGTCAACAAGTTGGCTGTCCCGCACATGTTCGAGGGTAACGATATTGAGATCTTCACATCAGGGCAGGAAAAGTTCGACGCCCTGCTCCGTGACATTGAGGACGCTAAAGAATATATCCATGTCCAGTACTTTATCATCGAGCATGACGAGGTGGGAATCCAACTGCTGGACGCCCTCATGAAAAAGGCACGCGAGGGTGTGCAGGTGCGGTTGCTCTATGACTATATCGGCTCGTTCTATATGCGTCCCAAGTTGCTTCGACAGATGCGTGAATCAGGCATTGAGGTTCACCCCTTCCTTGAGGTGACGCTAGCCAACATGGCCTTCAGGGTGAATTGGCGCAACCACCGCAAGATTGTGGTGATTGATGGCGAAGTGGGTTATGTGGGCGGCATGAACATCGCTAACCGCTACATCACGGGAGATAAGCGGTGGAAACCTTGGCGAGACACCCATCTGCGTATCAGTGGCGAAGCTGTCGCCGCTATGCAGTATTCGTTTGCCATCGACTGGAACTTCACTACCCGCAAACTGCTCACTTCCCCCACACTCCATTATCAGGAGCCGCCCGCCAGTTCCGACTACCTGGTCCAGATGATGGGCAGCGGTCCTACCAACCGATGGAACAATATCTCGTTTGTGTTCTTCAAAGCCATCACACTGGCCAAGAACAGAATCTATGTTCAAACACCTTATTTCCTGCCCAGTGATTCCCTGCTCAAGGCTTTACAGAGTGCTGCGTTGGCGGGAGTTGACGTCCGTCTGATGCTGCCCCGCAAGACCGACTCGGTCTTGTTGCGTCTGGCCACGGGCTCCTATATCAAGGAGTGCCTGCAGTCGGGCATGAAGATATATTTTTATGACGATGGCATGATGCACGCCAAGGTTGTCCTCGTCGATGATGAGTTTGTCACTACTGGCTCCACCAACTTCGACTTCAGGAGTTTTGAGCATAACTTTGAATTCAATGCCTTGATCTATAGCAAGGAATTTAACGCTAAGATGAAAGAAATTTTTGAGACTGATTTGGAACAGTGCACCAGGGTGCGTCTGAGCTGGTGGAAAAAGCGCCCCTTGATGACGAAGGCCTTGGAGTCTGTTATCCGTCTCATCAGTCCCATCCTTTAACACTATGATTACCTTCCCGAATGCCAAAATCAACCTGGGGTTGAACATCGTGGAGCGCCGTCAGGACGGCTACCACAATATTGAGACCATCTTTTTTCCGATTCCGTTGACCGATGTGCTGGAGATTGTTTCTGCCCGTGGTGCCGAGACGTCACTCACCTGCTATGGCAATGCGGTAGACTGTCCTGTCGAGAAGAATCTGGTCATGAAGGCATACCGCATGATGGCCGACCGTTTTGACCTGCCTCCCGTAGCGATGTACCTCTACAAGCACATCCCCGACGGGGCGGGATTGGGTGGCGGATCGAGCGATGCCGCGCATGCGCTGATAATGCTCAATCGGTTGTTCGATTTGGGGTTGGCCGATGACGAGCTTGCAGCCATGGCGGCCACACTCGGTGCCGATTGCGCATTCTTCATCTATAACCGTCCCATGCTGGCGACTGGAATTGGCAACGTGCTGTCGCCTGTGGAAGTGAATCTCAAGGGCAAGACCCTGCTCTTAGTCAAGCCACCCGAGGGCATGGATACACGCACCGCCTATAGCCGCGTGGTGCCCGCTCCCGCGACCGACGATTTGGGTCTCACGGTTTCGCGCCCTGTCGAGACGTGGGATGGCTTGGTGGTGAACGATTTTGAGCCTAGTGTTTTTGCCGCTTTGCCCAAATTGTGGCTCATCAAGTCCCAACTGATGGATTCGGGAGCTGAGTATTCAGCCATGTCAGGCTCAGGAACCACGGTTTTCGGTATTTTTAATAATGACAAACTGGCAGAGTCAGCGGCTGACACATTTACCGATTGCGCCACATTTGTCTTGCACCTTTGATCCATGTCACCATCTGCCTGTGGTTGACAACGTTCGCTCCAGCAAAATAGGCGCTTTGGGGCGGGTTGGACTAGTTTTTGCATGAATGAGCAAGGTAATAGGAATTTAACACAACTACGATATGTCGAAAAAGAACAAAAAAAATCAGAGCGAAACGTTGAAAAACGCTCAAGAAGATATTCAGGAGCAGGAAACACTGAATGTTGAGGATCAGGCATCCAGTAAGCAACAGGACGAACAAGAGGATCCCGCTCAGAAGATTGCAAAGCTTGAGGAAGAATTAGCGCACGAGAAGAAGGAGTATTTGTTCCTGATGGCGGATTTTGAGAATTTCCGCAAGCGCACACTCAAGGAAAAATCCGACCTTATCAAGAATGGCGCCGAGAGTGCCATGCGCGACCTGTTGCCTGTGGTTGATGACTTGGAACGCGCTCTGGATGCCATCGACAAGGGTGGTGATCTTGACAGCCTAAAGCAGGGTGTTGATCTCATCTATAACAAGTTTGTGAAATATCTGGAAAGTCAGCATGTGACCGCTATCGAGTCCACAGGCAAGGACTTTGATACCGATGTCCATGAAGCGGTGACGATGTTTCCGGCCCCCGACCCGTCCATGAAGGGTAAGGTCATTGACACGACCATCAAGGGGTATATGATAAATGACAAGGTGCTGCGTCACGCCAAGGTTGTGGTGGGCAGCTGATTATAGATTAGCGAGATATGGCTCAAAAGAGAGATTACTATGAGGTGCTGGGCGTGGACAAGAAAGCCACTGCCGATGACTTGAAGAAGGCTTACCGCAAGTTGGCCATCCAGTACCACCCTGACAAACAGCAGGGAAAAAGCGACGCCGAGAAAAAAGCCGCCGAGGAGAAATTCAAAGAGGCAGCCGAGGCTTATAACGTATTGAGCGACCCCGATAAGCGCGCCCGCTACGACCAATTCGGTTTTGCTGGCGAGCAGATGGGTGGCGGCGGCTTTGGCGGCGGCATGTCGATGGAAGATATCCTGCGCCAGTTTGGTGACCTGTTCGGTGGATTTGGCGGTTTTGGCGGCTTCGGTGATTTCTTTGGCGGCGGAGGCGCAAGCCAGTCCCAGCGGGTAAAACGCGGTACCGACCTGCGCGTGCGCGTGAAGATGACGCTCAACGAGATTGCCAAGGGAGCAGAGAAGAAACTGCGCATTCCCCGCATGAAGTCTTGTGACCATTGCCATGGTACGGGTGCTAAGGACGGCACGGCAATGGAGACCTGTCCCACTTGCCAGGGTTCGGGCGTTGAAGTGCGCATGCAGCGCACCATGTTCGGCACGATGCAGTCCCAGAGTGTGTGTCACACATGTGGCGGTAGCGGCAAGCGCATCAAGGAAGCCTGTTCGCATTGTGGAGGCAAGGGACTTGTCCGCAAGGAGGATGTCGTGAGTATCAGCATCCCCGCCGGTGTTTCCGATGGCATGACGTTGCGTATGGGCCGTCAGGGTAATGACGCGCCTGGCGGTGGTGTGCCCGGTGACCTGCTCGTTGTCATCGAGGAGGTGCGTGACGCCCACTTGACCCGTGACGGCAACGACCTCATCTATAACCTCATGCTTGATATCCCGACAGCGGTGCTCGGCGGCAAGGTGGATGTGCCCACCGTCGACGGAAAGGCGCGCGTGACCATCAAGCCGGGCACACAGCCTGGAAGCATCCTGCGCCTGCGAGGCAAGGGCCTGCCCTCGCCCGAGCGCTATGGAACAGGTGATCTGCTCATCAATGTGATGGTCTATATGCCCGAGAAGTTGAACGATAAGGAGAAGGAGGCGATTACGATGCTTCAGAATGCCGGAGAGCATGTCAAGCCCAGTGACGGCGACAAGAACCGCATCTTCTCTCGGCTGCGCCACATCTTTGATTAATCCTCAATGAATTAGAAGCCCCTAAACAATAAAGACAATGGGACGACCTCATGACCACCGTGTTCCCCGCAGCGACGATAAAGCCGTCGTTCGTGAGGTGAAACAGCCCGACAAACTGCTCAATTTCGTAATGCATTGCTTGGACGGCATCAGCCGCAACAAGGCGAAGTCTATCCTGTCTCACGGCGGTGTCACCGTCGATGGCCTGGTACAGACTCATGTCGATTACCCTCTTGACGAGGGGAGTATCGTGAAGATCAATCGGCATGCTCGTCTTTCGTCGGCTAATAACCCATATTACCGCATCGTCTATGAAGACCGGTGGCTAGTGGTTGTTGACAAGCAACAGGGTGTTTTGTCGATGCCTGTCGGTGCCGGTAGCCTCAACATGAAAACGTTACTGGAGCGGCATTTCGTCGAGACACACCAGCATTGCAAGGCCCATGTGGTGCATCGCTTGGATGCCCGCACGTCGGGGCTCATGGTATATGCCAAGAGTATTGATGTCCAGCAGCAGATGACCGCCGACTGGCATGCGACGATTATTGACCGTCGCTATGTCGCAGTGGTGGATGGCGTGATGGAGCAGCCTCAGGGCAAGATTGAGAGTTGGCTTCACGACACACCCAGCAGGGTGGTGGTGAGCAGTCCTGTGGACGACGGCGGCAAGTGGGCGGCAACAGAATGGGAACTGGTGGAACAAGCCGAAGAACGCTCATTGCTCTTCCTCCATCTGGTCACGGGTCGAAAGAACCAGATTCGTGTTCACATGGCCGACATCGGGCACCCGGTGACAGGTGATGGCAAATACGGGAAACAGACCGACCCCGGCAGCCGCATGTGCTTGCATGCCTTCAAACTGGCGTTCCATCATCCGATAACGGGAGAGCCGCTCTTTTTCGAGACACCGATTCCCCGCTTCTTCGGTACCGTACTGCACGCAAAAAGCACGTTCTATCCCCAAAAATAAATCCGCTGGACAAACTACTGTCAAACGCAGACATCTATCAGGGTATGCCCTATGGATGTCTGCGTTTTTAGTCCTTAAGCAGTTGATTATTCGGGAGTGCCTTCGTTGGTGTTGGCCTTGTCTTCGGCTTTGGTGGTAGTATCCTCTTCGCCGCGTTGCTGCCTCAGGTGCTGGATATAGCGCAACTCGTTGATGGCGTAGTCGGCGTTGTCCTCCTCGTCAAGCATTTTGGTGAAGATTTTCTCGGCTTGGTCGAGTTGGTTGAAGTCGATGCATGCGTAGGCACGGCGACGTCTCAGGAAGTTGATGAAGTCCCTGATGTTTTCGGGCACTTCTTCCTGGTCACCGAAGTTGCGTTTCACCTCTTCCATCACGCCGTCAGTGTAGCTGAACAGCCTCAGGTCCTTGCCATTGGCCATTGCATTCACCAGTTCCATGGTGTGTCGGATATTGCCGTCATTGCCCATCAAGTCCAGATAATAGAAGGCTTGTTTATGCAATCCGAGCTCATTATAGCAGAACCCCAGCTTGTAAGCGGCCTCCATGAACACATTCTTGCGTGCGTTACTCATCTCGAAGAAATCCTCGCGATAGGTGTTGAAGACATTCTCGAGATGGATGATGGCCTCATAGAAGCGCCCTTCGTTGAACCGCTGCTGGCCCCAATACAGGTTATAGGCGACATCGGCGCAGTTCACTTGGCTGAGCATCTCTTGATCCTCGTTCAGGCTGTCATGCTCACCGTTGCGGGCCTTGAGCTGGGCATCGGTCCACATGTATTCAAATTCTTGCTGGCGCTGCTTGTCATCGCTGCGGTCCAGCGCGATAAGCATGCTCACGCTGCGTGGCTGGCGGTTCTCATTGCTCAATGAGTTCATGCGACTGGCGTTGCGGGGCACCTGGGTCAATGTCACTCGGGTGTAGATGCTGTGGTCATCTTCGCCCTCGGCGGTAAGCGCGATGGTCACCATCAGGGGCTTTTCGTCCTTTCCCTGTTTGTAGTGCAGGTCAATCAGGGCATAATCACGGGTGAGCCTAGCCTGCTTGCCTTCGCCCGTGGTCAGGGCGCGGCGCAAGTCATAGTTGCGAATTGCCTGTTCGTCATCAAGGCGTTCTTGTCCGCTGACGGTGTTGACTGTGAGGAACAGCATTTTAGACTCCGGCAACGGACAGACGGTGTCGAGAAACTGCCATAGCGGCAGGGCACCCGTTCCGGCGGCAATGCTGGTAGTAGTGCTGCCGAATTGGTGGCGCAGTTCCAGGCGTCGCAGCAGGAACATTTCCCGCTGGCGCTTGTAGAGCTCGCTTTCCAGGTCGATGCTGTCACCGTCCTTGGCGATAGCGACCGCCTCGTCAAAGTCACGCAGCCATTCCCGCTGGAAATGGAAGGCGGCTTTGAGTTGTTGGGCCATTGTCTCGCTGTCAACCTTGTTGTTGAAGAAAGACAGATGTATATTAATCACATTGTCCTCATGGTCAATCGAGTAGGTGAACTTGAACAGGATGTTGCTGTTGTTGTGGTCGTTGCATTTGGAGCGCACCAGCGGCAGCTGGCTAACTGGGGCGGTGGCCATGTTAGGATAGGTGACCTCGATGCAGTCGTCCTGCTTTTTGATTGATGCATAGAACTGCCCCGCTTGAAATTCAAACGGAATAATCGTTGATTTTTTCTCTTCCTGAACTGTGTATTGGCAGTTGTTGTCCTTTAAAAAATTCTCGATTGCTGCTTTCGCCGACTCTTTTCTCTTCCTGGTGAACATAATGACAGATGTGTTTAATGGGTAAAATGTATTTTAACACTGCAATTATCGTGCCAACTGAACGCCATGATGCTGGCATCAATGGCTGAAGTGCCGCCGATAATATCAAATTATCGTGCCAACTGAACGCCATGATGCTGGCATCAATGGCTGAAGTGCCGCCGATAATATCAAATTATCGTGCCAACTGAATAATATTCAATTATCGCGCTAAAGTGGGGAAGGTGCCACCAAAGTAGCGACGTTGCAGGCCCAGATAGGTCGCAGTGTCAAGTTTGATTTGCTCGTGCCACTGGTTCAGGCTGTCACACAAGCTTTGACGCTGCTTGGTGACCATCCAGGACTGGAATTGTGAGAGACTGATGGCGACCGAACGGTCCAAATTGGGCAGTCGTGATGCCATGGCACGTGCGATGGAGCGGTTGACCACAGCATACCGGATCTCTCCTGCCGACACCATCATCATCAGTTGCTCGGGGCCATACATGTCATCGGCATGCACATAGATGGTATCGCCTATTTCTCGACTCAGGCTGGCAATGCGGCCCACCATTGGAGACCCTTTTACCACCCAGACGGTATCGCCGGCAAGGTCAAGCTGGGAATGGATGAGTTTTCGGTCACGGCTCTGAACCAGCACCTGCTGGTCAATATAGATGGGGTTGGTGAATGCGAATCGGGACGTGTCTCCTGCCGTCATGGGGAACTGTGCCACCACGATGTCATAGTGCCCGTCCTCCAGGCCACCCAGCGCCTTCTCGAGCGTTACCACAGGGTGGAACTTCATGGGACACCCCATTCGTTCAGACATTAGGCGCAACAGATCGTAGTTATAACCGCCAAGCGTGTCGTCATAGGTATAGTAGGTCACGGGAGAGTATTCGATGGCAATATCGAGCGTGTCGCCGCCACTGGGACGCGATTGGGCGTCCACTACGGGCTTGTCACACATGCTCAAAGCGACCATACATGCCACAACCATGGCAAGCAAGGTCAAATAGAGGATCATCTGTCCCCGACGGGCGAGGTGTTCTCGTTTTTTCATTGCCATCTTCCTTTGTCTAAGTGCAAAGGTACTGTTTTATCTTGGTTTTCACAATACCGCCAGCCTCACAACGAGGCTGGCGGTATCAGTTTATTGTCTGTTAGTAATCTGATTAGCGGGCGTTGTAGGCCTCAAGAGCTTTCTCGAGTATCACAAGGGCGCGCTTCAGGTCTTCGATCTTGAGCACATAGGCCATGCGCACCTGATCCTTGCCAAGACCGGGGGTGGCATAGAAACCGCTGGCGGGTGCCATCATCACGGTCTCACCTTCGTAGTTGAACTCTTCCAGACACCAGCGGCAGAAGTCGTCAATGTCCTTCACCGGCAGTTTGCTCACGGTGTAGAAGGCACCCATGGGCATCGGGCAGAAGACACCGGGAATCTTGTTCAGACCCTCCACCAGACAGTTACGGCGGGCGATGTACTCGTCATAAACTCCCTTGTGATAGGCTTGGGGTGCGTCGAGCGATGCCTCGGCGACAATTTGGCCGATGAGGGGCGGGCTTAAGCGGGCCTGGGCCATCTTCATGGCGGCGGCGCGCACTTCCTTGTTGCGGGTGATAAAGGCTCCGATGCGGATACCGCACTCGCTGTAACGCTTCGACACGCTGTCGATCATGATGACGTTGTTCTCAATGCCCTCGAGGTGCATGGCACTGGTATAGGGTGCGTCGCTGTAGATGAACTCGCGGTATACCTCGTCGGCGAACAGGAACAGGTCATATTTCTTCACCAGGTCACGCAGGCGCATCAGTTCCTCGCGGCTGTAGAGTGTGCCGGTGGGGTTATTGGGGTTGCAGATCATGATGGCGCGGGTGCGTTCGTTAATAACCTTCTCAAACTCCTCCACAGGGGGAAGGGCGAAGCCGTCCTCGATGTGGGTGGTGATTGTGCGGACAACGGCACCGGTCTCGCAGGCAAAGCCCATGTAGTTGGCGTATGCAGGTTCGGGGATGATGATCTCATCGCCTGGGTTCAGGCACACCATGAATGCCATCTGTACGGCCTCGCTGCCGCCGCAGGTCACGATGATGTCGTCAACGCTCAGCTTGATGTCATAGCGGTTGTAGTAACCCACCAGTTTCTCCAAGTAGCTGGGATAACCCTGCGAGGGGCTATATTCCAGCACCTTGCGGTCTACATGCTTGAGGGCTTCAAGACCCTCCTCGGGAGTGTGCAGGTCGGGCTGTCCGATGTTCAGGTGATACACTTTGATGCCGCGTTTCTTGGCATCGGCTGCAAACGGAGCCAACTTGCGGATGGGCGAAGCCGGCATCTTCATGCTGCGTTCTGAAAGTTTAGGCATAATCTTCTTTAATTGCTTGAATATTCTGTTAATGATATGAAGTTTATCTCTCGGTCGGCAAAGGTACAATAAAACAAGAGAAGAGCCAAATAAAATTGACGCTACTTTAAAAACTGTACTTGTCCTCATCTATTCCATGGGTCAAGTAGACTGAGGCATTGCCTCAGTAACCTACCATCATGACAATCAGTTGATGAAGTTGACCGACACACCGATCTGCAAGCGGGCAGGATTGAGCGGATAGTGCGGTGTGGCGAAATAGGCGTCACCGCTGTGGATTTTCTGGTTGAAGTGGGTCCAGGCAACAAAGAAACGCGCCTGTTTCATCTTGAAGTTGGCATACAGGTTCATGATGGCGAAGTCGCCGCACTCCTTCTCGTGTTGGCTGTGGAAGGTCATCGTCGCGGGGTTATAGGCGGGAGCATAGTACTTGGTGTAGTAGTTGCAGTCAACACCCAACTGCACATGCAGCACGCGGGCGATGGCAAAGCGGGCGTACAGGTTGCTGTAGACGGCGAATTTGGGCAAGGGCAGCACCTGCTCGTTGCTGCTAGTCTGCAATGTCACGCTGTTGTCCCAGTTAAACGCTTTGAAATGCAATCCCTGTCGCAATCTTGCACTCAGCACATGGATGGCTCCGCCATGTTGCGCGGGCAGACCCTCGGTGTCCCAATAGATATAGTCATTAAGCGTCTCATAGCCCACATTCACGTTGGTCCATGTGAAGGGTATATCCAGTTCGCCGCCCACACGCACGCGTTTGGTTTTGTCAAAGTCGTTTTCCCAAATAAAGTGGTTGGAGACGAAGTTTTTGATCAGATAGGGGACGGCCAGGTTCTTGAAGTAGCCATAGCCTGTGATGCTCACTGTGTCGCCCAGCATCTTGAATCGGGTCGTCACATCGCCCTTCAGGTCTATCTCGCCAGCGGCATCGCCCAGCACACCGAATTGTGCCGTGGCGTTGTAGCGCAGCAGAGAACCCTTTTGCTTGGTGAGCTGGCCGCCCAACCACAACAGGTTTTGGGTAGTGCGGTGGGGCACAATGGCCGGCACGGGATCTAGTCCCGCTGGAAGCGTGGTACCTGTCACGCTGTCGGTGACTTGGGTAAAGCGCCTTATCTCGTGGGTGCCATAGACCGAGAATCCGAATTTAGCATACTTGTTGAAACCCTCGAGCATGGACACACCCACGGTATTGCGCAGGCTCCAATAGCTCGTTTTTTCGTCGGTGCCGCCCAGCCCCAGATAAGTGTGGTCAAAAAACGTGGTGTCCTGGCTTCCGGTCTTATTCAGGAATTGGTGCATCGCATGCTTGAAGTTGAGTGTCCAGATGAAGCTCGTCACAGGCACATAGGTGCGGTCGATGATGGTATCGGTCACGCTATCACGGCGATAACGGTAGAACCCCACCTTGTAACGCTGGTTCAAGTACAACTGGCTCCCTTCAAGATGACTGTGTGCCGTGCTCAGCAGTGTGGGAATGCTCTTGTTATCTACCCGCGTCTCACCTCCCTGCACCTCAGCGGGGTTGGTGATGTAGCGGTCATCGGTGATGCCACCGCTCTCCTTGGTGGTGTAATTGTAGTGATTGAAGAACGTCTGCAACTCGTAGCGGTCACCCATGTGTGACCCGAACAGCCGCCATGTGAAGTCCTTGTCTGCCTGTACGTCATACGAGCCCTTGCTGTAGATGTAGTCGATGCCGCCGCCCACTTGGGTCTTGCGGTCAACGTTGCCTGAGAATTCAAATTGCGTGCGGTCCAGGTTGCTGTACTTGTCGCCACCTGTCGAGTGGCTCAACAGCGTCATCGGAATGCGAGTGTTGTAGTAGCGCATCGTACCCGTGTCATGCAGCCAGGCGCCGATGGCATCCTCCATGAAGAATTCGCTGGTCTGGGGGCGTTCAAAGAAGATCTGATTCTGCCCTGGTGCGCCATAATTGCCTGTGGTTAGCCATGCATCGCTCACCAGCGAGGGCACCATCGTGCGGTGGTAGTCCAGGAACAGCGTGTCGATGGTCGATGGGTAATGCAACCCCAACGGCTCGCTCACACTCCATGCGAAAGACGGCTCCACGCGCTGCTTTTTGCTCTTGACAGACTTGGAAGAACTTTCCTGAGAGAATTGCGCCATTGCGACAGTCATCATTGCCGCAGTGAGCATCAATACCATTATGACAAAACCTCTCTTCATTTCAACCGACAAAGTTAGTGATTTTAATTGTTAGTTTAGCCCTTGACGGCCAATTTTCGCCCCAAAAAGCCAATGGGCAAGCCAGGGACTGAGTCTGATGACGTTGCTGATGAGCAGGCTGATGGCGATAATGATGATAGCTATTACCGAGGAGGTGAAAGCCTCGATAATGGGCATGGGATGATCGGTGAAAAGGGTAAAATAGCTGAGGCCTTTGGGAATCAGGAAGTAGTGGATAAGATAGATGTCAAGTGTCCGGCGGCCCACATACTGCATCGTCCGCCCGAGCCGGGTCTCTCGCGAAAACGTTGACTGATGGATGCGGAAAAACGAGAAAACCACCACTAGACCCGTGATCGACAACATGAGGCGCACAGGGACTGCTTTGACGGGTAACACGTCGCCAAATGCGTTGACCATCAGGTAGAAGACGATACACACGGGCAAGAGCCACTTGTTATCGAGCCAGCGCTGGACGGTGTCAAAGTGTTCACGTGTCAACGTCCCGAGAACTAAAAAGATGAAAAACCGCCACTGTTGTACGCTCAACAGCGAGAAAGCGTTGTCAACCGTTTGGTTGCCGCTTGACAATTGTGGCCAGCAAAAGTAATATAGCGTGAGTCCTGTGGCCACCAGAATGACGCTTGCCCACTTGCGGTCGCGCACACACCACTTGATGGCCGCATAAATCACGAAAAACTCGAGCAAGACCAGTGTAAACCAGTAACCCGCTTTGTGTTTGTCCATCAGTCCGTCATACAATGGTATGTTGCTGACAAACAGGAATGCGGCAAAGAAGAGGAACGGGCTGATCAACTGGACGGGAATCTTCTTCTTGAAAAAACGGATGATGTGGCGGGTATTCCATACGACACCGTCCTTGAAGAGAACAAATCCGCTGATGAAGAAAAACAGCGGCATCCGCACCTGAAACAGATAGTCGTGGACCGAAATGCCTTTTCCCACAACGCCCCAGCACATCGATGCCACATGCTCCAGCACGACAAGGAACATGGTAAACCCACGCAAGGCGTCGATATAGCCGATGCGATTGGGCATGACAGTCGATATGTTGCTGTTCTCCTTCATGTTGGTGGCGCAAAATTACACGAAACACGCCAATCCTCCAAAAAACAAGGCGGGGTTTGCCATGAGTGGAAGACAAACCCCGCGCCTATTGTTGTCATTGCACTTCTAGATGGTGCGCTCTACGGGGAGTACAAAGGCACGCAGTCCCAGTTTGGGCGTCGCAAGATCCATTTGGTGCAATTCGTCAAGAACGGCATCAACCCGCCGATCGTCAACCACGGTCAGGATTGCCGAGGCGATTGAAGGCCAGGCGTGGGTGGCATAGTGTGGCTCACCTGTCTTGCTGCCGCGTCCCTGCACCTCGCGCCATCCTGTAAACCCGCGGCAGTTGAGCAGTTGCAGTTTCTCAATGATGCGGTCATAGTAGGCTTCATCAAAGGCTATAAATATCGCTTTCATATCGTTTTCTTTTTGGTTTTTAGTCTCTAATTCTTGGCCGATGTCTAAAGATTAACTATTTAGCGTGTTCCTTGCTCATCTTCTTGCGGTTGCGCCTGATGCCTGTCAGTGCGAAGATGGTGTACATCGTGGGCACGAACAGCAGGGTCATCAATGTAGACATGGCAAGACCGCCAATCACGGCAATACCCATCGGGCGCCACATCTCACTACCCACACCAGTGCCGACAGCCATGGGCACCATACCTAGGATGGTGGTCATGGAGGTCATCAGCACAGGACGGAGACGCGAGTGGCCACCGTTGATTACAGCACGGCGGATGCTCATGCCGCGCTCACGGTTCAGGTTGATGTAGTCGATGAGCACGATACCGTTTTTCACCACAATACCAATCAGCATGATGGCACCGATCATTGACATCACGTTCAGGTTGGTGCGCGTCAACAACAGGATGAGCACAATACCTGAGAATGCGAACATGATGGAGGTCATGATAATCGCGGGATAGGTGAACGACTCAAACTGGCTGGCCATCACGATATATACAAGCAGGATAATCAGCAGACCCAGGGTAGCCAAGTCGGCAAACGAGTCTTGCTGGTCCTCATAGCTACCGCTCAACTGGACCATCACGTCACCGGGCTTGTCCATCTTGTCAATGAGTGGCTGGGCATCGGCGATGACCTCACTCATGGCTCGGTCTTGGACAACGGTCGATACAGTGATGACGCGTTCACGGTCCTTGCGCTCGATAGTGGGCGGATAGAACTGTTCGGTAACGGCACCTACCTCCTTGAGGCGAACACCAGTACCCATTGCGTTATAGAGCATGATATTCTCAATGTCGCTGATGCTGCGGCGGTGCTCAGGATCATACATCACCTTGATGTCATACTCCATACCGTCCTCGCGGAAGTAGCTGGCTGTCGTACCGTTGATGCGGTTGCGAAGGGCGGTGGCGGCAGTACTCAGGTTCAAGCCGTACATCGCCAGCTTCTCGCGGTCAAAGTCCACATGATACTCGGGCTGATAGTCGCTGCGGCTGATGTTGATGTCGGCAGCACCGGGAATCTTCTCAAGGATGCGTTTCAGCCGTTGGGCAACGCTATCGGTCTTGGTGAAGTCATAACCGTAGATTTCATAGTTCAGAATGCTCTGGCCCATCATGCCTGCACCGCGCGAACCACCAACATTGACGAGTGCCCTCTTCAGCTCGGGATAATGCTTGAGGTCTTCACGCATCATGCCAGCGATTTCGGTGATGCTGCGTTTGCGTTCATTGGCCTTGTTGAGCATGATGTTCATCGAGATGATGTGGCTACCATTGCTCTGCATCGAGGCGTACGTGTTGTCACTGCTGGCTTGGCCCACGGTGTAGTTGAAGGATTGAATCTCGGGATATTTCTCGGTCCACTCCTTATAAAGGCGGGCGCTGACGTCCTTGGCCAGATCCACACGCGATCCGATGGGGAGCTCCAGGGATACACCCAGACGTCCGTTATCGTTGGTCGGGAAGAACTCGGTGCCGACAAATTTCATCAGGAATATGGAGACCACGAACACACCCAACGCGATTGCAGTGGTGATCCAGCGGTGGGCGACGCACTTGTCAAGAACCTTGGCATAGAAGTCGTCAATCTTGTTGAGCACCTTGAGGATGGGGCCATACACCTTTTGGAATATCTTGGTGTCACCCACGTTGAGCCTCAGCAGGCGGCTACACAACATGGGCGTCAGCATCAAGGCGCAGATCAGTGACAGCACCATCATGATGGTTACCATCCAACCCAACTGCTTGAACAGCACACCAGTCATACCCTTGACAAGCGTCAGCGGGAAGAACACGGCAATCAGCGTCAAGGTCGAAGCCATAACCGACAATGCGACCTCATTGGTACCGTTGACAGCAGCTTGCATGGGCGCTGATCCGCGTTCGATGTGGGTGGTCACGTTCTCAAGCACCACAATGGCGTCATCGACCACCATACCGATCGCGATGGACAATGCCGACAGCGAGACGATGTTCAACGAGTTACCGGTAACGTACAGGTATATGAACGAGGCAATCAGTGAGATGGGGATGGTCACCAGCACAATGACGGTAGCACGCCAGCGTCCCAGGAACACAAACACCACAATACCTACGAACAACAGCGCGAACAGCACGGTCTCGACCAGCGAGGCAATGGTGCTGCGGATGTTGTCGCTCGTATCAACAATGTAACCCAACTTGATGTCGCTGGGCAGGTTCTTTTGGATTTTGGGCAGTTCTTGGGCAATCTTTGTCGAGATTTGCACAGAGTTGGCGCCGGATTGTTTCTGTACGATGATCATCGCACCTTTCTGGCCGTTATTGTAACTCTCCTGGGCACGCTCCTCCAGTGAATCGTCGATGCGCGCCACATCACTCAAGTGGACGATACCGCCACTGGGAGACATGCCGACGACCATGGCACCCATCTGCTGCGGGTCAGTGAATTCACCTTGAACGCGCAGGGGATAGGTCTCGTTACCGATATCAAAGGTGCCGCCAGGGATGTTGCGGTTCTCGGCACCGATGAGTGATGCGATGGTCTCAACACTCAGGTTGTAGGCTTCCATTCGCAGGGGGTCCAGATAAACATGGACCTCACGCTTGGGAGCACCGGCGATGGATACTGAGCCCACACCATCGACACGCGCCAACGGGTTGGCGACATTCTCGTCAAGTATCTTATACAGGCCAGGCATACTTTGATCGGCTTGTACCGAGAGCAGCACGATAGGAATCATATCGCTGCTGAACTTGAAGATGATGGGCGTGTTGGCATCATCAGGCAGCATACTTGACACCATGTCAAGTTTATCGCGAACGTCATTGGTCAACGTCTCGATGTCGTAGCCGTATTCAAACTCCAGCGTGACAATCGAGATGTTCTCCCTGCTGTTCGAGGTGATGTGCTTGAGATGCTCAACCGAGTTGAGGCTGTTTTCTAGGGGACGGGTCACGTTCTGCTCAATGTCCGACGCACTGGTTCCCGCATAGCTGGTCATCACCATAATGGTGTTGGTCTCCACATCGGGGAACAGGTCAATCGGCAGGCTCCTGAGTGAGAACAGACCCAGTACAATCAGTGCCACAAACACGAGGATCGTGGTCACCGGTCGTTTTACTGAACTGGAATATAAACTCATAACTGAATCTATTGTGTTTAAGTTTCTCTGGTCGCTCCACTTGAAGTTCTCTCGAGTCTCTAAACTCTAAACTTCAAGTTTTGCCGCCAGCAAAACTTGAATTATTTCTTGAGTTGGACTTTGGTGCCGTCCTGCAGACGCGATGCGCCAGCGACAACGACTTGGGTGCCGGGTACCAAGCCGCCCTTGATCTCGTAGCGGTCCTCCAGGCGCTGGCCCAGTTCTACCTCTCGAAGCTCGACTTCGCCACCTTGATAAACCCATACATAGCGAACGCCCGAGCCTACCTGCTTCTGCACGGCGCGGTCAGGAACGACAACGCTATGGGTTGTGCCGTAGTTGAAGTTCACGCGAGCGAACATACCGGTGCGCACTTTGTCGTTGCGGTTGGTGATGGCCACCTCGACCTGGAAAGTGCGGCTCGTGGCATCAACAGTGGGATGGATGAGGTAAACCTGACCGTTGAAGAGTTCATCGCCATAGGTGTCAAACTTAACGGTCACAGGCATTCCGCGTTTCACCTTCGGATACTCTGTTTCGTTCACGTTGACAATCACCTTGAGGGGCTGTTGCTGCTCAATGGTCAGTATAGGCAAGCCTGAGGGCAAGTCTCCGGCGTCATAGTTCTTGGCAGTGACAATGCCGCTCACGGGTGAGGTAAGTACAGTGTTCTCCTGCATCGTGCGGATGGCGCGGGCATTGGCGTCATATTGCGCTTGGAGTTGGTCAACAGTCTGTTGTGTGCCGCCACCAATCTTAACCAATTCGCGGGCACGGTCCAGTTCTCGCTTCAGATTGGCGAGGGCAATCTGTTGCTGGGCTATGTTCACGTCGTCAA
Organism: Muribaculaceae bacterium; assembly: GCA_017553785.1. Taxonomy (GTDB): domain Bacteria; phylum Bacteroidota; class Bacteroidia; order Bacteroidales; family Muribaculaceae; genus Sodaliphilus. The sequence goes on along the minus strand of JAFZKD010000024.1, from coordinate 4,031 downwards.
GAATAACCAGTCGCTGGCCTCGAGCCACGCGCGAGCCCACATCAACGAGGATGCGCTTGATGCGCGCACCGCTGTTTGACGAGATGTTATTGGTCTTGAACGCCTCGACGGTGCCGGTGTATTCACTCTTTTGAGCGACAGCCTGCTCACCGATGGTCACTACCTCGACAATGGGCAGTTCTTCCTTCATGTCAGTTGCCTTTTTGTCGTCTTTGCCTGAACAGGATGCCAATGCCAAGACGAGCAATGCAATCGGTAATAAAATCTTTGTTTTCATTGATTGTGATGATATTTTTATGTTTTAGTTATTCTGATTTGTTGTCATTTCACATAGTGTGTGTTACCCAATACATATTCCAGGTCACTCTCGGCTACCAAATAGTTGTAGATAGCCTGAAAATAGGCTAGACGGGCTGCCATCAGCGCGTCCTCGGTGTCGCGCAACTGGATGAACGAGGCGGCACCGATCTTGAAGCTCTTCTGCATGATGTCGTTGGCTTTTTGTGCCATAGCCACGCCGGCTTCGTTGGTCTCAATCTGCTTGAGGCTCTTGGCGATGGCGTCGTTTTGGGTCTCGACCTGCATGTGCAGGCTGCGTTCCAGATTCTCGCGTTGCCACTTCATCTCATCGACGGCGATTTCGGCCTGTTTTTGTTTGTAATAGCGTTGTCCGCCCTGAAAGATGGGGAAAGCTACGGTCAATCCTACACTCGAAGCGCGGCTCCAGCGGAAACCACTCAACGGGCTGCCGTTGTTCATGGAGTGCCACATCAGGCTGGCGCTACCGGTCAGGGTGGGGTACCAAGCCATCTTCTGCACATCAAGCACCTTTTTCAGGTAGTCGGTCTGCAGGTCCAACGTCTTAAGCGTGGTGTTGTTGGCCAGCGTAGTGTCGGCACCAATCGTGTTGCTCAAAGCGCGGGCATACATGTCGCCCTTGAAGTCGCTCAATTCCTGGCTCGGGGCAATCTCGGTGTTCACGTCCATGCCCATGAGGACCTTTAACTGGAGCATCAGGGCATTGATGGAGTTCTCGGCTTCAAGGATAGAAGGCTCAAGATTAGTCACTGCCACATTGGCACGCAGCACGTCGTACTCTGACGCGGCGCCAAGGTCATATTTCTTTTGGTAGATGTCGGCGTTCAACTTGGCGGTGGCGTGGTTTTCCTCAATCACTCGCTTGCTGTCTTGTGCCAGCAGTAGTGCATAATAGGTCTTTTCCACCTGGTTGACCAGTGACAATTTGTTGGCACGGGCCGCTTCCACGTTTTGCAGAATCTGGTTTTCGCTCAGTCTGATGGATTTCCACAACTGAGGCACTACCAATGGGATAGAGGCGCTGAAACCGCCGCTATGGGTGTTGTCGCTTCCCATCTTGATGGCCATCGTACCGGCATCGGTGTCCATATACATAGTCTGCAATGACAGGTTGCGCGTGTACTGGCCAGCCAAGTTGATGCTGGGCATCAACTGTCCAAGCGCTTCCTTGTGGCTGTAGTCCACTCGGGTGATCTCCATCTCTTGCACCTTGATGGTGGGATTCTCGTTCAAGGCGATGCGCACGCACTCGTCAAGTGTGAGCGACAGTTGGGCATGAGCGCTCACAGCACCGCCTGTCAACATTAATAAGATAATGTAAAATAGTTTCTTGTTGAACATTGTATCGTTTGTTTTATTGGTTTTCGGATTGGCTCTTCTCAAGGTATTCAATCATCTCGATTCCCTTGATGGTGGCGACCCCGCGCAGGAAGCTGATGAAGACGTGGTCAAACACGTCGTCGCTTTTGAAGCCGTATTGGGCAAAATGGGAGTTCTCATGAAGCTCGCGTATCGAGATCACGAACAGATAGGCGGCAATCTCGGGGTTGATGCGCTTGATCACCAGTCCCTCGTCCTGTGCCTTGCGCAACACACTTGAAAGACCGTCCACAGTGACTTTCTCATTGCCCATGTGCTGGTCGAAGATGTCTGGGTACAGCCGCTTGATATCATTGATAAACGCCATCGATGTGTTTGCGTACATCTTGCGTGCGCGCATATACACCTTATACATCGCCTCAAAGCAGTTGTTTGAGGTATCGAAGACTTCTTTGACTTCGGCGTTTTTTTTCAGGTGCTGGCGATGCACACATTCCCCGATGAGCGTCCGCTTGTCGGGAAAAATCTCATATAGTGTTCGCTTGGAGATGCCGCACGCGCGTGCCACGTTATCCATTGTCATGGATGATGGCCCCACGCTCATGAGCATCGTGTTGCATTCCTGAATGATGCGTTCTCTTGTGTCGTTAGTCATTATTATGGTTTGTTCTCAACTCTATTGTATTCGGGCTGCAAAATTACAGAAAACTTATAAAACTCCAAAAGTTTTCTTGGTTTTTATATGTCTTTCTTTGATTATTATGATTCTATAACAATAGCAAGGGTGGCGCCAGCCTTGACGCCACCCTCACGATTAGTGATGTATATCAGTGAATACTATCTATACCTTAATACAATTTCTTGGTGCTCTTCATCGTACCGCTCTTGTAGCGGGTTACCACGATATTGACGCCCTCCCAAGGCTGCTTGCTCTGAACGCCTGATGTGTTGACATAGGTGATCGACTCAATCTCGTCGCCATCGGCGATGAGGGCATTGATTGCAGTGTTGGGATTAGAAATATTCACGGTGACGAGCGTTACCTCCTGGGTATTGCTGGTCCCGGTGGTGCCGTCAACGTAGTTGGCAACAACATAGTAGGAGTATGTGGCGCCCTCAGTCAGGTTACTCAGGGTGATACCCGTTGTGCCGGCATCGATGTCGGTGACTACAAATTCGGCCTGGTCGCCGCTGACGCTGGCGTTGAGGTTCAGCGTGCCTGCATAGATGCCAATCCAAGTCATGTCGGGCGAGTAGCTGCTGTCGGTCGAGTAGATGGTAATCTTGTCGCCTGCGCTGGCAGTCACGGTCCAGGTGTAGGTTCCGCCCTTCGAGACGCTTTGCTTTACAGCTGATGTGCTGGCCGACTTCACTGTGATGCTGCCGGCACCATAGCTGGTGTTGGCAGTAGTGATCTGAACGGTGAAGGTGGCGTTGCTGTAACCACTAGGGATGGTGTAGGTAATGGTGCCATAGCTCGAGCTGAACCACGAGGAGCTGTTCTTAGTGTAGATGGCTCCGTTACCTGCCTTGACGTTGCTGCCGCCCCACGGCGAGGTCAGCGTGATGCTGGCATAGCTGCCGGTGTAGTTGCTGCCGTCCAGACTGGCGAGCAGGGTGGAGCCGGTGGGCTCGTCATTGTCGGGCACTGCGGTACGTGTAGCATACAACGAGTAGCTGGATACCGTGGATGATTCTACATCGTGGCTCCAGGTAGCGGTGAAGCCGGTGCTGCTGATGTTGCTGGCTGCATTCAGCACGGGATTAGCCTTGCTGATGCTGGCGGTACCGGTGATGGATACCGTCTTGCTCGTTGCACCACTGCTGGCTACTGCGACGCTGGCGGTCTGAGTGCCATAGGTGGTGGGCGCATAGGTTACGGTCACGTTCACGCCGTTGGCGGCATTGGCTGCTGTGATGGTGGACGGCGAGATGCTGTAAACGCCGTTGGCATCGGTGAGCGTGAGGGTTACATTGCCGGTAAGGTCAGCACCCGTTACCTTGAAGGTTGCGGTAGCCGTTCCGCCAACCTTGGCGCTCATGTTCAGGCTGGTGGGCGTTACGGTCAGCGTCGGGGTAGCTACAACCGACTCCTCACTCAGGGTAACACTCTGTACATTACTCCAAGCGCTCGAGGTGCCGTCGGTGTAAAGGGCTTTCACCTTATAATTATAGGTGGCGCCTGCAGTCAGGTTGCTCACGGTGTAGTACTTGTTGGTGATGCCGGTGATGGTGCGGCTGGTGGCATCGCCGGTCTCGCTGGCGTTCAGATTGATATTGCCGGCATATACCTTGATCAGCGACATGTCGGGCGAGTAGCTGCTGTCGGTCGAGTAGATGGTGATGACATCGCCCGTCTTGCCGGTCACGGTCCAGGTGTAGGTCTCACCCTT
>JAFZKD010000004.1 GCA_017553785.1 Muribaculaceae bacterium | reverse complement strand
AAGACGACACTGATATGCGTGACAAGAATATAACGGAGGGCCTGTTCAGGCAGCATTATGGCAAGATGATCCATCTGGCCAGGACTTTGCTCGTCGATGATGCCGAGGCCCAGGATGTGGTCCAGGAAGTGTTTGCCCGCCTGCTGGAGAAAGACTTTCAGATGGCAGGCAGCAAAACCGAGGCCTACCTGATGAGTGCGGTGCGCAACGACTGCATCAACCATATCCGCAAGAAAAACCTGAGGGAACGGATTCGCAGCCTGTATCCCGTCGAGGAGGCACTTGACAGCCAAGCCGTCGGCCGGCATGACGATGAATTGGAACTGATCCACGACTTTGTCGAGACTCAGATCGAAGAGCCTCACCGCAGCATTTTCCGTCTGCGTTTTGACGAGGACATGACCCTCAAGGAAATCGGCACACGGCTCGGCCTGAACATCAACACCGTCTATAAGTACTTGAATCAATGCATACAGCGCATCAGAGTTCAATTTAACAACGAATGACAATGGAAACGAACAAGAACATCGACCGCTTGCTGGAAATGCTTGACCATCCCGAGCGTTATTCCGAGCAAGAAATCTTGGATATCATCAATCAGGATGATGAGACGCGCGAGACCTACCGCCAGCTGGTACGGGCCAAGCGTGTCAGCCGTCACCATCGCAGTGCCGTACATCCCGCCGATGTTGAGCAGGCCTGGCAGCAGTTCGAGCAACGCTATATGCAACAACCCAAGCGAGAACGTCCGTGGCTCAAGATGGTGGCAACCTTCGCGGGCATTCTGCTGGTGTCTGGAATCGCCTGGGCTGCCGTCTATGCTGTGCGCCATTACTTCACCGATAAGCCCAAGGCAACGACCGAGACCGTCACTCCTGCCGCTCCAACCGAAGCGCCTGTAACCACCGTCGAGGCTGCCACGAGCGACTCAATCTCCGCTGAGGCGATGGAACCCGTGATATTTGACGAAGTCACGCTCGGCCAGATGCTAGAGGAGATTGCTGCCTATTATGGCAAGGAGGTCGCCTTCAGGAGCGACAAGGCCCGCCAGCTCCGTTTCCACTTCGTATGGGACAAAGCCGACGGCCTCGACAAAGTGCTGGAAGACTTGCATCATTTCGAGAGTGTGGATGTTGAACAGAAAGACAACCTGTTAATCGTGCAGTGACCCAGCCATGAGAAGAATCCTCATTATCGTGCTATGCTGCATGGCGATGGTCTCATTGCACGCCCAGCGTGTGACCCGCACCTATCGCGATGTGTCGATTGCCGAGGCTTTGCGGCAGTTGGCCAACGAGTCGCGGGACTACACCATCTACTTCTTGTACGATGAACTGGAGGATTTCACCATTACTACCAGCATCCGCAACAAGAGCATCCCTGACGCCATCCGTCAGATGATTGGTTTCTATCCCATCAGCATGACCATGGGGCAGAACCGCGAGATCTATGTGGAATGCACCCATAAGACCAGCCGCCACCTCAAGGGACAAGTCGTGGACGAGCACAACCTGCCGCTGGCATACGCCAATGTCGCCCTGCTCAACCCCGCCGACTCAACGATAGTTGGCGGTGGTGTGACTAACGAGAGTGGTCGTTTCGTCATTCCCAACGACCACGGCAAGGTCATCGCCCGCGTCACCTACGTCGGCTACAAACCCGCCTATCGCCTGTGTGCCCGTGACAACGTGGGCACCGTCAGGATGCAGCTCGAGGTTACCAAATTGCACGAGACCGTGGTCACGACATCCAAGATGCAGATTGAGCGCGACGGGGCCAATTACACCCTGCGCAACCTTGGCGGCACCATCATGGGCAATGCTGGCAACGCGATCGACCTGCTGCGATGGACACCTGGTGTCATTGTGGATGCCAACGAGACTGTGTCGCTCATCGGACGCAGCGGCGAGACGGAGGTCTATGTGGACAACCGCAGGGTGCTCGCCAACTCGGAACTGAAATCCATCAGTTCGCAAAACATCAAGCGGGTGGAGGTCATCCGCGAACCTGATGCCCAATATGCCTCCAACGTCGGCTCTGTCATCAAGGTCTTTACCCACAGCCCCGTCAAAGACCATCTGGGCGCCAGCCTCACCAACGTGCTGGACATCAAGCGCAAGGTTTCCAACACCACGACCCTCACCCTGGACGGTAAATACAAAAAAATGTCGGGCAACGCCTCGTTTTCCTATGGCCGCCTGAATACCGAAGTGTCAAGTCTCGGGGTTACCAAAATAGCAGATGAAAATGACGGCACATGGCTCTATAACAAAGCCGACATGTCCAGCTCTACAAGCGGGGGTGACAGGTATACCGTCTTTGCCGGAATGAACTACGCCCTCACGCCCAAGAGCGTCATCGGTGCACAGTACAATGGCACTTTCTATCAGGTGGACATCAACGAGCAAATCAGGCAGACGATGGTCCAGCGGCTGTATGGCTCAAAGCAGATGACCGACCGCGTGACCCGTAACAGCACATCGGCCAGTTACCTGTGGCAACGCAATGACAACTCACAACTGCTGGTTATCGCCGACTATGCGTCCATGAGACAGAAAGACGCTCAAAACCTGAGGGAATTCTTGATGGTTTTCAACAGTGACAACTATGCCAGCGTTGCCGAAAATACAATCCTCAAGCATTATCTGGTGGTGAACAGCAACGATTATGACATTGTAACTGCAACAGCCATGTACAATTTCGTTTCCCGAGGCTGGAACAACAAGATGGGGATTGAGTGGGGGCATACTGGCAGCACAGGCACTGTCCTGTTGAACGAGGTGTCACAGACCTGTAAACGCGACAACGACTGGTCGGGTCTGTATTACACGCTGAGTAAGTCCTGGGACAAATGGCGGATGAATGCGGGCTTGAGATACGAGTATGACTACACCCGAACCGATGTCGAGGGCACTAGTCTCAACAAGACTTACCACAACCTGCTGCCTAACGCAAGTGTCGGCCTTCAACTGAGTCCCGACATAGATCTGTCGCTCTACTACCGCCGCACCCTTAGGCGCCCCTCTTACAACGAGTTGCGCTCCACTCACAACTACATCAATTCCTATCAGTACTCGACGGGCAACCCGTTTTTGAGGCCTACCATTACCGACCACTTTGCGTTGAACGCCAATCTTAAGGGTTTCACCGCCTCGCTGTCCTATAGTTTGATGGACAATGCCACCCAACGCATTATGGTGCACCTGGGGTCGGGTGCCGTTCTCGAATACCCTATCAACATTATGCTTTTCAGGGCCTGGTCGCTTGACCTGGGCTACAACTACAGCAACTCATGGCTGAACCTGAACGTGCAGTCCAGTGCCACTCTGCCTCACACTACCTACCCATATTTCGACATTATACGGACCGAGAGCTCTCCATTTGCCTCTATCAACGTCAATGCCCAGTTTACGGTGGCACGGCGATACCTCATCGGGTGCAACCTGTTTGGCAGCACGCCCTGGATTTCAGGATTCTCAAAGAATGCCTCTATTGTGGGCCTGAACTTGAGTGCAAGAACCACGTTGTGCCAAGGACGCCTGCTGTTGGGCGTTAACCTGAATGATCTGTTCCAGCGCAGCATGTCTCCCTGGACCAAGACCCGCTACCTGAATGTGTATAACGAGACCCACACCGGCTATGATATCCGTGGCATTTCGCTGATGGCACGATGGACCTTCAACACCATCAGCAACCCGTTCAAGAAGCGCAGCGGCAACGATGCCACCTTGCAACGAACCCAAGACAACAACTAATAAAACAATAAAAAAACATCAGAGTCATGAAGAAGATTTTAATCATTTTATTAGGTCTGCTGGCATTAGCATCATGCAGTAACGGCGATGAACCCATACCCGATCCCTTCAACGGGGGTTACGGGAGTTATGATCTATACATTGCCACTTCCGGGTTCCCCGGACATCCTGAAATGATCTGCGGCATTCACGGTGATACGATCTATGAATGTGCCGAAGGTGCCCATATCCTCTCATTGCTTGCCGAAGACCGCGATTGGTACGCATTACTGAAGACCGATGACGGGGTTTACAGTTCAGTTAAGAACGGCGTATTATTGAGAGTATACAACGTGAAGACCGTTTGGGGCTTTACCGTCGATGGCGGTGCCATCTATACCGTGCAGGAAAACTACGACGGGACGGTATGGGTATGCAAGGATGGCCAGCGGCTGTATGATGTCCCCAATTATGTACAATACAATCAATTCTCGGTACATGACGGCAATGTCTCTATGGGAATAAATGATGGAAGATCAGGTTATTGGTATAATGGATCATATATCGAGATTTACGGTTTACAAAGTGGTTGTGATTGGGTTTATGGTATTGACAAGCAAGATGATAATTTGCTGATTACCTATCAAAGCAATCAAGAAAGCGGAGAATACTTCTACTACTGGAATGGAAAGAATTATGAACTCCCCGACAAGTTTATCCCGACTGCCAGCCAGCTCGTCAATGGACATGCCTTTATCTTAGGAGGAGAAATAACTTCCATTGGCGCTTCTGGCATAAAAAGTTCAACTGCCGTAATCATCGATGGAATAGAAACTGTTTTGAACGATCAGCCGGATTTAGCAGCAGTTCAACTTGTTGCCAGCGGGGCCTTCACGTTCATTCTTGTCAGGGATATAGGTGGACGTTCAAATAAGTCCTGTATTTACCAGAATCTACAGCAAATGGACGTTCCCAAGAATATCACTGTTCCAGAGGATGTGAGGAAATATTATGCCCAATATATGAACGAGAATGGCAAGATGAGTCTTGCAGACCTAGGCATCATCGCCATTGCAAGAGTTAAAATCGTGTCGTACTAAATGAGCTTTGGTTCGATCAGTGTATAAAAAACTGAAATCATGAAAACGATAAAGAATCTGATGACCTTGTTGCTGGCAATCTTGGCATTGTCCGCTTGTCAACACGATGATGAACCCAATGGGGCTGAGTTTTTCCAGAACTTGGCGCCATGTCCTACTGATGGCATTTTTGAGGGTAGGGTTTTTAGTCGTTCGTCTGAAGACAAAATCGGGCTGTGGTGCGAAATCACCAAGTCCCCCGCAGATGTCGATCCTGAAATGCCCAATGTGCCTAAAAAACGCACAGACATATATATAAGCCGAGATGTGTTCTTAGGATATCCGCCCAAAAACAACACCGAGATCAAGTTTCAGATACTGGGAATCGGACACTTCCCTCCTGAAGGCTTTCCCTATAATTATTACTTGCTTTGGGATCGCTCATACTACATCTGCAATATCAACCTCATTGCAGTAAAGATAACTGATTGAAAATTAAACAACATAACACTATATTCACGATGAAAAAGGTGACTTTTACACTGACGATGTTCGCAGCATGCTTGATGGCCGTTTCCTGCGGGAGCGATGAGCCCAAACCCATCATTCAAGATGACACTGATTCTCCCGTAGTTCCAGTGAACGATTTTCCGATGTGGCCGACGCCCACGATTGACGACAGTAATCTGACGGGCGAGGGTTACAACTATGACTATTGGCAGGAGCACAAAACCGAAGCCCAAACCGGTGATGATCTCTTTGACATGTGCAACGTCCCCAATGACCAGCTGAAAAATATGTCAACGCCCAATCTTGCATGGACCTGTTTTACCCACCCTTACCAAGTTAATTGGTTGTTGTTCAACAGCGTCTATGATGGTATCTTGTCAGTCATCACCAGATTCAACGGCTACGAAGAACTTATGAAACGGAAAGGCGGAACCCAAGCCGTGATTGACTTGTATGCCAGATTGGGTTGCAAGAAACTGGAAAGCGAACGGCCCGGGATAACCCTGGTCGAGGAGTTTGACTTGGCCTCATGGGTGCTTGTCATGTGCACTGCTGCTGATTACCAGGCATTCAGCCAGAGCCAGGCAGCACAGCTCGCAGATGAGATGCTGAATAAAAAATGGCTTCATGCCGTCAGTTCCGATTCCCACACCATGCTCAGGGAATCTTCTTATCTTTTGGGCGGATTCTTGGCCTATCATTACGATACAAGTCTTAACGAGGAAGAACAGACACTGCTGGCCAATTATATTAGATTCAGATGTAATGGACCGGGGGTTAGTGAAAATGTGGGTCCTTCTCATACTGTCATCGATTCCAGCCTGCAACGCCTCGCTGCTGGTGCGCAAGAAAACTAATCCCAACATTAAACGATATAATGATGAAAAAGACAGTTATTGCACTCGTGTGCCTGATTCTCACAACTGGCGCTGCCATGGCGCAGAAGGCGTTCACATTCGGTCCCAAGATCGGTATTGACTACACCCATCAGTGGGGCCATAACATCAATGACGAAAGTGCGCTCAACTATCAAGCTGGTGTTTTCATGGAATACCGCCTTAACAACAAGTTTGCTATCGCCCCCGAGGTGGTGTTTGCCACCAATGCACGCCCCAAGATGGAGTGGGTTGATGGGTTCTATCACGACCCGGCTATTGACGTGACCACGACTTATCAAAGAAATTATATCAACATTCCTGTCATGTTCAAGTATTATGTGTCGCCATCGTTAAGTATTGACTTGGGGCCGCAATTCGGTTTTAAAGTATATGACCGATATACCGACAAGTGGGAAGAGCGTGGCAGAGTGATGAAAGAAAAGCACAGCTTGGGTTACCGAAACTTTGATTTCGGCCTCGGCCTTGGCGCTACCTACAACTTCACCGAAAGATTCTTTGTCCAGGTCCGTTACACCCTTAGCTTGACAACGCTATATGAAGGCAGCAATGCCAGGAACGGCAACGCCCAACTCTCCATCGGCTACCGATTCTAAATTTTGTCTTATTCATTCAATATTTGTTAAACAAATGTTAAAATGGGGGGGGTAAAAATATTCCAAATATATTAAGTATCTTTGCAAATCAGAATAAGACTAAAACCGATTAATCAATTACAAATATGAAAAAGACATCACTTATTTCGATTTTGGCCCTGCTGGGTATGACCCAGGCAGTGGCGCAAGAATATGAGTACGTTCCCTTTGTGCGTGAGGGCGTCAAGTGGGTGTACAGCATCCAGGATTACCACTATGAGAAGGATTACGAGACTAATCCTGCCCGTGGTGATAATAAGGTTTATCGAACCCTTGAAATCAAGGGTGACACCGTCATCAACGGCAAGATCTATAAGGCTATGCACATGTGCGTTGATGATCTGTACAGTGAGCCTAAGGATGTCGTGCCCGTTTACCTGCGAGAGGAAGACAAGAAAGTGTATGGCATTGTTCCAGTAAGCATATTCTATGACGATGCAATTATTTGCATTACTCCTTATGGCTTTGCACCAGATGATGTCATTCTTTCGGGCGAGGAATTCCTGCTCTATGATTTCCAAGACCCTATCGCCTATTGGGAAAATCTTATTAATGACGATTGGTATAGCATTCAACTGGAGCTGGACACCGTTGAGGTGGGCGGGCATCGTGCCAAACGTTTATATGATAGTCGTCAAGAGGGAGATTACTTTCAAGTCATTGAGGGCATTGGCGCAATGGGCATGAACAGTTACCCCTTAGCCTTCTTCATGCCGGTGACTACAGGCGTCCACACCACGGAATACTACAATCTTGAAAAGGTTGTTGAGAACGGCGAGGTTATTTATCCCCAGGATTATTTGGAAGACAGGTATCTGCCCGTGATTCGTGAGGGCGTGAAATGGGTCAATGAATATGTAGAAATCAGTGATGAGGGTACGACCAACTACTACTATAGCTATGAGTTCAAGGGCAATCATCCAGAATTGGACTCTTATAATCGAGTGTTCAAAGCTGTGTATTCCAAGAATTATGATGCAAACGGTGTAAGCTATGGCGATGAAAGACTGGTTGCGGGATTACGGGAAGACGAAGCCTGCATTCTCAGTTTTAGGAACGAACCGCTGGACTGGATGACTAATTTCATCAATTTCTATACCTACCAGGGCAACGATGACGTGCGTTTATTGCATGAAGATTTGGATGGGATGTGGGATATTGACTACTACATCAATAACCAATCCTACCCACACATGAATCTCCTGAATACCGATAATTT
>JAFZKD010000023.1 GCA_017553785.1 Muribaculaceae bacterium | reverse complement strand
GAGAAGGGCGGTTTCATCCTCGCACATTGGGACGGTACCAGCGAGACCGAGGACAAAATCAAGGAAGAGACCAAGGCGACCATCCGCTGCATCCCTCTGGATGCGCCCGAGGAGGAGGGCAAGTGTATCTACACCGGCAAGCCCAGCAAGCGCCGCGTCATCTTCGCCCGCAATTATTAGAAAGGTTTTATAAAAACAAAACTGTAAATATTTCTTTATGATTTTTGAGGTTACGGAAGTCGTGAGATTTCCGTAACCTTTTTTATATTTGCCCACCCCAGTCCCATCGTTCAATGCTAATGAAGCTAATAATCCGTCCACTCCGTCCCATCCGTCTCATCCGTCCACTCCGTGAAATCCGTCCAGTTTGTCCAGTCTCTCCAGTCCGTCCAGTCTCTCCAGGGTATGGGGTGATAAAAAAGCACTTCGTTTCACAACGAAGGTGCCCTAGGAAAAAATAGTATGAATAAAAGTTTGATTTAAGGTGGTGCAAATATATTTATAATTTCTAAAATGTGCAACTTTTTTAATAAAAATGTACAGTTTCTACTGTTATCAGAGCTATTTTGCATAACAAGGATTCCTTGAGGATAAATATTTTTCAAGAAAAATACGTTTTTCAGGCGACTTTTTTTGTGAATTAACACCATTTATCAGGATAAATTGTTAATTTTGTCGTTTGGTAGTTATAAACTATTCTGTTTTTAGTCAGTCTAACGGCTGAGAATGACTCTAAAATTGACATGAACAAGAAACAAAATGGCATAACCAATTGGTTGAAGATGTTCTTCGGCTTTTTTATGGTGCTGATTTATCTGGGCATGGCTGTTGTTATGGCGCTTAACCTGATGCAGTGGTCAAACACTCCGCAGTGGACTGCCATCCGGTGGCTTATCGCTATCGTTTTAGGAGCGTATGGCCTGTTTCGTTGCTATCGCGAGATTAATGGCGATCACAGTTATGGTATGCGCATACAAGATGACAATGAGGACGAGGAGTATACAACATATATGGATCGACTAAAGAAAATAGAGGAGGAGAATGATGAGAAAAAGTAATATCACTATGATGATGGCGGCAGCCGTCATACTGGCGCTCATCATGGGGGCATGCGGAAAGAAGATGCCTAAGAGCACAAGCACTCGAGGACTTGCCAAAATCATGTGTGAAGAGTCGTTCGAGAGTGTTCTCGAGCAGGAGATTGCTGTGTTTGAGTATCAGTATCCCGAGGCTAGCATCATGCCCGAGTACATCAATGAGCATGACGCTCTCGATTCGCTCTTTAATAACAAGGTCGACCTGATTATCATCTCTCACGACCTGACAGCCGAACAAAAGAAGATCCTGAAGAAAATCGGGCGTGGCTATCGTTCGAAGATGATTGCTGTTGATGCCATCGCTGTCATTGTCAATAAGCAGAATGATATTGACGAGTTGTCGATGGATGACCTCCGCGACATCTTTAGCGGCAAGGTGAAACGCTGGGGAGAAGTGTTCCCCACAAAGCTCAAGAACGACTCCATCAAAGTGATGTTCGATGGCTCTGGCACAGGCGTGGTACATTACATGAAGGAGAAATTCCTGAATGGCGGCAGTTTCTCATCTAATGTTTATGCAAGAAAAAGCAGCCAGGATGTGTTCAAAGCAGTTGAAGATTACAAGAATGTGATCGGTTTCATCGGGGTCAGCTGGATTACCAGCGATCTAAAATCGGCCGAGATGCCAATTGAACAAAAATATGAGGAGCTCAAGACCAAAAACGAGGTGAGCGTCATCGATTTCACCGACCGCATTAAGGTCATGCCAATCCGTGATGACGATAAGGTCCAGGGTGTCAAGCCCTATCAGGTACACATCAATAGCGGCGATTATCCGCTGGTTCGCACCATCTGGGCCATCGATGCTTCCTATAACGGAATGCTGGATCACGGTTTCTTTACTTTCCTTACTGGAGCCATTGGACAGAAGATCATTCTTCAAACCGGAATCCTACCCGCTGCCGAACCCGTCAGGTACGTTGAAGTACAGTGATCCGACACAGTTGGCACGGAATTTGCTAAACGAATAATCAAACAAAACGAACTAATAAATATTAACATTAAATTGTTACTGCAATGAAACGTAAATTCTTTTTTGCATCACTCATGTTGATGGGTGCATCCCTCGTAGCAAACGCACAGGGCTACAAGGACGGTATTGAGTACTACAAGGTTGACAAACTTGACAATGCCAAGGAATTGCTCGAGCGTAATCTGAACGCTCCTTCCACCGACAAAGCTGAGGCCTTCTACTATCTGGGCCAGATTGCTTTGCACCAGGGCAAAGTGGCTGAGGCAGCCGCTAACTTCGAGAAAGGTATTGCTGCCGACGCCATGAATCCTTACAATTATGTGGGACAGGCAGCTATTGCCCTCAAGAACGGTGGCGACGTTAAGACGCTCCTTGAGAAGGCCCGCAAGTTGACCAAGAAGGACGCTAAACTGGAGATGGAAATTGCACGCGCTTACTATGATGCTAATCCTATCACCTATGCTAAGGATATTGAGAAGTGTATCAAGAATGCCCGCAAGTGGAACCCTGATGATCCCAATAGCTATATCTTCGAGGCTGACACCAAGGCCGACAAGAAGGACTGGGGAAACGCTGCCGGTATCTATGAGCTGGCATTTGACAAGGACCCCAACAACATTGAGGCCTACGTGAAATATGCCGACACCTACTTCAATGTGAACCCCCAGATGGCTATTGAGCGCCTCGAGGAGTTGCAAAGCAAAGTCCCCAACTCGGCACTGGTTCAGCGCGAGCTCGCCGAGAAGTACTATGCTGACAACCTGGGTGCCAAAGCTGCTGAGCAGTATGGCAAATACATCAAGAACCCCAACCACTTCGCACAGGATGAAGTGCGCTATGTGCAGCTGCTGTTCTTCGGCGAGAAGTACCAGGATTCTTATGACCTGGCTTCCAGCCTTGTCAAGAAGCTCAACCCTGCTGATAGCAAAGTGTTCTTTATGAAGCGCATGCAGCTCTACAACCTGGTGATGCTTCAGAAGTGGCCCGAGGCTGTAGAGGCTGGACGCTCATTCTTCTCGAATGCGTTACCCAAGGGTACCAACTATGAGGTAAGGGACTACACCGACTATGGTGAGGCTCTGCAGACCGCCGGTTATCCCGAAGAGGCCATCGTTGCCTACAACAAGGCTATTGATCTCAATCCCAAGAACACCGACCTGATCCGTAACCTGGGTGACACCTATGCCGATGCAGGCAACTTCGTTAAGGCCGCTGAATACTACCAGCGTCTTGTCGATGATGGCAACAACAAGTCAAACGACCTATTCACGCTCTCGAACTACTACCTGGGCATTGCCAGCACCGACAGCCTCGATGCCACAACCAAGGCATCAGCTCTGACAAAATCGCAGATGTATATCGATGAGGTGGACAAGCTGGTTCCCGGCAACGTGCAGATTGTAAACCAGAAGGCTAAGATTGCCAAGTTCCGTGAAGGTGAGAACAACAATGGCGCCGCTCTGGCCGCTTACAACGAGTTGCTGAACATCCTTGACGCTAAAGAGAACAAGTCCGACTACACCCGCTACTACAAGTATGCTTACAACTACCTTGCTACCTACTACTTCAACAAGGGTGACAAGGCTACAGCCAAGTCATACTATCAGAAGTGGTTAGAGAATGACCCCGAAAACGAATCTCTTCGCAACTATGTGAACAGTTTGAAGTAATATTCATCAAATAAATCTATATCATGGCGGGCAGCTGCGACAAGCGGTTGCCCGCTTTGTCATATATTTCAGTAGCGGTTAATATTTTTTACTATTAAATAATGTGTTATACCCGCAATTTGTTGTAATTTTGCAGTTTGAATGATTTTGAAATATCAATAAACACTAATATTCTAATATGAAAAAAACGTATTTATGGTTTGTTGCCAGCATTCTGGTGCTGGGAAATGGTTTGATGACATCGGCACAAAGTCTTGATAACAGTTTCTATGAAGCTTTCATCAAGGTGAATGATGCGCTGGTTGATCATCAATTGGAAAACGCGGGGGTGCTCATTACCGCGAAATACAATGGTTTCTATACCGCGCGTGTCAATGCCGGCATCGACCCGATGTCTTTAAAGACCGTTAGCGGTGTAGAGCACGTGTCGCCTGCTGTCACTTTGCTCACATGCTGCGACAGCGCGCGATACTATTCTCGCGTAGCTAAAGTGCATGAAGGTACCAATCTGGATAAGCCCTATACTGGAAAAGGTGTTATTGTGGGCGTCATTGACTGTGGATTTGATTTCAACCACATCAATTTGTGTGATGA
Source organism: Muribaculaceae bacterium (assembly GCA_017553785.1). Classification (GTDB taxonomy): domain Bacteria; phylum Bacteroidota; class Bacteroidia; order Bacteroidales; family Muribaculaceae; genus Sodaliphilus. Next base: position 47,498 of record JAFZKD010000023.1, on the reverse strand, counting down.
TAACGGCTTGACTCGTGTCAAGGCGGTTTACATGCCGCTCGACACGACCGGTAATCAGCCGGTAATCGGACATTGCCAACTGCCTGGCAGCTGCTATGAGACTCCCGAGGAGATCGCAGCGCTCACTACCGATGACCCCTTGACCACCCACGGCACCCAGACAGCTGGCATCGCTGCCGGTGCCTATCGCGAGAACGGCTGGTATGGAGTGGCCCCTGATGCCGAGATCGTGGCTTGCGCCATGCTGGAAACCGAATTGACCGACGTGAGGGTGGCAAACTGCATCAGTTATATCATTGATTATGCCAATCGCGTGGGTAAACCCTGTGTGATCAACATCAGCTTGGGATCCAACGTCGGCCCCCATGATGGATCATCCTATCTCGTACGTGTCTGTGAGCAGTTCTCGGGTCCTGGTAGGGTATTTGTGATTTCGGCAGGTAATGACGGCCACTCCAACGTGTGCATGCACACATCAATCCAGAACGAACAGGACACGGTCACCACTCTGATTAGCGGATATGGTGGCGGTACGTCACGAAGCGGTTTCTTGAGCGCATGGGGTGAAAAGGACAAGCCGTTCAGTGCTCGTTTGTTCGTCATTGACAACCAGACGAATGAATGGGTATATACCTCCGAGCCCTTGGCCGTTTCCCCGTCTTGCCAAACGATTGTCGAGTGCTCAACTGAGAATGACGCACAATTGGCGCAGTACTATAAAGGCCGTGTTGAAATGAGGTCGATGGTTGAGTATAATGATCGTCCCATGATTTTGTGTGACATGAGTATGACGGCCAAAAACAAGAAATATGTCATGGGTCTCCAGTACTTCTCGAACGATCCTTGCGACCTGACCCTGTGGACATCGCAGTTCGCTTATTTCAGGAATTATGGTTATGATTGGGCTCAGATTGGCACTTCGGCCGGTTCCATCAACGATTTGGTGACAAGCGACAGCATCATCTCGGTCGGCTCCTACAATACCAGGCAGACGGCCCCGTTGCGTGATGGCACGATCTACTGGCGCTCACAAAGCGCTCCGGTGGAAATGTCCTATTTCTCGGCCTATGGTCCTGATGAAAACGGCATTTCACGTCCTGACGTTTGCGCTCCTGGCAGCATGGTGTTGGCGTCTGGTAACCGATATGACACTCATCCTCACAACTTGGCACTCTGGCAGCCTTCGGCCTTTGTCGATGGTGTTGAGTATCCCTATTGCCCCGACTTGGGCACATCGATGTCGGCGCCTGTCGTAGCCGGTGCTGTTGCCTTGTGGATGCAAGCCAATCCCAACTTGACCGCTGCAGATGTGCGTGATATCCTTCGACGCTCTTCATATAAAGACGAATACGTTAGGGAAGGTAATCCTAGCCGTTGGGGTTTCGGCAAGTTGGATGTGAATGCGGGCATGCGCTGTGTGCTGAATGTATCATCCGTAGCAGGTGATGCTAACGGTGACGGCGAGGTTAACATCTCAGATATCAGCATGCTGATTGACCTCATTCTGAATCCTGCGCTGGTCGCAGATTATATCTATCAGGCTGACGTGAACAATGACGGTGAGATCAATATCTCGGACATCAGTGCCGTTATTGACATCATTCTTGGTTTGTGATTTTTAATCCTGCCCGATGACTAAACGCATCTTGTTTCTTTTGACGGCACTGTTCATGCCTGTCGCCTGTTGGGCTGCGGTGCAATACAGTGCCGCATCCAAGATGCGTCTAATGACACATTCGCCCCATTCGTGTAAGTTCGCTTCCGCAAGGGATTCCGCTTCTCTTTTTCAGGCTTTTATAAAAGTGAGCGATGACCAGGCGATTCATCGGCTGAGGGATTGCGGTGTGACTGTAAACGGGCGGTTCGACGGTTTTGTGACCGCATCGGTACCGGTGCATGCTTTAGCGGATCTGGCTGATATTGATGGGGTGGATTTCGTCTCCTTCTCACAGCCCCTTCACTTGTGCAATGATAGTGCCAGGTATCTGAGCCTGGTAAATCCTTTGCATACTGCCGAAAACCTGATTGCGCCTTTGACAGGCAGAGGGGTGATTGTCGGCATGATTGATGTCGGCATTGACTTCAACCACATCAACCTGTGCGATGAAAAAGGAAAACCTAGGGTAAAGGCCGTCTATCTGCCTTGTGATGATACTGGAACCGCACCAGTAGTTAATGATGAAGTCTTACCTGGAAGTTGCTATGAGACCCCTGAGCAGATTGCTGCGTTAACGACCGATTTCACAGGGTCTTCCCATGGTACTCACACATCAGGAACTGCTGCAGGCGGATATCTGGGCAATGACTGGTATGGCATCGCACCACAAGCCGACATCGTGGCATGTGGAATGCCTGACGACCAACTCACTGATGTGAATATCGTTAACGCAGTCAAGTATATCTTCAACTATGCCGACAGGGTGGGCAAGCCTTGTGTCATCAACATGAGCATCGCTTCTAACGGTGGCCCGAACGACGGCTCTTCTTTTTTGTGCAAGTCGTTTGAATCTTTATCGGGACCTGGCCGCATTTGTGTTGTTGCGGCAGGAAATGACGGTAATGCGCCTATTCGTTTCAGCAAGACGATGATGGGAGTAGGGGACACCGTCACTACTCTGCTCCGCAATCAGTGGGGTGGCCTGAACCGAAATGGATTTGTCAGCATGTGGAGCGAGGGATCTCAAGAGCATCGGACGCGTGTCGTGATCATGAACAGGTCAACCCACGAGATTGAATACACTTCGCCCGTAGTAGGCTTTCTGCCCGAGGACAGCGTCTATACGTTATCCCATGAGACGGATGAGTTTTTCGGGAAGTATTATCAAGGAGAGATTCAGTTTGCCAGTGCGTTAGAGCCGTCACGTTCCGAGGAGCGTTTCCACTCTTATTGGCTCTTTGATGTGACTTCAGTTGAATCCGGTCATCTGATTGGTTTGCAGTATGTTGTGGATGAACCCTCGGAGCTTGTGGGGTGGTGCTCAAAACAGACCTATTTCTACACTTTCGGGATCGATGGAATCACAGGTGGTTCTTCGGTCGGCTCGATAAGTGACATGGCGACAACTGACAGTGTGATATCTGTTGGGGCATATTGTTCTCGCCGTTGGGTGAGCAATGACCAAGGGGTGATTGACACCGACGCGTCATGTGTCCTGACCGACATCGCATATTTCTCTTCTTACGGTCCCGACGAACTCGGCGTTTCTCGTCCTGATGTATGCGCGCCAGGGTTGTCGGTGGTCTCATCGGCCAACCGCTATGACGAAAAAGCCGATAGGAACAGATGGATGGAACCAGCTGTTGTCGATGGTGTGGAATACCCCTACTATGCCAACAAAGGATCGTCCATGTCGGCCCCTGTTGTCTCTGGCCTGATCTCATTGATGCTGCAAGTGAATCCGGGTTTAACGCCTTCGGCAGTGCGCGAAGCGCTTATTTCAACCGCTTACAAGGATTCCTTTGTTCTATCTGGTGATGCTTCCAGGTGGGGTGGTGGCAAGGTGGATGGCATGTCGGCCATTGAGGCTGTGCTCCGCAACACATTCCTGAAGGGCGATGTGAACGGAGATGATGAAGTGAATATCAGCGATATCATGAGCATTCTCGACATCATCTTGTGCGGTTCAAAAGATGATGATGCGTTAACGATGATACGATGTGATGTGAATTGTGATCGGGAAATCCTGTTTTCCGATATGAATGAGGTAATAGACTTGTTGCTAAAATAATTATAAAACTATGATAGATTATATCAAAGGAACAATTACTGAGCTGAATCCGACCTATGTCGTGGTTGACAACCATGGAATGGGCTATATGGTGAATATATCGCTTTCCACCTACGACTCATTGAACAAAAACGGGCAGAAAGAAGCCCTGATTTATGTCTATGAGGCCATTCGTGAGGATGCGCATCTACTCTATGGCTTTGCCTCAAAAAAAGAGCGTGAGGCATTCATGCTCCTGATTTCTGTGTCTGGTGTGGGACCCAATATTGCTCGTATGATCCTGTCATCGATGAGTGTCGACGAATTCAACCAGGCGATTGCCGGAAACAACGTCGCAATGTTCAAATCGGTCAAGGGTGTGGGCGCAAAAACGGCCCAACGCATAATAGTTGACCTAAAAGATAAAATAAAACTGGCAGATGATACGTTATTAATACAATCAGATAAATCTGCCACTGGCGAACATTTTGACGAGGCTCTTGCCGCACTGGTCATGCTGGGCTTTTCCCAGCAAGCGTCGCAAAAGGTGCTTAAGTCCCTTTTTGCCAAGGATTCCTCGCTAAGTGTTGAACAGGCCATTAAACTGGCACTCAAGATGATGTGACAACAGTAAATGAGGCGGATGACCTGATGTGTTGTAATAATATCGCTAATGCTGAATAGAAAAAAACTTATATTTTCAGTCGTTATCGGCGTGCTCATTGGATTATGGGCAGGCATGGATTTTGCGCTGGCACAATATGTGACCAGTACGTTGCCCCCGCCTCCTCCGCCTCCTGACACACGTCCCTCGGCTAAACAGCAACAAACGCCTAAACTCGATCTTCATTTTAACGTCAAGCCGACTATTCCCCAGACCTATGACGATGTCAAAGGGTTAGGAGAGTATTCTGCCGACCTCAAGGATCCCTCTAATATCTCCAGTGAAGTTGAATATGACCCTGAGACCGGCTGTTATATCATCCACACCAAGTTGGGTGATTATGACATCGTGACTCCATACATCATGTCGCCCGACGAATACAACAATGTGGATTTCAGAAGATCCATGATGGAGTATTATCGGCAAAAGAACGCCGAAAGCGCACAGGGAGAAGAGAAAGACCCGTTCAACTTCCTCGACATGCAGTTCGGCTTGGGACAGGCCGAATCGATTTTTGGCGGCAATCTGTCACTCAAGACGACGGGTGCGATTGACATCAAGATGGGCGTCAAGAGCAATATGACCGACAATCCTGCGCTCTCCATTTCTCAACGCCGTAAGACCTATTTCGATTTTGACCAGCAGATTCAGGCCAACGTCAATGCGACGGTGGGCGACAAGATGCGTTTCAACATGAATTACAACACTGGTGCGACGTTTGACTTCGATGCCCAGAGCCTGAAACTGGCCTATGAGGGAAAAGAAGATGAGATCATCAAGAATATCGAGGCCGGTAATGTGAGCATGACAACCGGTTCCTCGCTCATTCATGGTAGCGCCGCATTGTTTGGTATCAAGACCAAATTGCAGTTCGGCAAACTCACAGCGACTGCACTCGTCTCACAGCAGAAGAGTGAAACCCAATCAGTAAGCAGCAAGGGTGGATCACAAACGACGGAGTTCTATATCTCGGCCGATAAATACGACCAAAACCGCAACTTCTTCCTATCCCATTATTTCCGTGAGAATTATGACACTTGGTGCTCCAAACTGCCTCTGACAATATCGGGTATCCAAATCACACGCATCGAGGTTTGGGTAACAAACAAGCGCAACAACTATAATGGGGCACGCAATATCATGGCTTTCATGGATGTGGGTGAGGGTGATCCTGTCAACATCAACAATCCCCATTGGATTGGTACCGGTAATGGGATGCCATCTAACAAATCCAACAACCTGCTGGAAGAAATCAAGCAGAATTACCCTGACGCTCGATTAATGAGCAAGGCTTCAACGGCTTTGTTGCCGTTAAAGGCTTATGGTTTTGATGGAGGTAAGGACTATGAGAAAATTGAGAGTGCACGCCTTCTGCAATCAAGCGATTATACTGTGAACACGACGCTTGGTTACATCATGCTCAAGACCGCATTGGCCAGCGATGAGATCCTGGCTGTGGCCTATGAGTACACTTATGGTGGTGAAACCTATAAAGTTGGCGAGTTTTCCAGTGATGTGACTTCTAACGATCAATCGCTATACTTAAAGCTGTTGAAGGGAACGACATCATCACCTGAATTCCCCATGTGGGACTTGGCGATGAAAAATGTCTATTCCATTGGTGCAAACTCATTTCAAAAGGAGAAATTTAAACTGAATATTAAATATTTGAGTGACACAACAGGTAATGAACTGACTTACATTCCTGAGGGTAAGATCAAAGACAAGCAGTTGTTGCAAGTGATGAACCTCGACCGTTTGGACGCTAATGAGGAATCCAACATTGACGGTCGGTTCGACTACCTGGAAGGTTTCACTGTTAAATCCTCGTACGGTAAAATCATCTTCCCAGTTGCTGAACCGTTTGGTGAGCATTTGCGTAAACAGTTCGACGATGATAATATCGCTAAAAAATATATCTACACCGAGTTGTATGACTCCACATTGATTGTCGCCCAACAGTTCAGTGACAAGAACAAATTCGTACTTGCCGGTGAGTATCAAGGCGCTAACGGTAACGGTGGCAACGTGATTCAACTGAATGCCACCAATGTCGCTAAAGGGTCGGTTGTTGTCACGGCTGGCGGTGTGACCCTTAACGAGGGCAGCGACTACTATGTGAATTACACCACGGGTGAAGTCACGATTACCAATACAAGCATTATTGAAGCTGGCACTGACATCAATGTCTCCCTTGAGGACCAATCCAACTTTAGCCAGCAACGCAAGACACTGCTCGGATTGGATCTAGATTATGCGATCAATCCTAATTTCCATATAGGTGGTACCATCATGCATTATAGCCAAAAGGCTATTGGCAACAAGGTACCGATTGGTAGCGAGTTGGTTAACAACACCATCTGGGGTTTGAATTTTTCCTATTACACCCAATTCATGTGGCTGACGAATCTGTTGAATAAGATTCCCACGGTGAACGCCGTGGCTCCTTCTACCGTGAGATTCCAGGGTGAATTCGCGCAATTGATGCCTCACCAGGCCAAGACTGGATCAAAAACCGGTAGCTCATATATCGACGATTTTGAGACCACACAAACCGGTAATGATATCAAATCACCATTCTCCTGGTCTTTGTCGGCTACCCCTTATGACCCATCGGCGGATGCCTTGTTCCCCGAGGCGGCCTATAATAACAGTATCGACTATGGCAAAAACAGGGCCTTGCTCTCATGGTACACGATTGACCGTTTGTTTACGCAACGCAATTCTTCTTATGCGCCCGGTTACATCAAGAGCGATCTGGACGCTTTGTCATATCCCTATGCCCGCGAAGTCAATTACAACGAGGTGTTCCCTGGCCGAGAGCTTAATTATGGTGAATCTTCTCTCATCCAAACCCTGAACCTCTCGTTCTATCCCCGTGAGCGTGGACCATATAATCTGGATGCCGATAGTATTGATGCTGACGGTTACTTGCTCAACCCCCAAAAACGATGGGGTGGTATCATGCGCAAGATCGAAAACACCAACTTTGAGCAAAGCAACATCGAGTATATCCAATTCTGGATGCTTGATCCGTTCATGGATCCAGAACTGGACAATCGTGACGGTGGTTCCCTGTACTTTAACTTGGGTGAGGTAAGTGAAGACATCCTTAAAGACGGTCTCAAGAGTTATGAGAGCGGTCTGCCCATTAACGGCGATTCGACCTACGTGTCCACTACCGTTTGGGGTAAAGTATCTTCGCAACCATCGTACACCTATGCATTTGACAACAATGCTGGTTCCCGCAAGCTGCAAGACGTTGGCCTGGACGGACTGTCCGATGACGAGGAACAAAATTATGTGTCATATAAGAATTTCGTTGACAAGTTGAGTAATGTTCTGTCTGATGCTACAAAAGCCAAGATGGATGAGGACCCGTTCTCACCTTTCAATGACCCCGCAGGTGACAATTACGCCTTTTATCGTCATGGTTACTACGACCTCAACAAGTCCACGATTAATGAACGATATAAACACTACAACGGAACTGACGGAAACTCGTTGTCACAGAGTGATGCCAGCGATGGTCAATATCAAACAGCACGATCCACGCCCGATGTCGAGGACATCAACCAAGATAACACTTTGAATGAGTATGAGCGCTATTTCCAGTACCGTGTAGCGATTCATCCCGACTCTCTTGAGGTGGGTATGAACTATGTCACCGACAAGCAGGTGGCTAATGTGAAGACCCGCAATGGTGATGTCCAGAAGGCTACGTGGTACCAGTTTACCATTCCCCTTGCCGATTATAAGAAGGTAGGTTCTATCCAGGATTTCTCCACCATCCGCTTCATACGCATGTTCATGACTGGTTTCAAGAACACGACGCACTTGCGTTTTGCTTCGCTTGAGCTGGTGCGTGGTGAATGGCGCAATTACAAGTTTAATCTCAACACGCGTGGCGATCATCCCGCTAACGGTTCTATCAGTGTAAATAAGGTGAATATCGAGGAGAATGCGTCACGCGAACCAGTGAATTATGTTTTACCTCCTGACGTGTCACGAATCATCGATAGTGGTTCGTCACAGATTACCCAGCTCAATGAGCAGTCTATGCAACTCAGTGTTGATAATCTTGAAGCTGGTGATGCCCGTGGTGTGTATCGTAACACTGACCTGGATTTGCGCACATATAAGCGTCTTCAGATGTATGTCCACAACGAGGCAACGATTGGCAACGAGTCTAATCTTCGCAATGGTGACGTGTCATTGTTTATACGCTTGGGTTCTGATGTCAAGAACAACTATTATGAGTATGAGGTTCCGTTGACCGTGACGCCTCCTGGAAAATACAGTACCAACAACTCAGCACACCGTCTCGTAGTATGGCCCGAGGAGAATATGGTGGACATTAATCTTGATGTTCTTGTCGATGCCAAGAAGCACCGCAATGCCGACAAGATGGCAGGTCTTTCAGGTGTGGGCTATGCAATTCGTTATCAGGATGTTGATGAGGAACACCCCAATAACAAGGTCTATGTGGTCGGAAATCCTTCGCTCAGCAAGGTGCGCGTGATGCTCATCGGTATTCGCAATAATTCTCCCACGACCAAGAGTTGTGTAGTTTGGGTTGATGAGTTGCGTATGACCGATTTTGACAGCGAAGGCGGCTGGGCTGCTAAATCATCCATGACGCTGACCATGAGTGATATCGCCACCATCAATGCTGGATTCCATAAGGAGACCGAAGGATTCGGCTCGGTGGATCAAGGCCTGTCGATGCGTCGTCTCGATAATTACAACCAATATAATATCGCGATGCAGACCGATTTAGGCCGTTTCATTCCTGAAAAAGCCAAGCTGCATGCACCCATCTATTATTCTTACAACAACGAAAGAATTACACCTAAGTATAACCCGTTGGATCAGGACGTGGAATTGGACGAAGCGGTAGAGATTTGTGAGACAAAGCATCAAAAAGACAGTATCATGAATTTCGCTGTGACCCAGCGCACGGCGCAAAACTTCTCTATCACGGGCATGAAGTTTGATGTGAAGACCATGAAGAATCCCATGCCTTGGGATCCCTCTAACTTCTCATTCAGTTATTCTTTCTCCAAGCAGCATCTCAACGATCCTGAAAATGAATATGATAACACCAATGACTACCGTGGCAGCCTGGAGTATAACTGGACACCTTATGCCAAGCCATTTAAACCATTGTCACGCTTTGTCAATGAGAAGAACAAGAACATGAAGTTCTTCCGCGATTGGGAATTTCACTGGCTACCCAATAACATCTCGTTCAGATCGGATATCTCAAGGTTTTATCATGAACAGCAAACGCGCAACGAGACGGGTATAGCAGAAATCGAGTTACCTGTTTCGGTCAGCAGGAATTTCAATTGGGAACGCCAGTTCGGTCTCACGTGGAATTTTACTAAGTCGTTGATGGTTTCGTTCACCAGCAAGACCTTTGCCCATATTCTTGAATATGCCGGTCTTGAAAGTGGCGCTCAAGTCAATAAGAGTCTGTTTCCTGATGATTATCGTATATGGCGCGACTCTGTTATCCAGTCGATCAAGGATATGGGTACTCCTTGGACATATGACCAGACATTTACTGCCAAATATACTGCCCCGTTCAACCAAATTCCCATTTTGAGTTGGATTAACGCTAGCGCTACTTATAATTCATCCTATGAATGGAACCGTGGTACGGTTATCGACGACATTTCGTCGGGTAATACCATCAAAAACCAGACCACTAGGCAACTCGATGCCAAATTCAACCTGGAGCAGTTCTATGGAAAGGTGCCATACCTCAAGAAGGTTAACGATCGTTTCTCGAGCAAGAACACCAATCGTAGTAAGCAGACCACTAAGAAGGAAAAGCCTAAGAAGTTCAGCCGAACGATCAAGCTTAACCCTGACTCGGCTACAATCATTAACCACAAGTTGGGAGTGAAGAATGTCAAGGTGACAGCTACCACCACCGACGATAAGCCGTTCAAAATCGAATACAAGGTCAAGGACAAGGATAATGTTGTCATCGAGACGCTAGGTCAGGACAACCTCAAGTTCACGGTTACCGAGGTTCAGAAAGAGATGCGCAAGACTTTCTTTACCGAGGCGGCCCAATACACCGCCCGTGTGCTCATGAGCGTGCGCAACGCCGATCTCAAGGTTAAGAAGATAACATCGCTGATGTTGCCTCAGTTCGTCCCCGATATTGGTGATGCATTCGGTCAAACGAGGCTCAATAATCTATTATCTCCTGGTCTCGATTTCGCTTTTGGTTTTGTTGATGATTCCTATATCGAGAAGGCGAGAGACAATGGTTGGCTCTTGGGTGACAGGAGCCAGACAACACCTGCAGCCTATTCAAATAATCTGGAAATTGAAGCCCATGTCGTGCTTGAGCCGATAGCTGGTCTTAAGATAACACTCGCTGGTAACCAAAAAGACCGGCGTGACAACCAGATTCAGTTCATGTATGATAATCCGATGATTATCTACGGTGGACGTTATGAAAAATCCCACATCGCATTGGCTACTGCATTCAAGGGATTCAAGGGCGCTGAGGAAAATTACAAGAGCGAGACATTTGACCAGTTCTTGAGCAATATTCCTTTGGTAGCCGAACGCCTACAGCAAAAATACATGGGTACAACTTATCCCGATGCAGGCTTCCTGAAAGGTACCCTACTGCCCGGTAAGACCTATAGTACAGAGCATGGCGAGATCAACAAATGGAGCAGCGATGTGCTGATTCCTGCTTTCCTTGCTGCTTATTCTGGCAAGAATGCCAATAAGGTTGATTTGAACCCATTCCCTGGTATTAAGTCAATTCTGCCCAACTGGCGCATTACTTATGACGGATTAACCCAAATCCCGTTCTTCAAGAAACTGTTTAAGACCTTCAGCTTGACTCATACTTATGAATGCAAATATGAGGTCGGCTCATTCACTTCATTCAGTGATTGGGTAACTATAGGTGATCGACTTGGTTTCACAAGGGACGAGCTCACCGATCAAGTGATTCCCTCATCTCCCTATAATATCTCCTCAGTCAAAGTTGATGAAAGGTTTGCACCGCTCATTGGACTAACCGCAACGCTTTACAACGATTTGACGATTGACGCCAAGTACGAGATCGGCCGAACCCTCACGCTTAACTCTTCAGCAGGACAGTTGCTTGAGGCTTCGAATAAGAAATTCACTTTAGGTGGCAGTTACACGATCGCCAACTTCAATCAAGTGCTCAAACTCAAGACACAACAAAAGAATGTGAGCAATGACCTCAAGTTCACACTCAATGCCAGTATGAATAGCAGCACTGCACTGATTCGTAACTTTGGCACTAATAGTGAGACCGATAGTGAGACCAATACAGCCCGTGCGACTAGTGGCACTCGATCTTGGAACATTGACTTCAAAGCCGATTATGTTGTGAGCAAACGCATTAGAGTGGGAGCATTCTTTGATTACACGAGCAACATGCCGCTAGTGTCAACATCGGCCTATCCGACTTCAAATACCAACTATGGTCTCTCCATCAACATGTCACTAGTTAAATAACCTTGTATGTCATGATTCTGAGTATCACTGTATATACTGGCACCGCTATTTTGATGGCTTGGCTGGGATGGCTTGTGAGCCAGCGTGAACAACGCGTCATGAGGCAGGGTGGGGCAGAACTGTCCCTTGTGGCATGGGAGATTATGGCTGCAATTGCCCTATATGTTATAGTCTCTTCATTGAGGTGGCTCACCTCTTGGGACTATAACATGTACTATAATTACTATGTCACCATGCAGTCCATGGGTGAATCATCGCGAGAGAACTTTGAGCCGGGATTCATGCTCATTACCCAGGCCATGGCTCGCTCAGGGTTGCATTTTGCCTTCTATTTCGCTTTTTGGGCATTGTTGCAGATCGGGCTGCTGTATTATTCGTTAAGGCATCGCAAGGTGTTGTTGCCGTGGATTGCCTTGTGCATTTTCACAGGTCCATACTATGTGCAATGGATGAGCACTTTGCGTCAAGCGGTGGTCGAATGCCTGTTTGTTCTCATGGTAGAACTGATTGTGAGACGCAAGTTTTGGATCTATCTCCTGCTATCATTGCTTGCCATGACGTTACATAAGATGTCGATTGTGCTGATTCCGTTATACTTTGTGCCGCTCATCAAGGTGCGCATTGCCAAGCGATGGATGCCAATGGCTTTGCTCATCCTGTGCGTGGTGCTCGGCTCATTCCCGCAGTGGATTCAGCTCATGTTCGACCATTTGGGACGCTTCGCCGAACTCTTGGGCTATGGCCACTATTACCGCCTGTTCACGACCAATTCGATGTATGCCTTCAGGTCGGTAATCGGTCCCACTCGTCTCTGCCCCTTGATCTCGGGGTTCATTCTCATTTGGTATTACCCTGAAATCAAGCGGATGTTCCATCATGACAGGTACATGCCTGCACTTTACCGTTTCACGTTGTTGCATCTGGCATATCTCAATCTCATGGCCAACACAACCCAATACTTGAGCCGTCCCGGAGATCTCATGAGAGGATGTTTCCTGATTATGGTATGTTACACCATGCATTATTTGTGGCGTGAACGCAAGTGGTTACCACTGGTCGTCATGGCTTTGTGCAACTTCCACTACATTTATTATGAGATTATCAAGGCTGTGGTCAAGACTGGCAGCATTTATGAGCCTGAACTCTACCACACGTTCCTGTTCTAGCGGCAGGTGCCATTCAAATACAAAAAGACCGTCTCAAGCAAGAGGCGGTCTTTCTTGTATTGGCATGATGGGCGGGTTACTCTTTCTTGCCGCCAAACTTGTTGTAGCTGATGTTCTCCTCTTTGAACTTGTTCTTGGGTTCGGGTGATTCATCCGGATAACCGATGCGCACTACAGCCAGCGGAATGATGTTTTTGGGGCAATTCAATACGTTGGCGACTTCGGCCACTCGTTCCATTGCAGGGTAAACTCCGGTCCATACGGCACCAAGGCCAAGGGCATGGGCAGCAAGCAACAGGTTCTCGGTAGCGGCCGACACATCCTGTACCCAGAACTCAGGCAGTTTGCCCTTTCCGTCAGGCATGGTGGTCTTGTCGGTGTCGCCACACACGACAATCAGCAACGGAGCGTTGGTGGGACGAGGGCCAGAAAGCATGTCAATCGTCTTTTTGTCATCGATGACGATAAAGTGCCAGGGCTGTAGGTTGACTGCGGTAGGAGCAGCCATAGCCGCCTTGAGCATGATGTCGATCTTCTCTTGCTCAATGGGCTGGTCCTTGTACTGGCGGATGCTTGTGCGCGTCATGATGTTCTCGATAGCCGCTTGTCCGTTGTTGTCAGCATTGTCGGCTGTAGTGGTTTGCTGATCTTCACCACTAGGGGCTGTACAAGCACACAACGCCAATAAGGCGACTGAAAAGGAATAAAGGATTTTTTTCATTGTTAAGTAATTGAATGAGTGAATAATAATTGGTTATATCAGTTTGTCAAGAGGTCATAAAACGACTTGGGCAATGCGACGTTGGGCAAAGATATGGCCGCATCGAACAGTGGAGCGATTTCCTCATCACGGAATCCGGCGATACCACAACCAATCCGTGTGACATAAAAGAACAGGTCGGGTCGGGATTGCGCAAATGCGATAAACTCGTCAACAAAGGGCTTGATGGTCTCGACACCGCCTTGCATCGTCGGGATGGCATAACTCTGACCCTGAAGTCCGACACCCTGGCCCCAAATGGCGCCAAACAGTTTCATGGCGGCACGGGCTGCTCCTCCACCATGAAAGCCACCCAAATTGCTCCCGAAAACAAATACCTCGTTCTCTTCCAAATGGCTGATCATCTCAGGGGTGAATTCACCCAAGCTACCGCAATTCTTATTGTTAATATTGTCCATAGTATCAAAGAAATTGGATTCTTTGTTTGCAAAGATAACTCTTTTTTACGGATTCATAAAAAATACCTCAAATTTTGCATATCGATATTATTGGTCAATCCAGTTTGTATTTGTAAATAATTGTGTAACTTTGCACCCGCAAAAAATCTGGTATGAGCATCTGGCGCAACATATTTTGTGTGATTACCGCTCCCAAATACGGCTGGGAGGTGATTAACGAGTCCAATATCCCTGTGGGCAAGGTTTTGAGGAGTGCCTATATTCCTCTGCTCGTGGTATTGGCCCTGTCTTGTTTTGTGCCCAAGATTTATGACAGCACCATCACATTCAGCTATTCTCTGATGAGTGGAATTGTGATGTTCTCGACCTATTTCATCAGCTATTATATCATCATCTACCTGCTAGGCGGATTCTATCCTGAGCTGGTTAAGACCGAAGGCGCGACAGCGCGCTTGAATGATTATATCCTGTACAACCTTATCTTCCTGGTACTGTTGATCATATTGCGCAACCTCTTGCCCAGCGATTTCACGCCAGTGCTATTCCTGATGGTATATCTGCCATGGATGGCCTATCGGGGGACGGACCACCTATTCGTCAAGAAAGATAAGGTCGCCAAGTTTGTCTTCATCTCGTCAGCACTCCTGCTGGGATTGCCACTTGCATTGAAGACCGTATTAGACCTGTTTGTTATCAAATGAGGAATTTGAGTTATGGCTGCCAATAACAATCACAATACCATCAACATCAAGAATCGAAAGGCTACTTTCGATTACGAGATTATCGAGACCTTCACTGCAGGCATCGTGCTCACCGGCACCGAAATCAAGTCAATTCGTCAGGGCAAATGTGGTCTGACTGATACCTATTGCATGGTTATCAATGGAGAGATTTGGGTCAAAAGTATGTATATCGCCGAATACAGCTACGGTTCATACAACAACCACACGACCCACCGTGACCGCAAGCTGTTGCTGAACCGAAAAGAGATCCGTCGCATTGCCCGAGACACGCAGCAACCCGGTTTCTCGATCATTCCATTGAGACTCTTCATCAACGAACGGGGGCTGGCAAAACTGGTCATCGCCATCGGCAAGGGTAAGCGCCAGTATGACAAGCGCCAGTCCATCAAGGAGCGCGAGGACAAGCGCACCATCGACCGCATGTTCAAGCACTAAAACGCAAGCTACACTCTTAATGCCCTTGTAAATTTGCGAGGGTCTGTTCTTTGTGCTGTTACTACCAGTATAAAATAGAATAGTCAATAGCGGGCGGTAGCCACAACTATCAACTATTCTCTTTTAACTATTAACTGTCGGTCCTTATCCCAGGAAGCCCAGGAGAACACCAGCGGCAACTGCCGAGCCGATCACACCGGCCACGTTGGGACCCATGGCGTGCATGAGCAGGTAGTTGCTGGGATCTGCCTTCAGACCCTGGTCGTTGCTGATGCGTGCTGCCATAGGCACAGCCGAAACACCGGCATTACCAATCAGCGGGTTCAACTTCTTGCTCTTGGGCAAAATCAGGTTAAAGATCTTCACAAACAGCACACCTGAGCATGTTGCGATGATGAAGGCGCAGAATCCAAGGAAGAAGATAAAGATGGTTTCCTTGGTCAGGAACTGCGAGGCCTGGGTCGAAGCACCCACCGTCATACCCAGCAGGATGGTCACGATGTCGGTCATCGCGTTGCTGGCAGTGTGGGCCAGGCGTTTGGTCACACCGCTCTCACGCAGCAGGTTGCCGAAGAACAGCATGCCCAGCAGAGGAATAGACGAGGGAACCACAAAGCAGGTAAGCAACAGGCCGAAGATGGGGAATACAATCTTCTCCAGCTGGCTGACCTTGCGGGCGGGTTTCATGCGCATCAAGCGCTCTTTCTTGGTCGTCAACAGTCGCATGATGGGCGGTTGGATCACCGGAACAAGCGCCATATAGCTGTAGGCACTCACGGCAATCGCACCCATCAGGTTCGGTGCTAGTTTAGATGACAGGAAGATTGCAGTGGGACCATCAGCGCCACCAATGATGGCGATGGCACCAGCCTGGTCGGGCATGAAGCCCAAGAACAGGGCAATCATATAGGCACCAAATATACCGAACTGTGCCGCAGCACCCACAAGCATCAGCTTAGGATTCGCAAGCAATGCGCTAAAGTCGGTCATTGCGCCGATACCCAGGAAAATCAATGGCGGGTACCAGCCATTGCGCACACCTTGATACAAGATGTTGAGCACTGACCCATCCTCATAGATGCCTATCTCGTTACCCGGCTGGAACGGAATGTTACCGATCAGGATACCAAAGCCGATGGGCACGAGCAGCATGGGCTCAAAATCATGTTTGATGGCGAGGTAGATGAAGAACAAACCCACCAAGATCATGATCAGGTTAGTGTAGTCAAAGTTGTAGAATCCGGTAAAATGCCAGAAATCCAACAACTTTGTGAACAGGAAATTGTCAAGCAGTACCATGGTTTTCTTTTTTAGTTTCTAGTCTCAGGTCCCTTGTTTCTAGTTTTGAGTCGCTAAAAGGCGGATGCCAACTAAGGAGTAGAAACTGTGGACCATAAACTTATTTATCCGATTACCATGATTGTGTTACCCTCGAGTACCGAATCCTCCTTCGATACCTCGATGCTCTTGACTGTGCCGTCAACGCCAGCGTGAATCTCGTTACCCATTTTCATGGCTTCGAGAATGCACACAACATCATCGGCCTTAACTTGCTGACCCACCTTGACAAAGATGTCCTTGATCACGCCGGGCAGCGGTGACTCAATCACATGACCTCCACCAGCGGCAGGAGCGGCCTTGCGGGCGGCAGGCTTGGGAGCGGCAGCAGGAACCTCGCTCACGGCTACACGCTTCACGGCAGGAGCGGCCTTGGGCTGCTCGGGCAACTCAACATCATAGGCTACACCATTGACCTGGATGTGGGCGATGTTGCCCTCAATGTTATCGACAGCAACATTATACTCGTTGCCATTGATTTTATATTTGTATTCCTTCATTGGAGTGTATGATTTTAATTGTTGATTATTTTTTTACGGGTAATTCACGCATCAGCCCGGTCTTGGCGGCCCATGTCGAGCCGTCACGGGGAGCCAGCGTCAACACGCCGCTCTCGTTGTCGTGGGCATTCAGGTGCTGATACAATGCGAAACAGATGGCAGCCATCGTCTCTCCATCGGTGTCACCGCTGGCGGGAACAGCTGCAGCAGCGGGTGCAGCGGCTGTAGCAACTTCCTGCTCTTTCTTCTCGTTAGACAGGTTCTTGCTGGCGAACGTACCAAAGAGTTTGAATAAGATGTAAAGCAGTGCCAGGGCACTGAATACAACCGACATAGCCAACAACGCAATCCAGAAACCATGCGGGTCCTTGATGTGGAAGGCCTCGATGTTCTCATTCACCTCGCGGATGTTGTAGTTACCCTTTGTGATAGCTGTCTCGAGGGTCTTGCCGTCTTTCACGGTCCACTCGGTTTGTCCGTCGCCAAGAATGCTCGGAAGGCGTCCTTCGGCCTTGATAGCGTAGGTCTCACCAGGCTTGAGTGATGCGGGAATAGTCACGTCATCGACCAGATCACCATTCACATCATACAGGGCAATGTAATTGTCCTTGCCATTGGTGAAAGTGAAAGGCATATGGAACGTGCCTGACTTGGGGTCACCGTCAGCTTCCATGACAAAGTGGGTGCGCGGCGCAATCTTAGTGTGACGCTCGTCACCACGGGGAATCTCGTAGATATCACCAGGCTGTGCCTCACACAATTCAACCAGAATCTGTTTGGGCTTTTTCTTGTTGCCCTTGTTCTTGTTGAAGACGTTCTGGATGTCATCACGGCTGAGTGTTGTGATGAACATCTGCTCGACGGCAGTGGAGGAATAGGAAGAGTTGTAGAACTCGACCCATCCGTTGCCGCCCGTGCTGTCCTGCTGAACCATCACCTCGTTGATGCGCACGTTTTTACGCCCTTGGGCAAACGAGGGCAGTGCGAGGATGGCACACAGCAGTATTAATGTCAATGCTCTTTTACTCATAACGGGATGCATTGATTGGTTTACAAGGGAATATTACCGTGCTTCTTGGCAGGGTTGGTCAATTTCTTGGTGCGGAGCACTTCCAGTGCGCGAATTACGCGGAAGCGGGTATTCCTCGGCTCAATCACGTCATCGATGTAGCCATAACGGGCTGCATTGTAAGGTGTGCAGAACAGGTTGTTGTACTCGTCTTCCTTGTCCTGAACGAACTTCTTGCCGGCCTCGAGCAATTCCTTAGCCTTGGCTTCGTCGCCTGCTTCCTTGGCCTCATCGGCCTGAACCTTGAAGTTCTTGCTCTCCTTGGCATAGAGGATTTCGGCAGCACCGGCGGCACCCATCACGGCGATCTCGGCGCTGGGCCATGCATAGTTCAAGTCACCACGCAGCTGCTTGCAACTCATCACGATGTGCGAGCCACCATAGCTCTTGCGAAGGGTAACGGTCACCTTGGGAACGGTAGCCTCACCGTAGGCATAGAGCAACTTGGCACCGTTCATGATGACAGCATTGTACTCTTGACCGGTTCCGGGCAGGAAGCCGGGCACATCAACCAGAGTTACCAAAGGAATATTGAACGAGTCGCAGAAACGTACGAAGCGTGCACCCTTCTTCGAGGCATTCACGTCAAGCACACCTGCCATGCAGTTAGGCTGGTTGGCGACAACACCAACGGCCTGACCGTTGAAGCGGGCGAAGCCCACGATGATGTTCTTGGCAAAGTCTTTGTGCACCTCAAGGAACTCTCCGTTATCGACGACAGCACTGATGACCTGATACATGTCATAGGGATCATTGGCGCTCTCGGGGATGATGTTGTTCAAGGAATCCTCTACTCGGTCTATGGGATCGGTGCACTCCTGTCGGGGCGTCTCTTCCATGTTGTTGCTGGGCATGTAGCTCAACAGCTGACGGATAATGGTGATAGCTTCTTCCTCGGTCTCGGCGGCAAAGTGTGCCACACCGCTCTTGCTGGCGTGAACACCGGCGCCACCCAACTGCTCTTGGGTCACGTTCTCACCAGTCACGGTCTTAACCACCTTGGGACCAGTAAGGAACATGAAGGATATGCCCTTAGCCATAATGATGAAATCGGTTAGGGCAGGGGAATAAACAGCACCACCGGCACAGGGACCCAGAATAGCACTGATCTGGGGAATCACACCCGATGCATTGATGTTGCGCTGGAAGATCTCGGCATATCCGGCAAGAGCGTTTACGCTCTCTTGGATGCGGGCACCACCCGAGTCATTCAGACCCACTACAGGTGCGCCCTGCTTCATGGCAAGGTCCATCACTTTACACATCTTCAGCGCCATGGTCTCACCCAATGAACCGCCGATGACGGTAGCATCCTGTGCAAACACATAAACCAAACGGCCGTCAACGGTTCCGAAACCGGTCACAACGCCGTCGCCGTCAAACGTCTTCTTGTCCATGCCGAAGTTGGTGCAGCGGTGCTGGATAAACATGTCCAGTTCCTCAAAGCTGCCCTCGTCAAGGAGCATATTGATGCGCTCACGGGCAGTGAATTTGCCCTTCTCATGCTGCTTGGCAATGGCCTTCTCGCCACCACCCATGCGTGCTTTTTCGCGACGCTCGATCAGCTCTTGGATTTTCTCTAATTGTTTTCCCATTTCAAACTATGTTGATTAAAGTGTAATTTGCTTGATGGCTAATAGCTGATCACTTATTAGGATCCTCACAGAGTTCAACAAGTGCGCCACAGGTGGTCTTGGGATGAAGGAAGGCGATGTTCAGGCCCTCGGCGCCCTTGCGGGGAACAGCGTCAACAACGCGGCCGCCCTTCTCCTGTACCTCGGCGAGTGCGTTTGCGACACCGTCCTCAACGGCAAATGCGATGTGCTGGATGCCGCCACGGCCACCATTCTTTTCAATGAATTTAGCGATCGCGCTCTCGGGGGCGGTAGCCTCCAGGAGCTCAATCTTGGTCTGACCCACCATAAAGAAGGCAGTCTTTACCTTTTGGTCAGCAACTTCTTCAATTGCAAAGCACTTGAAGCCCAGCATTTTCTCATAGAAAGGGATAGCCTCCTCGAGCGAGGTGACGGCAATTCCCACGTGTTCGATGTGCGAAATGTTCATAACTTTCTGTTTTTTAGATTGTTATTTAATGGAATTAAGTGAATTGTCAAAATTTCGTACAAAATTACAAAAAAAATATTTTTTATAATGTAGCAATACGCCGTTTTTTCATATAAAAATCGCGTGAATTGTTAAATCTTGACGTGAATCAAAAAACTGCTTTAAAAACAAAAAACCGCCCTTTGCAGGACGGTTAATCATTCATATAAATCAAAAAGTGTCACTCACCAAGGATGGCAGCCACTCCGGGCAGGGTTTTGCCCTCGATGGCTTCGAGCATGGCACCGCCACCGGTCGAGACGTAGGACACCTGATTGGCCAAGCCGAACTTGTTGACAGCAGCTACAGAGTCGCCTCCACCCACAAGCGAGTAGGCTCCGTTCTGAGTGGCCTCGGCCACATACTTGGCGATTTCTCCGGTGCCGTGTGCAAAGTTCTCGAACTCAAACACGCCAACGGGTCCGTTCCAAAGGATGGTTTTACTGTCAAGGATGATTTTTTTCCAGTTCTCAAGCGATGCTTCACTGGCATCCATGCCCTCCCATCCGTCGGGGATATTATAGATATCCACCGTCTGACGGTTGGCGTCGTTATCAAAACGGTCGCCGGCAACAGTGGCAACTGATAGGCTCAGGTTAACGCCTTTTTCCTTGGCTGCTGCTATTACATTCAACGCCTCGGGCATGAGGTCGTCCTCGTGCAACGAGTCACCGATGTGACCGCCCTGGGCCTTGATGAAGGTGAAGCCCATTCCGCCGCCGATAATGAGGTTATCCACCTTATCAAGCAGGTTCTTGATGACCGACAGCTTGCTTGACACCTTGCTGCCGCCAATGATAGCGGTGAAAGGATGCTGGGCGTTCTTCATCACATTGTCGATGGCAGTCACTTCCTTCTCCATCAGGTATCCAAGCATCTTGTATCCGTCATCGAAGAAATCGGCGATAACGGCGGTCGATGCGTGACGACGGTGAGCAGTGCCAAAGGCATCGTTCACATATACGTCGGCATAGCTGGCCAGGGTCTTGGCAAACTCGGTCTGACGGGCTTTCATCTCCTTTTTGGCAGCGTCATAGTTGGGATCGTCTTTCTCAATGCCCACGGGCTTGCCTTCTTCCTCAGGATGGAAACGCAGATTCTCGAGCAACAGCACCTCACCGGGCTTGAGCTCGTCGGCTTGCTTCGTGGCATCAGCGCTGTCCTGTGCGAACTGTACGGGACAATCCAGAGCAGCAGCCACAGCACTTGAGATTTGGCTCAACGACAGCTTGGGATTAATTTTACCCTTGGGCTTGCCCATGTGTGACATGATGATAAGGGCGCCTCCGTCGGCGAGGATTTTCTTCAGGGTGGGGACTGCACCGCGGATACGTGTGTCGTCGGTGATTTCACCTTTTTCGTTCAGAGGCACGTTGAAGTCAACGCGCACGATTGCCTTGAGACCGGCAAAATTAAAATCTTTAATAGTAGCCATTTCTTGCGATTGTATTTAATATGGTTATAATGCTCTAAATAATGTTCTAATAGTTGACCGCAAATGTACTAAAAAAAAAGTACTTGGCCGAGTATTTGCCTCATAAATCGATATTTGAGTAACAAAATAGCCTATATGGTATTTATTTACACATCAATTTGCGGTTTCTGTACATCATTTATGGCTTTATGCTTAAAAAGCATGGACAATCATGTGTTTTTGGGAATTTTAAGAAATGAAAGTAGGAAGAATCGCACATTTTTTCATACTTTTGTCATCTATAAATCATTATCGATATGAAAATAAATCCAATGAACAAAACAATGAGAACAGTAACCATGTTGTTGCTGTCGATGCTTGTGATGTCCTGCAGCATGTTAACCCGCAATGCCGATGACATCATTAACGACTTGCGTGATGCCAGGCACGCGCAGTATGTGAATGTTGGTAGCGGTCTGCTCGGTCTCGGGCGCTTGATCTCACCCACTTTGTCCGAGGCGGGTCTTGGCATCAATTCGGTGCAAGTGCTTGATTTGAGCAAGTGCAGCGGTAACGTTCGCGACAAATTCCGCAAACGTATCCAGAATCTCTATAAGGCGCGCTACTATGAGGAAATCATAACCAACCAGCGTGGACATGAGAATCTTACGGTACTTGTTCGTCGCGATGGCCAGTACGTCAGCGAAATTGTTCTCGCCAATGCGAGCGACATGACCGATGCGATGGTGGTCATTAACGGTCGCATCAACCTCGATAATGTGCAGCGAATCATCAACGATCAAAGCAACTACTTTATCAAGTAGCCTTCAATCGTGATTCAGGAAAGTTAAGGAATGGCCGATTCGGCACATTCCCCGTGATGTTGCATGTTTACTTTTCCATCAGCTCATTGGTCAGGTTATCAAGACAACATTGACTTAATCAACAACAATCATAATAAATCCCAACAACAATGAAAAAGAAGATTCAAGAACAGTTCAAACAACGCTTCGGAACCGAATGCGTGGTGTATGCTTCGGCTGGTCGCATCAACCTAATTGGCGAGCACACCGACTACAATGGCGGTTTCGTTTTCCCTGGTGCTATTGATAAATATATCATGGCTGCCATCAACATTAACGGAACCGACAAGGTGCGCGTCTATAGTATGGATATGGATGCTTATTGCGAATTCGGGCTCAACGAGGAAGATGCCCCCAAGGAGCAGTGGGCACGCTATATCTTTGGCGTGTGCCGTGAGACCATCAAGCGCGGTGGCGTTGTCAAGGGCTTTGATACCGTCTTTGCCGGAAACGTGCCTCTTGGTGCAGGTCTGTCATCTTCGGCGGCTTTGGAGTCATGTTTCGCTTTCGCCCTTAACGACATCTTTAACGACAACAAGATCGACAAGTTCGAATTGGCTAAAATCGGCCAAAGCACCGAACACAACTATTGTGGCGTGAATTGCGGCATCATGGATCAGTTCGCCAGTGTGTTTGGCAAGAAGGATTGCCTCATGCGTCTTGACTGCCGCTCACTCGAGCACGAGTACTTCCCCTTCCATCCCGAGGGCTACAAGCTTGTCCTGCTCAATAGCAAGGTAAAACACGAACTGGTGGACTCGCCATATAATAAGCGCCGCGAATCATGTGAGCGTGTAGCGGCAATATTAGGTGTGGAGACACTGCGTGACGCGACCTACACCATGCTGGCCGACGTGCGTGACAAGGTGAGCGATGAGGATTACCGTCGTGCCCGTTTCGTTATCGGTGAGAAACAGCGTGTGCTTGATGTGTGCGACGCACTGGAGCGTGGTGACTATGAGACTGTCGGACGTTGCATGTTCGAGACTCATGACGGTCTGTCCCGTGACTATGAGGTGAGCTGCGAAGAGTTGGACTACCTCAACGACGTGGCCCGCGAATGCGGTGTGACCGGTTCGCGCATCATGGGTGGCGGCTTTGGTGGCTGCACCATCAACCTGGTGAAGGATGACCGCTACGACAACTTCATCGCGACTGCCAAGGCGAAGTTTAACGCTAAATACGGACATGAGCCCGAGGTGATAAACGTGATTATCAGCGACGGCGCTCACAAAGTGGTGGATTGACATGAAAAGTATTAGAATTGACACTTTTGAGACAGAGCGTGGTGAAATCACCACCTATGAACTGATCAATGCCAGCGGAGCGAGCGTGAAACTGTCATCGCTGGGAGCCGGTATCCTTGAAATCAAGGTGCCTGACCGTGAGGGCAAGCTAGCGGATGTTGTGCTGGGTTACGAGGCCATTGAGGATTATTTTTATGACGGGCCATGTGCAGGAAAAGTGCCTGGCCGCTATGCCAACCGCATCGGCAAAGGTCATCTCGACATTGACGGAAAAATATATCAGTTGAATATCAACAACGGCCCCAACCACCTGCATGGTGGTCCCGAGAATTTCTCGAACAAAATCTGGGACTGTGAGATGGATGGAGATACCGTGGTGTTTTCCCTGGAAAGCCCTGACGGAGATGAGAACTATCCTGGCAACCTCAACGCACGCATAGCATATACTTGGAACGATGACAACGTGCTGAAAATCGAGCTCGGCGCTGTGACCGACGCACCCACTGCTGTCAATCTCACTAACCACACCTATTTCAATATGGCAGGCGAGGATAGGGAAGGGACGGCTCTTGACCAGGTACTTCAACTCAATTGTTCCCGCTACCTGCCTACCGATGACACGCTCATTCCTACAGGCGAGATGGCACCTGTTGAAGGCACTCCGATGGACTTCACCCAGCCCAAGGTCGTTGGTAAGGACATCAAGCAGGATTTTCCGGCCTTGAACTACGGCAAGGGATACGACAACTGCTGGGTGATCGATGGCTATGAGGACGGCGACCTGCATCTTGCGGCTGTGCTGGCTGACGTGGCCTCGGGACGTGTTGTGGAAATCAGCACCGACCAACCTGCAGCACAGGTATATACCGGCAACTGGCTTGAGGGCAGCCCGATTAGCAAGAGCGGAAAAGCCTATCATGACTATGACGGTGTGGCCATCGAGTGCCAGGGTATGCCTGATGCGCCCAATCATCCCAATTTCCCGTCGCAGATGCTGCGCCCCGACGAGGAGTACCGCCGCATCATTCTCTTCGATTTCAAAACTCTCAACTAAAAACTAACAACTATAATCCAACATGAAACCTACATTATTTGTGCTTGCTGCAGGCATGGGCAGCCGTTATGGCGGCCTCAAGCAACTCGATGGACTTGGCCCTCACGGCGAGACCATCATGGATTATTCGATTTATGACGCCATCCAGAGCGGATTCGGTAAAGTGGTCTTTGTAATCCGCAAGGACTTCGAGGCTGACTTTCGTGAGAAGATTTTATCCAAATACGAGGGTCATATCCCTGTAGAACTCGTATTTCAAGGTCTGAATGACCTGCCCGAAGGCTTTACCTGCCCGGCAGATCGCGTAAAACCATGGGGCACCAATCATGCCCTGCTGATGGGAAAAGACGTGATCAACGAGCCGTTTGCCATCATCAATGCCGATGACTACTATGGCCGCAACAGTTTCGAGGTCATGGCTGACGAACTGTCGTCACTGCCCGAGGGCAGTAAAGGCCATTACAGCATGGTGGGCTTCAAGGTGGGCAACACCATGAGCGAAAGCGGTACGGTAGCGCGCGGTGTTTGCGAGACCAGCAACGGCCTGCTCACGGGCGTGGTAGAGCGCACGAGCATTGGCTATGATGAGGACCATAACATCGCTTTCACCGACGAGAACGGTGAAGTGCAGCATTTAGACTTTGATACACCTGTATCCATGAACTTCTGGGGGTTCACTCCCGACTATTTTGAGCATAGCGAGAAAGAATTCATCAAATTCCTTGAAGTAAACATTGAAAAGCCTAAGGCCGAGTTTTTCATTCCCACTGTGGTGAACCAAATGGTGACTGACGGCACTGCCCAGGTCAAAGTCCTCACCACCGAGAGCAAGTGGTTTGGCGTGACCTACGCCAATGACCGCCAAGGTGTAGTGGATAAATTCGCCGAACTTCACGCGGCTGGTGTCTATCCCGATAAAATGTTCTAAATAAAGCATTTACCCCCGCACATGGCAATACCATTGCGGGGGTAATTGTTTTGTTTTATCAATTAGGAGATTCAAGAGTCAACATGTCCAATTCAGTCAAAAAAAAGAACACATTATACCGCAATTTCAGAGCCAAATTGCTCCGGCTGGAGCATCGTCAGATGTGGGATTTACCTGTATGGCAGTTGTCGAGCACTGAGCACAAATGCTTGCATTGCGGCACCAGCTATGTGGGCAGCTATTGCCCCAAGTGTGCGATGCCCGCACGATGGCAACGCTTCACATGGAAACTGCTGATCTTGAATTTTCTTGACATATGGGGGTTGGGCAACCGGCCTATGTTCCGTACAATACGAGACCTGTATTGGCGACCGGGATACATGATGCGTGACTACTTGAGAGGTCATCATTTATCCTATTTTCCACCATTCAAGCTACTAGCCTTGTTGACAGTACTTCTGATTTTTATTAGTTGGTTGCTCAATTATTTGTGGGGGATAAATATTGTATTAGGAGAGAAACGACTTTTCGCTGACCACCTAGATTCTATAGATTTCAAAGAACTAATCAGTATTAAATCTAATCCGAAAGAGATCATAGGTTATATCCGATTAGCTGAGGAGTTTTTAAATAACCATATTCTGTATCGCATCTTGATCCAAAATGCCATATTGGTGTTTGTTGTATGGTTCATCATGCGCCACATCGGGAAACTAAACGTTGTTGAGACATTCTTCACTCAGATATATATCAATAGTCAATTCTTGATAGTGGGTATTATTGCTCTTTTACTGACCCATGAATTTTCATTGGGGATATTTTTCCCTTATGCTGTTCCCGATTCTTTATTACTATTGACTCCCTTGCTTTTAACGTGGGATTTTCATCAGTTGTATGGATTATCATGGAAATCTGCGCTTTGGCGTGTGATACTTGTGATATTTGCTATGGCAATATTGTATTGTGCCTTTGCCGCGCTCTTGGTGGTTTCGGTTACATTGGATATTCCTAACGCGGTTTGTTTTATTGGAATGTTCGGTATCATGGTGGTTCTTCTCTTGTTTTTCACCGATTATATCCATTCTCACCGCACATATTTTAACACATTCATTATTATCTGTTTTTACGTTCTATTGACTCCAATGCTTTTGGGATCAACTCTTGTTTATATAAGTTCTCTATCTGATACAAAAAGCACGTTGACTGCATTAGCTGCTAATGCAATCTACCTTGGGGTGATTGCAATCATTTTTGGGGTAGCGGTGTTTGTCCATAAACGCTTCCAACACTCATGGGTAACCCTCCTAACTCTATTGTTATTGTTGGGCTTGATTGGAGATATAATTTATCTTAAATAATTGCCTTTATTATGGGCGGTACTTAGACACAGAGCCCCATTTCGACGGCTCTGGACCCATGACAAGCTCAAGGGTGCCACCGCTGATGATGTCGCTGTAATCAATGTAGCTCTTCTCAAATTGTTCGCCGTTAAGTGTGGCACTTTGCACGTAGATGTTCTCATCGCTGTTGTTTATCGCCCTCACGGTGAATGTCTTACCATCACCCACATTGAGGGTGGCCTCATTGAACAATGGTGAACCAATAATATACTTGCCGCCTGCTGGTTCCTCCTGATATAGACCGATTGACGACAGGACATACCATGCCGACATCTGGCCCACATCCTCGTTGCCACTCAGACCGTCCTGGTTGTTGCGGTATTGTTCATGCAACACTTGGCGAATGAGCCGCGCCGTCTTCCATGGTTGTCCCACATAGTTGTACATGTATATGATGTGGTGACTCGGCTCGTTACCGTGGGCATACTGGCCGATAAGACCCGTCACGTCTGGCGAGGCTTCGTCACCCAGGTCACCCTCGATAACAAAGAGCGAGTCGAGCTTTGCGATGAAGGATTTATCACTGCCAAAAAGTTTCACCAAACCGTGCACATCATGTGGCACGAGCCATGTATATTGCCAGGCATTGCCCTCGCAATAATCATCATTGCGGTGCTTAGTCGATAGCGGATCAAATTCCGCCAAATTTCGGAAGTTCCCCTTCGAGTCCTTGCCCCGCATGAAACGCGTCTTTTTGTCGAAGTAATGGCGGTATGACTTACTGCGGTCAATGAAATAATTGTAGCTCTCTTGGTCGCCCACTTTCTGTGCCACTTGGGCGATACACCAGTCGGCTAGGGCATACTCAAGTCCTTTGGCCACCGTCTCCTTGTCAGGCTCCAAGTCGTAAGGAATGTAGCCATACTGCTTGATGAGGCCCATTGACCGCTCATCTAGCATCGCACTGCCCACCATCGCATCTAGAGCCGCCTTGCCATCCACGTCAAAGCCTTTCAAAACCAGGTCGGCTAGAACGGGCACACCGGGATTACCAACCATACAGTCGGTCTCGTTGCCCATCAGGTGCCACACGGGTAGTTTGCCCTGTTGCTCATAGATGTGTAGGAAAGTCTGGGCGATATCCGCTTGCTTTTCTCGGTGAATAAGTGTCATCAGCGGATGTGCGGCACGGTAGGTATCCCAAAGGGATAGGGTAGTGTAGTTGGTGAAGTCGCCCTTGTGAACCTTGCCGTCTGCGCCACGGTATTCTCCATTCACATCACAAAAAACCGAGGGGGCGACCATCGTGTGGTAGAGGGCGGTATAGAACACTGTGCGGTCATCCTCATTATCAGTGCTGATGAGTATTTTGCTTAGTTCTTTGTTCCATGATTCATCAGCATTCTTGACGATTGTGTTAAAGTCCCAGTCAGGATTCTCGGCGACGAGATTGGCCATGGCATTCTTGCTGTTGACGGCCGACAATCCTACTTTAACTAATAAAGGCTGACCAGTATTTTTAGTGGAAATGATTCCTGTTGTGTCCTTTCTTAATTTTTCCAGTGTCACATCTTGTGAAAACTCCATGGCGAAATAGTCCGTTTGATTCCTAGCCCATCCTTTAGAAATGCGCATACCGGTAATGATGCGAGGAGTGAGTTGTTGCATCATCACCTTTTTGGGACTATCCCAGCCAATGCCCTGACTCAAATCCAAAATGAAGTGCATCGTCTCTTGTTCAGGGGCAAAAGTATAACGGTGCATGCCGGTACGTTGGGTCGCAGTAAGTTCCACGTTGACATATGGCACACCGTTTTGGCGCAGTGTCACGGCATAATAGCCGGGACGAACCTGCTCGTCGTGGTGACTGAACACAACCTCCTGCTGATCCTTGCTAGTGACCGGCAACAACGCGATGTCGCCCAGATCACCAATGCCGGTCCCGCTCAAGTGCTGATGCCCGAAACCGATGAGCACCGAATCACTGTCATGATACCCCGAGCACCAGTCCCAACCGCGCGTGTGCTCGGTGGGGCCCAACTGCACATAGCCGAACGGCACATTCGCTCCCAGGAACACATGCCCGTGGCCCCCTGTACCTATGCGTGGGTTGACATATTGGGTGAAACTATTGTCACTGGCAAAACCAGTCAGGCAGCCCATTAGTACTATGAGTGTTAAGAAGATTCTTTTCATAATTCGGATGCTTTATTAATGAATGAGTAGATTAATCGTAAAACCTATAAGCAATGCAATCGAGAAACTAGCTAATGTCCCGAGCAAGACATATTCGGTAATTTTAATTTCCCGTGCCTTGTTGAGGTCTCCAAAACGGAAGATTGATTTTGCTGCCAGCAGAAAGCCGACGGCTTCGATGTTCCCAGTGATGACAAAGGTAAGCACCAATACACGCTCGATATATCCGATCCACTTGCCGGCATTGGGCATACCCTGTAACTGCATGCTGTTGGATGGCGCCCAACCCTTGATGAACATGCCAATCAGCAGGGAGGCAGGCTTAAAGATGAGCATATAGCCAATGAACAAAATCCAAAACCTTTGTGTTAGAATTTGGCTGCAAAGCCAAGTTTGAAGCGTAGCATTGTCGGCATACATCATCCACCATAATCCAACTATCACGGCAATGTGTGCCGCTTGATCAATCAGAAACGCGATAGTACTTTTGCTGAACCACTTGACCTTGACAATGTCGATGATAAAATGGGTGATGAAAATGACCAAAGGAATCAGCCAGCCTACCCAGTTTGCCAACAATAGGTAGGCACACACTGCATGGATGAGCGCATGAATGGTCTGGGCTTTCAGACCACGGATTCCTTTTTCTTGTTTACCCTGGCATAGCCAATCAAATTGCAGGAAGAAATCGGCAATGATATGAGCAGACAACAGTTTGAGTAATATGATCAGATTCATTTTGTTGTCTTGTTTTGATGGCTATCTATGAGCTTGTAGTAGCGGTCAAGGTATTTCCTGACAAGGTGTTCTTTGGCTGAGGAGAGGACGTTGCGCACATTCTGTACCGAAGTGCCGATTTCTTTTGCCACATCTTTTTTGGGCGAATCCTGTCTGAGGGTCAGGTAAATCATCCTTGCCTGTTTGCTGGACCAGCCATTAATGATGTCATCGATAAATGAAGTGGACAAGTCCAGTTCTTCGTTCACATCTTTCCAAGGGGTCATGACAGCAAGACGCTGCTTTCCCATGCTGTCAAGCTGGCGTCCTGAGTACTGGAATGCCTCGCCGTCGGAGGTCACGATTTTTTCTGACAAGAATTCCACATTACCGATGCCTAACGAAATACGGGCATCCCATACTCCGTCTGCTTTATTGAGTGTGTGATGGATGAGTCCTGCTCTGAGCAAGATGGCAATTCTCATTGCTTCACAGGGGTTCTCAATCAATAATTGAAAACTGTCACCGCGGAATAGTTCCATAGTATATGGGGACACGCATTGCAATTCATCTCCCATGATGCTTAGGCAGTTCAGTAACTCTGCTCTATCCTGGTGCTTGATGCGGGAAGAATTTACAATGTCGCCTGTAATGATTCCTTTCATAATTTTGATGATGTTTTTGTTTTTTGTAGCAGCAAAGCTATACATATTTTTTGAAATTGACAACCATTTTTAATTGTTTTTTCAAAAAACAACTGTTTTTGGTTGCTTTTTTGAAAAACAACCGTTTTTAGTTGTCATTAATCGATAGATAGAATTAAAACAGTGTGACATACTGATTTTCTCGATTGACGTTGCTGTTTGTTGGCAATAATTGATTATTTTTGCAGTTTGAAAAGACCGAAAACCAATTTAACTAAATATCAATTAACATCAGAACACTATGAAATTATTAAAGTTTACAGCAATGTCGGTAGCGGCATTAGCCCTGTTGAGTTCATCGACCTGTTCTAAACAGGAAACCGCAGCTCCTGGACAAGCACCGGCTACCGAGAAAACTTCCGCAACGATGGAAAAGAAAGAGTTCACTCCCGAATTCCTTAATCAGTTGGGCCGAGTGGGAGGACCGCAAGTGTCCCCCGACGGCAAGAAAGTGCTCTATGGCGTAACTTATTATGACATCAAGACCAACAAGGGTAACTGCGACTTGTGGGTGATGGATGTTGACGGCCAGAACGCCCGTCAAATCACCAACACGCCCAACAGCGAGAGCAACTATGTTTGGATTGACGGCGGCAAGAAAATCGCATTCATCTACAAGGACGAAGGCGAGGACAAGACACCCCAGTTGTGGACAATGAATGCTGACGGTGGCGGTCGTAACTGCGTGAGCAATATCGAGGATGGTATTGAGGGCTTCGTTTTCTCGCCCGATGAGAAACGCGTGGTCATGATATCACAGATCAAGTATGGCCAGACCGCTCAAGACATCTATCCAGACTTGGATAAGACCACAGGCAAAATCTATGATAACATGATGTATAAGCACTGGGATGAGTGGGTAACCACGATTCCTCATCCTTTTGTCGCCGACTTTGACGGCAGCAAGGCTGGAAACGTGAAGGATGTGCTTGAAGGCGAACCCTATGAATCGCCCATGAAACCATGGGGTGGCATTGAATCGCTGGCTTGGACTCCCGACAGCAAGAGCCTCGTGTACGTCTGCCGTAAGAAAACCGGCAAGGATTATGCTTTCTCAACCAATAGCGACCTGTACAAGTATAACTTGGAGACCGGCAAGACCGAGAACCTGACTCAGGGAATGATGGGTTATGACACCTATCCCATCATCAACAGCAAAGGTGAGATGGCTTGGCTCTCGATGGAACATGACGGCTATGAGGCCGACAAGAATCGCATCTTCTTCATGGATGCCGCTGGCAACAAGAAAGACCTTACCGCCGACTGGGACTATAGCGTTGACGACATCGCTTGGTCACCCGATGAGAAGGCCATCTATTTCATTTGCCCGTTCCAGGGCGTACAGCCCATCTTCCGCATGGATGTGGCTACTCAAAAGGTCGATACGATAGCAATGGGTGTGTGCGACTTCAACAGTATGTCGTTTGTCGGTGACAATACCGTCATCGCTTGCCGCCAAAGCTACCAGACCCCCAACGAAATCTTCAGTATCCAGATGGGTAAGGAGCCTGTACAGCTCACCCATGTCAACGACGAGATGCTTGCCCAGGTTGATCCCATCGGCATCGAGAAGCGCATGATTCCCACCACCGACGGCAAGTTGATGACCACGTGGGTATGCTACCCGCCCAACTTCGACCCCAACAAGAAGTATCCTGCCATCCTGTTCTGCGAGGGAGGCCCGCAATCTCCCGTAAGCCAATTCTGGAGCTATCGCTGGAACATGCGCATCATGGCAAGCAACGGCTACATCGTCATCTTACCCAACCGCCGCGGTTTGCCCGGATTCGGCACCGAATGGAATGCCCAGATCAGTGGCGATTACGGTGGCCAAAACATGCGTGACTACCTCAGCGCAGTTGATTACATGAAGAAGGAGCCTTATATCGATGGTGACCATATTGGCGCCGTTGGTGCAAGTTATGGCGGCTATTCGGTTTACTTCCTTGCAGGTAACCACAACAAGCGCTTTGCCTGCTTCCTGGCTCATGCCGGTATCTTCAACCTTGAGGCACAATATCTCGAGACTGAGGAGATGTGGTTCGTTCAATGGGATTTGGGTGGCCCGTATTGGGATAAGAACAACGCTACTGCTCAACGCTCTTACACACAGGCCAACCCCAAGAACTATGTTCAGAATTGGGATACCCCCATCATGTGTACTGCTGGTGAACTCGATTACCGCATCGTCTTCACCCAGGCTTGTCAGGCATTTAACGCCGCAAAGATTAAGGGCCTGCCCGCTAAGTTGCTGCTCTTCCCCGACGAGAACCATTGGATCCTCAAACCGCAGAACAGCATCCTGTGGCAACGCGAGTTCTTCAACTGGCTCGACACTTGGTTGAAACCCGACAGTGAAGCCGCTAAGGCCTACAAAGCAAAGAATGACAGCATCAATGCAGCAAAGGCCGCAGCAGAGCCCGTTGTTGCTGCAACAGCCGAGGAGAAGTAAAGCTAATAGATCGTATTAATTGAGATCAGGGAGGCCGTTTGACCTCCCTGATCTCAATTATATCCATATCGTTATAATTCGATTCCCAGAAAACTGAATACTTCAGGACGCCAGTCGCTGCCGTTATCAGGGTTGAGGGTGCTGATGCCCAATGCGGCGGCAGCTTCGCAGTTATGGGCGCTATCATCAATGAACAGAATATTCTGCGGTTCTGTCTGCTCTCCGGCGATCATCGCCTCGAAGATCTCGGGCGACGGCTTCATGAGACGCATCTCATAACTCAGGTACAATCTGTCAAAGTAATAATCCAGCCCATGTCCATGACCGTCAAATTCATTACTGCGTGCCCATCTCATCATGAAAGGGTTTGTGTTCGATAGCAGGGCAACAGGGAAGCCCTCGCGTCGAAGCCGTTGCAATGCATCAAAATTTCGCTGGTACAATTCGTCGGCGTACCCGGTCCATGTGTATACCAACTGCTCCATCGTGAGATTTTTCCCGACATCTTGACTTAACTGTACACGGAATTGTTCAGCTGTAAGCTTTCCCGCCTCAAGATCGCCAAAAATGCCTTTTTGGGCATAGTCATCCAAATACTCCTCGACTTGATCAACACCGATCTCCTTAAAACGCTGTATGGCATTGGCTTTACTCAGGCGGAAAACAACTCCTCCCAAATCAAATACTACATGCATCTTGTGATTATTACAAATCATATATACGCTCATTTTTGGATTATTCTTTGCAAAGGTAATAAGTTTCCCTTAATTTTGCGCAATGAACTATACTGTCACAAGCAAGGAGATAACCATCGGAGCCGATGATTTCATTCGCCGATACCGTGATGCGGAACGTATCGAAGCATTTTGCCGCGAGTGTCCTTCTTTTGGTAAGATGTGGTGTTGCCCGCCTTTCGATTTCGACCCTTGTACTGTCAGCGATGGCTTCAAGACTGTCAAACTGATGGGTACAATCATCGAATTTGACGAGGCAACAAGAACTGCCTGCAAAACACCCGAACAGGCATCAGCAACCGGTCGTGAGGCAATGGCACAAGTGTGGAAAAAACTTTTACCGCGCATGTATGAGATGGAACGCACTACACCCGGAAGCCGATGTTTTATGTTCCGTTGCTCCTTGTGTCCCGAAGGATGTACCCGCCCAGTGGGGAATCCATGCCGCCACCCCGGGAAAATGCGTCATTCGCTCGAAGCAGTAGGATTTGACGTTATTGCCATGGCGCGCGACCTGCTGAGTGTTGAATTGGAATGGAGCACCGACGGATCCCTGACAAAACACATTACCATTGTCACGGCACTTTTCTTTTAGGCATTAGGAATAACGTATCTTCAGATATCTACTTATAAAACACGAAGAACACTGCCATCACCAGGCAGATGAAGGCCGCAAGATGATTCCAATGCAGCGACTCGCCGTTGAAAATCACGGTGACAAACACGGTAAACACCGCCAACGAGATTACTTCCTGGATTACCTTTAACTGCATGATATTGAACGGTCCGCCATTACCGTCAAAGCCTATTCGGTTGGCAGGTATCTGGCAAAAGTATTCAGGCAAAGCAAGCATCCATGACAATAATATGATGATGTAGAGAGGAGTATTGTCTTTGATTACATTGATCTGTTGCAGCTTCAGGTGTCCGTACCACGCAAACGTCATGAAGATGTTCGCAACCAGGAGCAGCCCTATTGTGTAGAATTGTTTCATATCATCAGTTGTCTATCGATAAGATTTCGATCATTAGTGGTAAACGCTTATTGGCGGCGCAAAAGTAGCATAATAATTTCATACGGCAAGGTTGACATTGTCACTTTTTATTTTCCAGACCGCCAATCTCAAACAGATTATCAAGCGGATTTTGGCCAAAAAGTCGGTGTTTTGCTTATTTTCACATAATTTAAGCGCGATTTTTGGCTAATTTATAATAATTTTGCGTTATACTAAAAACTGGAAACGGTAATGAAAGAACAGACGACAATTCTTTTGGATTCAATGTTAATTCCCGATAACGGCAGAGTCCTCA
Source organism: Muribaculaceae bacterium (assembly GCA_017553785.1). Classification (GTDB taxonomy): domain Bacteria; phylum Bacteroidota; class Bacteroidia; order Bacteroidales; family Muribaculaceae; genus Sodaliphilus. The sequence continues at coordinate 12,107 of JAFZKD010000023.1, read as the reverse complement.
TGTTAGATGACAGACTATTGGTATCGGATAATCTGGGGATACTATTCACACAGTTCTCGCCTAACGACATAAGCGAATGGTCTAGCCGTTTTCCCCTGAAACCGATCACCACCACAATGATTATTGTGGTGAAAGGTGCCGTTAAAATAAGTATTAATTTTCGTGATTATGACGTAACCGACAACACTTGCGCCATAATTCCATCGGACACAATTCTGCAAGGCATCAATCATATTGACAATGCTCAAGTAATCGTGTTGTCTTTCATGGACGATTATTTACCGGAATTGGCAGCGACCCTGCAAAATGTCATCAATCATATTGGCGCTCAACCGTTGATGCTGTTATCACTTCAAGCCGAGCACGCCCAGGCACTCATGAACTGCTATGCGATATTGCGAACCATACTCAGTCAGCCAACATTTGCCTGTGGCAATGAGGCAGTAGCGGCCAAATGTGTGGAATTGATGGCGAGTCTTATCTTACAGAATGGCTGTCAAAAAACAGTACAGGTTTCTAAGACCACACGACAAGACGAGATTGTAGCGCATTTCTTGGAGAGTGTAAGCCAGAACTATCGGCTACATCGTGAGATCTCATTCTATGCCAGTCAGCTGGGTCTGTCACTCAAATACATGTCCCACATCGTACATGAGCAGACAGGGCGACATCCGTCGGCATGGATTCGAGACTATGTCATTCTTGATGCCAAAGCGATGCTGCATAGCGGTAGATATACAGTCCAGCAAGTGTCGTCGGAACTAAATTTCCCGAACCAGTCGTTCTTTGGCAAGTATTTCAAGGAAGCCGTAGGGATTTCCCCAAAGAAATGGAAGTAGGCCCTGCTTATTGACTTGATGGTGTGATGGTGATGACGGCATACTCTGATGAAGTGCCGATACGGAACCGGCCTCCCCAAATCCCGAGTCCAGAACTGATATAATAGTCGGTTCCGCCACGGTGCAACAAACCGTAATCACATTCATACATTTTCTTTGTCACCCAATTCAATGGCCATACCTGGCCCTGGTGGGTGTGGCCACTCAATTGCAGGTCCACACCGTTTTCCCGCGCTTCTTCCAAGTGATATGGCTGATGATCGAGCAGTATGATGTAGTCATTGCTTGTCACACCCTGTACCAATTGCTCCAAGCTTTTGCGGTTGGGATTGCTGCGGTCATCTCGTCCGATGATGGTCACGCCATTGATGCTCAATACCTCATCGCGCAGTACACGGATACCTGTCTCGCTCAAGAAACTAAGCACCTTGTCAATGCCTGTGATATATTCATGGTTTCCAATACAAGCCACCGATGGCGCATTAAATCTCTTGAACTCGTCAGCGGTGCCTTCCTCTATTATGGGTCTCACGTTGCCGTCAATCAAGTCTCCTGCAATAAGGATCAAGTCGGGCCGCTCATGGTTAATCATGTTCACCCACCGTCCGACCTCAGCCCGGCTGTTATGGAATCCCGCATGCAAGTCACTCATCATGACAATCTTGAGAGGCTTTGATAACGGTTTGTCGGTTGTCAGGTTAATCTCTTGGCGCTGCTTGTGATGATAATGGATGTTCCCATAAACAAATAAGGTTAACATCGCTCCTGTCATAACTATCAAGGTGATCATGTTGCCCTTCAGCCAAGAGGCGGGTACCAGATGGAGCAAACGCCCTATATCGAGAAGCAGAAATAACATCAGCAAGTAAAACATGATCACCAGCCATGAATTACCAATAACATACATCGCCTTGGCCACTCCAAAAGGCAGGCCATCGCTCTTGAACTGCAATACCATGCATGCTAAAGCAGCCAGCAGAAGCAGGATGGCAATCACTTTTACAGGGATAGAAAAGGGCAGCAAACGCCACACATGCCAAGAGACATACACCTGCATAATTAGCATCACGGCCAAAGCCATTATTATGAATTTTGCCATATATCGAATATTGCTTTGTTGGATTTAAGTGACAAAATTACAATAAATAGACCAATAAACAAGTGCGCCACACCATCTGTGGGCGACGCACTTGTGATTATTGACACAGGATTGTGAAAGGTCAGTGATGATTAGTTGCCATTCAAGAGCATATCAATCAGATATGTCAGGTCGTCGATGTTCACCCTGCCATTACCATCCACATCGGCGGTGGCAGTAGATGAGCCACTCAGCAGGATGTCAATGAGAGCAGTCACATCATCGATGCTCACCCTGCCGTCGCCATCTACGTCACCAGGCTTATTGACCACAATCACTTCCCAGTGGCCGTTGACCCATCGCTTGCAAACCCAATTTTTTCTGTTGGCGGCCAATACCTGCTCGTCGGTAATCGTATTATACTCGTTGACGTCATCAAGAACAGCAAGCTGACCAGGTGTATTTCCAGTGACAGTAGGAAGAGTGGATATCAAGTTCGTCATAGCTTCGCCACTGATGTGGTTCTGCCAGATAGCAAGATCTCTTAGAGAGGTGCACCCAGACACGTTTAGCGATGATAAATTGTCTTGGCACATCCATGCTGTTTCCAATGCAGAACAATTCAACATGTAGATTTCGGACAGTTGTGGATTAGATGAACAATAGAATGCTTTAAGATTCACGTTGCCATTTATCCTGACATATTTTAAGCTTGACTTGGAATTTAGACTGAGGGAGGTGATCTTGTTGTTACGGGCCAATAAATTCGTTATATTGGTCATCGAATTAACGGCGCTAAGGTCGGTGATGGCACAATCTTCACAGTCCAGATAGGTGATGGCAGTGCAGTCAGCTAAACCAGTGATCGCTGCGAGATTGTCGTTCTCATAGCACTTCAGCTCATTCAATCCGGTACAACCTGTGACATCTAAATACGTCAATGCATCGCGATAGCATACAAGTGTGTTTAGTGTCGGGGTGTTATTGATGTTGATTTCGGTAAGCTGAGACTTATTATAGACGTACAATGATGTGAGCTTGGTACCATAGCACCTGAGGGTCTTGAGATTTGTGCAGTTGTTCAGACCAAGGCTGGTAATGCTTGTATTATAACAATACAGTCTTTCAAGATTTGTGCAGGATGCAACATTGAGGGAGGTTAAGGTAGAATTGGGAGCACAGTCCAAATAGGTCAGTTTGGTGTTGCTGCTCAAGTTAAGAGTGGTAAATGAGTTGTTCCAACAGCGCAGTTCTTTCAATTCGGTAAATAACTCAAGTCCCTTGAGGTTAGAGATGTTCCTGTTAGCGATGTTAAGGCTCGTTATTCCGTTGATGTCGCTTGTTGTGAGATAACCCTTGGGATAAAGTGAAAGCATATAACTGCGGAAGTTGGCATCCGGGAAATTGGTGGCATTGATGTCGATGCCAGTACCGGGGATGCGATCAATATTCGCGAAATTGCTCCAGTAAGAAGCTGCTTTATAAGACTCGATAGCATCAGCTGGCACATACAGCGTGGCGTTGCTGTACTGGTCAGTTGTAAACGAGCTGTTAGTAATCGAGGGGGGAGTCATCGCACGGCATGTGATGGATCTGAGACTTGGACAATCATAAAAAGCCGCACTACCAATGCTTGTAACACTATTGGGGATGTTCACGCTAGCTAACGATGTACATTGATAAAAAATACCGGACGGCAAGGTTTTCACCGAACTTGGAATCGACACAGTGGTCAGACTTGGGTTATGAGCAAAAGCGTATGCTCCAATGGATGTGACCGACGAAGGAATCGTTATGCTAGTCACTTTAGAACAAACATCGAAAGCATGTTCGTCAATGGTAGTTACCGATGATGGTATGTTGATCCGGGTGAAGCTTTCACATCTGGCAAATGCATAGGCTCCGATGTGCCCCACGCTGTTTGGAATGGTTACGTTTGTCAAATTGGTACACCATAAAAAAGCATAATCGCCAATAGACTCAATCGAGCCGGGAATGTAAACACTAGTCAAGGATGAGCAATTTCGAAAGGCTTCACTGCCAATTGAGGTGACATCTGCCGTAAAGGCCCACAGCCAATTGATGTAGATTTGGCTTGCAATTTCAACACTACCTGAATATTGATTGTCTCCGTGAGTGACAGCAACGGTGCTATTGTTCGGATCGCCAAACATCCAGTTGCCGTTGTCATCCTGAGGGAAGCCATTATGCGGACCTTCATAATAGTAATAATCATCAAGATCCTCGTCATAATAGGTGAAAACATAATAAACGCCATCCCGTTCATAATCATAATCAGCCTTCGCGCTGAACGAGATGCTCAACACAAGCGCAAACAGTAAAGAGGTTTTTAACCAAAATGAGTTTAAATGTTTCATAAGGATAAATCATTCATTTGCTTCCAACCCCCCGAATTCAGCAGTTTTTTAGGGTCAATCAAGAGAGGGGGAGTTTACTCAGATCCTGGATTAGAAATGAGATGCTCTCTTGTTTACTTGTTTATTACGCCACAAATATAGAATAATAATTCTTGTTCAACAAATTATTTTTTGTTTTTTCTCATCATCGCTTCTTTTTTTTATGACTCGCCATGGTCTCGGTATTTTTGTGTAATTTTGCGGCAACAAGTGAGTGACGAGATGAGAAAAGAGGAAATATTGAAGGTAGTGAAAGAGCGCATGGGAATTGACTCGATCAACGATATGCAGCGTGAAGCACTTGACGCATGGAAGTCGGGGAGGGGAGACCTAGTGCTCTATTCCCACACTGGTACCGGCAAGACGCTCGCTTTTGCCATGTGCATACTGCAATCCCTCAAACCGCCTATGCAGCAACTGCAAGCGGTGATGCTGGCCCCATCACGGGAACTGGTGATGCAGACGGCCGAGGTCCTGCGTCTTCTGGCCGCCGGCTATAAGGTGACACCATGTTATGGCGGACATGCTGTAGCCGATGAGAAAGCCTCGCTTGCTGTCACTCCAGACGTCATCGTCGCGACTCCTGGCCGTTTGCTCGACCATCACAAACGCGGGCATATCGACCTGAGCGGTACGCGTCTGCTGGTGCTTGACGAGATGGACAAGTCATTAGAACTGGGCTTTGAGGAAGAGATGCGTCAACTCCTCAAGTCAATGCCACGCATCAACCGCAGAATCCTTGCCTCTGCAACGATGCTCGATGTCGTGCCTGATTATGTCCGCCTGCATAACCCGTTTACAGTCAATGTACTTGAAAAAACGGAGCAACCCGCCGAGCGCATCAAAGTGTGGCAGGTACTGTCCGATGAAAAAGACAAACTGGATACCCTTCGCCAGCTATTGTTGAGTCTTGACGGTTGCAAGTGTATCGTGTTCGTCAACTACCGTGAGAGTGTGGAACGCATTCACCAGTACCTGAACAAGAACGGTATCGACTCAGGAATATACCACGGCGCGCTGGAGCAGCAAGAACGAGAATGTACCGTCGCCATGCTCAACAACGGAAGTGTCAATGTCATTGTCGCCACCGACCTCGCGGCTCGAGGTCTGGATATTGACCGGGTGTCTTACATCGTACACTATCACCTTCCCGTGAGCGAGGACGCCTATATTCACCGCAATGGTCGAACGGCTCGTGTGGATGCCACTGGTGAGGTCTATGTCATCACGGCTTCTGGCGAGACCTTGCCCGATTGGATTACTGTTGATGAACGCTTTACCTTGCACCCTAGGGCTAGAACCATCAAGGCCTCCGTGGCGTCGCTCTATTTCCAAGCCGGCAAAAAGGAGAAATTGTCTCGTGCCGACATCATGGGCTTCATCGCCAAGAACGGCGGTATTCCTGCCACCGAAATCGGACGTATTGACGTGCGGGACCATTATGCGCTGGCAGCAGTGCCCAAACTAAAGGCCCAAGAAGTGCTCAAGCGACTTCAGTCAGCTAAAATCAAAGGCAAAAAGGTGAGAATTTCTATTCTCAAATAATTTTATTGGAGATTTCTCGTTTAATAAATAGATATCAATTATTTATACCTTAAACTTATCAAGCTATAGCAACAACTATGAAACCCGAAGAAAGAAAAAGAGACCTCTATTTCCTGAAACTGCTCTCGCGCAGTTTCCCGAATGTAGCAACCGCCAGTACCGAGATCATCAACCTGGAGGCCATCTTGAACCTGCCTAAAGGCACAGAGCATTTCTTGGCCGACCTGCATGGCGAGTATTTGGCATTCCAGCATGTACTGCGCAACGCCAGCGGCACAATCAAGCGAAAAGTAGGTGAAATCTTCAACGACTCCCTTGGTTCACGGGAACAGAAAGATTTGTGTACTCTCATCTACTATCCAGCCGAGAAATTGGAATTAGTAAAAGAAGAAATCACCGATAAGGAAGACCTTCATGATTGGTATTTCATTACCATCAACCGTCTGGTGAGGGTTTGCCGCAACGTCTCCTCCAAATACAGCCGTTCCAAGGTACATAAAGCACTGCCTCAAGACTTCTCCTATATTATCCAGGAGCTGATGCATGAGCATAGCAGCGATCCCAATAAACAGGCATATGTGGACGTGATCATCAAGACCATCATCTCGACCCATCGCGTTGATGAGTTCATCATTGCCATGTGCAACCTCATTCAGCAGCTCACCATCGACATGCTACACCTGTTGGGAGATGTTTATGACCGTGGTCCCAGTCCCGACAAAATCATGGATATCCTGTGCGGTTTCCACAACTTCGATATCCAATGGGGCAATCATGACATCCTGTGGATGGGAGCCGCATCAGGTAACGATTGCAGCATAGCCAATGTGTTGCGTATCGCCCTGCGTTACGGCAACCATGGCGTGCTTGAGGACGGTTACGGCATCAATCTGCTGCCATTGGCCACATTCGCGATGGACACTTACGCAGGTGATCCCTGCGAACGCTTCCTGCCTAAAGACGGCAGCGCCAAGGATCCCGAACGCGCCCGCACAGCACAACTCGTTGCCCAGATGCACAAGGCCATCAGCATAATCCAGTTCAAGCTTGAAGCCGCCACTATCAATCGTCGTCCCGATTTCAACATGAAAGACCGTTTGTTGCTGGACAAGATGAACCTCAAAAAGGGCGTCATCAAAATCCAAGGCAAGGAATACGAGCTGCTGGACACCTTTTTCCCCACAGTTGATCCCAAACATCCTTATGAATTAACCCCCGAGGAAGAATCCATCGTCAAGAAGCTGCATCAATCGTTCACCGAGAGCGAGAAGCTGCACAAGCACATGAAGTGTCTCTTCCGCAACGGTTGCTTATATACCATCGCCAACGGAAACCTCCTTTATCATGCTTCTATCCCACTGAACGAGGACGGCACATTGAAGGAAGTGTCCATTCGTGGCGAGAAATTCCATGGAAAAGCGCTGCTCAAGCGCGCTGGAAACCTCATCCGCAGCGCATACTTCGGCTGCGAAGACCAGGAAGAGCGGGAATTCGCGCTTGACTACCTGTGGTATTTGTGGTGCGGACAGGATTCGCCCGCATTTGACAAGAGCAAGATGGCGACATTTGAGCGCTATTTCATTGCCGACAAAGAGACCCACAAAGAAATCAAGGGTTCCTATTATACCATGCGCGACAACCCGCAGGTGGTTGACATGATTCTTGACGAGTTCGGAGTTGTAGGAGAGCATCGCCACATCATTAACGGGCATGTGCCAGTCAAGACCATCAAGGGCGAGAACCCAATTAAGGCTGGTGGCAAGCTGATGGTGATTGACGGCGGTTTTTCCAAGGCTTATCAACCTGAGACAGGTATTGCGGGCTACACGCTGGTATATCACTCCCGCGGCTTTGAGCTCGTGCAGCACGAGCCATTCTCATCGATCGATGAGGCCGTAAGATTGGGACAAGACATCAAGTCCAGACGCAGCCTGGTCGAACTGACCAACCACCGCATGCACGTTAAGGATACCGACATCGGTGCCGAACTGCAGTCCCAAATCGAGGACCTCAAAGAGTTACTCGATGCTTACCGCTCAGGTGACCTCAAGGAGCGCACCCTGCGTCCCATCACCAACAAGCGCTAGAAAGAATACATACAATAACAGTAGGATCCTGGGTTCCTAGGGTCCTATTGTTTTATCAACACCACATGTGTGCAATGAATTGAGGCTCTGCATCAGTAACTCCCACCCAACCGGTTCTGGTAATACAAGCTCCCAGCATGTCAGAATCCACGACATGCGCCACACATTTTTGTGCTTTTTTCTTCAAAAATGATGAATTATAAAAAAAATTAGTATATTTGCATGTTGTAATGACAATTCACATTAATAATTTTAAATATTGTAACACAATGAAAAAGACTTTATGTTTTATTTTGAGCGCACTTCTGATGCTCGGAATTTCGGGATGTGATTCTCTGAACAATGCCGCTAAGGGCGGTATGATTGGTGCTGGTGGCGGTGGCGCTCTGGGTGCTGGTATCGGTGCCCTCATCGGCAAGGGTAAGGGTGCTGCCATTGGTGGCGCAATTGGTGCTGTTGCAGGTGGCGTTGCAGGCACTCTCATCGGCAAGAAGATGGACAAGCAGGCTCGCGAGCTCGCTAAAATCGAAGGTGCACAGGTTGACACCGTTACCGACGTGAACGGCTTTGAGGGTATCAAGGTGACCTTCGACGAGGGCATCCTCTTCGCTTTCAACAGCTCTAAACTGGGCCAAAAGGCAGAGTCCTCACTGAATGAGTTTGCCAAGTCACTGATCAACAACCCCCAGACCGATGTGCAGATTTACGGTCACACCGACAATATTGGTACTCGTGCAGCCAATGAGAAAGTTTCTAACGCTCGTGCAAGCGAAGTGAAGAACTTCCTTACCAACGCCGGTGTACCCAATGCCCGTCTCAGCAGCAAGGGTCTTGCTTACGACTATCCCGTTGCCAGCAATGACACCGAGGCTGGCCGTGCGCAGAACCGCCGCGTTGAGATTTACATCACCGCAAACGAGGAGATGGTTAAGGCTGCTCAAGAAGGTACGCTCGAGTAATTCAACCCATCGTTTTTAAAAGATTTTTTGGGTGTCCGCTTTACCAAGTGGGCACCCGTTTCTTATTCACAAGTTACTAGTTTTTAGATACTTTAAAGTTGTCATCGTCTAGGTTTTGGAAAACTTTTTCAAATAATCAAAAACTTAATATCCTGATAATTAAATAATTATAAAATTTTTTAGAAAACTTAAGAAAACTTTCAAAAAAATTTGTTAATCAAAAATATAGTATTAATTTTGCGAGGATTTTGCCGTGTGAGGCAGTTTCCCCGCATTTTTCCTATTGAACCTACAAAAGAATATCAAAATAGCAATGGAACCGAAAACTTACAATTACCAACAAGCATACGAGGCTTCGCTGAAGTACTTTGACGGAGATGAGCTTGCTGCCAGAGTATGGGCGACCAAGTATGCATTGAAAGACTCTTTTGGTCATCTCTATGAGTTGACACCTGATGACATGCACCGCCGAATAGCTCGCGAGATTGCACGCATCGAGAACAAGTATCCCAATCCCATGAGCGAGGACCGCCTGTTTGACTTGATGAGCCATTTCCGCTACATCGTCCCGCAGGGCAGCCCGATGGCAGGCATTGGCAACAATTTCCAGGTCGGGTCACTAAGCAACTGTTTTGTCGTGGGACTAGACGGCGAGCCAGACAGTTATGGCGGCATCCTTAAGGTTGACGAGGAGCAAGTGCAACTCATGAAGCGTCGCGGTGGAGTAGGGCACGACCTGTCTCACATCCGCCCCAAAGGCTCTCCAGTGAAAAACAGCGCGCTCACATCTACCGGCCTGGTGCCATTCATGGTGCGCTACAGCAACAGTACCCGTGAGGTGGCTCAAGACGGCCGCCGTGGAGCACTGATGTTGACGGTAAGCATCAAGCACCCCGACGCTGAATCATTCATTGACGCCAAGATGATTGAGGGTAAGGTAACAGGTGCAAACGTCTCGGTGCGCATCGATGACGATTTTATGAGGGCGGCTATCGAGGACAAGCCCTATCGTCAGCAATACCCGGTTGACAGCGACAAACCTGTCTATGAAAAGGAAACTGACGCGGCCAGACTGTGGGCCAAGATCGTGCACAATGCCTGGAAAAGCGCTGAGCCCGGAATCCTTTTCTGGGACACCATCACACGTGAGTCGGTACCCGACTGCTACGCTGATCTGGGATTCAAGACCATCTCTACCAATCCCTGTGGAGAGATTCCCCTGTGCCCCTATGACAGCTGCCGCCTGATTGCCATCAACCTGTATAGCTATGTGAAGAACCCCTTCACGCCTGAGGCCTCCTTTGACTATGACCTCTTTGCTGAACATGTGGCATGTGCCCAACGCATGATGGACGACATCATCGACCTTGAAATGGAGAAGATCGAGAAGATTCTCGAGAAGATCCAGTCCGACCCCGAAACCAAAGAGGTTAAGACCACAGAGCTCAACCTGTGGAATAAAATCCGCAGCAAGACGCTCAAGGGACGTCGTACGGGTGTGGGCACCACGGGTGAAGGCGACATGATTGCCGCCATGGGCTTGCGCTACGGCACTCCTGAGGCCACAGAGTTTTCGGTAAGCGTCCACAAGGCGTTGGCTCTTTCTGCTTACGGCTCATCGGTACAGATGGCCAAGGAGCGTGGCGCATTCGAAATATATGATGCTAAACGCGAGGAGAATAATCCCTATATCAACCGCATCCGTGAGGCAAAGCCCGAGCTCTATGAGGAAATGGTGAAATATGGTCGCCGCAACATCGCTTGCCTGACCATCGCCCCAACGGGAACAACGAGTCTGTTGACCCAGACTACTTCGGGTATTGAACCAGTATTCATGCCTGTCTATAAGCGTCGTCGCAAGGTGAACCCCAGTGACAAAGACGTGCATGTTGACCTGGTTGACGAAAACGGAGATTCCTTTGAGGAATTCATCGTCTATCACCACAAGCTGGTGACCTGGATGAACACCAACAACATTCCCGTGCGCCGTGACTACACCCAAGAGGAGCTTAACGCGATTGTCGAAAAATCACCTTACTATAAAGCAACAGCCAACGATGTTGATTGGGTGAACAAGGTGAAAATGCAAGGCGAGGTGCAGAAGTGGGTGGACCATAGCATCAGCGTGACCATCAACCTGCCCAACGATATCAGCGAGGAAATGGTGGGCCGCCTCTATGTCGAGGCATGGCGCAGCGGTTGCAAAGGATGCACGGTTTATCGTGACGGTTCACGCACCGGTGTGCTCGTCGCATTAAGCGATAATGACAAGAAGAAGGAGAAAGAGAAAGAACAAGGAAAAAGCGATGAGCAAGGCGGTCACTATATTGCAGAGGTTGAGAACATCCTCAAGCGACCCGTTGAGCTCGAGGCCGATGTCGTTCGTTTCCAAAACAAGAAGGAGAAATGGATTGCCTTTATTGGCTTGATTGACGGACGTCCCTACGAGATCTTTACTGGTATCGCCGACGATGATGAGGGCATCTTCTGCCCCAAATCGGTCACCAAGGGCAAGATCATCAAGGCCGTGGGTGAGAATGGCGTGAAGCGCTATGACTTCCAGTTCATCAACAAGCGCGGCTTCAAGACCACCATCGAGGGCTTGAGCGAGAAATTCAATCCCGAGTTCTGGAACTACGCTAAACTCATTTCTGGTGTATTGCGATACGGTATGCCCATTCCGCAAGTGCTCAAGCTCGTGAGCAGCCTTGAACTGGACAGCCAATCCATCAACACTTGGAAGATGGGAGTCGAGCGTGCCCTCAAGCGCTATATCCACAATGGTGAGGCCGCAGCCGAACGCTGCCCCAACTGCGGACAGGAATCGCTGGTTTACCAAGAGGGTTGCCTCATCTGCACCAACTGTGGAACTTCACGCTGCGGATAAAGAGTAAATAAAAAATCATACAGTGCAAGGCGAAAGTCGTAGAGTAAGAGATGCGCACTGCCTTCATTGGCAGAGCGCATCTCTTTTTGCCATAAGCCACGATACAATCAACCGCAGTCCCAGCAGTAATAGGCATGGGAGAAATCACGGGCAGCAAGGTCATCGTGATTGATGAAAATGAAGCCGTTGCCCATGTCACCCCACATGACCAATTCCCTGCGATCCACAGTGGAGAATTGCGATGACAGTTGGAACAATAATGTGTCGTGAGCATTAATGTCGCGGCGCGCGTCAT
>JAFZKD010000022.1 GCA_017553785.1 Muribaculaceae bacterium | reverse complement strand
CTCATTACAGTTCACACTCAACTCCACGAGAGTGCCACCTATCGGGCAAACCGACAAAAAATCGCCGCCTGAGATATATCGCAATCTCAGGCGGTTGATTTCCAAAGAGGGTGAGCCATAACTTCATTTTGACACACCCTCATAAGTTCTAGAAAATGTCTTCCTATTATTACTTGAGGATAATGTTTATGATAACATTGATGTCGGCAATATTTACCTCACCATCATCCACATCACCCGCTACACCTCTTACATGGCGAGTCTCAACCCCGTGCCATCACTCTTAGACGTTGGATTATAGAAAACTCTGTAAGCAACACGGCAGTACCATGGGGTTCTTGAGTATCTGCCACCGCGTGCTACGCGATATGTGCCGGTTGATGGGCCTGTGGGATTAGTCTGCGCTTCGCTACTATAGCTATCAGACCAGTCTTGGCACCATTCAAAAACATTACCGCTCATGTCATACAGCCCCAATTCGTTAGGCGATTTGGTGGCAACAGGATGGGTGGTATCACCACTGTTCTCTGTGTACCAGCACACGTCGTCGATAATATTGCTTCCAGCATATTTGAACCCCTGGCTCTTGTTGCCACCACGCGCCGCATACTCCCATTCGGCCTCGGTTGGCAGGCGGAATGTCATCCCTGTCATTGCATTCAATCTGTTGATGAATTCTTGGCAATCATCCCAAGAAACTGATTCCACAGGGTTTTGCATGTTTCCGGTAAACCCACTCGGATTGGTGCCCATCACGGCAGACCATAAGGCTTGGGTGACTTCAGTTTGGCCGATGCTATAGGATGATAAGCTAACGATATGCACTGGTTTCTCACGATCATTAGGATCATCTTGTTCGCTTGTTGCCCCCATCATGAATGTGCCACCCTCAACATCAACCATCGTGAAGGTCACACCACCAATCGTGTAGGTCTTGGTATTTGTGGTGGTGGGTTGGACGGGTGGTACGCCAGTCAAGAGATAGTCTATAAGGGTTGTCACATCGGCAATACTGATATTCCCATCTAAATTCACATCACCTGCATTAGAAACCGATGTCACATGGACAATGCAATCGGCTTTGATGTTGCTGCCGTCCTTTGACATTGCCGTAATCGTGCAATAGCCTGGCCCCATAGCGGTGACCCTGCCGTCACTGCTGACCATCGCTACCTGATGGTTGGAACTGCTCCACGCTAGACTGCTGACCGAAGCGTTGGAAGGCAGTACTGTGGCAGCCAGTATACGGCTCTCGCCTTCATTCAGTTCCAGGGAGGACTCGCCCAGGGTGATGCTGGTGACGGGATAAGGATGCTTGACGGTCACTTGGCAAGTGGCAGTGGTGAAATAGTTGGTGGTGGCGGTGATGGTCGCCGTACCGAGTCCAGTGGCGGTCACCTTGCCATTGAAGTCAACCATGGCGACATTTTGATTGCTTGACGAGAATGTAGCCGTTGCGCCATATTGAGTGTTTGAAGGATTGAATTGCCATTGTAGCGTTTGGCTGCCACCCACTGGCAACGTCATCACTGTAGGATATAACGCCACATCTACAGAGCCACAGGTGATGTCGTAAGTATAAGTTTGTGGATAATCAGGTGCATTATTGGAAACTGCAATGCATTTAATTGTTTTTGTTCCTTGAAACGGCTGCTTGAGAGTGAGAATGGCTACATTGTATCCTACACTAAAAGAACTGTTATGTGAAGCTGAGTATACAACATTAAAATAAGCAGCATCAATGCCTGACCAAGTATATTGTTTAAAGTAACTAGTCTCATAATGATAAAGAAAGTAATCAGGCAAGATGATTGTATAGCTGTCCCCGACTCTCATGCTGGTTGTTTCGCTGAATCCGCTTACGGAATAGCAGATCATCACCAATAAACATAAAAAACGAAAAAAGTGTTTCATCATAAATCATTTGTTTTGGTGCCCCGCTACCCCGTTGAGCGTTAAATCGAGAAAAGAAAAAGCGCGGGAGTCTGTTATTGTTACTCGTCCCACGTATCAGAGGCTCTTGCATTGCCCTTAGTAGTTGAACGAGCAACGCAGAAACCCACGCAGAATATGGTTTTGCCAAAGCTGACAAATCATCATATTCAGCATTGGGCATCTACCGTTGCTTCATCCTTGACTACTAATATGAATTTGCAAGATTCCTGATACGTCAAGAACAAAGCGCCAATAAACGCCTTTCTTTATGTCATGTTGCTCTCTGACAAGCACAACTGCCAAAGAACACCTGCAAAGATAGGCATTATTTTGAAAAACAGCTATTATTGTTGCTTTTTTTTCAGGGCAACAACACCAAAATATAAGTAAAACGGGACTAAAAGACGCCCTAAGGGCGGCCATTTGAGTAACCGTCTGTAAATCAGGCGACCGAGTAATGCGAGGGAGTCTGATTCACAGACGGTACGAGCATCACACCTCTCCGTCGCCTGAAGGGCGATCCTTTTAAGTCCTCCAAGTTGGGGTCGCCTCCAGCGACGGGCATCGAGAGGCTCTGTCGGCGGTGATGCTGACTCCACCGCTACGCTCAGTTGTCATCATTACCGCCGGTTACTCAAAGGACACCCTCCGGGTGGTTATCATTGGTTTTGGTGCGATTGCCCTGTTGGAAGATAGTCAAATCTGTTATATTTTGCCACGAATGGCATTTTTGCCCCTTCGTGGCAGATTATAGTTTATATTTTGCCACGAACGGCCTTTTTACCCCATTCGTGGCAGATTATAGTTTATATTTTACCACGAACGCCTATTTTTACCCCTTCGTGGCAGATTATAGCTTATATTTTGCCACGAACGCCAGTTTTTACCCTTTCGTGGCAGATTATAGCGGGTTTTAAGCAACAAAAATGGCTGCTGCACGTGGAAATGCAGCAGCCATCAACATAAATGAATTGTTATTGTTTATGAATTGATGGTTATTTTGATGGTGTCAATGTGGTGACCGCCGTTGCGTCCCTGGATGATGTAGATGCCACGTTCCAAATGCTGGATGCCGAGGGTATTCTTGCCAGTTCCCACTATCTGTCCATTGACATTATAAACGGTGATCACACCAGGATATGTTATGGTCTTGCCATGAACCTGAATCATCGGTATCGCATCAAAGATGTCCTTGAGGGCATCAGGATTCTCCTGTACCTCGGTCACCTGGCTGCTGGTGATGACGAAGAAATAGTCTCGATTGGCAACAATGTCATAGTCCGGCAGTTGCAATCCATTGTTCCAGTTGTTGAAAATCAGGTGGTAATTGCCACTGTTAGTATCCAGCATGAAGACATTGTAATTCGTGCCTCCAATGATGGAATCGCCCACACTGGCCTCTCCCGGCCATGGGCCGAAAAGCTCGCCGTCGCCCCAAGCATACAATCCCAGTGCATCCCAGCCAGTCTGGTCATTGACGAAGATATAGTGTTGGGAATCGGGTATCTTGGGCAATTCACCACTGATGCTGAAGTCGTCGATACCAAGTGCCATGGCACCTTGTGCCGCCGAACCGCTTGCCACGGTGATGTTCCAAGCCAGATACAGGTCACAACCGCGCGAGATATCGGTGCCCAGCACAGCACTCACGGGAACTGTCTCGCCAGGGACATCTTCATAGCCAGCCGTCTGGCTGTCGGGCGCGAAGTAGGTGTAGAAGTCACTACCGGCGCTGGTCCAGTTGCGGCCATCGATGGAGTAATATAGTTGCACGGCAAAGCCTGCGCTGTTGTTGCCCTTGCGGTATTTCTCGACATTGTAAGAGATGTTGACGTTCTCTATATTCTTCTTACCCGTGTTCAGCAGGTGGGCATAGACGTTGACACAACGGGTACCGCCGTCAACACCAGTCGAGATGCCACCCAGGGCACGGTCACTACCGGCATTGTCGCCGAAATTCCATGTGCCGTTCTTGGCATTGCTGGGAAGGTTGACGCCACCGCTGTACATCGTTTGGTCATCGGCCTGGTCAAAGCGGCCCACGGTGCGCGGAGCGGTCAAAATGCGGTCGATGCGCCATGCCGCGGGTAGAGCCGCCGTGGCCTCGTTGCCCATGATGTCAAAGTTCTCGTCTGCATTCAGGCATGTCTCATTCAACTCGATGGCAGGGTAGGTCACAACCTCGGTCAAAGCACTTGCCACCTTGATATTACCCGTCTGGAAGAAGTTTCCCGTCGTGGCGGTTACTGTATATTCGCCATTGTCGCCATTGCTTGTGAAGACGTAATTACCGTCAATGTCACCACCGGCGCTAAGGGTCATTACCACGGGTTCGGGTGCCTCGATCTCCATGCCGAACTGATCGCGCATGGTAACCGTGTAATGAATCTGTCCTGCGGTGTGGTCCACATAGTTGGTGAAGCCATTCAAAGCTCTGCTGGCATAGCCGCGCATGGCTTCAGCGTCATTGCTGCTGAGTCCATTGGGAGCCCAAGTGATGTCCAACGGATCGGTGCCGAAGATGAGTCCATACTCCATAGCTGCTGCCATGTAGGTGGCCTTGAGGGTAGGATGACGGTCATCGAGGAACCATGACAATGTGCCCTCGCTGCCCTCCAGGTCAAAGACTTCCTGATAAGCCAATCCGACTGGACACAAGGTCACGCCCAAGTCGCGAGCCACATCCTGATAGTTCTTGACGAATGTCGAGTTAAATGCCGTATAATTCTCCCAATCACCACTATATGCCCAGTTCACCGGAACGATGATGATGGCATTGGGATTGGGGCAGTAGTCACGGATGTAGTCCACCCAGCGCTTCACATTGGCACGGAAGGTCTCGATATCGGTGCGAGGCAGAGAACTCTGTTCTTGCAGGATAATGTGGCTCCACGCCTCACTACGCACGAGCATCTTGGCCCCGGGGTTGCCGTCTGCGGCAATTCCGTCACCTTCATCCCAGTGGGTCTTGAGCGACTTGCCCAGCAGAGTGTGCTTAGTCCAGTTAGCGTCTTTACCCATCGCGTCGGCAATATTGTTGAAGACAGCATCCTGATCATTGTAATAGATGAGACTGTTGTTGAGCGAGAGCACCTTGACTTGCTCGGGCAACTCAGGCACGAGCACGACATCGGTGGGCTGTAATGTCATCGAAGTGGGAGTGGAGGCGGCCAACTCGAGGCTGTATTCGCCTGTGGCTAGATTAAAGGTCACTTCATAGGTGCCTGGTGCGGTCGAGACTTTGCCCGTGGCACCCTTGATGAGGATGCCGCTTGTGTTGTCGCCCGTGAGGTCGCTCTCGGCACCCCACACGCCGCCCATGCCCAGTCGCTGATAAATGCGCCAGTGACTGTAGCCATCGCCCACGGCGGGCATGGTGACCTGTCCCTTGAAGGTCTTACCCTCGACAAGGTCGAGCTCGCCCGAAGTATCCATGTAGTTCCAGCCGTTGTTATCACCGATTACATATACCGAGGTCAAGCCAGTCTCGTCATCATCGCTCTCGAGAAGCAGAGTAGCCGTACCATTGTTGATGGTGAGGACTATGCGCTTGCACACGTAGGTGTTGCCACCACAGGATATGTTGTCATTGGTGCCAAGCACCAGGATATAAGGCACACCCATCTGGGCACTAGTGCCGTTGCTGCCGTAGTTGCAGGCGCTGCTCCAGCCCGAGTCGGCGACTTTGAACTGTCCGCTCAGCGTCTTGTCATACAGCACATAGGTGCCGTCGCCTTCGTCACTGAATTCCCAATCGGCAACGGCGCCCCAACTGTTAACCTCGCCTCGCAAGTAGATGCCTGAAGCGACAAATGGCGGGCGGGTAGGGTCAACATAGCCTTCATAATTATTGGGGTCTATAATTTCAGTCACTTCATCGCCAGTCAGACACAGGTAGTAGTCCCGAATGGCCATGACAACCGTACTGAGAGTGTTTCCGTTATTATCGGTAAAGAGAAGCGAATGATTGGCATCATCCATATTCAGAGCCCATACTTTGTAAGTCACATTATTGACTACGGCACTGCTGGCAGCTGGCTGGGCCTGGGCTTCGTCGACCGCCATGTAGAGCGCCGCCCACTTGGTGACGTCCTCGACAAAGATGTAGCAGGACTGGTCCTGGGAAGCGAATGTGGCATCGATAGCGACATTGTCAATCGACAGTCCCATTGCCTTGTTGGGGCTGCCGCCGCTGGCTACGCTGATGTTCCATGCCAGGTAGAGGTCAGCGTCAGCGGCGATATCCACCATAAGTTGTTTGCCCGTGATGGCCGTGGTGCTGATGGGCACGACTTCGGCACCCTGAGTAGCGGCATCGGGGGAGAAGAAAGTGTAGAAGTTTTCACCTGCATTGCTCCACGTTGAACCATCGGTCGAGACATAGAGCTGTACGGCAAATCCGGCGGCATTGTCACCGTCGCGGTATTTCTCGATGTCGTAACTGAGGGTCAACTTGGTGATGGCCTCATCGCCAGCATTGTGCAGGCAAGTCATCACATTGATGCAGCGGGTGCCTCCATCAACGGTGGTGGACAAGCCGCCCACCGAACAGTCGCTGGGGTCGCCGCTGGATGCGAAATTCCACGTGCCGTTCTTGGCATTGCTGGCAAGGCTGATGCCTCCAGTGTACATGACGGTTGTCGCAGCCGAAGCATAGCTTCCCACCATGCGGGGAGCATTCATCTGGCGCTCCACGCGCCAACCCTGCGGCATGTTAAGCGTAGCTGCCTGAGCATCGCTGTCCCACATACCATCAAAATTCTGGGTCACCTGGGGTGCGTTAGACGTAATTTGCAACGCATCCTGTGCCCAGACGCTACCACTCCATGCCATAGTCAGCAACAGGGCAGCAACAAGGTTAGGTAATGATACGATTTTTTTCATTGTAATTGAATTTAAAGTGCGTAAAGTGATTTGTCACAAAATTATAACAAAAAAAACCGCAAAATCCGCAGTCAAAGAAAAATCAAACTCATTTAAAAACATAAACATTTGAAAATAAATTATTTAATAAATTTTATACGCCACAATAATCTAACTATGCCACAACCTTGTAACAACATAATTCTCACCTGCAAAACCGCCATAAAACATGTTTTTCATTGATTGGCTTTCAGTTGTAAGATGTGGGTCATTCAGTGGCATGCCCGTCGTAAGAAAAGAAACCGGGCCGAGACAATCATCCCAGCCCGGATTTACATGAAATCTATCAATCTCTATTTTTGTACATTCATCTCAATAACAATTCAATTCTAATCTTTTTCAACGAGGATCCAATGAAATGTAAAGAGGTGGTTTATACGGCGATCAATTGCCTGTCAACAGCATATCGATCAATTCGGTCACGTCGTCGATATTGATCCTTCCATCACCGTCCACGTCGGCATCATGCCTTGAAGATACGATAGAATGAGGCGTCGCTGGAGAATCCCGATTTCATACACACTTCGGCAATCTTGATGTCGGGCTGAGTGCGCGGCAGTTTCTGGGCGCGGGCACAAAGTTGGTGGTGTGTCCGCCAATGACCGTAGGCTCACCGTTTAAACACAACAGTAAAGTACTCTCACGGGGAACGTTCAGGTCGGCCAAACGCTCGGCCTCAATCTTCACGATGGGACATGACACATTCTCGCCCCTGACCTGTGCGACCAGCGGCAACAGCGCCATAAGGCTATAAACTAATGTTAGGGTCCTTATCCATCCTGTTGTCATAGGGTTGAAAGCGGTTTAAGGGTTTAGTGGAAAAGCTGGATTTCAATATTATACAAAAAACACACGCTAAATCACTGTCTTGCTGTGATTCAGTGGTTTAGCGTGGAATATAATATCTGACTCGGTCAGATCAGTCTTTCTTAGCCTTTGCCTTGCAGTCATCGCACTGCTGATCGGCGGGCTTGGTGCAGGGCTGTCCGTCCTTGTGGTCCTTGCATTCGTGCTTCAAGCCCTCGGCTTTCTCACACTTCTTCATGTCTTCCTTGCATTCGTGTTTCATGCCTTCGGCTTTCTCGCACTTGTGGCCTTGGCCTTCCTTGCACTCATGCTTCATGCCTTCGGCTTTCTCACACTTGTGGCCTTGGCCTTCCTTGCATTCGTGCTTCATGCCCTCAGCCTTCTCGCACTTGTGGCCTTCGCCTTTCTTGCACTCGTGTTTCATGCCTTCGGCTTTCTCGCACTTCTTCATGCCTTCCTTGCATTCGTGTTTCATGCCCTCGGCGGCCTTTGCCTTGCAGTCGTCGCACTGCTGATCGGCGGGCTTGGTGCAGGGCTTACCGTCCTTATGATCTTTGCACTCGTGTTTTAAAGCCTTAGCCTTGTCGCACTGCTTGTCAATGGTTTTACCGTTCTTGCACATCACCTTTTCCTCCTTGCTCTGAACAGTGTTGGTGTTGGTCTGGGCAGTCATCGCGCTAACTGCGAAAGCTGCCACGATAAAAGTCACTAAAAATTTTTTCATTTCTTTATTGATTTATAGTTGATAAATAGTTTTCGAACCGCCAAAATTAGCTATAAAAACCGAATTATTGGACTTTTTAAGCATTTTTTGGTTTTATATCGCTTGAAATTTTGATTATTGTATATAAAACGTGTACTTTTGTACGTTATCAGTTAGATTTTAATTCAAAAAAATATAGATACAATCATGTCAACCTATACTGTTTCCGACCCCCGCAAAGTCACGACCAAGCGCATCGCTGACATGCGTGTTGCCGGTGAGAAAATCGCGATGATTACCGCCTACGATTTCACGATGGCTACCCTTGTGGATCAGGCAGGCATCGATATTATCCTTGTGGGCGACAGCGCATCCAACGTCATGCAAGGCAACGCTACTACCATCCCCATCACAATCGATGATATGATTGTGTATGGCCGTACTGTTGTCCGTGCTGTCAAGCGTGCTATGGTTATAGTTGACATGCCTTTCGGAACCTATCAGGGAGACCCCATTGAGGCTCAACGTAACGCTGTGCGCATCATGCAAGAGACGGGCGCCGATGGTGTGAAGCTGGAGGGAGGACGCGAGATGCGCGGTGCCATCGAGATGATCCTGCGTGCCGGCATTCCCGTTATGGGTCACCTGGGACTCACGCCGCAATCAATCAACAAATTCGGTACCTATTCTACCCGTGCACAGGACGAGGCCGAAGCCACGCGCCTGCTCGCCGATGCCAAGGTGCTCGCCGAGATAGGTTGCTTCGGTATCGTGCTGGAGAAGATTCCCGCGACTTTGGCAGCCAAGGTCACCCAATCTATCAATGTGCCCACCATCGGTATCGGTGGCGGTGGCGCATGTAGCGGACAGGTGCTCGTGTTGCACGACATGTTGGGACTGAACCGCGAGTTCAAACCCAAATTCCTGCGTGTTTATAATAACTTGGGTGAGCAGATTATCGACAGTGTGGGAAACTATATCTCCGATGTTAAGAGCGGTGATTTCCCCAACGCCGACGAGCAATACTGATGTTGATGGCTCATCTGATGTTTCACGTGGTTTTGTGTTACGATGACAATACAAGAGGCCCAAGAGCGTGTTGACGCTTGGATCAAGCAGTATGGGGTGCGCTACTTCAGCGAACTGACCAACATGGCGGTGCTCACCGAGGAGGTGGGTGAGGTGGCACGTGTCATCGCTCGCCGCTATGGCGACCAGTCGAGCAAGCCTGGCGATGACCTGGACCTGGCCGACGAGTTGGCTGATGTGATGTGGGTGGTGATGTGTCTGGCGAACCAAACCGGTATTGACTTGGATGCGGCACTTGAGCGCAACTTCGCCAAGAAGACCGTCCGCGACAGCCATCGTCATCTTGATAATGAAAAATTAAAAGATTAACCAATAAAAATCAACGAATTATGAGTAACCACGAACATGAACATTGCGGATGCGGATGTGAGCATCACGATCATGACCACAAGGCGATGGACAAGTACATGACCGCCATCAATCAGAGTAGCGTCACTATCGACGATGCTACCGTCACTGCAGCCGTGCAGGAAATCATCGACAAGCATGCTGCCGAGAACAACACTCCCGAGGTACAGCAGTTCCTGCTGAACTGCGTGGACCTGACGACCCTCGCTACCGAGGACTGCGAGAGCAGCGTGGCCAAGTTTGTTCAGAAGGTCAACGACTTTGACAACAATTATCCACAGTACAAGAACGTGGCTGCCATCTGTGTTTACAGCAATTTCGCCGCAGTGGTACGCGGCACGCTCGAGGTGAGCGGTGTTGACATTGCCGTGTGCAGCGCATGCTTCCCCTCCAGCCAGGCCCATATCGAAACCAAGATTGCCGAGACCGCCTTGGCTGTGGCTGACGGTGCCGACGAGGTGGACATCGTGCTTAACGTGGGCTACTTCAAAGATGAGGCCTACGAGGAACTGTGCGATGAAATCGCAGAAATCAAGCACGTTGTGGGCGACCGTCCCTTGAAGGTCATCCTCGAAACCGGTTTGCTGAAGACGGCTGAGGCCATCCGCCGCGCCAGCATTCTGTCGATGTATTCGGGCTGCGACTTCATCAAGACCTCGACGGGCAAGATCTATCCCGGCGCTTCGTTGGAAGCCGCCTACGTCATGTGCCAATGTATCAAGGAATACTACGAGAAGCATGGCCGCATGGTGGGTTTCAAGGCATCGGGTGGCATCCGCTCGACCGAGGACGCTGTGAAGTACTACACCATTGTTAAGGAGGTGCTGGGCGAGAAGTGGCTGAACAACCAATACTTCCGCATCGGTGCGTCGAGCCTCGCCAACGCCTTGTTCCAGTCCTTCACCGGCAGCGAGGAAAAGCCCTTCTAAACCGATTTAGAAGACAAGACAAAAAGGTCAAAATAAAAACTAATCCAGTTGAAAGTCACTGCTTCGGCACACTTTTAACTGGATTGTTTTTCTTTCAGATGATTTAGAATTTTCTATTATTACTTCCCGTAAATGAAACTTATAGTCGAATCGATGTCTTCCTCGGTAAAGTTTCCGGCGATTTGAGCATTTCCATTAATAATTTCACACATAACCATCGGGTAAGAGTAAACTTTTCCTTTTATCACATTAGCTATGTAGCGATTGATGTTACGTGCAGTCAGTTGAGCAAACTGCTGTGCCCCCTCATCGTCAAATTTAAATAACATGCAATACTGGTTATCAGGCGTAAGATCTTTCTGGACACTGGCAATTGACTCGCCTGTCAAAGAGGGCTTTCCATCTGATGTCTTGAGCGCAATGAGTTCATAGGATTCGGGCTGCTCAACCTTACTGTAAGGTATTTCAAAGGGTTTGAAAGACCATGCAAGTTTCAAATCCTGAGGCAAGTATTCTGCTCCATATTGAGCGATGATGCTGTTCACTGCAGCAGTGTCTTCAACAAGGGCCCAGCCAATCACAGGTTTATCGCTGCTATAATTTGGTTGGCTCCACACAGGCGATTCAGATCTTAGAGATAACAACCGCTCTAAAGTGAACGCATCGGGGTTGGTGTTTTGCTTGGCGCCCTCTTTGCTCAAATTGATAAACGCATCGGCAACCTCATCCCAACTGTAGGTTTCATATAATCCGATTTGAGCCATAGATTCTTTATGGAACTGGTCTTTTGTAGTGTCACTGCTGTTACTGCATGAGGTAAAAGCCATGACAATAACCGTTACACTAAAGACTATTCCGCAAAGCGGTTTAAATAATATTGTTCTCAACGCTTTCATTGTACTCATCTGTTTGTTAATTATTTGATTGCAAATTTACTGGTTTTGCTCAAATAATCTAACATAATTGTCTTTATTTCTTGTCTTCTTAAAAGCAATTTTTGCACAAGCGCGAAGACAGGCGGCGCCTCGACATAAAAAAAGAAAAAATTCTTTTTATTCTGCCCTCGGCTTGCACTACCTTTGCAGTGTGAATCGGGAAATCCTCAAAATAGCCTTACCGGCGATTATCGCCAACATCACTGTCCCGTTGCTGGGACTGGTGGACACCGCCATTGCCGGGCACTTGGGCGACAAGGTGTTCATCGGTGCCGTGGCGGTGGGCGCGATGATGTTCAACCTGGTGTATTGGAACTTCGGGTTCCTGCGCATGAGCACATCGGGCATGACGGCGCAGACGTGCGGCAGTGGCGATTTCAAGGAGAGCGCGAAACTGCTGGGCGAGTCCACCGCCCTTGCTGCGCTCGTGTCGGGCATCATCATCGTGCTGCAATGGCCCATCCGCATGCTGCTGTTGTGGATTATCGGTCCATCGCCCGAGGTCACATCGCTCGCCATCACCTATTTCACCATCTGCATCTGGGGTGTGCCGCCCGTACTGGTAATGATGGCTTTCAAGGGGTGGCTGCTGGGCATGCAGGACTCCAAGGGGGCGATGTGGATTTCTATCATGACCAACATTTTTAATATTGGCGCCAGCCTCATCTGCGTCTATCTGCTCAAAATGGGCTTCACAGGCATTGCCGTGGGAACTATGGCGGGAGAATGGTTAGGATTGCTTTATGCTGCCCTGTTGGTTCAACGCAAATTTCCGCGACTCAACGGTATGCTGGCCTGGCGGCGCGTGTGGCGTTTCAAGGGAGCGGGACGCTATTTCAGGGTGAGCCGTGACATCTTCTTGCGCAGTTTCTTGCTCATGACCGTCAGCTTGGCGTTCGTCTCTATTGGTGCCCGAAGTGGAGACCTCATTTTGGCGGTGAACGCCCTCATCCTGCAGTTGTTCACTCTTTATTCGCATTTCATGGACGGTATCGCCTTTGCGGGCGAGGCAGTCGTGGGTAAGTATTACGGCATGGGAGATACGGACCGCATGAAGCGTTGCGTGAGGTTGCTGTTCCTGTGGGGCTTGGGTGTCGCTGCCGTGTTCACACTCATCTATTCTTTTCCGCGAGTGGCTTTCTGGCTGTTGACCGACCAGCAGAGCGTCATCGCTGCTGCCATGGACTATCGCGTGTGGTGTGCGCTGATTCCAGCCGTGGGAATGGCTGCTTTTGTGTGGGACGGTGTGTTCATCAGCCTGACGCGCTCGATGGGGATGCTCATATCGGCCTTCATCGCATGGGCCTTGTTTTTCATCATTTACTGGGTAACCCCCGATGCTTGGGGCAACAACCGCTTGTGGATTGCCTACCTGAGTTTCCTCGCCCTGCGGGGTATCATCCAGACCATCCTCTACTGCGGCTACCTCAAGCGCGGTGTGCTTCAGAACAGGGCATACACAGAGATGGCAGGCCGTCAATGACCCGCCATCCCGTAATCTTCAAAAAGCCGATACTATATCAGCCTTAATGATCTCATGATAGCAGCATGTCGATAAGCGCTGTCACATCGGCAATGTCCACTTTGCCATCACCATTCACGTCGGCGCAAATGAGGCAATTGTTTCCATCTGTGCCCAGCAGATAATCAATCAATGCTGTCACATCGGCAATGCTCACGTTGCCGTCATGGTTCACGTCGCCCGTCATGTGAGGTGACGCGTTTTCGATGAGATAAACTTCCTCCCGGTTGCTCCATTCGCTCTCGGTGCCATCAATGTAAAGGGCCTTCACTTTATAAACAAAGTTACAGCCTTCCATCAGGTTCCTGACAACGTAGGACTTGTCAGTGATGTCGGTAATGAGACGGTAGGATTCGTCGCCGGTCTCAGTGGCTTTGAGAGAAGCTTGGGTCAAGTCACCAGCATAAACCGTGACCATCTTGATACTCGTATAGTTATCTACAGACGTGATGGTGACCGCATCAGCATTGGCACAATCCAGCACAACAGTATATTCGCTCATGGAATTGTTCAGCGTCAACTCTTTGCTGTCAACACTCGTCGATACCCTGATCGAGGCCGTATTGTAGTAATAGGCGGCTACCTTGACAACAACCGTCGTCTTGCCATAACCCGTGTAGTTATAGGTTGGCGTCTTAAGTGTTCCGTCATAGGCTAAAATCAGTGCATTGCCATAGGCACCCAGATAAGACGTTCCAGACCAGCCATCAGGCAGATAATCACCATAGTTGTCCGAAATGTCAACAAGACCCTGCCCGTCTTCGGTCAGAGCATCAGGCACGTTGCTGAAATCGGCCGTCTCCAGCAGTTCAACCACTGGCTTGGGACTTACCTCAAGCGTGTAGCTGGCGACATTCTCGGCAGATGTCATGTCGGTCCACTCGGCACGGAACTGCGTCAAGTGAACATAATTATAGTCGGCTGGCTGCATCACGGGGGTGTAGGTCAACAACGCACCGCGACCTGTCAGGTTCACCACAACATCCTGTGCACCATTACTGCTTAGCGTGATTGTGCCAGCATAGTCTTGAAGAGCAGCAGGATTGAATGTCACAGTGACGGTGGTGCCATTGGCGGCATCAGAAGCACTGATGACTGTTGGCGAGATGCTGAACACACCATTGGGATCATTTAGCGTGAGGTTTATATTGCCTGTCAACGCTCCCCCCGTCACGTTAAACGTTGCTGTGCCCGTGTTGGTAAGCATCACGTTGCCCAAGTTGATGTTGTCAGTCGAAACCGAGATAATGGGGTTGGTCGCCGACCCCTTCATGTACCAGAAGCTTGCAGTGCCGTCGCCATTGATGACCATTTCGGTAACAGGCTTTCCCAAATAGCCAGCACTGCCATTGATGCTGCCATTGGCCTTCATATTGAGTTTGGCTGCAGGTGTCGAGTTGTCGGTGAACTCTGTCTTGCCGTTCTGGGGCCATAGGTCAGTGCCCTCATCATAATAGGACCATGAGTCATCGGCATTCATGAGGGTCATCAGCTGAATGTCCTGGTTGTTAGGTGTGTTGCCCCACCAGCGGTCTTGGTTATAGGTCACATGGGTAATCATGATGCCCTCACCAGGAGCATAGCGGTCCCAACCCTGCTTCTTGCGGTATTCCAAAATGAAAAATTCGTTTTGGTTCAAGTCACTCCTGATGCACACTGCCTTATCGGTGGCTGCCTGTTTCTGGTTAAATACAGGCAAGGTATAGTAGGTTCCCGGGACAGGTGTGATGTAATTGATCCAACCCATGAATACCTTCTCATAGGCCGAGTATCCCGGAGGCGTGAAACCGTCATTGTTGTAGCAACCCAGGCACATGATGTCCCAGTCGCCCAAACCGTAATGACCGCCGTTTCCTGTGTCATAGAAGTCAGGCAGACCCAGGCAATGGCCTAATTCATGGGTGAATGTACCAATACCGTCAATCGTTGTGGTATTGTCATTGCTGCCGTGCAGCTCATTGAATACAGCAAACATGTCAACCAACGGGCCACCCGAGTTGGGACGGAAGGCACCGGTGCCGCCCATGCCATAGTAAGCTGCTGAACTGAGATTCCAGTTGCAGGGCCAAACGGCTTCGGGGTGCTCATAATAGGCCTGCGCCTCACCTACGCCAGCATAGATGACGATAACCACGTCACAATAGTCATCATTATTTGTGTCATATGGCTTGAATGACACCCCATCGGCGGCAGCCAACTGGCATGCCTCAGTCACCAAATAACCAAGGCCCTTGTCACTTCCATTGGAGTTGCCTCCATAATACTCACGATTCTTGCTCAGGGTATAAATGCCATAAACATCAAAATCAGGCTGGTACACACCGTTGGACTGGTCACGGAAGTACTGGCCGACGCTTTCATTGCCGGTAAGCATGGCATCGATAATGTCTTGACGCGTGTTGTTGAACTTCTTGTCCTTGAACTCCACTAGGATGATAGGGATTTTGCGGGAACCGTTGGCGGGTACGCCTGATTCGTCATTGCTGCCGCCAACACCGAGCCTCGGTGTTGACCTCATCTCACGCATCGGTTTGCTTGACATCGACAAACTGAAGCGTTGAGCGTTGATGAATGCGTTCTCGTTGGCTGTACGGTTCGCCTCGTCATGGGCGAGCATTGCAGTCAATCCTGTTACTGAGGACTTGTAGTAAAAACTGCCGTCAGTACCGCGTTCAACCATCAGACCGTCTTGGGTGAGGATAGCGTTGTTAAACGCGTTACCCACCGCATGGATTGTCAGGGAAGTACCATCACTTTGGGTTACTGTGCGCCATCCCGGCTTGGCAGGCATGGCCACCGTGACAAGACTACAGCACAATAGAGCTGTAAGGAAACATAAAATCTTCTTCATTAGGCGGTTTATTAAAATGTTGATAATAATAATTCGGGCATGAATTTTTAGGCGTAGCAAATGTAATGGTTTTTGTCATTATATGCAAATATTATTTATTATCAAGCAAAAAAGCATGGACAACGTTGAGGTTGTCCATGCTTCAGTTTCAAGCTTTTATGGGTAGTTTAATACTCGCAATGTGTGCGGTTATAACGGGTTGGGTATGTGGGGTAGGAATTGTGCGGTATTTGCGTGTCATTGTTTAGAATGACCAGCGCTCTGATCACGCCTGGAATCCAACCGGCACATGTGAGCAGTGTCACAATCAGAACCGAGCCGCAGCCCTTGTCCAGAATAGCCAATGGCGGGAAAATGATCGATAGTATAACTCTAAACAGTGACATGGTTCAACTCCTTTCTTCATTTATTAACTTAAATCTATTCTCCCATAGTCATGCAAATCCCATGCCAAGATGTCAGTTCTTCAGTTTTTCCTCTTTTCTGTATATCAGCAGTCGCTAATCGAGACATTATTCCCATATATATAAAAATGAGTAACGGAGTCCAGACCATATTAATGTGGAGCTTGACGCCGAGGCCGTGCGTGTGTGCAAGTTATTACCCAAATTCACTCCCGGTCGCCAAGGCGGTAAAGCTGTTGCTGTTAGTTATGCATTACCGATCAACTTCAAGCTGAATGGAAATTCTGAAAACAAATAGCCCGTTCTATGACTGAGGTCATAGAGCGAGAACGAGAAACCCCTGGTGCCGCATTCAGCACCAGGGGTTTTAATATATATTGTCGTGGGGATTACGCCCCACGCAGCCAAAGGCTATTCTCTAAACTTTAAACTCGAAACTCCAATAATTGCCAAACTTGGCAATCATTGGATTAAGTATCGATGGTCGCGTAGGTGGCGTTCTCTTCAATGAACTTGCGACGAGGCTCCACATCCTCGCCCATAAGCATTGAGAAGATGCGGTCGGC
Source organism: Muribaculaceae bacterium (assembly GCA_017553785.1). Classification (GTDB taxonomy): domain Bacteria; phylum Bacteroidota; class Bacteroidia; order Bacteroidales; family Muribaculaceae; genus Sodaliphilus. Next base: position 10,481 of record JAFZKD010000022.1, on the reverse strand, counting down.
CTCGGCGGCGTCGCTGATGTTGACGCGTTTGAGCAGACGGTGTTCGGGATCCATGGTGGTCTCCCTCAACTGATCGGGATTCATCTCACCCAGACCTTTGAATCGCTGAACAGTCACTCCGTCCTCGTTACCACCAGCATACTCATCGATAAATTTGCGCAGTTGCACCTCGTCCCAGCAATACTCCTCGCGGTTTCCCTTCTTGGTGCGGGCTCGGTACAGAGGCGGGGTGGCGATGTAAAGGTAGCCGTTCTCGATGATGGGTCTCATGCGGCGGAAGAAGAAGGTCATCAGCAGGGTGTCGATGTGTGCGCCATCGACATCGGCATCGGTCATGATGATGATGCGGTGATAACGCAGTTTACTCAGGTTGGCCTCCTTGGGGTCTTCTTCGGTGCCGATGGTCACGCCCAGGGCACGGAAAATGGTGACAATCGATTCGCTCTCGAACACTTTATGGTCCATCGCTTTCTCGACGTTCAGGATTTTACCGCGCAGGGGCAGGATGGCCTGGAATCTGCGGTCACGACCCTGCTTAGCGCTACCGCCTGCCGAATCACCCTCGACAAGGAACAGCTCACTCTCGGCAGGATCCTTCGATGAGCAGTCGGCAAGTTTGCCGGGCAGACCACCGCCCGCAAGGGGAGACTTGCGCTGCACTTTCATGCGGGCGTTTTGTGCGGCATGGCGTGCTTGTGCGGCGAGAATCACTTTTTCGATGACGGTCTTGGCTTGTGTGGGATGTTCCTCCAGATAGTTGTTGAGCGCGTCACGCACGGCTGTCTCAACAGCGCCGATAACCTCGGTGTTGCCAAGCTTGGTCTTGGTCTGGCCCTCGAACTGTGGCTCCAACACCTTGACCGAGATGATAGCAGTCAAGCCCTCGCGGAAGTCCTCAGGTTTAATTTCTACCTTGGCCTTCTCGAGCATCTTGTTATCCTCGGCATATTTCTTCAGGGTCGAACCTAAACCTCGGCGGAAGCCCGTCAGGTGGGTACCGCCCTCGATGGTGTTGATGTTGTTGACAAACGAGTAGATGTTCTCGTTGAACGATGTGTTATAGGTCATGGCAACCTCAACTGGGATGTCGCCCTTCTTGCTCTTGATGTGGATGACGTCCTGGATGAGCGCTTCCTTATTGCCGTCAATGTAGCGCACGAACTCGTCAAGACCGGTCTCGCTGTAATAGGTCTCGCTGTGGCAGTTGCCGTTCTCATCTTTAGTGCGCAGGTCGGTGATTGACAGCGTCACGCCAGCGTTCAGATATGCCAGGTCGCGCAGACGGTTGGACAGGATGTCGAATTCATAGACTGTAGTCGAGAAAATACTGCCGTCGGGGTGGAAGATGATGGTCGTGCCGTGATCCTCCTCGGAGCAGTCGCCAATGACCTTCACCTCGGTTGTCGGCTTGCCCAGGCTGTACTCCTGCATATAAACCTTGCCGCCTCGGCGAACCTCAGCGCGCAGGTAGTCGCTCAAAGCGTTCACGCAGCTCACGCCGACGCCATGCAGACCGCCCGACACCTTGTAGGAGCCTTTGTCGAACTTACCGCCGGCATGGAGCACTGTCATCACGACCTCGAGGGCCGATTTGTGCAGTTTCTCATGCTCGTCAACGGGAATACCGCGGCCGTTGTCCTTGACGGTGATGCTGTTGTCCTCGCCAATGAACACGTCGATACGGTTGCAGAAGCCTGCAAGCGCCTCGTCGATGGAGTTGTCCACGACCTCGCTAACCAGGTGGTGCAGACCCTTGACATGGGTGTCGCCAATATACATCGCAGGACGTTTGCGCACGGCCTCCAGACCCTCAAGGACTTGGATATTGGACGCAGAATAATTTTTCTCTTCTAATTCTTCAATATTCTTGTTCTCTTCTGACATAAAAATGAGATTTTAATCACGTTTATACCCTCAAAAATCGGGGGTGTCTAAAAACGTACAAAATTACAAAAAAACGGCCGTCTGCCAAAGATTTCAAACCTTAAAAAATTATAATTCCACGGCATGTTACCCATACAGACATCAGGTCTTTACGGGCAACGAGTCCATCGTCACAGCCCCGACCTCCCAACTTGCCGTTTTTTGTCCAAAAGTGGGGCAAAATACCCCGATTTGGACAAGAGCCTTCAATTCGGAAGGAGACATTGAAAGATGTGTGTTCTCCAATATGATGGTTGGCATGTCGCAAGATTGTGTTACCTTTGCAATGATGAAACTGCCAGAGGAATTTTTAGAGCAACTGCGTGGGTTGCTGGCCGGCGAGTGGGAGGCATTGGCCGAGGCCATCACGTCGAGCGAACCGAGTGTCGCTGTGCGCGTCAACGGGGCGCGTGGGGTTATGGTGCCCGCTAACGTCCGCCGCATGCCGTGGTGCGACCAAGGCTTTTACCTGCAGGACCGCCCTGCGTTCACCTTCGACCCTGACTGGCATGCGGGGCTCTACTATGTTCAGGATGCCTCGTCGATGTTCATTAGCCACGTCATCAGGCATCTTGTCAACGAGCCCGTGCGCTATTTGGATTTGTGTGCCGCCCCTGGCGGCAAAACTACGGCAGCACTCCAGGCTTTGCCCGAGGGGGCGCTGGTCGTCGCCAATGAGATCGTGCCGCCCCGCGCCCGTGTACTGGCCGACAACATCATCCGCTGGGGTGATCCACGTTGTGTGGTGACCAGCAATGCACCTGCCCAAATAGGCAAACTGTCCCATTTCTTTGATGTCATCGCCACCGACGTGCCGTGCAGCGGCGAGGGCATGATGCGCAAGGACGACGAGGCGGTGGCGCAGTGGTCGCCCGCCCTGGTCGAGCAATGTGCCCAGCGCCAGCGCGAGATTCTGGCCGACGTATGGCCCGCCTTGCGCCCCGGCGGTCTGCTCATCTACAGCACATGCACCTACAACCGCCAGGAGAACGAGGAAATCGCCGATTTCATCGTCAGCGAGCTGGGCGCGACCTCGCTGGAGGTGCCCGTCGAACCAGCCTGGAACATTCATCCCGCCATCGGCAGTGATAGCCACTGCTACCGCTTCATGCCGCACCGCGTTGACGGCGAGGGACTGTTTGTGGCGGTCTTCCGCAAGAACGGCGACAGCCCCCGTCAGGATATCCGCATCAAGGAAAAATCATCTAAAAAAGGCGATGAAATCGGCAAAAATTGGTTGCTTGACCCCAATAATTTCACGATAGAGCAAATGGGAGACCTATTTGTCGCCGTTCCCGTAGAATGGCGTAACGAGGTGGCTGCTTTACGCGCTTCGCTCAACGTTTTCCACGCTGGCATTGAACTGGCTACCGTGATGGGCCGCAAAACGGTGCCCCATCACGCACTGGCGCTGTCAACAGCAAGGGCTGCCGACGCTTTCCCCGTCTGTGAGGTGGATTATCCCACGGCGCTGCGTTACCTGCGCGGCGAGAGCATTACCGTTGATGGTCCCCGTGGTTATGTACTTGTCGCCCATGAGGGTGCTATCCTGGGCTTCGCCAACAACCTGGGGAACCGAGCCAATAACCTCTACCCCAAGCCTCAACGCATCCTCAGCACCCACCTACCCGACATCAAACCCCAAATAATCACCTAGATGCTCTAGATAATCTAGAGAATCTAGGCAGAGTAGATACAACAAGAGAGCGCGCCACAAAAAGTAGCGCGCTCTTTCGTTGAAGGCTTGCTTACAAGTTCAAGAAACTCTTTAAAGCTTCGACGTATTCTTCGAAAGCCTTTCGGCCCTGCTCGGTGACCTGGCATGTGGTGCGGGTCTTCTTGCCGACAAACCCCTTGGTGACGGTGATGTAACCGGCGGCAGAGAGTTTGTCGAGCTGTACGCTCAGGTTGCCTGCGGTGGACTCGGTCTTCTCCTTGAGATAGACGAAGTCGGCCTCTTCCACGCTCATCAGGATGGACATCACCGCCAGCCGCAACTGGGAGTGAAGAATGGGATCCAGTTCTTTCATCGCTGCTGCTTGGCTTTATGGTTAATGATGTGACCCGGGATGATCATCATGCAGATGAAGGCAACGATGAACAAGGGCAGGTACCAATTGGCACCAAAAGTTATTCCTGCAGCGATGCAGCACATGGTGAAAATGCCAACCAACAACCCTAATGCGCCACCGACTACAAGCGACTTCTCCTTCACGACGATACCATTAGCTACCTCGGCAAAGGGCACCATAATCAATGCGAAGATAAACATCGACTTCCAGATGCTAGCAGAGGCATGGGCAAAGAATATGAAACCAAAGCAGAACAGCATGGCCACTAATGACGAAATACCCACTACGGTCCATATTTGCGAAACAATACGGTCAGAATAACTCTTTACGCCAGATTTCTCTATCTGTTTCTTGACCATCAGCGGTTTGAGGATGTAACCAACGAGCGGGATCAGGAACCAGCACAAGTTGTAAATCGGATTGCCTGTGGTTGCAAGCAGGATCCACACCAGGGCGGTCACGGCTACTGTGAGATAACCCCACATCAGCATGATGTTGCCGTCGCCCACATAGCGCTCACGGGTGCGCTTAATCATCGAGGTAATCAATTCGAGACTCTCTTTCTCGGTCAATTTCTTGTCTTCCATAACTTCAGTTTTTTAAAAAATTAATAATTAATACTATCAGATTATTTTAGATTCTTGTTTTCGAAGTGGAGCAGCAGGCAGAAGATGGTCTCCACTGCTATCATGCACAAGGCAAGGACTTGGGGCGGGAGCATCAAGCCTACTATCAGCGCTCCGATGGTAATGAAACCTGTCATCGCGTAATAGACCTTGGAGTCATACAGCCAACCGAAGGGCAGTAAGTGTGCTCCAAAGACCATCGCTAGGGTCATCACCATCTTGTCGGGCATGGCAGCATAGACCCACATCACAATGAGCAGATAGGGAATCTGGGCAACAGACAGCACAATGCCCAGCGAAGACAGCGGGTTCTGCTTGTCGCTGAAGATGATGCCCAACGGCTTGGACAGGAGCCAGGCCAGCGGTATCAGCGGGCACGTGCAGCAGAAGGTCAACAGGTTCTTCGTCTCGATAGGCAGTTTGGTAAAATGAACTGCCGCTACCATCGCCCAAATGAGGACCGAGGCGAGGATGAAGTGCAAGCCGCGTTTCTGACCACGGGCACAAGCCTGTTTCGTTTGTTGTAATGTCTGATAATCCATTGTTCTATTTATTGAATATGTTAATAAAGCGGTTTAAAAAATAAACTAAAATTCTCTGAAAAAAGAGCGGCTTCGGTCGATGACCACTCTGATTTCGATGCAAAGATAAAGCGGTTTATAATATAAACCAAATTTTAGCCCAATATTTAACCTTTATTAACACAACCAGCATATTTAATAAGGAAAAGAGCCAAGGTTGCCCAGTTTCCACCCTCGGCTCTCATTATTTAATTACACCACTATTTACAGGCGGTTACGCTCATCTTGACCAGCGTGACTACCCTTGTAGCGACTCTTGGTAGCATTAAACTTCCAAGAAACATTGATGGTGATGTCTCGGACATCGCGATATACATCAATGTCTTGGCAATAATTCAGACCATTGTAGGTGGTTGCTATTGTTTTTTCTGTACGGAAGATGTCATTTGCCGCCAGGGCGACAGTGAGACTTTTGTCTTTTAAGAGCCGTTTACTCAACTTTAAATCCACTCTGCCTGACGTCTTTTCCTGTTTATACATTGTTTCGTAATAAGGTGATAAACTTGCCTTCAAATTCAGTGTCCACGAATGAGGGAAGCTAAACGTATTATCGAGGGTGAAATCAGCAATTAACCCATTGAATTTATGAGTTATGCCTAGCGGCTCCAAATCACAATCTTGGAAGTAAAGATAAGCCGAATAATTCATCTGCCAAATGCCAATACGTGGTGAGAGGTTGAATGTGAGCATGTACAAATTAGCTGATGGTATTGTTCTAAAAGTGTTTAATTTCACTCCCGGATGGTTCACTTCGTCGTAGGCAGTGTAGAAATTGGCGTAAATGTCCTTAATGCGTTCATAAGATAGTGAGAAGAAAATCCATTTCCATTTTGATTCCCATGATATGTCGTTGTGGACTTGTGGCTGCAAGAAAGGGTTTCCTGTAAAATAGTCATATTTGCCATCATATCTAATTGTGGATGATAGAGTTCCATAGGGCGGATTATACCTCGTTGTTTGATAAGAAAGTGTGTGCTGCCAGTCGCCATTTTGATAGTCTATTGATACTCTTGGAATGAAGACATGGTAATTGGGGCTCATTTCGTCATTGAGGTTTCCTTCGATATAATAATTGTTGTACTCGTTCTGCCAACGTAGCCCTGCATTGAATGAGAATTTTTGGATCGAGAGGGCATAATTTGCGAACAGTGACCAAGAACTTGACTGCTGATGAATGTGGTTATCGGTCGCAAAACCGTCTTGAACAAAATCATTATATCGATTTACACCTGCAATTTCCTCGCCAAAAGTCAGTTCACCTCTTTGCACTGGTGCTGTGACAATGAGTTTTTCTGCCAAAAGTCTTTCTTTGGTCTTGGTATTGCTGATGCCAGTTTGCTCGCCGTTGAAGGTCGCCAACATGTCAAAGTCTGTTTGCGCTCCGTAATAGTCGGTACTAAAGTCCAATGACCAATTACCCAACTTGCCAATGTAATATGCATTGGCACTATGCTTTGTTTTTGGTTTGAAAGTCATCTCGCTAAAGGATTGTCCTTCGTCCCACAACTCATTGTCGCGCCACGCTTTTGTGTCTTGCAGTTGCTTTTGGCTGGCGTTGTTAAAGTTGTGTTGTCTGGTATAAGTGAAACCAACCGAATGATTGTTGTTTATCTCCCAATCCCAGCCTATATCGGCAACATAATAAGTTGCATGTTTGCGCGATTCATAATCACTATGGTAAGTCCAAGTGTTTGATGCACCAAGTGTTTCTCTGCTCTTGTTAGTAAACAAGGAAAAACCATCGGCCAACTGACCACGGACAAAGAAATCCATGCCGTTGTTAAGCCTATAATTCAAAGCTCCATTCATTCTTGTCAAATGCACTTCGCTTTTCCGATAAACAGCTCCCAAATTGCCACTTAATCCCTCACCAGCCTTTCTCACTGTTTTGAGAAGGATTACTGATTTGACATCTTGGCCGTATTCTGGGCCAGGATTGGTGATGATTTCGGCCGAGAGGATTTCATCGGCATGGTAGCGTTCGAGTTCAGAATTGTCACGTACTTTCTTGTTATTGATATAGATTTCAGGCTTACCATGGCCTGCAATGGTGCCATCGCTCATCATGAGAGGCAAATGGGACAACATTTCGGTTACCGAGCCGAATTGCTCAAGCACAGTGCCCTGTACGTTGGCCAGCAAGCCTCGATCAGTAGGACGGGTCAGGCGCTTCGAGCCTTTGATCGTGACATCATTCAGGGTGAACTGGTCGGGCTGCATCTTGATGGTGCCTACGTTGTCGCGGGAGCATAGGCGATAGGCGGGCTTGTATCCAACGTAGGTGATGCGGGCGATGACACTGGCTTGCTCGTAGGGGATGGCAAAGTAGCCGCTCTCGTTGGTCACGCCGCCGCCCACCATCGTTGAGTCGACGGGGTTGAGCAGGGTGACGTTGGCATAAGGCAACGGCTGGTTGTTCTCGTCAACCACCATGCCCTTGAGGCGGTGGTCGGTCTTGTGGGTACACTCCACATAAATCTCGTTGTCGTCATTGACTGTAATAGAAATCGGGTAGAAGCCTATCATCTGCCTCAAGGCATCGGGGACGCTCTTATTGCGGATGCTGGTGGTCACCTTGAAGTCCTCCAGGTCATCATAGATGAACACGATTTTATATTTGTCAGTCTGGCGTTGCACGAGTTTGAGCGCATCACTCATCGGCATGTTCTGGAAATTGTGCGTAATTCGCTGTGCGGCGACCGAGGAAACCAAGGCAAACACCGCACACAAGATAGCGATGGTTCGTTTCATGGGCGGATCTCCTTTGTGTTTGATGATTCCACAATCAGTTTATTGCCCTCGTGACGGATGGAGAATGCGTCAAAGTTGTTGAGCATTTCCACAACCTTGTCCAGGCTGTATTCGGGTTCCCATTGATAGAACAGGCGCAGCGAGCGCACGTCGTCGGTGCGGTACTCAACATCCACGCCATAATGGGCAGCAAGGACGGTGAGCACCTGCTCCAGCGGCGCTTCCTCAAACAGTTGAGGATGGGCTGCATCCAAGGTATCGGCAGGTTGCTCAGCAATCGCCGTGCTGGTCTTGGTAGTAACTTGCACCTGCTGCGGTTTAGTGGTTTGTTCTGTCTCGTTATCGGCATGCTTAAGGCCGAAGAAGCCCGTGTGTATTGCTGCCACGGCAATGCCGATGGTGGCCACTGCCACAACGGCGGCAGCGGCTACCTTGCGCCACAGGGGCACAATGGTAGCCCGAGTGAAGTGTTCTGCCTCCAGGCGTTGCCATTGTTCGTTGATTATTTCATCGGTGAGCCGCTCGTCGGCCTGCTCGCGGGCAAATGCGCTGCGGGTCTTAGCCATCAGCGAGTAGAGTTCGCGGCACTCATCGTCGGCAAGGATTTCCTGCCATTGCTGCTCGCTGTATCGCTCGGGGTGCTCGAGCATCTTCAACAGTTGTTCGGTTTTGTTCATCGCTCAGTGGATTTAAGTGTTTCACGAAGTTGGTCAAGTGCGCTGTTCAGATGCCTGTAAACGGTGGTCTCGCTCACGCCCAGGCGCTCGGCAATCTCACGGTAGGTCAGCTTGTCACGGAAATGCAACAGGATGACCTCACGGCACTCGGGCGGGAACAGGTCGGCGACGGCTTGGTACAAGGCGGTGATTTCGGCCTCGATGTCCTCGGCTGGTTTGCTTGAGATTTCTCTCTCGAGCATCAGCAATTGCCGCGCCCGCTCATGGATCTTGCGGTCTCGTATCACGTTCAGGCACTGGTTGCGCACACATAACAGCAGAAACACCCCGGCAGTTTCCTCCTGCAGCCGATACTCGCCCGTGAGGAGCCTTGCAAAGACATCATGCACAATGTCCTTGCTCTCGTCGTCATCGTGCAGCAGTACGCTGGCCAGCCTGTACATTGCACGATAATGCTGCTTAAACAGCCGCTCTATGTGTCGTTTCTTGTCCGTCATACACCCTATATACACACAAGGGGGCCATTTACTAAACCATTTTGAACAACTTTTTTTGAAAATAGTCAAAATTTAGTGGCTAGAGGGGCATCTCTAACCACTAAACTCTAATCTCTAAACTTCAAGCGGCCCCGCCGCTTGAATCTCACCCTACTTGACAGCCGGGCTTGACGGGGCCGGTGGGGCCGATGACCACGAGGCGTCCGCCTGCGTCCTCAGCGCTCAGGATCATGCCTTGGCTTTCGATGCCCTTGAGTTTGCGGGGCGGGAAGTTGGCGATGAAGCACACCTGCTTGCCCACAAGGTCCTCGGGCTCATACCACTTGGCGATGCCGCTGATAATGGTGCGTCCTGCCATGCCGTCGTCGATGGTGAACTTGAGCAGTTTGTCGGCCTTTTTCACTTTTTCGCAGTCCAGGACGGTGCCCACGCGGATGTCGAGCTTGGCAAAGTCGTCGATGGTGCACGATGTGGTGACGGGCTTGGGCTTGAAGTTATTGATGATGTTCTCCTGCTTGATGCGCTCCAAACGCTGGATCTGGGCATCAATGACGTCATCCTCGATTTTCTCGAACAGCAGCAAGGGTTGCTCCAGTGTTCGTCCGGCGGGCAGGATGTCAATATCGCCCAGTCGGCTCCAGTCGACCTTCTCCATGCCAATCATACTGCGCAGTTTGGCTGAGCTGAAGGGCAGGAACGGCTCGAAGGCGATGGCTAGGTTGGCCGTGATCTGCAAGGCCAGGTGCATGATGGTCTGCACGCGTGCCATGTCGGTGTTGGCTGCGCCTTCAGCGGGCTGCGCTTCGGCATTGCTCAAGCCAGCTTGGCACTGCGCTCGTCTTGCGCCACTGTTGGCAAGTTTCCATGGCTCGGTATCGGCCAGGTACTTGTTGCCGATGCGTGCCAGGTTCATGGCGTCCTTCTGGGCCTCACGGAAGTGGAAGTGCTCGATGTTGTCGCTCAGGGTGGCTTTCACATTCTTGAACTCCTCGATGGCCTCGCGGTCAACGTCGGTCAGTTCGCCCACCTCGGGCACGATGCCCTCACAGAATTTGTGGGTGAGCACCAGGGCACGGTTCACGAAGTTGCCCAGGATGGCAACCAGCTCGTTGTTATTGCGTGCCTGGAAGTCTTTCCAGGTGAAATCGTTGTCCTTGGTCTCGGGGGCATTGGCGGTGAGCACATAGCGCAGGACGTCCTGTTTGCCGGGGAAGTCCTTGAGGTATTCATGCAGCCATACCGCCCAGTTGCGGCTGGTCGAAATCTTGTCTCCTTCAAGGTTCAGAAACTCATTGGAAGGAACGTTGTCGGGCATGACGTAGTCGCCGTGGGCCTTCATCATCGTGGGGAAGAT
>JAFZKD010000021.1 GCA_017553785.1 Muribaculaceae bacterium | reverse complement strand
TGGATGCCAACTTCGACGGCTACATCGACATTCTGATTGGCAGTGGCGAGAGCCGCAACTACAGCGTGCTGCTCCTGTGGGATAAGGAGAAGCAGAGTTTTAAGAAGGTCGACAACAGCATGAATGGCCTGCTGATGCTCGATCCGCAGTCGAAGACGCTACTGCTCGAGGGCAGTGCCTCGTGGTGCTCCATGTTCTATTCCCGATATGGCTTTGAGGGCACGACCATGAAGCTGAAGGACCAGCTGGTGTATATCACCGATCGCAGCGAATACGGTACCTATGGCGTGAAGGCGACCTATACGGTGACTACCGACAAAGAGCCTGGCGCTGACGGCTACTACCGCAATGTGCAGGTGAGCACTGACAGCAAGGCGAACCTGCCCAAGCACTGGCAGCGCATCGTGAATGCTTATAACCAGCTGCTGTTCAGTGAATAAACGAGAAACTGAGATAAAAGAGAATCGTCGCAAGCACATGTCCTGCGACGATTCTTTTTAGTTTAGAGGGCGGTTGTTGAGGCCGCCATCACCACGCTTGGTGTCTGATTACTTGCGGATACCGAGTTCTTTCTTAGCGATGATTGCGCGATAACGGTTGATGTCTTTGCGAATCAGGTAATCGAGCAAACGACGACGCTTACCAACAAGCATCTTCAGTGCACGCTGCGTAGTATAATCTTTCTTGTTGACCTTAAGATGTTCGGTCAAGTGGGCAATACGGTAGGAGAATAATGCTATCTGCGCCTCGGGGGACCCAGTATCAGTATTGCTTGCGCCGTAGGTGCCAAAGATTTCTTTCTTTTTCTCTGAATCTAAGTACATTCTGCGAAAATTTTGATTAATAAAAAGTATATGTTTTAAAAATAGCGGTGCAAAGTTACAACCATTTTTTGAAACAGCAATGCTTTTTCCCATATTTTTTTGGCTCATTACCACACAATGGGGGAGAGGCCGTGCTCCACCAGATAGTCATTAGCGCTGGAGAAATGGTGAGTACCGAAGAACCCTCCCCTGTTTGCCGATAGCGGTGATGGGTGGGCCGCCGTGAGCACCAAGTGGCGAGTGCGGTCGATAAATGCGCCCTTGCGTTTGGCATAAGACCCCCAAAGCATGAACACCAAATGCTCGCGTTCTTGGGCCAAATGAGCGATGACGTGGTCGGTGAAAATCTCCCAGCCCTTACCTTGATGGGACAATGGCTGATGGGCTTGCACCGTCAGCGTCGCATTCAACAGCAGTACACCCTGGCGTGCCCACCTTGACAAGTCTCCGTTAGCAGGTATGGGTGCTCCGACATCGTCGTGCACCTCCTTAAAGATATTGATCAGTGATGGCGGCATAGGAATTCCCTCATTAACACTAAAGCATAGCCCGTTGGCTTGTCCCACGCCATGATAAGGATCCTGCCCCAAAATCACCACTTTTACTTGCTCAAAGGGTGCCGCATCAAAAGCCGCAAAAATCTGTTTACCAGGCGGGAATACCTGTCGCGTGCGGTACTCTTGGCGGACAAAATCCGTCAACTGTTTGAAATAGGGTGCTTCCCATTCGCTGGCAAGCACACGGTTCCACGAGGGCTCAATACGTACTGTCATCTAGGTTGTCTTACGGCTTAGTGTCGGGTAAGCGGGTGCCGAAAACCTCCGAAATACCCAATTGTTTGTTGCAAAGTTACGAAAAAAGCCGTAATTTTGTCACGCATTTTGATGAAATGCACGTTTTGGACCCGTAGTTCAATGGATAGAATAAAGGATTCCGGTTCCTTCGATTGGGGTTCGACTCCCCACGGGTTCACGATATATCTTATTGAATATTATTTAATCAACTTTTTCCTTTATGGCTTTTGGTGTCGTTGCTGTGATTTCTTTAGCTCTAAGCTTTTTATCTTGGAGGCGACTTAATCAATTCGCTCTTGGTGGCACTACTATGTTTAATGTGATTTTCTGCAAGGAGTAATGCATATGAAAGAAATAACTAATCGAGTGTTCGGATATGACTTATTAAAAGCATTAGCCATGTTAATGGTAGTGTTTTATCATGTGGAAATGTTGGATTTTTGCTTTGATTCAAACTCATATTTTTTACCTAACATAAACAAATGTTTTCAGGTTCTTTGTGCAGCCGGAGTGCCTCTTTTTTTCATGGTCAATGGCGTTTTTACTGTAAGAAAAACAACTACAATTAATAAACTGATGATAAGAATAGGTCGCTTGTTTTTTATTGCAGTAATATGGACTGTCTTTTTGAGATTGTTTATTGGAGGAGTTGTATTGGAAAAGGGTGTATCATTATCGATTAGGGATTTTTATAGCAAATACTGGTTCTTTTATTCGCTAATTTATACATATATTATTAATTATATAATTGATATTGCACCGAAATGGTGCGGACATGTTGTGCTCGTCTTTTTGTTCATAGTTACTTTTGTAAATAATTTTGCATGGGACTTACTGTTATGGTTGAATCCTAATCAGACATTACCTAGTTGGGGTCATATGGGATTCTTTACTCTTTATGGTGTTGTATATTCAAGAATAGGCGCTTATTTGAAAAATAAGCATTACTGTGTGCCTATTTGTGTAGTAGTTATGGTAGTGGGTTATGCGTTGATTATATTTGAAACAATAATTATGTCAAATGCCGAAGGTAAGTTATTTGATGGTGTTAATGCCGCCTTCCCTACATTAGGTGCAATGCTATTAAGCTGTGGCATTTTTTGTCTTCTTAAGGACCTCAAAGCACAAAATAATACAATGTCAAGGTTAATTACACTTGTCGGAATAAATTCAGGTGGAGTATACGTGCTACATTATACATTCATTGTTCTTGTTCGCGATAAGTATTTTATGGATGTCATGGGAGTACAGTATTTATCAATAGCTGCAAACTTCATTATTGCACTCTTTGTTACTCTTCTAAGTGCATACATTTCTAGTCTGATATCACGCAGCCCAGTAAAAATATTGCTGAAATTCTGAGAATCTAATAATCAGTTTCATTTTCCATGTGACGACATCTGTATCCACCCTAACTTTGCGACGATGAAATAATATGCATCAAATTTTCATCGCAGCAAAGTTAGGGAGATACAGATTAATACATTGAAAAAAGCAGTCCAAATCTTAGGATGATTTTGCTGCGTTAATGTGTTGAAATGCAGTGATAAACGGATAAAATTGCCATTCGGCAATGAGACGTAAATGTCCCCCAAAAGTTGAGAGAAACTTTTTGGGGGCATTATGATAAATTCTTCTCTCTAGCTTTTTACCTCAGCTTGAAGGTCTTGTGCTGGACATCACGGCAGTTGGTGCCGATCATGACATCAAATTCTCCAGGCTCGCAAACGTACTCCAGGTCCTTGTTATAGAACTTGAGCAGGTCGGCGTTGATGATGAAGTTGACGGTGCGGCTTTCGCCTGGCTTGAGGCTGATGCGCTCAAAGCCCTTGAGCTCCTGAACAGGACGGGCAATGCTGCCTACCATGTCACGGATGTAGAGTTGGACTACCTCGGTGCCCTCTACTGCACCCGTATTGGTAATGGTGACCGATGCGGTGATGTTGCCGTCTGCAGTCATTGAGTTGCCGCTAAGTGTCATGGGGCTATATTCAAAGGTGGTGTAACTCAAACCGTAGCCGAAGGGGAACAGCGGATCGTTGGGGACATCCAGATAGTTGGTGGTGAACTTTGTGAACCACTTCGGGTTGGGGCGACCCGTGTTCAGGTGGTTGTAGTAGATGGGAATCTGACCCACGTTGCGGGGCATCGTCACGGTGAGTTTGCCGCTTGGTGTCACGTCGCCGAAGACCACGTCACAAATGGCGTCGGCCGCCTCGCTGCCGCCAAACCACACATTGAGGATGGTGGGGATGTTTTCCACCTCCCAATCCATCACTGTAGCACGGCCAGAGAAGTTGAGCAGCACGATGGGTTTGCCGGTAGCCTTGAGGGCCGTGAGCAGGTCTTTCTGAGCGTCGAGAATAGACAGATCGCAGCGTGAGCTGCTCTCACCCGACATCTCGCTAGGCTCGCCCATGGCGGCGACAATCACGTCACATTCACGGGCCATGCGCATCGCCTCGTCACGCATCACATCGACAGGGCGCTCGTCGCGCATTTCACGACCGAACATGGTCGAGTTTTTCTCCAACTCGGCATCATAGCAGACGTTGCACCCTTTGGCATACATCACCTCAGCTTTGTCGCCCACAGCGAGCCGCATGGCTTCGAGCAGGGTGCTGTATCGGTCGCTGGCTGCGGCCACGCTCCATGTGCCCGGCATGTTGGCGCGGGTGTTGGCCAGTGGACCCACCAAAGCGATTTTACCCTTGCGCTGCAGCGGCAGCACGTTGTCCTTGTTTTGCAGCAACACAAATGTCTCGGTCGCTAACTTGCGAGCGGCGGCGCGGTGCTCATCGGTATAGATATCCTTCTTGGCACGTTTCGCGTCGAGGTAGCGGTAGGGGTCATCAAACAGGCCCAGTTTATACTTGGCCTCCAGGATGCGGCGACAGGCCTTATCTATATCTTCCATGCTCACCTTGCCCTCGCCCAGGGATTGTTCCAACGTGCCCAGGAAACCGTCAGCCACCATATCCATGTCGGTACCCGCTTTGAGTGCCAGTGCCGATACCGTCTTCAGGTCACCCATGCCGTGGTTGATCATCTCGCTGATGGCCGTGTAGTCAGTCACTACAAAGCCGTCAAAACCCCAGCGGTCGCGCAGCACCTCGGTCATGAGCCAATGGTTGCCCGTCGCTGGGATGTAGTCGATGACGTTGAACGATGTCATGTAACTGCCAGCCCCGGCCTCCACGCCCGCTTTATAGGGAGGAAAATATTCGTTGAACATGCGCACGTGGCTCATATCCACCGTGTTGTAGTCACGGCCCGCCTCGGGAGCGCCATACAGGGCGAAGTGCTTGACACATGCCATCATGGTCGTCTTGTCAGTCAGGTCGTTGTTCTGGTAACCCTCAATCATCGCACGGCAAATGGCTGAACCCAAGAAAGGATCCTCGCCTCCGCCCTCGCTCATGCGTCCCCAGCGCGGTTCACGGCAGATGTCCACCATGGGGCTGAAAGTCCAGCAGATACCGTCGGCAGTGGCCTCGATCGACGCTATGCGTGCCGAGTTGCGGATGGCGTCCATGTCCCAACTCATCGACATGGCGAAGGGGATGGGAAAAACCGTCTCATAGCCGTGAATCACGTCCATACCAAAGATCAGCGGGATGCCCAATCGGCTTTGCTTAACGGCGACCTCCTGCAAGGCTCGAATGCTTTGCACACCTTTCATGTTGAACAGGCCGCCTACCTGGCCAGCCTTGATTTTGCCGACCACGTCGCCGCTCACTGTCGAACCAGTGATGATATCGCCCGTCACGGGTAGGTTTAACTGTCCGATTTTCTCTTGTAAGGTCATCTTACCCATCAGGTCATCGATGAACCGGTTCATCTTGGCCTGGTCAACTGCCTGGGCCGTGAAAGCGCCTAATGACACTGCCAATGCGATTAAAATGCTTCTGAATTTTCTCATAATATCTGTTATTGTATTGGTGTGATTCTATCTGAATTATGACTCTCTTATTTCGTGAAGGTAAATCCTAGTTTATTAAGACCATGCTGCACTTCGGGACTGCTCATGAACAAGCGCCAGAGCAAGCCGGTTAGGTAGTTCTCAATCATCGGTGCGATTGTGCACTGTTCAATGGCCAGATAGCGGGGCAAAGTCCATCCATTAACTGGTCTGAAGGCGTCATAGGAATTCCCTTATTAACACTGAAGCATAGCCCGTTGGCCTGTCCCACGCCATGATAAGGATCCTGCCCCATAATCACCACTTTTATTTGCTCAAAAGGTGCCGCGTCAAAAGCCGCAAAAATCTGTTTGCCAGGCGGGAATACCTGTCGCGTGCGGTACTCTTGGCGGACAAAATCCGTCAACTGTTTGAAATAGGGTGCTTCACATTCGCTGGCAAGCACACGGTTCCACGAGGGCTCAATACGTACTGTCATCTAGGTTGTCTTACGGTTTAGTGTCGGGTAAGCGGGTGCCGAAAACCTCCGAAATACCCAATTGTTTGTTGCAAAGTTACGAAAAAAACCGTGATTTTGTCCCGCATTTTGATGAAATGCACGTTTTGGCCCCGTAGTTCAATGGATAGAATAAAGGATTCCGGTTCCTTCGATTGGGGTTCGACTCACGAAGAGTTCACGAATTTAGTTTAATGGATTTGATTAACATGCTGTTAATCAATAATATATCGAAATACACAAGTAATCATTTCATGTTTTTTGGTGAGTTTTTGGCGAGATGTTTGGCACTATTCATGTTGAGCCATTCTAACTGACCTTTGCTGTTGCAACATCACAGACTACTCCCTTCAGGACAAGAAGGCGAGACCGGCACCGAAGATGTGCCAGCCTCGTTGCTTCTTTCACGTCTTTGAGCTAACGATGAGGACGCTATTCATTGGAGACGCGAACGGCACGGACGGGATTCCCGACGAAGCGGTTTGAGGTGCCTCGGAACACAGCTTGAGAGTGGAAAATCAAATTGTAGGCGCTATCTGAGTTGTATTGGTAGATCTCACGCGTCCAATAGTAGGCCCATGAAGGGTCTTTGAGTTCTTCATGAATGCGGAAACCAGGGATAGGCATAAACATAGTATTACCATTGGGTCCGGTGACCAGGCGGCCACTTACGCCATTCACTGTCGTCATCGTCCATGTGCAGTTGTTAAGCAGTTCCATCACTTGCTCGTAAGTCGGCATGCGCCAATCTTCGCCCCAGTTGACGTAGGCGGCATCGTCCTCGGGGTCCAACTCGGACTTGCCATCCACTGTGCCACTGAAGTCAACGCAGCAGTATTTCGTCATCGATTCACTCGTGCCTTTGCACTACTTGTAAGTGGTCCAACTATAGTCGTCTTTAGGCTCCGTCTCGCCCCAAGCGAAGTAGTCGCCGAATTCCTCGGGAGCATTTGCTCCGATGTTCATCGTTGCCCACAGCGTGCCGCTGGGCAGCCCTAGGTCAACGTATTCGTGGTCATCGGGAGGTGTCACAGGTTCTTCAGGCCAGGCACCGGTCAAGAGATAGTCAATCAAACAGGTCACGTCTGATATGCTGACTTGACCATCATAATTCACATCACCACGTTGATATTCCACGCCGGCAGTGAACGATGCCAGCATCAACATTGATACAGCAAATAATAAGCTAAACTTCTTCATAATGCTTCTTAATTAATTGGTTAGACATGATTTTCTACTCGCAAAGTTAACGTTTTTTCATAAATAATCAAAATTACTACAGATTGATAGCACCAAAAGAAAACGAGACTGGCACCAGGGAGATGCCAGCCTCGCTAATTACTTTCACGTCTTTATGCTACTAACTATTAGGACGCTATTCCTGGGAGATGCGCACAGCTCGGACGGTAAATCCTTGGTAGCGGTGATAGTTGTGATAATCCACTTCATTATAAGTGAACATCAGGTAGTAAGCGTAGAAAGATCGGTCAACGTGGAGCGTGCTCGACCAATAGTAGCCGTAGGCCCCCACATCGTAGAACGAATTGCCGTCACGGCAGCCCGCAGCGGGCAAGAACAGGCTGTTGCCGTTTGGACCAGTAACATTATATCCTTTCACTTCATTAGTGGTCATCCAAGTCCAAGTGCAGTTATTCCGCAGTTCATCCTGCTGCTCCTTGGTCGGCATGCGCCATGACGAGCCCCAGTTCACGTTGGCGGCATCGTCCTCTGGCTCAAGTTGGGTCTTGTCGTCAACCGTGCCATAAGAACTTGATGTGCAATACTTCGTCATGGTTTTATAGGAGCCGTTACACCACTTGTATGTGCTCCAATTGTATACTTCCTTGGGTTCGGTCTCGCCCCAGGCGAAGTAGTCTCCGTATTCCTCGGGAGCATTAGCGCCAACGTTCATCGTTGCCCATAGCGTGCCGCTGGGCAGACCAAGGTCAACGTATTCGTGGTCATCGGGTGGTGTCACTGGCTCATCGGGCCATGTGCCTTGCAACAGGTAATCTATCAGGCATGTCACATCCGAAATGTCGACTGTTCCGTTTTGATTGACATCACCTTCCGAAACGCCATTCAACAAGTTATCTATCAAGCAGGTCACATCCGAGATATTAACAAATCCATCACGATTCACATCACCTCTTGGGTTATCTTGTGCTTTTGCAGCCAATGATGCCATCATCAACAATAATACAAATAATAATGAGCTAAACTTTTTCATCTTGTTATCTATTTAGTTGGTTAATTATGTTTTTTTCAGCTGCAAAATTACTGATAAAAAACTAATAATCAAACTTTTTTCACCACAACTGAGACATGATTTTAAGAACCGAAAAAAAAGACAAGACCGGCACTGAAGAGGTGTCGGCCTCGCTGGCTTCTTTTGCAGACTAGCTATCGGTTTGATTATGCCGTCATGAGGGCACGGACACCCCGACAGGTAATCGGTTTAGTCGTCGTCTTGCCCTGCAGCCTTGGCGATGCGCTTGCGCTCGAGTTCGTCGAGGACGATTTTACGCATGCGGATGTGGTTGGGTGTGATCTCGACATATTCGTCGGCTTTGATGTACTCCAGAGCCTCCTCGAGGCTGAAGACGATGGGGGGCACGATCTTCACCTTGTCATCGGCACCGCTGGCGCGCATGTTGGTGAGCTTCTTGGACTTGGTGACGTTGATCACGAGGTCTTTCTCCTTGGTGTGCTCGCCGACGACCTGCCCGCCATAAACTTCCTCTTGGGGGAAGATGAAGAAGCGTCCGCGGTCTTGCAATTTGTCGATGGCGTAGGCATAGGCCGTGCCGCCTTCCATGGCGACGAGTGAGCCGTTGGTGCGGCGTGCGATTTCGCCCTTCCAGGGTTCATAGGCAAGGAATCGGTGCGACATGATGGCTTCGCCGGCGCTGGCCGTGAGCACATTGGTGCGCAGGCCGATGATGCCGCGTGACGGAATCTTGAACTGCAGGTGGATGCGGTCGTTCTGTGTATCCATCATGGTCATCTCGCCCTTGCGACGGGTGACCATGTCGATCATCTTGCTGGAGTATTCCTCGGGGACATTGATGCTGAGTTCCTCGATGGGTTCGCACTTCACGCCGTCGATTTCCTTGATGATGACCTGAGGCTGGCCCACCTGGAGTTCGTATCCCTCACGGCGCATCTCTTCGATGAGGACCGACAAGTGCAGCACACCGCGTCCGAACACGTTCCATGCATCTTCGTTTTCGGTGCGTTCAACCCTCAAAGCGAGGTTCTTGTCCAGTTCTCGTTGCAAACGTTCCCAAATGTGGCGTGAGGTGACAAACTTGCCGTCCTTGCCAAAGAATGGTGAATCGTTGATGCAGAAGCGCATCGACATTGTGGGCTCGTCGATAGCTATGCGTGGCAGGGCCTCGGGACTAGCGGGCAAGGTGACGGTGTCGCCGATCTCAAATCCTTCAAGGCCAATGATGGCACAGATGTCACCGCTGCTCACGCTCTCGACGTGTTTCTGTCCCATACCTTCAAAGGTGCGCAACTCTTTAATCTTCTGTTTCACGACTTCACCGTCGCGTTTGCACAGGGCAACTTCCATGCCGTCCTTTAGCGTGCCTCGGTGGACACGGCCCACAGCGATGCGGCCCACATAGCTGTTATAGTCCAGCGATGTGATCAGCATTTGGGCATCACCCTCAATCATTTCGGGTTCGGGAATGTACTTGATGATGGCGTCGAGCACTGCGGTGATGTTGTCGGTGGGCTGTTGCCAATCCTCGCTCATCCATCCTTCCTTGGCTGACCCGAAAATGGTGGGGAAGTCCAGCTGATCCTCGGTGGCGTCAAGGTTGCACATCAGGTCAAACACCATTTCCTGTACTTCGTCGGGGCGGCAGTTGGGTTTATCAACCTTGTTGATGACCACGATGGGCTTGAGACCAAGCTGCAAAGCTTTCTGCAAAACAAAGCGCGTCTGGGGCATCGGGCCCTCGAATGCATCAACGAGCAACAGGCAACCGTCTGCCATATTGAGCACACGCTCCACTTCACCGCCAAAGTCGCTGTGCCCCGGGGTGTCAATGATGTTGATTTTGTATCCGTTGTATGAAATGGAGACGTTTTTTGAAAGGATGGTGATACCGCGCTCGCGTTCCAGATCATTGCTGTCGAGGATTTGCGAACCCATATTCTGATTGTCGCGGAACAGGTTACCTGCCGCTAACATCTTATCTACCAGAGTTGTTTTGCCATGATCGACGTGTGCGATGATGGCCACGTTTCGGATGCTTTGCATAATGCTTTCTTGAATTTGGGTGCAAAGGTACTAAAAAGTTTTCAGTTGGTGGCGATTTTGTTATCTACTTTGATGGATGTTTGAAAATAATTGGGGAATTGTTTGTTTTTATTCTGAATTTGGTTTAAATTTGCGACGGAGAATGTAAAATAACTAATTATTATGAAATCTATACAGTCATATCGACTATTGTTGTCGGTATTCATTTCCTTGATGGTATCGATGCCTGTCAAGGCATTGGTGGCAGAGCGGACGCACCCAGGCGATGCTCTGCAGTTTTCTTTCTATGGTGAAATGTTACAGGCTGCCAGCCTCAAGACCGTTGGCGTGGAATCGGTGTCTGACTACGATATCTCTAAGGCCTGGCATGAGTATCAGAAGCGTGATGTCGCCCCTGTGTTGTCATCCTTGCATTCATTGTCCGATGAATTGGGCTTGAACGACTGGTTTGTGTTCGAGTTGGTCCGCAGTTATGCCAATGAGTTGTTGCGGAGTTCCGGCCCTATGGACAGGGTGCTTCTGGAGCATTATTTGCTTGTCAGCATGGGCTATGATGTGCGTCTGGCGCGTACCGAACGCCAACTACTGTTACTCGTGCCGTTTGAACAGGAAGTATATGAGCGGTTTTTCATCAAAATCAATGGCCAGGATTATTATTTGTTCTTTGATGATTTGGAATTCAACCCAAATGAAAAATCGGTGATTTATCCCTGTGACCCAATCAGGTCTGCCAAGAACAAAGGTCAGACTTTCGACCTCATGTTCAAGGAAAAGGTATTGAACGTGTCGCCCGAAGATGACAGGATTTGTGACTTTGACGATGGCCAGATCCATATTGCCTGCACGGTCAACCCCCAGGTGATGCGGATGCTGCGCGACTATCCGCTCATGGATCTCCAGTGCTATGCCGCGTCGGTTGTGTTGCCGCAGTTCCATGTGGCGATTCAGGAACAACTGATGCCGCAACTCGAGGGGATGAGCCAGTGCGATGCTGCCGATGCGCTCTTGCATTTTGTCCAATATGTATTTGGATATGAGGATGATGTAGAGCAATATGGCCAAGAAAAGGTGAACTTTGTTGAAGAGAATTTCTTCTATGACAATAACGACTGTGAAGACCGTTCCATCCTTTATGCCTTCCTGGTGAACAGCCTCTTAGGCCTTGATGTGCAGTTTATCCATTATCCTGGCCATGAATGTACTGGAGTGCGTTTCACCGACTGTCTGACCCGTGGCAACGGCTATTATTATGGCGAGGATTACTACCTCATTTGTGACCCTTCCTATATCGGCGGAACCATCGGCCGATGCATGCCCGAGTATAGGGCTGTTCAGCCTGTTGTCAAGAGCATGATACCCATTTCGGCTTTTGACTCTGATGCTTCTCCTTTGGCTCCCCGACTCGATAAGCGACTCATTTTATCCGATATTACGATAGATTCCGTGTCGCTGTGATCACTGCACTCAAGAAAGCCGTCTTGCCAGTGTGGGGAGAAAGTTGTACCTTTGCGAAAAACACGAAGAACCAAAGAATTAATTTGACCATTAAAATGAAGAAGATTGCTTTGATAACGGGCGCGACAAGCGGTATTGGTGAGGCTTGTGCCCGCAAATTGGCCATGATTGGCTACAACGTGATTATTACGGGCCGGAGGGCCGACCGTCTGGATGCGATTGCTTATGAGTTGTCGGCACTGGGTGTCGGAGTGATTACGCTTGAGTTTGACGTGCGCGACCGGGAGGCTGCAGCCGCGGCTATCCAGAGTCTGCCTCCCGAGTGGCATGAGATCGACGTGTTGGTCAATAATGCCGGTGGGGCATGGGGTCTGGAACCTGAATATGAGGGCATTTATGCCGACTGGGACACGATGATCGACACCAACATCAAGGGCTTGCTGACGATGACGCGGCTCATCGTGCCTGGCATGGTGGAGCGTGACCGCGGCCATGTGGTGAACATCGGCAGCGTGGCTGGTGATGCCGCCTATGCTGGCGGTAACGTCTATTGTGCAACCAAGTCGGCGGTAAAGGCTCTGAGCGACGGCCTGCGCATTGATGTGGCGCACACCAAGGTCCGCGTGACCAACATCAAGCCGGGCCTGGTCGAGACCAACTTCTCGGTCACCCGCTTCCATGGTGACAAGGAAAAGGCTGACAAAGTGTATAAGGGTATCCAGCCGCTCACAGGAGAGGATATTGCCGAGTGTGTCGCCTTTGCCGTGAGCGCTCCCGAGCATGTCCAGGTGGCCGAGTTGCTTGTCCTAGCTACTCACCAAGCCAGCGGCAGCGTAGTTCACCGCCAATAGTGCAAAAGCCCTTTTTTAATCGTTGTTGACTTGTTTGATAGCGTTATCAAAGTCCTTGGCACCACCAGTCGCGCCAAAGAGCTTCTTGAGCAGACGTACGCGGGTATTGGTGATAGCTTGAGGGGTGGAAATAGTCAATGTCGCAATCTCAGTGGGCAGGAAATTTTGAATAGTGAGTAAGCAGACCAACTGTTCTTTTGAGTTTAGTGAAGACAACAATTCACGCAATTCAGGTTTTTGCGCATAGGAGAGTTGTGCCAGTTCGTTGGCGTCTTCATCGGCAACAGGTTTCCCTTTGTTGGCCGACGCATGAAGGCGTGAAACAGTCTCTTTCATCTGCAATGAGTTCTCGCGTTGTTCACGTTCCTTCTGACGACGCACCTGTGTGAGTTCGGAGCGTGTGAGATTATATTGCTCCTGGCTCTCGGCAAAGCGGGCATTCAGTTTGTCTATGCGGCGTCGACTATACCATGCTATTGAAGCCGAGATGATCATTAAGAATATGATGGCGGCAAGCATGGCAATAACCGTCCTGTATTGCTTGCGCTCCTTCAACTGCTCATCAAACTGGGTCATCATATCCACAATGCCAGCGGCATCTTTACGGTCGTAAAGGTCACGATACACCTCGTTGAGTCGCAGGCTATATACTGCCGCATTCTCAGTGTCGCCCAATAAGTTCAGATGTTCGATTAACAGCTGGTAGGACTGGATGGCCACATCGGGCGAGAGCGAAGTGGTGAGCTTGTACCATTGCAGCACAGCCGATGATGTGTCACCTTCCTGCACATAAATGTCGGCCAGGAGTTTATTCCCCCGGTCGGTTGGAAATATTTTCATCGATTCGGTCAGAAAACGTTTAGCTTCATCGGTCTTTCCTGTCTTCATCAGGTAGCTGGCATTATTGACGAGATAGTTGGCCCGCACATCGCCCTCAATGCTGTCGGCAAGAGGCTTGGCTTGTTCTAAATAGTACTTCAGGCTGTCATTCTCGCCCAGCACATCAAATATCGAGGCGATGTTGTTAAGCGTTTGCGCTGCCCACTGCTCATTATCAACCAGCTGGGCGGCTTTTAATGCCTGCTTGTAATAACGCAATGTCGTGGTGTAGTCGCCTACATTGTCGTTCACGTCGCCCAGTACCGAAAAGAGATACCAATCAAAAGCGGGTTCATTCAAGTCACGGGCCATTTGCTCGGCCTGTTTTATAGACAGGATGGCCTCTCGAATCTTTTGCTGCTGGTACAGTATGATTCCATGATGGAGGAGGGACTGGGCAAGATGCTTGTTGTCACCATGCCGCTCAAAGTACTCCTTGCTTGCCTTAATTAACGAGTCGGTACCGATATATAGACCGCTACGGTGAATGGCTTCGGTATAGAGAAGTCCAAAGAGAGCACGATCGGCCTCACTCATCGTTGTATCGCCCCAGCTGGGAGACAACATTCCTACCACCGTGTCGGGCTGAGTGAATACAATCTGCTCGGCGTGAGTTAACAGTTCATTGTGGGTCTGCTCATGTGAGCAGCCCACAATGATTATAAGGATTATTATACATAAGATGTTCCTCATTTCTTGGTAGAGAATACGACTGGCAATGTGTAGTTTACTCTCACAAGTCGCCCTTTCTCTTTTCCGGGTTTCCACTTGGGCATGGCCTTCACAACTCTTACAGCTTCTTTATCAAGTGAGGGGAAGACTTTCCTCGCCACTCTCACATTAGAAATACTGCCATCGGTTTCTACCACAAACATGACCATAACCCGGCCTCCCACTTCTTGCTTGATAGCATCTTTGGGATACTTAATATTGGTTTGAAGGAATTCAATCATGGCAGGCATGCCGCCAGGAAACTCTGGCATCTCTTCTACTTGGTCATATACATTCTGGTTGCTCTGAGATACAACCGTCTTTTGTGCATTCGCCGTCATGAGACCTAGTACAGCCATCATTGACAATAAAATCAATTTTTTCATTTTAGTCATTTTTAAAATCGTTAAACAAGCGGGTTGTCTGTCCGGACGATGCAAAAGTAGATATAGCCCAAAATTGCTGCAAGAAATCAATTACACAATATTACACCTGACGCAAAAAAGAATGAATTTTTGAAAAAAAGCATCGGCAAATGACAACAAAACACTATGATTGTCGTTATCGCTCACAAGAAATAATGCCGTTTGATACTCAAGAAATGTTCGGGTTTTCCAAGCCGTAGTGGCGTTTTTTGTCCATCCACAAGAGTAACGACGAGGTGATGATGGCACCCACACCAATCACGCCGAAGATGAGGAGTGAATGGGTATAGTCCACCTGGTCGCCGATGGTGTTGCGTTCCAGCACCTTACCGATGAGCACAGGAATGAGCATCAGGCCGATGTTCTGGATGTAATAGATGATGGAGTAGGAGGTGCCCAGTTGCTTCATGGGGACGATCTTGGGTACGGCAGGCCACAGGGCGGCGGGCAGGAGCGAGAAGGCGATGCCCAGCACGCACATCAGCGTCACAGCCAGCCAACTGGAGTTAAGCGGCATGGCGAACACAAACAGGGTGATGGTCAGCAATATGCTGCCGATGACCATCATTGTCGCACCATAGCCCTTTTTGTCGAACCATGCGCCGAACAGTGGCGTGAGCACGATGCTGGTATAGGGTAGGATAGAGGGTATGGCTCCTGCAAGGTTGGCTTCGACACCATACTTGGAAATCATCAGTTTGGTGGCGAAATCAAGGAACGGGTAGAGTGCCGAGTAGTAGAATAGGCACAACAGCGTGATGAGCCAGAAACCAGGGTTCTTGATGGTGAGTTTCATGTCAGCGAAATGGAATTTCTCATCATCGCCTTGGGACAAGTCTTGCTTTCCTTTCTCTTTGTCAAGACGGCGGTCCATCGTACAGTAGTAGAGGTAGGCGATCAGTCCGACCCCCACACAGAACAGGCCGATAAGCAAGGGCCGAGGAAGTCCCCAGTTCAAGGCAATCGGTAGGCTGAAGTTGAGTGCCAGGGCGGTTCCTAGACGTGCCATCGCCACCTGCAGACCCATGGCCAGGGCCATTTCCTTGCCCGAGAACCATCGCACGACGACCTTGGACACGGTGATGCCGCACATCTCATAGCCGATGCCGAAGAAAGCAAATCCCAGCGCAGCCAGCACCACCTGGCGTTTGATTGTTCCCAGTCCGATGACGGTCATCATCGGGCCGGGAGAGGTGAGCGTGATGGCGCCATAGACGGCTGCCGATCCCGCCAGCATGAGCACACACGAGAGAATACCCGTGAAGCGCACACCCATCTTGTCGAGGATAATGCCGCCCACAAAAAGCATGAGCAGGAACACGTTAAAGAAACCGCGTGACCCGGCAAAGATGCCGAACTCTCCGCTCGTCCACCCCATGCCGCCGTCGCCGGTGGCCTTCTCGAGCATGAACTGGAGCGGTGACATCTCCTTGGCGACGACATAGCCCGCCATCATGGTAAACGAAACAATGGCAAGCACGGTCCATCGTGCCCACGCTTTAGTCGCTATCGTTTCTCTAACCTGTTCTCTCATGTGGCATAGATTAATAAATAGGGACCTTAAAGTCTTTTATGTCCTTAAGGTCCCTAAAGTCCATATTCTGCTAATTGCTAAAAGCTAAAAGCTGATTACTCGGGAATGATCTCCTCAACAACATCAGGCTTGATATTGGGCTCTTCAAGACCGAGGTGTTTCTTCTTGTCAACCACCTTAAGGTAGAGACCGAAGAGCAGTGCGAGAATACCGAGGGTGGCAAAGATCACCATGGGCCAAGTGTAGTCATACTTGGTAGGATCGGTGACACCGGGGTTTTTGCTATCGAGAACCATACCAATCAGCATCGGGAAGAACCACAGACCGATGTTCTGAATCCAGAAAATCAGTGCGTAAGCACTACCGATAATCTTGGAATCCACCAACTTGGGAACGCTGGGCCACAAAGCGGCGGGAACGAGCGAGAACGACGAACCGAGCACCAGAATGGTGATATAGGCCACGATGAAACCGGCTGCCGTGCTGCCCTTGAACAGCGGCAAAATGTAAACGAAAGTCAAGTGGCAGATGATGAGCAGCAACGAACCCAGCACGAGCATCGAGGCGGCTTTACCCTTGTGATCCACATAGTTGCCCAGGATGGGGGTGATACCCACGGCGAGCAAGGGGAATACGGCGAAGACACTCTCGGCGCTCTGACGCATGTAACCCATGTAGCAGTAGCAAACCAGGGCGGCAATTGAGACAATCAGCAAACCATACTTAACGCTCTTGTTCTTCATGAAGTTGCTCATGAAGGCGGTTGCGGCAACAATGAGCATCACGATGTACTGATAGATGGTCAGGCTCTCGCTTGCCCAGAATGAGTTGGGATCAACCTCGGTGAAGGTAAGGTTGCACTGCAACATGTTCACGGCGTACTTCTGGAAGGGGAAGATAGCGCTATAGTAGAGAACGCACAACAGTGATACCAGCCAGAAACCCTTGTTGGTCAGGATCTTGCCGATGTCGCTCACCTTGAACGGATCGTCCTTCTCCTCGGCCTCACCGGTTTGCTTGTCGAGTTTGTTGTCCATAAAGAAGTAAACGACGAACATGATCAAGGCAATGCACATCAGAACAACACCAAAGGCAACCGAGCGTGATACGCTCACTTGGCCACCCAAACGGGCGAAGAACGGTGAGAAGATCATACAGGTGGCGACACCCAGGCGGGCAAGGGCCATCTCGCTACCCATAGCCAATGCCATCTCGCGGCCCTTGAACCACTTCACAATACCGCGGCTAACAGTGATACCTGCCATCTCGACACCGCAACCGAAGATCATAAAGCCGCATGCAGCTAATTTGGCTGATGCAGGCATGCCTTCGGCAAAGGGCAAAATGTCGAGCCAGGGAGCGATGGGCTTCCAGTTCAGGTGCTCGGTGAACCAGGTCTCAAGGCCTGTACCCATAAACGATTCGCTCACGGCATACCACTTGATGATGGCACCGATGAGCATCACGGCACCCGACAAGACGGCGGTGAAGCGCACGCCCATCTTGTCGAGGATGATACCGGCAAAAATCAGGAAGAATACCCATACATTGAGGAATACCTCACTGCCTTGCATTCGACCGAATGAAGTGGAGTCCCATCCGCGGGTTGTCTCCATCAAGTCCTTGATGGGAGACAGGATGTCCATAAAGATGTAGCTGCAGAACATACCCAATGCGAGCAATAACAGCGCCGTCCAGCGCATTCCTGCAGAGTCTCTTAAAGTCTTAATTTTTTCTGACATAGAATGTTGTTTTTAAAATTGTTATTTGGTTGATATTAACGGTTTTCTCGTTGTGATTGGCGGATACCAACTCCTAACTCCGTTAGGCTATGCCCAGTGACTGGCAGATGCGGTCAATCTTTTCGTCTGCCCAGTCGTTCTTGGCGTCATAGTTCTCGGGTTTGTCAAGCTGGTCATGCACCTCGATATAGAACTTGATCTTGGGCTCGGTGCCCGAAGGACGGATGGAAACCTTGGTGCCGTCCTCGGTGTAATATTGCAGCACATTGCTGGTGGCGGGCATGACGAGTTTGGTCACCTCGCCCGTCTTCATGTCGCGCTGCTCAAGCTTCAGGAAGTCCTTGATGAGTACTACGGGCGAGCCGTCGATGGCCTTCTGCGGGTTCTCGCGGAAGTTGACCATCATCTGCGCGATCTCGTCGGCGCCGCTCTTGCCAGGACGTACGACGCTGATGCCGCGCTCCTTGCTGTAGCCGTAGTTGACGTATAGGTCAATAAACAGGTCGTTGAGGGTCATGCCCTTATCCTTGGCCCATGCAGCAATCTCGCACATCAGGGGGATAGACGAAACAGCGTCCTTGTCACGGACGAACGTCTCGGGCAGGAAGCCGTAGCTCTCCTCACCACCACCCAGGTAGCGTCCCTTGCCTTCCATCTCGCGCATTACTTGTGCAATCCACTTGAAGCCGGTGAAGCAGTCAAACATCTTGATGCCTTCCTTATCGGCAATCTTGCGGATGGTCTCGCTGGTAACGATGGTCTTGACGATGTACTCGTCGCCCTTGAGCATAGCCAGCTCGCGATTGCGCACCATCAGGTAATAGTGGAAGATAATCTGGATTTGGTTGCCGTTCACGAGCTCATATTTGCCCTTGGTGTTCTTGATGACTAGGCTGATGCGGTCAGCATCGGGGTCGCTGGCGAGGGCTAAATCGGCTTGAACCTCTTCGGCCTTGGCAATAGCCATCTGCATCGCACTGGGCATCTCGGGATTGGGTGAATCCACTGTGGGGAAGTCGCCACTCATGACGTCCTGCTCGGGCACGTGGATGATGTTATCAAAGCCCCAGCGCTCGATAGAGCGGGGGATGATGTAGCGTCCCACGCCATGGATGGGGGTATAGACAATCTTCAGGTCGTGATAGCGCTTGCACACATCGGGGCTAAGCGACAGGGTGTGGATTTCCTCGATGTAGGGACCGTCCACATCCTCACCGATGATTTGAATCAGGTCAGGATTACCTTTAAACTTGATTTCGCTCACATCGGTAATGGCATTGACGTACTTGATGATGTTCACGTCGTGGGGAGCAATTACCTGTGCACCGTCGTCCCAGTAAGCCTTGTAGCCGTTGTAGATCTTGGGATTGTGTGATGCCGTGATGTTCACACCGCTCTGGCAACCCAGTCGGCGGATGGCATAACTTACCTCGGGCGTGGGGCGTGGACCTTCAAACAGATACACCTTGATGCCGTTGGCGCTGAAGATATTGGCGACCGTCTCGGCAAACAGGCGACTGTTGTTGCGCACGTCATGGCCAACGACAACCGAGATCTGGTCCATATCCTTGAAGGCCTCGTTCAGGTAGTTAGCCAGACCTTGCGTTGCACTGCCCACGGTGTAGATGTTCATGCGATTACAACCAGCACCCATGATGCCGCGCAAGCCTCCCGTACCGAATTCCAGGGTCTTGTAGAACGACTCGACCAGTTCGGTCTTGTCCTCAGCGTCAAGCATCGCTTGCACCTCAGCGCGCGTCTGCTCGTCATAGCCCTCGCCCAGCCACAGTTGGGCCTTAGCTGTCACGTCCTGTAATAGTTTCTCGTCAAACATAACTTAGTCAGGTTTTTATTGGTTGATATTTCTTAGATTTTTCTTTTCAAACTGCCAAAGTTACTGCAAATTCCGCAATCTTCAAAATAAATTTCCATTTTTAGCCAAATTATCCCTTGAGTAAAAAGCGGAATAGGTTATATCATTTGAGTTGAGAGAAGTATTTTTTCACGTCGATACAGAAAAGTGTAAAAAATTTTGACGCTAAAGTGTAAAAAAATTTGACATTTTCCAATTTTGTTACATTTAAATATTGCACTTTTTATCTACGAGGATGTATTTTTGCAAAAATAGAATAAATATTTACCATAACAATTCAAAACGATAACAATTATGAAACATTTGATGATTACTTTATTGGCGGCTTTTGCCGCGCTTGTTCCGTTGACGACGTCGGCCTATGACTTCGAGGTGGACGGTATCTATTACAATCTTGAAGGAGATAGAATCCACTTCAACAGTAATGGTGGAAACGAGGTTTCAGTGACTTACGGAACAACGAACTACAACAGCTACTCAGGTGATGTCACTATCCCTGCTGAGGTGACCTATGACGGCACCACGTACTCTGTCACTGAAATTGGTAACCATGCCTTTTGTAATTGTTCTGGCTTGACGAACGTATCCATTCCTAACACAGTCACTTATATTAGTTGGGAAACGTTCGATGGTTGTAGCGGACTTACCCATATCACTATCCCCAGCTCCGTTAAGACTATTATGCCGATGGCATTTAGAGGCTGCACGGGATTGACTTATTTCGACATTCCCAATTCGGTCGAAACAATAGGAGGTGACGCGTTTTATGGCTGTACGGGTCTTACAAGCATTTACATTCCTTCTTCAGTCAGTTATATGGATAATTCATTCAGGGGATGTACAAACTTAACCAGTATCACTGTGTCTTGTGACAATGAATGCTATGATTCCCGAGACAACTGCAATGGTATCATTTATACCGCAAGGAATGAGTTAATTCAAGGTTGCAAAACCACTATTATCCCTAACACGGTTACTTCTATTTCTCAAGCATTCCCTGAATGTTCTGAACTGACACATATCGAAATTCCAAACTCTGTCACAATGATTGTTGATTGTGCATTCTCTGGTTGTATTTAGAGGCATCAAACCAACCATGAACAGCACTAAATAACCAAACATAAAACACTGAAATACAGTTACTTTTAGTTTTTAACACTTTGAGACGTGTTTTTGGTAGCTTCGGAAATTCCCTATATTTTTGCCACGTATTTCTACCGCAGGGAATTTACGGGGCTTTATTTTTGCCACATCGTGAACGGAGTTGACAAAGGTTGCTGACGGATTACAATAGATGACAGGTTCCAAACCAGTTTTGAG
>JAFZKD010000020.1 GCA_017553785.1 Muribaculaceae bacterium | reverse complement strand
CTGCGTGAGGCCGCCAAGAACGTCAAGGGCATCCTGTGCGTTGAGCTCAACGCCGGCCAGATGGTCGAGGATGTGAAGCTTGCCGTTGAGTGCAAGATGCCGGTTGAGCACTATGGCCGCTTCGGTGGCAATGTGCCCACTCCCGACGAGCTGTTGAACGTACTGAAAGAGAAACTCATTAACAAGTAAAGAACGCAATGGAACTTAACGATATCATTAAACCTGAGAACAAGGTCTATTCTGAACCTAAATTATTGAATAGGGTTCACATGCACTATTGCCCTGGTTGCAGCCATGGCGTTGTACACAAACTCGTTGCACAGGTCATCGAGGAGATGGGTGTTGCTGAGAAGACCGTAGGCGTTTCGCCCGTTGGTTGCGCCGTATTTGCATATAACTACATCGATGTTGACTGGGAAGAGGCTCCCCACGGCCGTGCCACCGCACTTGCTACCGCTGTGAAGCGCCTGTGGCCCGAGAACCTGGTATTCACCTATCAGGGCGATGGTGACTTCTCGGCTATCGGCACCTGCGAGTCGATTCACGCTTGCAACCGTGGCGAGAACATCGTCATCATCTTCATCAATAATGCTATCTACGGTATGACCGGTGGTCAGATGGCTCCCACGACCCTGTTGGGTCAGAAGACCGCTACCTGCCCCTACGGCCGCCGTCCGGACCTCAATGGCTATCCCTTGGCTATCACGCCGCTGCTGGCACAACTCGACGGCACCTGCTACGTGACCCGTCAGAGTGTTCACACGCCTGCTAACGTCCGCAAGGCCAAAGCCGCCTTGAAGAAGGCCTTTGAGAACAGTATCAACTGCAAGGGCACGTCGGTTGTCGAGATTGTCAGCGCTTGCAACACCGGTTGGAAGCTCACCCCTGAGAAAGCCAACAAGTGGATGGAAGAGAATATGTTCGCCAAGTATCCTCTGGGAGACTTGAAGGACTTAGAAGATGGTATTCAACGCTAAAATTTAGAAGACACTATGATTAACGAAATAGTAATTGCCGGTTTCGGCGGACAGGGTGTATTGTCAATGGGTAAGATTCTTGCTTACTCTGGCCTGATGGAAGACAAGGAGGTTTGCTGGCTCCCCTCATATGGTCCCGAACAGCGTGGCGGTACCGCCAACGTGACGGTCATCGTGAGCGATGAGCGCATCAGCTCTCCCGTCCTCAACACCTATGACGTGGTGGTTGTTCTCAATCAGCAGTCGCTGGACAAGTTCGAGAGTAAGGTAAAACCCGGTGGAATCCTGATGTATGACACCTATGGCATCCACAAGAAACCCACCCGTACCGACATCAAGATTTATCCTATTGATGCTACCGAGAAGTCTATCGAGATGAAGAACTCCAAGACTTTCAACATGATCGTTCTGGGTTCGATGCTCAAGGTTCGCCCGATGGTGACCATCGAGAGCGTACTCAAGGCCCTCAAGAAGACCCTTCCCGAGCGCCACTGGCACCTCATCCCCCTCAACGAGGAGGCTTTGAGGGAAGGCGGCAACCTCATCAAGGAGTAAGATTTGTAACATCAGCAATAAAAACGGTTGACCTCAACAGGTCAACCGTTTTTATCTATCTTGATAGTCTGAAATCTCAGGTTTCAGATTTATCTCACGGCTACTTTCCAGGCCGAGCGGCTCGTGGATGTCTTGAGCAGGTAGATGCCGCTGGGCAGTTCAATGATTGTGTCGTCGGTGAGATTGTCGATGTGGCGCACGACGCGGCCCGCCATGTCAAAGATGTAGGCGTCACCCACGGCTTCACTGCTCTTGATCAGTATGCCACCGTCAATAGAGAGGACTTGCAGGGGTTTATCAGCATCAACGCCAGTGATGCCGCTGGCATCGATGGTGATGACATTGGACGGCTCGCTCATGTAGCCCAGACGATAGGACTGCACACTATAGGTGTGTGACTCGTTGGAGTGGCGGTCGTTGAAGACGTAACTCGTTGTTTTGTCGTCATCGGTAGTGAAGGTCTCGGTGAGGGTCTCTCCATTGTTTTTGTTATAGACTGTGCGTGTGATGACGTAGTAGTCCACTTTCTCGCTTGGCGCTTGCCAGTTGGCGGTATATGAGTTGTCATTGATACCTGTGGCCGCCAATGCTGTGATTCGTGATAAGGTGGGAACGGGCAAGCATTTGGCACGCAGTTCCACTCCCACGCTGCCGGTTAAGCCACCGTCCGAGATGAGGAGTCGTGCGGTGTGCTCTCCGATAGCGGTAGGCGTGTAGGTGATTGTCAACGGATATCCCTCGGCACTGTTGGCGATGGTGCGGCTGATCACACTCACGGGGATGCTGAACATCTCATAGTCATAGCGATAAAGCTGCACCGACAAGGGATTGTTCAGCGCATAGCCCTTGACATAGAGGGTATAGTCCAGCGACTTGCCGATAGCGACTTCGCCAAAGTCGAGCACGGTGCCCTGAATGGGGGCTATCAGCTCGGGATCACCGGTGTAGGTGGTGGTGTCGCTGCTTGTTTCGGCCTCGCTCAGGTAGAATACCTGCCCTTGGCGGTTGCCCCAGATGTACTCGAACAATTGGGGGATGTCGATGAACGGGTTACGGTTGTTCTGGCAACGTTGAACAGCCTCGTTGCGGTCCACTTCCTTGTCGCTCACGGCATCGTTTCGTGCCCATCGGCACAGCATCTCGATGGACCAGGCATTAAGCGTCTTCCAGTCACTATTATTGAGCATGAAAGTGTGTCGCCAGGTATAATGCTGATAGGTGCACGCCATGTAAAAGTAGGTTCGAGCGAAGTCGCCCTTATAGCGGTCATCAGGCTCGAATACCGAGGGTGCGCCTCCACCTTGGCCCGTCTTGGGGGTACCCACCTTGGTCACGCCGTTGTCAAAAGAGGCATTGGACACCTCTCCTAATGGCCAGTAGTATTTTGCCATGTTGGCATCGGCGTCCGAGGGATACAGATGCATGATGTCGGTGTAACTGGGGAACAAAGTGGTGTTGGTGTTGATGTCACTGCTACCCCACCAGCTCTTGGG
The DNA here is from genome assembly GCA_017553785.1 of Muribaculaceae bacterium. GTDB lineage: Bacteria > Bacteroidota > Bacteroidia > Bacteroidales > Muribaculaceae > Sodaliphilus. The sequence goes on along the minus strand of JAFZKD010000020.1, from coordinate 16,708 downwards.
CAAAGAGTGTTCTCGGTTCATGCCCCACGAGTTGCTGAAATAGTAGGTGTAGTCACTATACATATCCCACACCCTGCTTTTGTTGTCGGGATAGCAGTCTGTTTCGCGGAAATAGCTCCACAGACTGTTGTAGCTCAGCACCGTGTGCTGCAACGTCAGGTCATGGATGGCGTTCTTGAGCGCTTCACCGCTCTTGCCGTCAAGGGAACTGTAATATCCAGGTGGAATCGTAGCTCCGGCACCCAGCCATGCCGTGAGGGCAAGTGCGGCAACTGCCGCGCGGTATAATTTCTTGTGTATCATCGCTGCTTGAATTATGTTGATTCTGAGCCACAAAGGTAATGAAAAGTTTTTTAGTTTCTTGTTTTTACTCCCTAGTTTTTAGTTATCTTTCTCCTCGTTGCGCCAGTTGATGAGATATACGCGGTCTGTCGCGCGTGTCATGGCGGTGTAGAGCCAGCGGTAGAAATCCATCGACTGCATGGCGTCTGGCATGATGTTTCCCAAGTCTATGAACACGTTGTGCCATTGGCCGCCCTGTGCCTTGTGGCAAGTCACGGCATAGGCATACTTGACCTGTAGCGCATTGAAGAAAGGGTGCTCTTTCAGGGCTTTGTAACGCTCGCGTTTGTCACCCGTCAGTTCGGCCCACACCTCGTTGAACAGGCGGTCACTCTGCTCACGGTTCAGTGCTGGAGTGTCGCTCAACAGGCAGTCCACCACGATTTTGCAGTCCATCTCCACACCGTCGTGGTCGGGGAACTCGATGGTGACGTTGGCAAAGCGCAGCCCGTAACGGTGCTCGATGTCACCCCACACACGCCTCACTCGGCACACGTCACCGTTAGCGATAAAATCCATTTGCTCATAGTCGCGTGCCCAGTAGTAGTTGTTCTTGGCCACCAGTAGCATGTCATCGTTAACGAGCAGGTCCTCGCGATACAGGATACTATTGCGGATACCCATATTAAATAATGTGGCGCGCTTGTTGCTGCGGGTGACGATAATGGTCTCGCCCATGCCATCGAGGTCATAGCAGTCGCTGATGGCCTCCAATAGATACTCACTCGACACGGTGCTGATGTCCTCCATGCCGTCAAGGTCAAAACGAGGGCGGCCCAATGTGCCTTGTTCCATCGATTGACGCAGCAATGTGGCATTGTGTAGGATACCGCTTTCCTCGGCTTGGCGGGCAATCTGCTGCAGGAACACACCATAGGTTGTCAGCCCCAACGAACGCAACACCCCGTCATCGAGGGCAGGGCTCACCAGTTGGCCAACTGGCGGCAACTGGGCATTGTCACCCATGAGCACCATCTTGCACCCTTGGCCGTTATAGACATAGCTGACCAGATCCTCCAGTAACCGCCCGCTACCAAAGATGGAACCGTCGCTGGTATTGCTGATCATCGATGCCTCATCAATGATGAAGACGGTGTTGTTGTGCTTGTTGTCAGCAAGGCTGAAGTTGTCGATGCCGTATCCCTGTTGGCGGTAGATCTTGCGGTGGATGGTATAGGCAGGGTGTCCCGAGTAGTCGCTGAAGATGTGCGCCGCACGTCCAGTGGGTGCCATCAGTACAGATTTCATGCCCTGCTGGTGTAGCGCTTTGACGATGGCACCTGTGAGTGAGGTCTTGCCAGTGCCGGCATAGCCGCCCAGGATGAATACCGACCGCTCGGGAGCATAGAGCAGGAAGTGGGCGAGCGCCACGATGACCAGCATCTGGTCATCGTTCGGGTCGTAGGGCAGCCAGCGCAGCACGTCCATCGCCAGTTGCTTCACGGGTGGGTCTTGCTTGTCGGCCTTTCCTGTGTTGTGATAGCTATGCAGTCGGTTGTCATTGTTCATGGGGACAAATTTAAGAAAAAACACCGAAAAAATACGGAATGTTTGTATTTTATCCGCTAAATTGTATTACCTTTGCCCCGCATTTGACGAATGGAGTGATGCTCGAGTGGCTGAAGAGGCACGCCTGGAAAGCGTGTATACGTCAAAAGCGTATCCCGAGTTCGAATCTCGGTCACTCCGCAACAAATCGAGGCAGGAATGATTTCCCGCCTCGATTTGTTTATGGATGACAGTATGCTTTATTTGTCTTTCTTGGCGCGCAGGCTGTAAACGGCAAGGAAGAGAATCAGGGCGATGTACATCACAATGCCCAGTGAGTTGGTCAGCGTTTCGCTTTCAGGTGCACTGAACTTGATATCGCAGAAGGCCAGGGCGGCGCAGACAACACCCATCAGGGCACCACCAGCAATGAAACCGCTGGCGAGCAGCGTGCCTCGCTCCTTGCGAGCCTTGTTGACCTCTTCATCTTTGCTGCGGCTGCCGACGAACCAACTGATGATAGCGCCGATGAGCAGCGGAGCATTCAACTGGAAGGGAATGAACATACCCAGCGAGAAGGGCAGGGCAGGCACCTTGAGCCAGTTAAGTAGCAGGGCGAGAACAGCTCCTACTCCATAGAGCAACCAAGGCGTGTCGCCTCCCATCATCAGGGGGTCGATAACGGCGGCCATCGCATTGGCTTGGGGCGCAGCCATGACGTTGGGATCAGTGAAGCCGTAGGCCTCGTTGAGGATCATCATCACACCACCCACGGTGGCTGCCGACACGAGGGTGCCGACGAACTTCCACGTCTGCTGCTTGGCGGGTGTGGTGCCGATCCAGTAACCAATCTTCATATCGGTGACCATGCCGCCGGCCATTGACAGGGCGGTGCAGACAACGCCACCAATGACCATTGCGGCCACGATGCCCTGTGAACCTTTCAGACCGATGGAAACAAATATCACACTGGCCACGATAAGTGTCATCAGGGTCATACCCGATACAGGGTTACTGCCCACGATAGCGATTGCATTAGCTGCCACAGTAGTAAACAGGAAGGCGATTACCAACACAACAAGGAAAGCGACAATCGTCTGTAACAGGTTGTGGATGACACCGATATAGAAGAATATAAAGGTGACCAACAAGGCCGCCAGCAAAGCGAACACGAGCACCTTCATTGAGATGTCGCGCTGGTGGCGATCAACCATCTGGTTGTTGCTTTGTTCCTGGCTCTTGAAAGCCTGGCCTGCAAGTCCGGCAGCACTCTTGATGACGCCCCATGACTTGACGATGCCAATGATGCCGCTCATGGCGATACCACCAATACCGATGAACTTGGCACCTCCAGTGAAGATGTCTTCGGGCGAAGCGGTGGCCAGTTCAGGATTCATCGAGCCCATGAGGGGCACAATCACCCACCAGATGAATGCACTACCGGCGAAAATGATGAAGGCATATGGCAGGCCGATGATATAGCCCATACCCAGGGCTGCGGCGCTGGTGTTGACTTTGAAGATCATCTTCACGTTATCGGTAAAACCTTGCAGGGCTGGAACGGCGGCGGTAGTGAGCACTTCTTTCCACCAATGGAAGGTGGAGAGCAGGAAGTCGTAAAGACCGCCCACAATACCGGCAATGAGCAGATGCCGCACCTGACTGCCGCCCTTCTGGCCGCTGACGAGCACCTGAGTGGTCGCGGTTGCCTCGGGGAACGGGAACTTGCCGTGCATGTCACTCACGAAGTACTTGCGGAAGGGAATGAAAAACAGGATGCCCAAGCAACCACCTAACAACGAACTGAGGAAGATTTCGAGGAAGTTCACCGTGATGTCAGGATACTTGGACTGCAGGATGTACAGGGCGGGCAGGGTGAAGATGGCACCTGCCACGATGATGCCCGAAGCGGCACCAATCGACTGGATGATGACGTTCTCGCCCAGCGAGTTCTTGCGCTTGGTCGCTGCTCCAATACCGGCGGCAATGATGGCAATGGGAATGGCAGCCTCAAATACTTGGCCCAGTTTGAGTCCCAGATAGGCTGTCGCGGCACTGAAGATGACCGCCATAATCAGACCCAGCGAAACGGAGTAGGGCGTGATCTCGGGATACACCCTGTCGGGCTTCAGGATGGGGACATATTTCTCCCCAGGCTGGAGTTCGCGTGCGGCGTTGTCGGGCAACGACATGTCGTCTTGCTGTTGTTGAACAATGATTTCTTCGTCTTTCATAAAAATATTATTTAAGTCATTAGTCTCTAGTCCTTAGTATTAAGTTTCGGGTCACTAGTTTCTAGTTGAAGGTTTTAGTTCATAATTGGTTAACAAACTGCGAAGATAGGAAAAAATCAAGAATCCAACACCATCGGGCGGACGAAATTTGCGAATTTTTGTGAGAATGAAGTTTTTAGTTATCTTTGCACTGGCAAATATATAAATGAAAAAGAAAAGAATTATGGAATTCAAAAAACTGATATTACTGGCTCTCGTGACAATGATGACGATAGTGGCGATGAATGCCCAGGAAATCTATTGCAGTGAGGATGTCAAACTCGAGGATCTGGCGGCATACATCGATACCATGCGCCCAGTTGAGCCGGCCGTCAAGCTGTTTTATGCCAATCTGGTGAACAATCCTACCCACAGCTACCGCATCGAGCATCTGGATTTGGGTTTCAACGGTTGCACGGGCCGCGTTGACGAGCAGGTCCTCTTGGCCGATGGCAGCAAGCGAGACAATGTGTTCATCTTCAATGACCAGGGACTGCTCACCCAGTCCACCATCCAGGGAAGCAAGGGCAACAAGACGGTGACGAAATACACCTATACCTTTGACGAAGTGCTGGGTTTCTCGCTCAAACAGAGCAAGAGCAAGAACATCACCATCAACTATGCGCCCATCTATGGTGAGCATGGACGCCGGGAGACGATTAAGGGAGACAATGGCAGTCGTCAGGATTTCACCTATGATGAACAAGGCCACCTTACCAAACTTGTCATCTCACCGGCCAAGGGCAACAAGCGCGTTTTGCTGTATCAGGGCGGCTATGTCGTTCGCGAGGAGACCGGTGGCAAGGTGTTCCGCTACCACTATGACTTTGACACGGCGACAGGAAAGAAATTCCTGATTGCCATCAAGGAGTTGAAAGGCAACGACGTGGTCCACGAACGCACTTTTGACTATGATATCGATACCCACGGACGCTATACCCGAGTGAGCATCGCCCTCGACGGAAAACCTCAGATGACAATCACCAGAAGTTACAGTTTATAGACTTTGGTCATAGTCCCACGCGGTCGCCTGTCGTCCATTAATTGGGACCTATAGACAATAAAATGAGGGACTTTGACGTTTTAAATGTTAAAGAAATTGTAACTCAGATTCATGAAACGGATACTCTATATTTTAGTGGGCTTGATGCTTGCATCGGTGGCGCTGTCCTTGTCATCGTGCAAGGGTCCGAAACTCAAAGAGGCTGACGAGGCATACGACCGAGGAGAATATTTTGATGCTGCTAATCTCTACCGCAAGCTCTATAATTACTATAACCGCAAGGAAGACGCTTGGATCAGGGGAGAATTGGCTTTCCAGTTGGGCATGTGCCATCTCAAGCTCAATCAAGGCAACCGGGCCTCTGCCGCGTTCCAGAATGCCATCCGCTACGATTATGAGGACACTACACTCCTGCTGCGCTTGGCCCAGGCACAACAGCGCGAGGGACAGTATGCCGCAGCGATCAACAGCTATAACAAATATCTGGAGATTGCCCCCGATAGTTGGGAGGCCAAGGTAGGTATTCGTGGTTGTGAGCTAGCTCCCAAATGGAAAGAGGAAGGCTCGCGCTATATTGTTAAGGCAGCTCCGCTGTTCAATTCCCGCCGTGCGGATTTTTGCCCCATGTTCATGGACAAGAATCATGAGTACCTCTACTTCACGTCAAGCCGAGACAAATCAACTGGCGAACTATTAAGCGAGATCACAGGTACCAAGAAGGGTGACATCTATTTTTCCAAGAAAGACGAGAAGGGTGATTATTCGCGTCCTGAACTGGTTGAAGGCGGCTTGAATACCGAACACGATGAGGGCGCGGCGGCATTCTCACCCGATGGCTCGACGATGTATCTCTCCCGCGCTGTCCGTCAGGACTGGCCCACGATTGTTGAGATTTATACAAGTTCGCGCAGCGAGGCCAAATGGAGCGCACCCCAGAGGTTTGAGATCACGGCCGACACGTTGAGCAGTTATTCCGATCCTTTTGTCAGTCCCGATGGCGAATGGCTATATTTTGCCAGCGACATGCCAGGAGGGCAGGGTGGTACCGACATTTGGCGCATCAACCTCAAGGATAAGCACGGTACCCTCGAGAATCTGGGTCCTCAAATCAATACCAAAGGTAACGAGCGTTTTCCCAATGTGCGCACCGACAGCCTTTTGTACTTCTCCAGCGACGGACATCCCGGCATGGGTGGTCTGGACCTGTTTGTGGCTAAACTGCAGCCTCGAGAGGAGAATGACCGCGTGTCGATGGACCGATGGGTGATTGAGAACATGGGAGTGCCCATGAACTCCTCGGCCGATGATTTCGGCATCACTTTTGGCGAAGGGGAGAGCGGTTTCTTCTCCAGTAACCGTGGCGATGCCCGTGGCTATGACAACATCTTCAAGTTTGTCAAGCCCGACCTGCAGATATGGATTTCGGGCTATGTGGTCGATAAGGACGACGAGCCTGTACCCAATGCGGTCATCCGCATTGTGGGTGATGATGGCAGTAACCAGAAGACCGCCGCCAAGCCCGATGGCTCGTTCCGCTTTGACCTGCAGCGTGGTGTGAAATATGCCATGCTGGCCAGCGCCGAAGGTTATCTCAATGCCCGCCAGGAATTTGAAAGCGACAGCACCGAGGAGGATGCCGAATATAACGTCGATTTCATTCTCGCCGCAATGTTCAAGACAAATATCATCGAGAACATCTTTTACGACTTCGACAAGGCCGTGTTGCGCGATGAGTCAAAACTTGCACTCGACAGCATGGTCATGCTCTTGAAGGACCATCCCAACATCGTCATCGAGATGGCATCGCACACCGATCGCGTCGGCAGTGCGAAATATAATCAGGGATTGTCACAACGGCGGGCACAAAGCGTTGTGGATTACTTGATTGCGAACGGCATACCTCGCGAACGACTCAGACCTGCCGGATATGGCGAGTCTCGTCCCAAGACGGTGACCAAGCGCATCCACAACCAGTATCCCCAGTTCGAGGAAGGCGTGACGCTCACCGAGGAGTTCATCAAGACGTTGAGCAAGGAGGATCAGGAGGCCGCCGACCAAGTCAATCGCCGCACCGAGTTCGAGGTCATCGACACCGACTTTCAGTATTAGACAAGAAAAACCGCCTTTTGGCGGTTTTCTCTTGTAAAGATAAGTTTGTCCTATCGGCCGATGCAATAGTAGATGAATCCCATGTCCTTGAGTTCGTCGCCGTCATACACATTGCGTCCGTCGATGATGAGCGGCGTCTTCATCAGTTTTTTCACTTCTTGCCATGCCGGGATTCTGAACTGGCGCCACTCGGTGAGCAGCAGGACGGCATCAGCGTCCTTGACCGCATCATACATGTCCAAGCCGCAATAAACGTTGCTCCAGCGCCGCTTGGTAGCATTCATGGCGACAGGGTCATAGACGCGGACGTTGCAACCCGCTTCCATCAGCAGATTGATGGTGTCGATTGAAGGTGCCGACGACATGTCATCGGTCTCGGGCTTGAAGCTCAATCCCCACAGGGCCACTGTCTTGCCGGCCAATTCTCCCTTATAGTGGTTGTAAAGTTTTTTGAACAGTATCCTTTTTTGCCGATTGTTGACATTCTCGACCGACTTGAGGATTTCCATGTCGTGGTTGTGCTCGTTGCCGATCTTTATCAGGTCGTTGATGTCCTGGGGAAACAAGGTGCCGCCGTAACCGCAACCCGGGAAGATGTACTTGGAGCCGATGCGGCTGTCGGTACCCACGCCATGGCGCACCACATTGACATCGGCGCCCACAATCTCGCACAGGTTGGCAATCTCGTTCATGAAGCTCACGCGGGTGGCGAGCATTGATGTCGCGGCATACTTGATCATCTCGGCAGTGCGGGTGTCGGTATAGATGACGGTGCGGTTGTTGTGCATGAGGATGGTGCGGTACAGCCGTTCCATCGCTTGACGGGCGCTTGCCGTTTCGGTACCGATGACAATGCGGTCGGGTTTCATGAAATCCTTGATGCCGTTGCCCTCGGTCAGGAAGTCGGGGTTGCTGGCGACGTCAAACTTGATGTTGCCGGCTCCGCGGGCCTCGAGTTCCTCGCTGATGATTTTGGTCACGTGCTGGGCGGTGCCGACGGGGACGGTCGACTTGATGACGAACACACTGTAACGCGTGATGTTCTTGCCGAAGTCCTTGGCGATGTCAAGAATGGGCGTCAGGTCGGTGGATCCGTCTTCGCTGGCTGTTGTGTCGATTGCGCAGAAGATAAAATCCTGGTTGATGAATCCCTGCTTGTAGTCGCTTGAGAAGGTCAAACGCTTATCGGTGACGTTGCGGTTGATCATGTTGTCCAGTCCAGGCTCATAGATTGGGATGGCACCATACACGAGCCGGTTAATCTTTTGACTGTCACGGTCCACACAGGTTACATTCACACCCAAGTCGGCAAAACAAGTGCCACTCACCAGACCGACATATCCTGTTCCCACGATTGAAATATTCATAGTGTTATCTTTTCGATAGGTTTGAATTGCAATTAATTTGCAAATGTAGCAAGTTTTTATCGTTTTTTCTTGCACTTTACATTAAAAAATGCTAAGTTTGCGCTAGATTTTTGTCGCAAGACTTTTTGTTGTAGTATAATTTGTTTAACCAATTTAATACAGGTTTCATTATGAAGAAATATTTAGCTGAAATGGTAGGCACGATGGTCCTGGTTCTCATGGGCTGTGGCGTTGCAGTGAGTCTTGGTTGCAATCCTATCACTAACATTCCTGCCGTGGTGGGTACGGCATTGGCATTTGGTCTTGCTGTAGTTGCTATGGCATATACCATAGGCGGCATCAGCGGTTGCCACATCAACCCCGCCATCACCTTTGGCGTGTTCCTGAGTGGACGCATGAACGCCAAGGATTGCGGCATGTACATCCTCTTCCAGATAATCGGTGCCTTCATTGGATCGGCACTTCTTTATTGGCTTACCTCCAATGTGATGGGCATGGACGGCACTGGTGCCAATGACCTGCAGGAAGGCGTGTCGGTGATGGGCGGCTTGCTGGCCGAGATTATCTTCACCTGCGTCTTCGTTCTTGTCGTGCTCGGCGCTACCGCTAAGACCAATGGCGCTACTAACAATTTCGCCGGTCTGGCCATCGGCCTCTCGCTCGTGCTCGTTCACCTCGTGTGCATCCGTTACACCGGCACATCGGTAAACCCTGCACGCTCCATCGCTCCTGCCGTATTCCAAGGTGGTACAGCACTGGCCAACCTTTGGATCTTCATCGTCGGTCCCTTCATTGGTGGCGCTTTGGCTGCGCTTATTTGGAAGATTATCGATTGTGACTGCTGTAAAAAAGAAGATATACAAGATTAACCCCTAAATTGTTTAATGTATTATGAATTACAAGATTATTGACATCGAGGGTATTGGGGAAGTATATGCTCCCAAACTGATAGCCGCAGGCATCGAAACTGTTGAGCAACTGCTTGACGCATGTTCTGGACCTACGGGCCGCAATATCATTGCTGGGAAAACCGGCATCAGTGAGAAACTGATCCTCAAGTGGACCAACCATGCCGACCTGTTCCGCATTAACGGCATCGGTCCGCAGTTCGCCGAACTGCTTGAGGCTGCCGGTGTGGATACCGTCAAGGAATTGCGCCACCGCGTTGCCGCCAACCTCGCCGCTAAGCTTGTCGAGGTTAATGAGGCAAAACACCTGTGTGGCCGTGTGCCTGCAGAGAGCGAGATTCAGCGCATGATTGACCAGGCCAAGGAACTCGAACCTCGCATGACCTATTGATAAGGTTTGTCTTGCATCACGAGCCGCCATCCTCGGTCATGGGGTCTGGCGGCTCGCTGTTTGCCATAGCATTTGCAGGGTAAATGGAGACAAGGGGGCATTGATGCGAGGAAACAAAAAAAGGAAACCAAAAATGATGTATCATTTTGGTTTCCTGCTGTTGACCGAGCCGCGAGCGGGACTCGAACCCGCGACCTTTTCGTTACGAATGAAATGCTCTACCGACTGAGCTATTGCGGCTTGATGCATTGCGATGTTTGCAATGCGGGTGCAAAGGTAGCACTTTTTTTCTAATCTCACAAACTTTAATCCACAATTTGTTTGCTGTATACGATCTTGGTCTTGGCCTTGTCTAACAACAGGCGGACGATAGCGGGCCGTGATACCATAGGCGAGATCTTGGTCACTACCGCTGACGTGCTGCCATAGCTGTAATAGCTATAGGTCTGCGGATACACATAAGTGGTCACATCAACAGGAGTGATTGTGAAATTCATGTCGTCCTCGGTAGCTATGCCCCCTTGGTTATTGATGATGTTCAGCACATAGTTGCGCAGTCCTGTAAAGGTATAGGTCTTGTTATAGGAATCATAGATGGCATAGAACGAGTCCTTGTTATTCACTAGGCTGTCACCGTTGATGAACTTATCCTTTTGGGATGTTTTTACCATGAGCAGATAGGTTGGCGGCTGGATATTGTATTCCGTCTCGGGCACGCTAACCGGCAACTCCAGTGTCAACGTGTTGATGACAGACTGGTTCTTGCCGACGTTGGCTTTATACTTGTCGATAATCTCCTGAATGGGGAAACGCACCTGAACCTCGTAGCCTGCAGGGGCGGCGATGATTGCCTCGCCGCTGTTGACCATCGCCTGCACGGCATCGTCAACGTCATAATGGATGATGTTGTTGGAGATGACTTCGGGCGTCGATGCCAGATAAGTTTGGCAATAAGATGAATCCACTTCAGCGGTATCACCCACGAGCACATGTTTGTGGTAATAAACATCAATTTCAGTCGCCTTGATGTTCATCACATGACCGCTGCCGTAGCTGTTAGTGATATAGATGCCGGGAAAGATGTCGGCAAAGGCTTTGGGACTCGAGAATGAACTGGGATTGTTGACGTAGGCATTGAAAACCTCGCGTCCCAGCTCTTGAGGCAGCGGCACCGAGATGACTTTCACAGTATCTATTTCGGTGGATCCAGAGACATATGAGGTTGCAATCTCAATCCAGCCCGATGATGGAGAGTAGGACTCCGATGCGAGCAGGCTGGACTCATTATAATAGCCCGTGGGGTCAAAGTCACTATAGATGGGGGATGGCAGTGCCTTGTTCAATCGATAGACTTTCAGGCGCATGGGCGCTAGAGAATCGCCAGTAAAGCCATTACGGTAAGGCAACCTGAGCTTCAGTCGGCATGAATCAATCCACTCAGACTTGATGCCGGTGGTGTCGATGCTCATTGCGGGCATCCACATGGTAATCGCCGAGGCTGTGATTGTGCCAAATCCATCGGCACTGAGCGACCCCAGCATTTTGGTGGTGGTGCGCATCTGCAGATGGTCGTTCCTGAACGACTGTCCTGTGATGACAAATGAAGAATCCTCGATAATCGACGAGACGCTATCGGTGATGCTGACGCCAATGGTCTCGTCGGTACATGCGAACAGGCCAAGCAGCGCAGCCGCTGCCAGTATCACATTATAAAGTTGTTTCATATTCGGGTAATGATAAAAACGATTTATGAAAATCCACAAGAAACAGTTAACGAGAGTCAATCCCTCAAAGAAGCGTAGAATTCCTTCACCTTATTGACGTCATCGTCATCGATGAATTGCAACTGGGGCAAGCCGCTGGCTGCTTCAAGAATGCCGTCGCTCACGCCATCCTCACACTGGATGACGGCATCGCTGTACTTGAGGGAGTAAGCCATTAATTCATCATAGGTCAACTCCTTGCCAGCGATGGGTTTAAGGGCATTTTTGGGAATTCCGTCCATGTGCATTTTTTCACTCAGACGTTCATCAAGCGGTCCGGCAATCTGCTCGTTAAACAAGGCGGTAACTATCTTTGCATCGCGGAACGACGGGTCATCACCATAGAGCGTGCGGATGTAGACAGGCGCCAAAGCCGAGATCCAACCCGTGCACTGGATGATGTCGGGCACCCAACGCATCTTGCGAATCGACTCGATTACCGCACGAACAAAGAACATGCTTCGCTCGTCGTTGTCATGAGGAGAGCAATTCATTTCCAACTCATCAATGCGGTTACTTGCGAAATAATCCTCATTATATATGAAATACACTTGGAAATGAGCCTGTTGAAGGGTTGCCACTTTGATAATCAATGGGTGATCGGTATCATCAATAATCACATTCATGCCCGAGAGCCTGATCATCTCATGCAACTGATTGCTGCGCTCTGCAATCATGCCATATTTTGGCATAAACGTGCGTTCTTCGATACCCTGTTCCTTAATGCCTTGAGGGAAGATTCTGCCCACTTGAGACAGACGGCGCTCAGGCACGTAGGGTGCAATCTCCTGCGATATGAATAAGACTTTCTTAACCTCCATGTCGTTTTCTTCTTATTTTAATATGCAAAGATAAGATTTTTTTTTGACTTTGGAAACATTATCATCACTTTCATGGGTGTTTTTTAAGTAAAAATGACCGCTTTTTAACATCTTCTAATCTTTTTTACCGCACAAGTTTAACCTATTCTGAGCCACCAATAAGTAGGTCCAAAGACTTGACAATGTCGTTAATAATAGTGGGCACCAACGCTCATGCGATGATGCCCATTGTGAAGTATGACTCCTGGTGGTGTCACTTGCTGTCCTTGCAGCAGCCGTCATGCCCGCACTCGGGCCGTGCGCCCTCGTGGCGGGGACCGCCATGCTTCTTGCCGTGGCCGCGTTTTCCCTCATTATTCTTCATCTCGGCATACTTGGCGGCTTGTTCAGGCGTGAGCAGTGCCTCAATCTTGGCGTCGGTAGCCTCGCGCTGTGCTTTCATCTTCTCGTGGTGCGCTTTCATCATGGCCTCATCGGGGCGTTCACCTTGGCCGGGTTTTTCCGGACGCTCTTTGGCCATCGCCTCCATCTCTTGGGAGTAAATCTTGGCAATCTCGGCATTTTGTGCATCGGTCAGATCCAAAGCCTTACTCAGGCGCTCAATACGTTCTTTCATCATCTGCTCGGGGTTGCCGTGATGGCGAGCCGGCTGTGCATTTGTCACAAACGCGCCCATGAGGGCGGTGATCAACACTAAAACAATCTTTTTCATCTTAGTAAGTGGTGTTTTTGAAATTAATATTAAAATTGAATAATACGTCTTGTTGTTTTGACTGCAAATAAATAGCCAATTTTTGAAATATAAAAACGCCAAAATGCCACTTCATGACCAATCGACAAAACACATTGACAAAATCCATTAAAACCAAGACTAAAAAACCGCCGTAACATGGGCAGCGAAAGCATTCCGACCATCAGTTTTCTTGAATTTTCGTCAAGAAATCAAAAAAAATGTAATAACAACATACAACATACCAAAAAACTGCGTATATTTGCAACTCACAAGGTTAAAAAGATTGGTAATGTTGACTCAGATTTATAACGGCCATGTGCTCACTCCCGAAGGTTGGATTAACGGCGGTTCAGTCATTATAGAGGACTGCCGTATCAAGGAGGTGAGCCGTAGCAGCCGCCAGATGGAGGGCATGGATAAGGCCATTGATGCCCACGGCATGCACGTAGTGCCTGGCGGCATTGACCTGCATTGCCATGGCGGTGGTGGCAGTGACTTTCAGGAATGCTCTCGAGAAGCCTTTGAGACTGTGGCACTGACTCATTTGCGTCATGGCACAACCGCCATCTATGCCACACTCTCGTCCTCACCTGTCGACATGATGGAACGGGCCTGCCAAACCTGTGATGAAATGATGAAGGATCCCAAATCCACTATCATGGGCATGCACATGGAGGGGCCTTACTTCAATCCCAGCAAGGCTGGTGCTCAGATGCCTGAAGTCATCCGCATTCCCGATCCAAACGAATACCGCCACATCGTTGAGGACTTTGACTGTATGCGCCGCTGGTCCTTGGCGCCCGAACTCCCTGGTGCCATCGAGATGGGCGAATATGTCACGGGTAAGGGGGTAGTTGCCGCCATCGGCCACACTGCTGCTGAGTATCCACAAGTCAAAGCCGCATGGAATGCTGGCTACACGCTGGCGACCCATTTCTATAACGGTATGCCCGGCTTTCACAATGTGCGTGAGTTCAAGCACGCTGGCACTGTTGAGAGTATTTATCTGTTCGAGGACATGGCCGTTGAGGTGATTGCCGACGGCATCCATGTTCCGTCAACCTTACTGAATCTGGTGTACCACATGAAAGGGGTGGAGCATACGGCACTCTGTACCGATGCGCTTGCCGTGACCGACAGCGACAGTGAGCATGCTTTTGACCCCCGCGTCATCATCGAGGACGGCGTGTGTAAATTGTCTGACCGCAGTGCGCTTGCTGGTAGCATTGCTACTATGGACCGCCTCATCAAGACCATGGTGAGGGTTGTTGACGTGCCCTTGCATGATGCTGTGCGCATGGCTAGCGAAACACCTGCGAGAATCATGGGAATCTATGACCGCAAGGGTTCGTTGCAGCGCGGCAAGGATGCTGATATCCTGTTGTTTGACGACGATATCAACCTGCGCAGCGTGTTCTCGATGGGTGAATTTGTCAAGGGAAGCGACAGGATCGCTCCTGCTGCCATCGTGACGATGTGATTTTGATGGGAGAGGCCATCGCGGTTCACTCCTTATAGAGAAAAAAATAAAGAATTTTTGCAATACACTTGCACAAGAACCAAATTGGTATTATCTTTGCACCCGCATTTGAAAGAAAATGCCTTATATGGTGGATGTAGCTCAGCTGGTTAGAGCGTCGGATTGTGGTTCCGAAGGTCGTGGGTTCGAGCCCCATTATCCACCCTGAAATTGAGTAGGTCATGAAACGGAAGTTTCTGGCCTACTTTTGTTCTCTCGCCCACGATCATACAACAGTCGGGATAATTATCCACTGAAGTGCGACATCATGCCAAACAAAAACTGCATTGCGGAACGCAACGCAGTTTTTAGTTTACATGTCCATGCTGTTTTACAGGCCCAGTATCGACTTAACGATCGGGGTGATGTCTATCGTTTTAGGACCGATAAAGGCGACAGGAGTGACGGCTGTGTCAAGCACCAGGTCAAAACCGCCCTGTTCGCCCGCTGCGCGAATAGCGTCTTGTACTTTGTTCTTGATGGGTTCTAAGAGTTTTGTTCGTTGTGCCTCGATGTCTTTAGCGACAAGTTGCTCGAATTGTCGGATGGCCTTGTCACCCTCCTGCAATTCCTGCACGCGGCGCTCCTTAATGGTCTCGGGCATCGTGGCATCGACGGCTACCGTCTGATAGTCGGCATATTTCTTGTCAAACTCACTCTGCAAAATCCTATACTCGGTATGATATTTGTCGCTCAATGCCTTGAGTTGGGCCTCGGCACTTGCCTTCTCGGGCATGAGGTCAAAAATCTGTTGCGAGTTGACTACAGCAATTCTGGCTTGTGCCATGAGCATCAGTGGCATCAGTGCCACGGCTATCATGAGAATTCTTTTCATCGTTCAATTAATTTTGTAGTTCATTATTTGGCAACAAAGGTAGCGTTTTTTCCCAATAACAGCAAGGGAATCCTTTAGCTCTTATCGTCTTAAAACATCACCCTTTGTCAGTCATCGGTGCCGAAGAGGGGGTCTTCGGGCATGACCATTACGGGTTTGGTCTCGGCAGCCTTGAGGATGTTTTGCGGCACATATTTCTTGTCCACAACCAAGCGGAAGGAGTACTCGTTGAACCATTCATTCGTCATGATGATGTATCCCTTATGTCCGCTGTCGCCACCCCATGAGTTCTCCACCTTCCACTTGATGGGATTGCCACCCTCATCAAGATCGACAGCACAGAGCGTCATGGCGTGCGTTGAACCGCTGTCAAAGGTGGCTATGCGCTGGGCCTTGTTCATGGGGAATGTGGTGCCGAATAGGGTAGCATAGTCAAAGTTGTCGAGTGCGAGGTAGCCGTTGTCACGGTTGAGCTGTTTGCCCACGTCAAAGCTGGCATAGAGTTTAGTGGAATCTTGGAGCGATGCGATGGCCATTGCCGCAATGTCCTCCATGGGGAGGTTGACGTAGCGCCAGTTGTGTCCGTCGTAGGTGTGGCGGTCCCACTCCACTTCATATGTCTTGTAGTATTCCCTGCGAGGGTCGTTCATCGCCATGATGAATGTGCCGTTGATGGGTCCACCCACAGTCTCACGGTAGAATTCCAGCGGGGTGTATGTGCGTGCCGGGCCTACAGCTTTGCCGTTCTTGTCGCGGAAGGCGTAGGTGAACGACTTGATGGGTTCGCCCAGCGTAAGCGAGAGCATGTTATAGATGGTGCCGAGCATTTCGGTCTTGCGTTGGCTGATGGCTTTTTTGCTCTTTTTGTCGGCAACCATCTGCCGCAACTCCAGTCCGAATTCACGGAGCTTCGACGCAACGAGCTGGCTCATGCGTGAGGTGCGTTCGGCCGAGTAGGTCTCGGGTTGTGCCTCAACAGGCACGAGACCGTATTTCTCGGCAAGGTCGGCAGCGCCGCAGAAGGTGCCGCCATCGTTCATGGGATGGTGGAAGAAGAACTGCACGCGCGTGTCGTCGATGGGCTTGTCGGCACAATCGATTACACCTTGAAGCATGAGGTTAGCCTTCTCGAGCTGGTCGTAGAAGAAGAGGTAGT
>JAFZKD010000019.1 GCA_017553785.1 Muribaculaceae bacterium | reverse complement strand
GCAGGACGTGATGCCAGCTTCGCTTATCCCGTTACTCGCGTGTTTGAATTAGAGCCCTTAAGTGCCAAGCAAATGAAAAAAGCCAATGCCCTTTCTGCACCTTGGACAGTCAATGAACACAAATACCGTGATAATATGACTATCGTAGGAGTCTTGGTGTCAAAGAGTGGTTATGGCACCGAACCTGGTGTGTTCACTGTCGGCGCGTTCGTTGGCGATGAATGCCGTGGCTATGGAGATTGGGTTGACGATAGAATCTTCTTGGTTATTCATGGAGATGAAGGTATCAATGACAAGATTTCGTTCAAGGCTATTAATAATGCGACTGGAGAAGTATTCAATATTACTCAAACAATAAACTTCGGTAACGATGCTATTGGCACCAAACCCAAGCCTTATTATTTCAGATTGGATACCGATTCAGGTGTTGATGATATATTAGCGAGCAATGGAGAATACTCCATCTATCCCAGCCCAGTTAGAGACCGTCTATACGTCAATGGTGACATCCAAAAGGTCAGCCGTGTGAAGGTTATCAATATCAATGGCCAGCTTATTATTGATAGCCCCTATAATGATGGTATTGATGTGACTTACCTTGATACAGGAACATATATCGCATGTATTGTGACAACAGAAGGAATAGTCTACAAGAAATTCATCAAGGCATAATAAGAATCAAGTCAAGCTAATCACTTAATCGAGGTGGACCCGAATTAACTCGGATCCACCTCGTTCTCAAGTAAAGATGAACGTAATACATCCCAATTCAAACAATTCTCCTCAAAGTTCCTTTTTTAGGAATTCATAAATGTAGTCGCTTATAATACCTGCTATTATAGCAATGAATATTTGCATAATCATTTTGTATTCTTTTTTTTCAGATTATTAAATGATTGCGCTGCAGCGGCAATCGTACCATAACAAATATACTACTCGTTTTTCAAAAAACAAAGTTTCTTTTATACTTTTTTCATCGGTAATATGAGAATCACATGGCAACGCTCTCCCCTTGCTTCTTCTTTAAACTTCTTATGATTAATGAATGAAGGTTAAAAACGTTAAATCTGCTCTTTTTTCATATTCCATATAATAACCACTATCACTTTTCTACCATTTCAACCGAAACCAATTGAAATGCAATAAGTTATATGTTCTATGAATGCACTGGACTGATATCGATTACCATTCCCAATTCTGTTACTTCTATTGCTGGCCAAACTTTCTCTTACTGCACAGGGTTAACAAACGTGATATTAGGTAGCGCAGTTACTTCTATTGGACCGTGTGCTTTTATGGGTTGTTATGGATTGACTAGCATCATAATTCCCAACTCTGTCACATCCATTGAATCTCGTGCGTTCTATGACTGTAGCGGATTGACTAACATTATTATCCCCAGCTCAGTAACCGCAATTAGGAGTTATGCGTTTATCGCATGCCCAAGTCTATCTTATGTGATTATGATGAATTCTACTCCACCATCTGGTTCACAACAAATGTTTCAAGAAGGGCAATTAATTTATGTTCCGAATGAATCAAATTATGAAAGTGCTTTCTATTGGAGAACATATAACATTCAAGGTTTCTATTCAATAGAACCTCAGATTACGAGAGCAACAATTCTATCTAATAACCAAAACCTATTCACTCTAAAACAGGCTGCATTAAAGGACGCAGATGGTCAAGTTCTTAAAACGTTTGCTCCTATGGGGAATAAATTGGCAATCACTGATATGTTCCCTAATTCGAACAACTATACAACTGTTAATGTCGATATTAACATAGAGCAAATTGAAATTGACGATATCATTAATACACAAAATCTGTCATTTACTCACTTTTCGTCTTCGTTAACCACCCAGACTACACTAACTCCGACATTTACAGTCAATCGAGATGAAGGTTTCACATTAGATGCTTGTGGTGTAGAAAGCAGTACTGATATTTATTATGGGAGTATTAAGGAGACGACTGATGATAGTTATACTATTGAGTGTAAAATCATTGGGCTTACACCTAACAGTAGTTATAGCTTACGTCCGTGGGTACAATATAGGGGAGTAAAATATTATGGTTATTATAGCACTTTCAACACGGCAGCAATTGAAGTTAATAACGATATCACAGTCTCACCAACTAGCGTGTATCTTAAAGGAAATTATTCATCACTAGGAGATGCGATAGTGACGAATGCCTACTTCACTTTTAACGGTGAAAAAGATGAAACACTTTATAAAACTGGGCTTAATCCAAACACTAGTTATTACTATAATTATACGATTGAAACGACAAGTGGAAATCAAGTAACCAGTAATTATTTTTATACTCCTTCATTATCAATGGAGGCCCAGCCTGTCAGAATGTTGACTAATACTACTGTGATGTTTGAGGCTCAGACCAATATGATTGACGATGAGACAATGGTCGGGTTTGAATGGCGTCGCTATGATGCCCCTGATGAGATGCCAAGCACTAAAGTTTATAGTCCTGTGTTTGGTGGAAAGATTGCAGGTACACTAAAAAATCTAGCTGAAAATGTTTATTACAAATACCGTCCTTTCTACACATCTAATAGCGGCAAATCATATTATGGCAATTGGGTTGCATTCCTCACTGCTGATGCTGGCGTTGAGTACGAGCCGATGGTTTATACATATAATTCACCAGTGGTAACACAAGCTGAAGCGACCTTACAAGGTGTTGCTCTGCGAGGTTCTGACGACATAACTGAGCAAGGCTTTGAATATTGGAAGTCAGGTAATGGCAATGTTACAAAAGTCACAGCCATAGGAGAACGTATGAGCAAGAAAGTCAGTGGTCTGCAGTCTGGTACAAAATATATTTTCCGAGCTTTTCTGACGGCTGGTGGTGAAACCTACTATGGCAATGAGGTAGAGTTTGTAACTATATCAAATAGTCTTGATGTAAATCTCGACGGTGAAATCAACATCGCTGACATTAATGCAGTAATCGATATAATCCTTACAGATAAACCAGGATTATCAGGTGATGTTAACGGCGATGACGAGGTGAACATCGCTGATATCAATACCATTATTGACGCAATCCTTAGCAATTAATCCTGAAGACATAACTAAACACATATGTCAGTTGTTAAGTATTGCTTAACAACTGACGTTTTAGTGAATCTGCTTGAGCTATTGAACCATTTGCCCGCTCAGTAGTGCAAGAACTTACATACTGCTGCTGAGGTAATTTGGTCGGTCGAGGTTGCGGTAGGCGATGGCTTCCATGATGTGGTGGGTGAGGATGTCGGCGCAGCCTTCGAGGTCGGCGATGGTGCGGGCGACTTTTAGGATGCGGTCGTAGGCTCTTGCACTCATGTTCATGCGATCCATGGCGTCTTTCAGTTTTTCGAGGCCGGCGGCGTCGGGTTCGGCGTATTTGTGCAACAGGGACGGGGTCATCTGGGCGTTGCAGTGGATGCCGGGTTCGTCCTTGAAGCGGTGCTCCTGCAGAGCACGGGCGGCGATGACGCGCTGGCGGATGGCGGCGCTGGGTTCGCCGGGGGCTTTGCTCGACATTTGGTCAAAGTCAACGGGTTGGACTTCAATCTGCAGGTCGATGCGGTCCAACAGGGGGCCTGATATTTTGCTCATATAGTGGCTGCGCTGGTACTCGTTGCAGACGCACTTTTTCTTGGGATGGCCGTAGTAGCCGCAAGGGCACGGATTCATACTTGCCACGAGCATGAATGAGGCGGGGTACTCGGTCGAATACTTGGCACGGGAGATAGTTATTACCCTGTCTTCCAGTGGTTGACGCATCACCTCCAGCACCGACCTATTGAATTCAGGCAGCTCGTCAAGAAAGAGTACGCCATTGTGCGCTAGACTGATTTCGCCCGGCATGGGGTAGGAGCCACCGCCGACGAGGGCGACAGGCGAGATGGTGTGGTGGGGCGAACGGAACGGACGCACGGTCATCAGGGTGGTGCCTTGGGGCAGTTTGCCCGCAACGCTGTGGATTTTGGTAGTCTCAAGTGCCTCACTCAGTGTGAGGGGCGGCATGATTGACGGCAAGCGCTTGGCCATCATCGACTTGCCTGATCCCGGACTGCCCACTAGCAAGATGTTGTGCCCACCGGCGCAAGCGACCTCAAATGCCCGCTTGACATTTTCCTGGCCCTTGACCTCGGCAAAGTCATAGGGGAACACACCTTGGGCCTTAGCGAATTCGGCGCGGGTGTCCACCACCGTAGGCGTGAGTTCGACTTCCCCATTCAAGAACTTCATCACCTCAATGATATTGTCCACACCATAAATCTTAAGATTATTGACCACCGCAGCCTCCAGGGCATTGGCGCGGGGGACGATGAAACCGTCCAGATGGAGCTCACGGGCGAGAATCGCCATGGGCAAGGCACCCTTGATGGGCCTCAGGCTGCCATCAAGCGACAACTCACCCATCAACATGTAACGATCCAAGCGGTCGGTGGAAATCTTTTCGTCAGCGGCAAGAATGCTTACTGCCAGCGGCAGGTCATAGGCCGACCCTTCCTTCTTGATATCGGCAGGTGACATATTCACCATCACCTTCTTTCCCGGAAACTTATAGCCCGCCTGCTGTACCGAGCAACGCACACGCTCGGCACTCTCTTTCACTGCCGTATCGGGCAAGCCAATCACCATGAATCCTGATCCCCAATTCACCGTGACCTCAATCTCGACCTTGATGGCATCGATGCCATGAACCGCTGCTCCAATCGCTCTTGCTAACATATCCAAAAACAAAAAAACGTTTCACTGCCTACAAAATTACACAGAATTCCTTGAATTCGGTACCCCAAAACGGCAAAAACTCACGGTGAATGTCCTGTTACCGCCCACAATGAGCGACGTCTTTTAAATGAGAGCAGAGGCATTTTGTTAGAAATGTTTTTTATCTTTGTGCCCAGAATCCAAATAAAAAACCAGCTGATGACACTGCAACTCTTTGCACCGACCAAGGCTTGTACCACGGTATCCCTGCCCGCCTCCAAGAGCATCTCCAACCGGGCCCTGCTCATTGCTGCCCTGAGCAGAGGTGAGCCGCAAGTCCTGCATCCGGCGTTGTGTGATGATACCGCCGTGATGATCCAGGCCCTTGCCAGCCAGGGCGGCGACATCAACGTGGGCGCAGCGGGCACTGCCATGCGGTTCCTCACCGCCTACTTCGCCACACGCGAGGGGATGACCGTCACCCTCGACGGCGTTGAGCGCATGCGCCAGCGCCCCATCGGAGTACTCGTTGATGCCCTGCGGACACTGGGTGCCCGCATCGAGTATCTGGGCGAAGAGGGCTACCCTCCCCTACTGATCAACGGCACCGCCATGCACGGCGGTGATGTGGTCATGGACGGTGGCGTCAGCTCACAGTTCATCTCGGCGGTCATGATGATTATGCCCGCAGTGGGCGGCGGACGTATCCAGCTGACGGGAGACATTGTCTCGGTGCCTTACATCCACATGACCATCGCCGTGATGCGCGACATGGGTGCCCAAGTGGAATTCACAGGCAACACCATCAGCATCGGCGAAGGATATACCGGCAACGACTACCTTGTCGAGACCGACTGGAGCGCTGCGGCGCCCTGGTATGCCCTTGCCGCCCTGCTACCGCACTCATCACTGTCACTGGAGGGACTGAGTGCGGACAGCATCCAAGGAGACGCAGCGATAGCGCAACTTGCCAAAAGGCTCGGTATCGCATCACGGTTTACCGCCCAAGGCGTCACGCTGGACACCAGCCAGTTCATTGACTGCTGTTGTTCCAGCTTTGCCGACATGGCATCCACCCCCGACCTTGTTCCCTCGTGGTCTGTACTGATGTGCCTACTGGAACGGTCCTTCCGCATGACAGGAGTGAGGACACTGCGCCACAAGGAAAGCGACCGCATTGAAGCGTTGCGCGAGGAACTGGCGAAGTTAGGATATGTATTGAAAATTGAGGGAGAAGACGCCATATCCTGGTATGGAGAACGTACCGCTATCACACAGACGCCACCTGTTATCGATTCCCATGGCGACCATCGCCTGGCTATGGCATTTGCTCCTGCCGCCGTACGTTTTCCCGGCATCGCCATTGACGGCGCCGAAACCGTCGCCAAGTCCTACCCCAGCTACTGGCGTGAACTGGAGAAATGCGGATTCACAATCAAAGGGTATGACTCTACTAATCAAGCATTAAAGTAATTGGCACAAAAAATGCAATCAACTGTCATGACAAAAAAGAAAAAACTATTGATTGTTATGGTGATGTTATCCACCCTGCTTAACGTTGACGCGACGGCAAGCACCAAGCTTGACCGTATTGTCATCATCAGTGACATACATCTGCTCAGCCCCGAACTAGTGACACCGGGCAAAGCAATTGACAAAGCCGATGCCAAAGAAACGAAGATGATGCTCCACAGTGACGCCATCATGAGTGCCATCACCGACAGCATCATCGCCATCAAGCCCGCACTGGTGCTCCTGACAGGCGACCTCACCAATAACGGCGAGCGTTTGAGCCACGAGCGCATGGCGGGGTATCTGGACCGTATGGCCCAGAACGGCATCCAGCCGCTGGTCATTCCAGGCAACCATGACTGCAACAACCCCTATGCCAAACGGTTTGACGGTGACACCGTTCAGACTGTCGCCACGATTACCAGTGAAGAGTTTGCCGAGATCTACCAAAACTACGGCTACGGCAAGAAAGTGGAGCGCGACCCAGCGTCACTCACTTACTGCTGTGAACCCATCAAGGGAGTTGTCGTCATCGGTATCGACAGCAATATGGATGAGCTCAACACCCTTACCAGCCGAGGCGAGAGCAAAGACACCTATTATAATGGAGGACGTATCAAGCCCGAGACCATGCAATGGATCATCGATCATGCCAAACGTGCACGCAAGAAAGGGAAACGTGTCATTGCCATGATGCACCATCACCTGGTACCCCATTTTGACAAGGAAGACCAACTGCTCTCGAACTACATTGTCCAAGACCACAAGACCATCGCGCAGCAACTGATGGATGCCGGCGTCCACACCATGTTCACCGGGCACCTGCATGTGACCGATGTCGCGACATCGGTCAACAATGAGCGCAACGACAGCATCACCGAGGTGGCGACCGGCTCAGCCATCTGTTATCCTTTTGCCATCCGCACGGCCACATTCGACCGCAAGCACAAGTCAATGGATATCGACACCCGCTGGCTCACAGCGACCACCGATTGTCCCGACCTGCGAGAGCTGGGCCGCCAACGCATCATCAAGTCCACTCCGGGAATGGTAGAACTGCTTTCAGGAAAAGCATGGAACAAGCTTGGAGGCCACATGGGGCAACTCAAAGCCATGCTCGAGATGGGAGGCGGCAAAGCCAACCTGCCCGAGACGCCCCAGCAGGCGACACAACTCGTCCTGCGCCACCTGAGCGGTGTGCTCTCGCGCGTCATGCTAGCCGTTGTCGAAGGCAACGAGCAGGAAAAAGACGTGGAAGACATCATCAGCCAAGGCAAGCAATGCATCCGCGCCATGATTGAGGAGGTGTCGCCCGACCAAGCCGACAACCTGTGGGATTTCTTCCTGAGCGGAGTCTATCCCAAGCTGGAGCCGTTGTTGCGCAGCGTGCTCGAGGATCGCAACGCCGTGGATTCGCCTGCCGAGAGCCGCGCCAATGACCTGCATCTCAAAATCACACTATAAAAAGCACCAAAATTTTAACCATTATAGCCCTTTTTCGACAAAAAAGGGCTATTTTTGTAGTCACAGTAATATAAACCCTCAATAGTTGTCCACGATGAAAAAATACCTATCGGCTTTTCTCCTGCTGCTGGCGGTTATCCTGCCGACACACGCACAACGCACCCCCACCATGGGCTGGAGTTCATGGAACACCTTCGCACTCAACATCAATGAGCAGCTCATTCGCCAACAGGCTGATGCGATGCACCAGAGCGGTCTTCAAGAAGCCGGCTACCTCTATATCAACATTGATGACGGATATTGGGACGGACGCGGTGATGACGGCAACCTGCGGCTTAACAAGAAGCTCTTCCCCAACGGTATGCGCCCCCTGGTGGACTACATCCACTCGTTGGGACTGAAAGCAGGCATCTACAGCGATGCGGGCGACAACACCTGCGGCTCGGGCAATAAGCAAGCGTGGGGTATCGGCGTAGGGCTGGCCGGACACGAGGAACAAGACTGCCAACTCTATTTCAGGGATTGGGATTTCGACTTCATCAAGGTGGATTATTGCGGGGGCTGGCATCTCGACCTCAATGAGCGTGAACAATACACCAAGATTTCAGAAGCGATACGCAACTGCGGCAAAGAAGACGTGGTTTTCAACATTTGCCGCTGGGCCTATCCCGGCACCTGGGTCGCCGATGTCGCCGACTCGTGGCGCACGACAGGCGACATCTATGACGACTGGAAATCGGTGAAAGACATCATTGCCGAGAACCTGTGCATGAGTGCCTATTGCCACGACGGGCACTACAATGACATGGACATGCTGGAGGTGGGACGCTCCATGTCAGCTACTGAGGACGAGACCCACTTCGGGATGTGGTGCATCATGTCATCGCCGCTGCTCATCGGTTGCGACATGGCCAAAATCAAGCCCCGGGCACTGAAGCTGCTCACCAACCGTGACCTCATCGCTTTGAACCAGGATCCGTTGCACCTGCAAGCCTACGTGGCTGCCAAACAAGGAGAATGCTATGTGCTGGTCAAGGACATCAAACGCATTTATGACAAAGAGCGCGCCTTCGCGGTCTATAATCCCAGTGACAAGGCCCAGACCATCAGCCTGAAATTCAAGACGATCGACTTGGGCGGCAAGGTGGAACTCTATGACTGCTTCGAGCAGCGCAGTGCAGGCACCGCCAGCGACTCGGTGGTCATCAACGTGCCTGCCCACGGCACACGCATCTACCGCGCCAAGGCCCAGCAACGTCTGGAGCGCAAGGTCTATGAGGCCGAGACCGCCTGGCTCAGCCATTACCAGGAGCTCCACATCTGTGACCAGACCTATACCGCCCGCTATCTTCCCAAAGAGGAGGCATCGTGCGGCTATGCCGGGGCCATGCTGGGCTACCGTCCCGGCAACGACCTGCAATGGAAACACGTCAACGCCACAGAAGCTGGACGCCGCAAAATGACCATCCACTATTTCTCGGGCGAGAAGCGGGAAATCAGAGTGGATGTCAACGGCTCGTACATCGGCACATTCAAAGCGCCAGGCGGTGACAAGGACTGGAGCACCCGCCGCAGCATCACCATTGACGTGGATCTGAACAAGGGAGACAATACCATCAGACTGTGGAATGACGGAGCCTGGCTGCCCGATATCGATTTAATGGAACTCGACTAACCGATGCTACACTCATGAATAATCAGACAAACAATACGCTCAAGATCGCCATCATCAGCGACCTGCACGTGATGTCGCCTGAGCTGCTGGTCAACGATGGCCAAGCCTTTGAAGAGTATCTGAACCGCGACCGCAAGATGCTGCGAGAAAGTGCCGAAATCCTCGAGACACTGGTGGGGGATATTCTCGACATCCACCCGCAAATTGTGCTGGTGACGGGTGATTTGACTAAAGACGGCGAGCTCAAGAGCCACCGGTTGGTCGCCCAACAGCTGAAACGCCTGATAGACGCAGGCATCCAAGTACTCGTCACCCCCGGCAACCACGACATCAACAACCCAGACGCCAGAATCTATGACGGCGACACCGCTACCCCGGCTGAAACGATCACACGCAACCAGTTTGCCGAGATTTACAAGGAGATGGGCTATGACAGCCAGTCCAGGCGTGATCCCGACACATTGAGCTATTGCCGTGACGTGACCGACAATTTCACGATCCTGTCGATCGACGCCTGCATGGACCGACTTAACACCTTTGTCTCACGAGGTGATGCCCGTGACCACTGCAAGACCAGCGGACGTCTTGAAAGTTCGACCCAGCAATGGCTAGTCAAACAGGCCGCCCAAGCCACTGCCGACGGCAAACGCGTCATCGCCATGATGCACCACCATCTGGTTCCCCACTTCCACATGGAGGAAATGCTGGCGGCACCCTATATGGTTGACAATGCCGGAGTGTTTTGCCAACAGCTGATTGAGGCCGGCGTGCACGTCATCTTCACGGGGCATCTTCACATCAGCGATATCAGCCAAACCACCCAGCGTCATGGCAACATGGTTGAGATTGCCACAGCTGCCGCAGTGGGCTATCCCTGCCAATGGCGAATCGCCAACTGCAACATCCCAGGCGGCAAGCTGCAGCTGCGCTCCTGCACACTGCACAGCCTGCCATCGGACCCCGACTTCGGCGAACACGCCCGCGAAACCTTCAGCCAATGCATCCCGTCGATGACTTATGGCGTCCTTAACCGCTACTGGCCCGAGATCAGCCAAGCCATCAGCAACTACAGCGACAAACACGCTTTCATGATGCGTTACGTCAACCTTCCCGACTCACCGCAAGCCATGGGCGACCTGCTACTCAAGCACCTGAAAGAACCTGTCACAAAAGCCTACATCGCCTTTGCCGAAGGTAATGAAGGAGGCTTTGACAACAGAGTGCTCATTGAACAACTCATCAACGGCATCGACAACATCGTGAACGAGACGGCAAGAGGCATCATCAAACCGCTGGCAAAGGCGGCACTGAGGTTGCGCTTCTACAGCATCTTCAGACTTGTCTTGCGCAGCATTCTTGAAGACCTCAACGAAATCGGGACCAAACACGAGGCAACGATCAACGACCACACCGCGATTATCAAGCTGTAAAGACCCCATCGCACATGGTTTTCCCAGCCTCGAATCCTCCGTGCCATGTACAATTAACAACCGCATCGTGAAAGACAAAAATGGTTGCCAAAACTATCAAAAGAATGCAAATTATAATTATTTTCTACTGAAATAAATAGTTTTGATATCATTTTGTCCAAATTATTGCCGATTTGTTTGGTTTGATGGGTTTTCCTCTCTATTTTTGCAATTACGTTATAATTAGCATCTTATAAAAATTCGTGATAATATGAGTGCTCCCAAAATTGAACTGACTTCCCGTGAAAAGGAAGTACTCGAATTGCTGTCAGCAGGATATAACAGCAAAGAAATCGGAGAGAAAATCTTCATCTCATCTAACACTGTGGAGTATCACCGCAAGCAGTTACTGCGCAAGACAAATTCGCGCAATGTGGCTGAACTTATCGGTAAAGCATACCGCACAGGTTTGTTAAAGATTAACGACTAGCATTTAAGTCAGATTATCAACCCATCAAGGCTATTCGCACCGATGCGAATAGCTTGTTTTTTGTTTTCAGCAATAAACATCAGACGCCCGCACATTTGTTGTAGCGGGCGCCTGATATTTCCACATGTGCCCCGTCAAAGACGGAAGCCATGCAGCAAAAGATCACTTCTTGTCCTTGAGCAGGTCGCGGATGTCGGTAAGCAGTTCTTCCTGTGTGGGGCCAGCGGGCTCCTCGGGTGCTTCTTCCTTCTTGGGCATGAGCTTGTTCATAGCCTTAATCATCAAGAAGATACAGAATGCGACAATCAGGAAGTCCACGACGTTCTGGATGAAAGTGCCATACTTGAGCACAGCAGCACTCTCGCCTTCACCAATCTTCAATGCCAGTCCAGTGAAGTCAACATTGCCAGTAAGCATACCGATAGCAGGCATCAACACGTCATCAACCAAGGATGAAACAATCTTGCCAAAGGCACCGCCGATGATCACACCGACAGCCATGTCCATCACATTGCCCCTCATGGCAAACTCTTTAAATTCTTTTACAAAACCCATAATCTTTAAATTTTTAAAGTTAATACATCTATTAAACAATCTTAATTAAAAGTCAAAAAAAAGCAATTTGCCACACAAAGTCAACATCAATCCAAGATTTTTGCTAATTTTGCAGTCGCAAAGCGACTGTTCCCCGACAAACGCAATGCAAAGATACTAAAAAATTAAAATAAAAGTTATATAACTGCATTATTTATTAAAAAATTATTAAAAAAAGCATTATGGAGAAGATTAAAATCGGTATTAATGGATTCGGACGCATCGGCCGTTTTGTTTTCCGTTCAGCATTTGAGCCCGAGAACGTGAATGACATCGAGGTAGTAGGAATCAACGACCTGCTCGACGTTGACTACATGGCCTACATGCTCAAGTATGACACCATGCATGGCCGCTTCGAGGGCACTGTTGACTATGACCTGGAGAAGAAAGAGCTCATCGTCAATGGCCAGCACATCCACATCTTCGCTGAGAAGGAAGCACAGAACCTCCCCTGGGGCGAGATTGGTGCCGAGTATATCGTTGAATCGACCGGTTTCTACCTGACAATGGACCGCGCCGAGCAGCACCTCAAGGCAGGTGCCAAGTACGTGGTTCTGTCAGCTCCCAGCAAGAAGGGTGATGACGGTCGCCAGGCCGATATGTTCGTTTGCGGTGTGAACACCGACAAGTATGCCGGCCAGACCATCGTGAGCAACGCCAGCTGCACCACCAACTGCTTGGCTCCCATCGCCAAGGTGCTGAACGACAGCTTCGGCATCGAGAGCGGTCTGATGACCACCGT
>JAFZKD010000018.1 GCA_017553785.1 Muribaculaceae bacterium | reverse complement strand
TGGTTATTGGCAATTGCTTCTTGTTTGGGCATTCAGGCACAGACAGAACTCCCCTCTCTCACGGGGGAGGGGTTGGGGGAGAGCCTTTTGTCTCAAGACAGCATCGTTCGTGTACTGGCTATTGGCAACAGCTTCTCGCAGGATGCGGTTGAGCAGTATCTTTGGGAACTTGCACAAGAGGCGGGCGTGAAAATGATTATCGGCAATGCTTATCGTGGCGGCCAGGGTTTCCAATCGCATTGGATTGATGTCACCGAGGCCAACAATACCTTCGAGTACCGTAAGGTACAAAATGGCATTCGCTCCAATACACCCCATTCGGCTCTCGCCGACATTATCACCGATGAACCTTGGAACTACATCACTTTCCAGCAGGTGAGTCAAGAGTCGGGCCTCACTACAACCTTCGAGCCTTACTTGACGGAACTTATACAATACACACAAGGATTGCAGACAAACCCCAACGCCATCTATGGCTATCACCAGACGTGGGCCTATTCTCACGACAGCACACACGGTGGCTTTGCCAATTACGGCAACCGACAAGAGGTGATGTACGACAGCATCTGTCAGGCGGTGCAGTACGCTACGGCGATGCATCCCGAGTTCAGTTTCGTAGTGCCGTCAGGAACGGCCATCCAGAATGCCCGAACCACTTATCTGGGTGACAATATGAATCGCGACGGCTATCACCTCGACCTCAAGATGGGACGTTATACCGCTGCTTGCGTCTGGCTGGAGACCATTACAGGCATCTCGCCTGTTGGATTCAGCTATCGTCCCGATGGCGTTGACTTTCTGACGGCACACACTTGTCAGGTGGCAGCACATGAGGCGGTCGCACATCCCTACGAATGTACAGTGCTCGACCAAGAAGGCTTTCCCGCTATCAACAACATCGTACCGACGGGACTCGTGAAGCTCAACTTCGGAGCCGACCACACCTCCGACCCTGCTTGGAACGACATCACACCTGCATTGCGGACGCATGCCGACATTACCGACAGCAACATGAATCCTACCGGCATTCTTGTGACCTTCACGGGTGACTTCGGTGGCGCGAACAAGAATGGCGCGACTTACACCACCACCAAGATGCTGATGCCTGCCGATGTGTCCGGATCCAGTCTCTGGGGCTATGCTGCAGGCAAGTTTGGCGGACAGAATGCACGTCAGAATGCCTCACTTCGATTGAGTCACCTCAATCCGGATCTTACGTATGAGTTTACGCTGTTCTCCTCTCGCGATAATTGTCAGGACCTCCGGCAAACTAGTTTTATTGTGCAGGGCGAAGACACGCAGGCAGATGCTATCCAATCCGCCAATAATGCGTCAGAGGTTGTGGAACTGAAGGACGTCCGGCCTACAGCTGACGGGCAGGTAACGCTGACAATAATGCCTGGCTCGTACAACAGCAGTCCCAACCGTTTCTATTATCTCAATGCAATGACGATAAAGGCACGAAAGTAATTCAAAATAATTAAATCCATAATTCAAAATATAATGGCTCAACAACAGAAACAAATTCAGATTCAGTTCCGCTTGATGGATGTCAGGCAGTTACAGTTCGTCAACCTGGCCAATGAATGGCCAGAGGGCGAGATGCAAATCAATAACCAACTTCAGTTCAACTGCGAGACCGACAAGCGTATCGTGCGCTGCAACGCCAACTTCGAATACAAAAAGAATGATATTACGCA
>JAFZKD010000003.1 GCA_017553785.1 Muribaculaceae bacterium | reverse complement strand
CGAAGTCGATGCACTGGAGCTGGGCGAGCTGGTTGTTTACTTCGCTGCACTTGCTCCGATGACGCGGCAGCTCTAACTCTTTACTCAACTGGCAAATGTGGTCGGTAATGACCTGCATCTGCTTTTGGGTCATCAAATAGACCTTCATAAAAGCCACTCGACTAATTTGTTTAACAGATAGAACACTCCAAACACTCCACCACAGACAAGCATGGCGCACACGAAAACGATGAGCACAAACAGGCAGGCCTTTGCCTCCTTTACGATGTCAGGGTCACGGAAACCCTCACTCATCTGCCTTTTCTCCTCTTCTGTCAGCTTCATGGCTCTTGTATGGATGGGTTTGTAATTCCTTGATGACAGCGTCGGCAACGTGGCGCGACTTTGCGGCAATCTGCTCGTCAGTAGCTTGAGTCTTGCCGAGGATAACGGAAAGCCGACCCTGCAAGACGAGTTTCTCAACAAGTGCAAAACGACGCTCTTCCCATTTGGGACCATCGTACTCGCTTTTGGTATGGACGGCGTCACTTTTCTTTGGTTGTGATTGTGGGGGAGGTGCTGGTAAATCGCAAGGTGCTGGCAACCTATTTGGAGCCGTAAACAACGCCCTGTTGCCTTTCCCGTAGTATGGTGACGCATAGTTCTTGCGCCTGAATAAGTCTAAAAAACTCATATTGTGATGATGATTATTGGTTAATTGTTAGCGGCCAATGCCTCACATAGAACTCTGGCCATGTTGACTTCGACGGCATTGCCGATGTATTTCTTTTGTTCGGATTGAGTACCGATTAACGTATAGCCTTCAGGAAAGCCCATAATGCGCTTCAACTCGTCAACAAGTAGCATACGCATCTTGATGTCAACGATGCAATAAAGGGCCATGAACTCCTTAATCTTGACGGTCATGGGACTGTCAGTATCATAGACCTCAATGCCGATGCCATCCTCCATCGTTACAATGTAGGGCGGTGCCTTGTCCATGTGGGCAATCAAAGTGAAACACGGGGCATCTACAGAACTTCCTGCGCTGAAAAACTGAGGGTTCATCAGGAACCGCTTGCAGCTTACGAGTTGATGCTTTGGATTGGTTGTAGGCGTCGGTGACGGCATGTCAACTGGAGATGGGGTGCCGTTGCCATACTGCATATCGAGGAAGCGACTCGTCACCATCGCGAAGCGGTCACGCCTTGTAATGGTTGGAGCTGGCTCATCAAGTGAGTGATTAAAGCCGTTACCGTAATAAGCAGATATAAATGCGTGGTGATCTTTTGGTGTAATTGTGCCGGCAGGCTGCTCGATTGAGATATTCTTGCTGCTCGGATCACCACTGAACTGCTTGCTGAGGAACTGCACCCTCGCTACGCCGAGGCGGTTCTGTACTGCAACGGTAGGGCACGGCTTGTCGATGCTTGGAGCCACGTAGTGACCTTGACGATTGTAGCTGTTGTATTTGACCAGGAACGCGTCCTTGCCACCAGCAACGAACTTGATAAGGCCTGCATAGATGCGTTCAAGCGTGCGCTCGCAGAGCGGTTTCTTTTTCGCAAATATGCTCGTGCCCTCATTGTCGAGGTCGAGCACATCCCTCACAGGCCTCCACTTGTCGAGTGTCCCGGTGTCCTTGCTGTGGGTTGGAGTCGGCCAGACAATCGGAAAACCCTTGCGGGCGAATATGCCGAAAAAACGCTTGCGTGAGGTGTAGGCGCCATAGTCGGCAGCGTTGAGTATTCGCCATTCGTAGTCATATCCGTATGAGCGGACTCTCTTGACCCAACGCAGGTAACTACTTCCTTTATCTTTAGATATCGGTTTCCCGTCAGGGTCCAACTCACCCCAACTCATGAACTCCTCGACATTCTCTATCTGGAGATAGTCTGGGTCAATGGCCTCAATGTAGCGATAGAGGTGTTCGGCCAGCGTGCGGCTGTCGGCGTCACGGGGCTGGCCGCCCTTCGCACGGCTGAAATTCGTGCACTCCAGGGACGCCCATAGAACGACATGCGCCTCAGGGTGGAGTTGGCGGCAGTCGGCTATGTGCTTGATGAGCGGTGACAGTTCAAGTGTCCTGATGTCCTCGGTGAAATGCAGGGCAAATGGATGGTTGGCTGCGTGGCTTGCGATGGCATTTGCGTCATGGTTGACGCAGGCTATCACTTTGGCGCACTTGTCACCTTTCACTCTGGCAAACTCTACGCCGGTACTCGTGCCTCCAGCGCCGCAAAACAGGTCAATGTAGAGTAGCTTAATCATTCCTTGCCTCCTTCCCATTCTGCAAGCTGCATCTCCATGCTCTCTCGCATGGCGCGGATGGCACTCTCACGGCCTTTCAGTGTGCCGATGTAATCACGCAGCGTCTTGGCATCGGTGGCGACGAAATATCCTTTACTCGTCGCGACCAGACGCTCAACAAGCGCGTTGTTCCTGATGTGGTTGATGAGTTTGCGGACTCGACCGTCACTGACCTTATAGCCTTTGTTAGTGAGGTTCGTCGTCATCTTCCTGTTGGTGATTGCTCGGCTTTCACCAACGCGGATTTTGAGCCCCTGAATGACAATGGGCAAAAGGATTTCACGCTCATAGTCAGTCAGCGGCTCGGTCTGTTTCTCGAAGCCGTTAAGCATAGTTTCAGTAAATTTATTGGTTTGACTTAATAGGTGCCCACTCTCTTGCGGTTTTCCTCGGTGGCAGGCAGTAACTTGTAGCCGTAACGCTTACGACCACCCTCACCGCTCCAGTGGTAACTCTCGTTGATGGTGTCGTAGTAGAGGAACTTGGCAAGCTGCCAGCGACCATTCATGTAATCCTTAACTACAACATCGTCACCGGCATTGATTTCAACGCCTCCCCGCTTGATGGTGGTCTTGTCATGCAGGTGGTCAAATACATCGAAATCAAATGCCATAGCGGTTTCTTTGTCATCGTCGTCGAAGTAGGAACTCTCGAAGATGGTCACGTCTTCAAGTTGGTCCATGTCCCAGTAGCCGCAATATTCAGTGCCGAAAGCGTGGTCAAAACTCTCGTCAATGTATTTGCTGCTTGCCTTTGCCTCGCCGGTGATGAGCCAGTGGCCGTCATCGCTCTGGTAGATGAACTCGGAAGTGGCACCATCGTCGCCGTCGAAGTCGCTGCTGTCAAACAGCTCTTCGTTCAGGTAGTCGAACAAGTCTCTGTAGATTTCCACGGGAATGGTGGTCGGTGTCGTTGCTGTAGCGTTCATAATTCGTTGGTTTTAATTGGTTTGACTTATTTAATTATCTACTGTAAAGTTAGTTCAGATTAACGAGATATGCAATCGTCGCTCCCCGCCATTTTAACACCTTAACTCTTGATAACTTTTGGCTTGAATCGCTTAATCCCGTACCTCTTCCTCTGCTCTGGAGTGAGTACATTCATCGCTACACGATTAAGTTCCTTGTAAGTCGAAACAAGGTGCATCCATGCGTCCCACCTATTGCCGTCAGTGTCTTTGCCTGACTGGCTGCACACCTGACCTCCGCAGGTGTTATTACTGCACTTGGCACAACATCCTCCACATTCAGATGACAGATGGCACATAATGCAGGCTTGCTCAGCGTTGACACCATAGCTTTTGAAGTGTATGCTTAATTGTTCCATGAATGAAAGAAATGTACCGCCACGCTTGGGCGGCGGTACAGATGTTAAACCAAACCGTCGAATAGTCCGGGCTGGCGCGGCTGGAGGGCATCAAACTCATCCCTGAAAAACTCCTCCTTCGTCCTGCCCATCTTTTTACCCTTGCGGGTGTGGACATCGAAAGTGTAATCCGGAACAGGCAACGGCACTGCACGCACGTCCTCGATCCACCGCTCCACATCCACGTCCTGACGGTCATAGATGAAGTTTTGCAGGTGGTCGGCGTCGCGGCACTTGCGGCAGTCGCAAAGCAACAGTACAGCCTTGCTCACGAAAATACGTCCTTTCGGCTCTTTTGCGCCCTTGTTCACCAGTTCATGCCCCTGCCACAACGCCTCAACCTCGGCGGTAATGAGGCCGTAGCAATCCTCGGCACTGATGGTAAACAAACGCTTCCATACATAGTCACGGTAACCGCTGGACCACAACTCCAGCGCGAAAAAACCAGCTACTCGCACATCGGCGCGGCGAATGGCCTTCTGCATCGCCGACGAGCACTCGAAAAAGTCATATCCACTCTTTGTTCTCAGTATCATATCAACTCCTTTCGTTTGACACATAAAGTTAGGCAAAATTGACGGATGACGGGCAACAGAATGACCGCCATTTTGGACGCCTTAACTCTTTGTAACATTAGAATTTGAACTTGGCCGATATGTTGTACTGGACCATCGAACGGGTCTTGTCTTTCCCGTTGTTCCCGGGACCTTTCAGCGCAATGCTGTCGCCGAAATGCTTCTTGATGAAGAGTATCGAACGGCGCTCCTCGTCCTGGTTGCGGAAGGCGGCGAGGCCACCGGCATTGACAAACGTCCCCTTTTGGGAGAAGTTGTAACGCAGGTCTGTCAATATGCGCCGCTCTTTATATTTGATGTAGCAGCTGATCCAAAAGTCCTCCTTGAGCTTCAGCTCCTCATTCCACCACACGTTTTTGTCGTAGCGGACGCCGTAGGCGCAGCCGGTTATCATCTTGCTCAAAGAGAAATAACCGCTCTCATCGTACATCACGGGACTGATGCGGCTCGTGAATCCGAACAGGTGAACGTCCAGCATACATGCCAACTCGTACAGTTCCTCGATGATGCGGGTTATCTTCTCGGGGTCGCGGATGACTCCAGTCTCGCCCTTCTCGGCAATGAGGCTTTTGACGACATGGACATCATCGTCGAGCATGAACAGGTCACCGAAATGCCGTGCCATCCAGTTGCGCTTGGGGATTAACCCTATCACGTCATCGGGATGAGTAACAATCTCGCACTCGGGATTGTGCTCACGGTAGATATCCGCCTGACTCTCGGCCACGCAGATGATCGGGTCAACGACAAGGCGCTTGGACAGCACCATGTCATGACGCTTGTGGCTGGGGATTACTATCTTCAAGGGCATGGCGCACGTCCTTAATGTCGATAACATTTGATTTGCTCACCTTCCCGGTCTTGTACGACCTCATGCGCTGCATACCCAGACGCTCACGGAGCCAATTACTATCGACCTCGCTTGCCGACTGGATGATGAACAGCTCATGCTTTTCGTCGTACTTCGGGATGAGAGGATAGAGGGCGGTGTCATCGGTGATGGCGTCAAACCTCTCCTGGAACTCGTCCTTCTTCTTCTCGGGGGCGAACTCGATACCCCAGTCCTGCAACTCGCTTTTGTCCCACTCGTTTTGCAGGATGTCCATGTCGGTCTCACCGTAACTCACGTTGTCCTTCGTGGCATATTCCCTCAGCTTCTTGGGTTTTGTCTTTGCGTCAAGCACCTTGCACGGAAGTTCGGTATAACCCAACTCCCTGCACGCCCTCAGGCGCAGGTTGCCGCACACGACAACATACCTTCCGTTCTCGTAGGGGAACACTATCAGCTCACGGAGTTCAAGCATCTCTGGGCTTTCCTCAATGCTCTTTTTCATCGCCTCGAAACGGTAATCACGGAAAAATCGGGGGTTCTTTGGCAACCCCTTCAGCTGGCCTTTGTTGTAGTCCAGCAACGCGATTGAAATATTCTGTGTCATTTTGTTGTCATCATCACTAAAACATCATCACTCAACAACCGACACGGCCACTATTTCAGATTGCGCTCTATGACTTGTCTGATGAGCGTCTCGATGTCCTTGCACCCGACATGCTGCAGATACTCCATCATCGAGACAATCACTTCACCGGCGGCCTCTTCACGCAGGGAGTAGCCCTCAATCCTCGACGGCTCCAATGGTAGCGTCTTGCTGTCCATCTGCGCCTGATGCAGCTTGCACCAGGCCCTCGTCTCTTTCAAGACAATCACCATCGGATTGCTGCCCTCGGAGTAGTCACCTCTGGCTATGGCCTGGCCGTGCGACTTCATCGCATAGATATTTAACTTGATCATCGTGACTATGTTTATTGGTTGTTTCTAATTTCACTCTGGCTCACGCATGATGTGTGAGGGGGTGGTCTGTTTGGTTTCATAACATTAAAAGTCGAATAGTGTAGGTTGTTTGGCCACGAGCTCCGCTTTGCGGATATTCTTGACGGCCACATCGAAATAACTGTCTTTCAGTTCGCAGCCAATGCCGCGACGGTCAGCCTTGACGGCCTCGTAAATCTCGCTGCCGATGCCGAGGAATGGAGTGAACACCACCTCACCGGGATTGCTCCACAAATGCACCAGGCGCTCAATGACGCCAAGCTGCAGCGGGCAGATGTGTTTCTCGTCACCCATCGCCGTGCCTTCGTTGGCAGTCAGCACGTCAGTGCGCTTGATGTCCATCCACACGGGACTTGCCCAGCGTTGCCAGGTGTCAAGCGGGAAATTCTCTTTGTCAAGTGCGGTGATGGGCTCCCAGTCCTTCTCATCGCCTTCCCACTTTTTGAAGATGGTTATGTACTCGGCCATCCCAATGCCTGTCTTGCTGCTGTCGCTCGTGACTTGCTTGTACAACAGCCTCTGCGTCTTTGTGCGCTGCATCTCAAGGACGGGATCCGTCCAGATGGTGATTTTGCTGTGCAGCTTGAAACCCGACTCCTGGACGTGGCGCGTGTGCTCGCCCGTAAAGTCGTAGATGCCGGTATATCCCGACGAGTTCTTGTACACGCCGAGGTCTTTGGTATGGCAGCACATCAACCTGCCCGGCTTGAGTATGCGGTATAACTCTTTGAGCAGGAATGAGTATTGCTTGAAAAAGTCCTCGTGGCTCTCGTTGTTGCCCATGTCGTGGACATAGTTGGAGTAAGTGAACAACGAACTGAAGGGGGGGGAGAAAATAATCAGGTCCACGCTGTTGTCCGGCACCCTCTTAATCTCTATCGTGGTGTCACCTTTCATCAGGAAAACCTTATCGTCGCGGTACTCCCTGTAGTCGTAGTCATTCAGCAGGCCATACTTGCGCTCGTTGATATTGGCATTGATTTCCTGCTGCATTTCCTCAAACGCCTTCTGCTTTTTCAGAATAATATCTCTTGTGTTGCTCATTGTGTCAGTGATTACTAAGTGGATGTTCACGTCGCCCTTGCGGCCGAAACGGTAGGAGCGGCGCACTTGCTGGTAGAAATCCTCAAACGAGAAATCAGGTGCGGCGAAGATCTGCGTGCCGCACGACTGGAAATTCATGCCATAGCCGCAAATCTTGGCCTTGCTGATGAGTATGCGGATCTTCCCGTCGGCAAAGTCCAGCAACGACTGCTCCTTGTGGTCGTCACTGTCACTGCCTTTGACCTCTATGGCCTCAGGCAACAACCGACGCAACTCCTCGCCTTCCTTGTTCTGCTTGACCCAGATGAGCACCTGCCCGTCCGTCTTTTCTGCAATCTCTGCGACGACTTTCAGTCGCTCGTCCATCGTGTTGCGCAACTCGGCATTAAAGTTGGTGGCGTTCACGCTGCCGATGGCAAAAAGCTGCCCCTGCTGGGGAGCGACAGAAACGGAGTGCTCGAAAAAATTGAGCTTCGGCAGCTTGAACAGCTTGCCGGTCTCAACGAAACCGATGTCGGCAGGGTTCTCGAACATGATAGCCCATGAGGCGATCCATCCGTAAAAGTCAGCCTTGGCGTGACCTTTAAGGCGGTAGTTGTTCATGCCCTCGTCACGGACAAACCATTTAGAGCGCATGTCGGCGGCATCAAGCACGTCCAGGAACTCGCTATGGTTGCCTATCTCGTTGAGGTCGTTTGGGGACGGTGTGGCACTACAGCAGAGTTTATAGGGTGTACGCTTAAATCGTTCAGTAAGCAGTCGCCTATAATGCCCTGTGAAGTTCTTGAGGATGGAACTCTCATCAAGGACGATGCCGACGAATTTGTCAATGTCGATGTTGTCAATCTGCTCATAGTTGGTGATGACTATCTGGCTATCATCTTCCATGTCTCGATACAACTTGACAGTATAACCGAAACGTGCCCCCTCGGCAATCGTCTGGCGACTCACTGATAAGGGAGCGAGGATGAGTACCGGGCGGCCTTCATGATCGGCTACCTTTAGAGCCCATTCAAGTTGCATGAGAGTTTTGCCGTTGCCACATCCGGCGAAAATTGCGCCCTTGCCGTTTTTCAGCATCTTGCGGACACAAAAACGCTGGAAGTCGAACAGCTTAGGGTTGAGGTCGTTTTCATCTATATCGAAACCGCACTTTTTGACGGTCACCTTCTTGGTTTCAAGAAATTCAAGATAATCCATAGTGATAGACAAAAGCGAGTGCCGAGGATTAAACCCCGGCACTCATGTTAGGTATTTGTCAAGTTACTTATTTCTTGCTCTTTCTGGACTTTTTGCTCTCAATCTTCTTGCCTTCGGTGGTGTAGCCCATGTCGTTGAGCTGCTTTGCAATCTTGGCCGTCTTTTTCTCCAACTCGGCGGCGTAGGCTTCTTCAACCCGCTTCAGCTCATCGGGTGCCCACTGTTTGGCTACCGCAGATTGAGCAGCATATCCTTGACTTACTCCACCGACGTCATAGAGGAAGTTACGCAGGTAGTCACGGATGATGCAGTCACGCTTGTCTCGGTTCTTGGTGATGAAATCATAGCAGGCGTCGGCGGATTGCTGGGCGCTGTTGCCCAACATGGCACTTCTCATCTTCCAGTCAGCGTGACGGAGCATATATGCAGCGAGAACGTCAAGTTCAGTTTCGCTTAATGGGTCAGTATTGAGTTTTGAGGCGCTGAAACCGAATATCTCGCTGATAGATGAAGAGCGGTTCAGCCTGCATTTGTCTGACGCTTTTTTGTATCTCTCGGCCAGTTTGGCTACCTCTGCACCCTCTTGGATGGTCTTGTTGTCAACGCCCTCGAGGTCTTTCTTGAACTGGTAATAACGCTCATTGACATTGACATCCCTGCAATATGCGTTGATACTCAAGCAACGGAATACCTCGTGGTTGGCGAGTTTCTCATCCAGCCGCTCATCGCCGGGATTGTAGTAGCTGTAAGTGCCAAAAGCTTCTGACTTGATGAATACCTCGTAGCCTTTAGCCTCAACCATTCCGATGAACTTGTCAATCTCGCTCCTGTCGTTGACGTAATCGGAAATGTCGGCCACAACTGCAATCTTCCCGAACTCCAGCGGATCGCCCTTCTTGATGATGTCGTCGGCATGTTCGTCGATGAGGGTCATCAGGTAAGCCAGCTTTTTGTCCTGGTACTTGTCTTTGTTGGTGCACCTCGCCTCGCTGCCTTCGGCCTTCATCTCGTAAAAGATGCAGCCGACGTTGATGGTGTTGAATGGACACTCGGAACATTTGACACCGCAACCGCCGTCGAAGTCCTTACGCTCGCCATTAAACCAGGCGGAATTACTGAGATATTGGAAAATCGAATTGCAGAAACGCTCGGCGTCGCCTTTTGAGACGGTTGCGTAATGAGCGTATCTTTTATGGAATTCGCGCTGCAGATCATCGTCGAGTTTGCAGATGGTCATCGCCGCGCTGATGGACATCTCTCCGTCCTTGAGGCGCAGCGTCAGTTCAGGAACGAGTCTATTGAGCTTTATGCGGTCAAGCACAAACCGCCTTGATTTCCCGAAGCGCAGGGCGATGTCCTCGGTGGTACTGCCGCGCTCGGCAAGTTGGGCGAATGCGAACGCCTCTTCCATGGGGTCCACATCTTTGCGCTGGAGGTTTTCTGTGATCATCGCATCAAAGGCCTCATCGTCCGTCATGCTCCTGATGAGGCAGGGAACTCCGTAATTGTCGCCATCGGCAAGCATGGCCATGGCGCGGTAGCGTCGCTCACCGCATACAATCTCATAGCAGCTATCGGCAAGCGGGTCGCTGTCCTTTGACTCGACTGGCCTGACGGTGATGGGCTGCAACAGTCCCTGCTCTTTGATGTTTTGCGCAAGTTCCATGAGGTCGTCTTGGTCGAATGTCTTGCGCGGGTTCATGGGCGATGGTTTGATACGCCCGATTGGAATTGTTTCTACTTTCATTGTTCTTTGGTTTAATTGGTTTGACTTATGTTGTAAATGTGTCTCATTTACATCAGTAAAGTTAGTTCAAATTAGCGAGATTACCAAACGAAAACTTCGCCTTTTTTACACCATTTTTTGTCGCGGATGGAAAAGAACCCGCGACGCTCGCACTCCCTCAGTAGTTCTACCTGGTCATCATCCACCTCGCACGGGCTTTCGCCGTTGATGGTGGTGTAATGCGGTATTCCGAATTTCTCACGGATGGACTCGATGGCCTCGGGGTCGCGGCATTTCCAATAAATAACACACTTCATAATGCACACACGACTTTGTAAAACATATTGATTATCCAGGCAAGCCCCTCGATGATGTTGAGGATGCGGTTCTGCATCATCCATACCTCGGTTGCCGAGTGGCATTCAGGCAGGCCTACTTGTCGGCACCACTCCTCTGGGCTGATGGATGGCAGCTTGGGTTCCTGCGCCTCTCGGATTTTCTCTTGCTCTCGCTCGTGACACTCCAGGACCCGCTCACGCTCATCGCAGAACTCGTCCAACGCAATCGTTATGCGCATCGGGTCAACGGAACCGTAGAAGTGGCCATACTTACCCGTCTTGAACTGATAGAAGAACAGCAACAACTCGGACGCTTTCAAAAAGCCGTACTCGTTGGCGATGACCTCTGCAAGAAATTCGGCTTGTCGGTCACTCAACGTCCCTTTAGAATTTGAGTACACTACAAGGTCGAGGATCTGCGGCAGTAACCATGTAGCAGGAAAGCCGTCACCGTAGGCATGGCGCATGATGGCCAGCGTCGGGGCATCCTCGCTGAGGATAGCCCGCTCAGGGTTACGCCCTGCTTTGAGTTGCTCGCTCGGGTTGAGCGTGGTTAAGAAACTCTCACGGCTTCCGTACCGTTCCAGCACGCGCATCGTCCTCTGCAAGACGGCGGGCGATAGTTGCTGCATAGTCGCGGGCAAGGTTTTCTCGCTCGCGCTGCCTCGGGTCGCCAGTTGATTGATTGATTGTGGTTCCATTCCTTTCATTTCTCAGTGGGAATAATCCTGCCCAGTTGTTACCCATAGACTGCTCGACTATGGCCATCGCAGTCGCCGGATCTCCGCCAGCGAGCTTCACGAGTTTGTTGTAACACACTTTCAACGACATGTCACTCTTGTAGGTCTCACGGCGTTGGTGTTTATACTCCAACCAAACCGAGAATGCCTGCTCAAACTCTGGAGCGACAACAAAAGAGTATTTTTTTGGCTCTTTCTTTTTCAATCCTGGCGGATCCTTATCTGGGGGGGCTATAGGGGGGTTAATATTATCTGCGTT
>JAFZKD010000017.1 GCA_017553785.1 Muribaculaceae bacterium | reverse complement strand
TTATAGTTGTTAGTTGGCATCCGCGTGCATGTCGCCTTGAAAGAATGATCGTGCTGTCGCACGAGAAATCAAAGACTTTTTTTCAACATTTGCGTCTCTACTCTTTTGCTGGGTATTTTTACCGCTCGCTGTGCTCGCGGGAAATTAAGCCCTAACTGCCGTGTATCAGGACATCGTTGACACTTTTGTATCAAGACATCGTTGACACTTTGTATCAGGACATCGTTGACACTTTGAGGTCAAATCGGTTCTCAGATAAAGGGCAATGTTCGACATATAAATATTGTTTAATTTATAATTTCATTTTGTTATGAGCCCTTGAACTTATTGTCAAGAGGAAAAGGAAGAGTTCTTTGACATTTTGTACATTGTTCGCCTAATCACCAAATAATGTGGAGTATTATGGCAAACGAAGAAGAATTAAGACAACAGGCGGTCGTCCTGTACGGCCAGGGAGTGAAAGTAGCGGAGATTGCCCGCCGGATTGGCCGCTCACGCCAATGGGTTTACACTTGGCTTCACCGTCACGCTGAAGGTGTTGAGAGCTGGAACAAATCACATTCGAAGGCTCCTCTCCATTCGGCCAACAAGACATCCCAAACGATGGAGGATCTTGTCGTCGAGACCCGTCTCAGGCTTGAGGCTGCGCCTTACATGGAGTCGGGAGCATACGCCATCTGGCACGACCTGAAAAGCCGTGGTGTCATACCACCGTCGGTGGCGACAATCAACAGGATTATCAGTGCTCATGGGCTGACCAGGAAGAAGGTGCCATACCAAAAGAGCGATATAGACTATCCTGAGATACCGCAGGGCACCCAGCAGATGGATCTCATAGGTCCCCGCTACATTCGCGGAGGATCCCGTTTCTATCTGCTGACCATCATCAGCAACGACACCCGGCACGCAGGTGTCTATCCCATGCTTTCCAAGCGCGCAGCAGACATCACCCGCAGTGTCACATCCTTTTGGAAGGCCTACACCATCCCGGATTTTCTGCAGCTAGACAACGAGCTCTCGTTCAAGGGCAGCAATAGGCATCCAAGGGGACTGGGCCTGCTGATGAGGACGGCCTTACAGCTCAATGTCACACCCAGGTTCATCCCCATCGGGGAGCCTTGGAGAAACGGTGTCATCGAGAGGTTCAACCAAAAGGTCGAGCGCACCTTGCTGCTCCAGCGGCACAAGGATTTTGCCGATTTGGCCTGTCACGCCCGCGAGTTCATGGCTGCCCACAACTCCACGCACCATTACTCCCCGCTCGGCCAAAAGACGCCAGACCAGCTGGATGACGAGCTCAATCTGCCCATAGTGCCGCTGAACGACGACTACGAGGTGAATGAACGTCCCAAATTGGACAGCGACAACTTGAATGAGATACACTTCATTAGACTTGTCAGGAGCGATCTCACGATAAATGTGCTCAACACTGAGATACAGGTTGATCCGATGCTGATGCACACTTATGTCGAGGCTCAATTGCTTGTCAACGATCACCTTCTCTTAATCAAGCAGGACGGGAAGACAGTCCAAACGGTG
This sequence comes from Muribaculaceae bacterium, assembly GCA_017553785.1. Taxonomy (GTDB): domain Bacteria; phylum Bacteroidota; class Bacteroidia; order Bacteroidales; family Muribaculaceae; genus Sodaliphilus. The sequence continues at coordinate 34,143 of JAFZKD010000017.1, read as the reverse complement.
GCTTTTACCATGCCTGTTATCTGAATGTACAAAAATGTCAATGATCTCTTGATACATGCGCCGCCTTAGCGGCGCGACCCCCTAGGGGGTCCAACATATTATTAACAGTGGTCTAAGGAACATTAAAACACCCCTTCTAAGGGAGGGTAAAAGTGTCAACAATGTCCTGAGCTACGATATCTAAGATCTAAAGTCTAAGGTCTAAATATGCTAATAAACGAAATCACCGACGCCATCGAGCAATATGCTCCCTTGAGGCTCCAAGAGGAATGGGACAACGCCGGCATCCAGGTGGGCAACCCCGAAGATGACATCACGGGAGTGCTGTTGTGCACCGATGCCACCGAGGCCGTTGTCGCCGAGGCCATCGAGCGCGGATGCAATCTAGTCATTGCCCATCACCCGCTCATCTTCCACGGGCTCAAGAAAATCATGGGCCGTACGCCCGTGGAGCGGGCCGTGGCGATGGCCATCAAGCACGACATCACTATCTACAGCGCCCACACCAACATGGACAGCGCATGGCAGGGCGTGTCATTCCGCATGGCCGACAAGATAGGGATGACAAACGTGCAATTCCTTGACGGCAACCAGGTGGCACCCTATGGCGAACAAGACAGCACGACGGCCGGATGCGGCGTCATCGGCGACATTGAGCCAATGACAGCGCGCGATGTGCTAAAACGCGTCAAAGCGGCCTTCGAAGTCGGTGCCGTGCGTTACAGCGGGGATGGTGACCGTACTGTTTCTCGCGTGGCGTTGTGCGGAGGTGCTGGAGGTTTCCTGCTCGATAAAGCGGTGGAGCTAGGGGCGCAGCTGTATGTGACAGCCGACATGCGCTACCACGATTTCCTGGACAACAGCCAACGCATCGTGACAGCCGACATCGGGCATTATGAGAGCGAACACTTCACAAAAGAGATTTTTTTAGAGATTATTCAGAAAAAAAATCCTACCTTTGCAGTCGTTTTCGCAAAAAGCGAAACGAATCAAGTAAATTATTTATAATGGGCCATTAGCTGTCAGCCTTTTGCCGTTGACACCCAATGACAACGCCAAGAACTGAAAGCTAAAGACTTAAAGCTAAAAAATTATGGCTACACAAAAGAAAGAACTCACTGTTGAAGAGAAACTCAAAGCGCTTTATGACTTGCAGCAAAAGCTCTCGGAGATTGACGCGATCAAGACACTGAGAGGCGAACTGCCGCAGGAAGTGCAGGATCTGGAAGACGAGATCGCAGGACTGCACACTCGCGTGGCGAAGTATGAGGACGAGATCGCTACTCAACAGGATGAAATCGCACGAAACCGCGACATCAAGCAACAGGCCGAGGCGATGATCGAGAAGTACACCGCCGATCAAGACAACGTCCGCAACAACCGTGAGTATGACTACCTGACCAAGGAGATCGAATACCAGAACCTGAACATCGAGCTGGCCGAGAAGAAGATGAACGAGGCCACACGAAAGGCCGAGGCCCTGAAAGCCGAGATCGAGAAAGCCAAGGAGATGTCCAGCGACCGCGAGCACGCCCTCGAAGACAAGAAGAGCGAGCTCAACGAGATCGTATCCGAGAACAAGCAGAAGGAGGAGACCTTGCGTGAAAAAGCCAAGAAGCAGGAGAACAAGATCGAGGAGAGACTGTTAACCGCTTTCAAGCGCATACGCAAGAACACCCGCAACGGCCTGGGTGTTGTCGTTGTTCAGCGCAACGCCTGTGGTGGCTGCTTCAACCGCATTCCCGCCCAGCGTCAGATGGAGATCAAGATGCACAAGAAAATCATCGTGTGTGAGTATTGTGGACGCATCCTCATCGACCCCGAGCTGGTAGGTATCACTCCCGAGGACGCCAAGAACAAATAATTCAAGCGCCGGCATGACGCCAGCCTTGAAGTGGTGAAGCAAGGGCTCAGAGGTTGGAGACAGAAGTCTCAACTGGAGTATCGGGTATCCTTCCATCACAAGAAACGCAACGGCAACCGCCCAATGTGGCAGTTGCCGTTTGTCTTTCCAGCGGCAAACTCGGTGCCCACACCTCACGCCAGGTGTTAATAACTTTTTTGCGGCCAAACGCATTGCCGTGTGTCAGGAAATCATTAATTTTGTTGTCGGCCTGGGTGCGATCTTCACGCGCCGTGTGCCCAACTACTGACAAAGCATTTTACACCACATTACCAACGACATGAACGGAGTAGGAAAATTATATTTCAAATACGGCACCATGGGGTCCGCCAAAACCGCTATGCTGCTCACCCAAGCCTATAACTTTGAGGAGCGCGGGATGCAGTACCTGTGCATGAAGCCCATCATCGATGACCGCGAGAAGGACAACGTCATCCGCTCACGCATCGGCATCGAGCGCAAGTGTTCATGGATTTACCCCGAGAGCGACCTCTACGAGATGCTGAAGGAAATGTTTGAGCGCACGTTGATGGTCAAGGACTGGATCCTCATCGACGAGTCGCAGTTCCTGTCTGCGCCACAAATCGACCAGCTCGCCCGCATCGTTGATGACTATGGAGTAAACGTGGTGTGCTATGGGCTCAGGACCGATTTCCAGTCCCACTTGTTTGAAGGTTCAAGGCGATTGATGGAGCTGGCCGACACCATCGAGGAAATCAAGTCCACCTGCTCCTGCGGACGCAAGACCATCATCAATGCCCGCATCGACAGCACGGGCAACATCGTCACCGACGGCAACCAGGTCGAGATTGGCGGCGACGACAAGTATGTGTCGCTATGCCGCCGATGCTGGCGCAACCGCCGCATCGAGAGCACCAACCGCAATGCCATCAAGTTTGAGGACGAGTAGCATCATCTAGTTTGCAATAGCGTAATGGCTGTGGTCAATTGTCTCAAGACATAGCTGAGGTGATCCACTTGGAGAAGGCCATTTGTTGTTTGATAATTGCGCGCAAGACAACGCTAGGCACCTAATGTCTAAAATCTATTTTTTCCTCGGATCAAGGAAAAGGTGCATCAACCAGCTCACGATTGTGAGCACGATGCTGAATCCCATCGCCCACCAGATACTGTCCACCTCGAAGTGCGGACGCAGCAGCCAGGAGCACAACATGACCATCAGGCCATTGATGACAAAGGTGAACAGCCCAAGTGTCAGGAAATTGATGGGCAACGCGAACAGCTTGACCAGTGGCCTGATGCAGGAATTGATGAAACCCAGGACAACAGCAACCAGCACAGCCCACCACCAGGGTTCTACGGCAACGCCATCAAGGGTGTAGGCAGAAATCAGAACGGCAAGCGCCGAGATAATTAATCGTGTAATCATATTCTTCTACACATTATATATTATTAATAGATTCTCTACGTTGAATTTGATATGATTTTTTTTGATTTCTTGCGAGCGAATGCGAGCAATCCTTATCCAAAAACATGATTAGTCGTGATCCGCTAAATAGTCTCTCTACTGTTTTTGAACCCTAAAGGTACTATATTTTCCTCATTTAAAAAGATTCTCCCCATCATTTCTTCAAAATGAAGAATAAATTCATTAACTTTGTGCTCTTAAAAAATTCTTCGAAATCATGACAAACGAGACAAGAAAAATCATCAATACAGTCAAGGACTATGTGATGATCACATTGGGACTGTTCTGCTATGCCTTTGGCTTCACCGCCTTTATACTGCCCGAGAAAATCGTGATTGGAAGTGTCACGGGTTTATCGTCACTCATCCACTTTTGGCTGGGATGGAACGTGGCCGTCACCTACTATGTCATCAATATCATCCTGCTCGCTATCGCTTTCCGCAGCGTGGGCAAGCAGTTTGTGCTGCGCACCATCATCGGCGCCTCGATCTCCACGTTCTTCATCGGTGTGCTGCAACCCATGTTCCCTGAGCCCATCGTGCAGCAGCAGACGTTCATGAACGTTATTCTGGGTGCGGTTTTGTGCGGTTTGGGTTTGGGTATCGTCTTCACCCACAACGGCAGCACCGGCGGCACCGACATCATCGCCGCGATGGTGGCCAAGTACAGCACCATCTCGTTCGGACGCACCATGATGTATTGCGACGTGCTCATCATCTGCTCCTCATGGCTCCTGTTCCACTCGATAGACAAAATCGTGTATGGTCTCATCTTCATGGTCATCTACTCGGTGGCGGCCGACCGTGTCATCAACAACACACGGCAGAGCGTGCAGTTCCAGATCATCAGCAAAAAATGGCAAGAAATTGCCGACAATGTCATCTCTGAGGCACACCGCGGATGCACTATTCTCGAGGGGACAGGTTGGTACACCAAGGCCGACATCAAGATTGTCATGGTCATGTGCCGCAAGCATGAGAGTGTCAACATTTTCAGGATCATCAAGGAGACCGACCGCGAGGCCATCATCACACAGAGCAATGTCAACGGTGTCTATGGATTCGGCTTCGACGAACTCAAGGTGCGTGTACACAACAAGAAAAACACCGAAAATGGAAAAAATCAAACCGACGCCGAAAGGGAAATGCAAGAATAAAAAAACGAAACAAATAGGGCCATTTTTCTATCAAAGATTATAATTTTTGGGCGCAAAACAATTATTTTGCGCCCAAAATTGCATATTTTTGAAAAAATTTATATTTTTGCATGCCTCGAAATTGTTGAGGGGGCTTAAGTAAATCTTAAAACAATATTTAACTATCATTAAATCATATCATTAACATGAGGAATTCTCTATTATTCGTATTTTTGTTGCTGGCAGCAGCAGCAATAGCCGCACCTGTGACGCCCGATCAGGCCCAGCAGGCGGCAAGCCAATTCTTGCTAAAACACAAAGCCGGCGTGAAAGTACAGTCCGCTCCTGTCACGCGCGGACAGCGCATGATGGCCAATGGACAGTCTTCGACAACCCAACCGAGTTACTACATCTTCAATACCGAGGGTAACAACGGTTATCTTATCGTATCGGGCGATGACCGCACGACCCAGATTCTGGGTTATATCGACAACGGCAGCTTTGATCCCAATCATATGCCGGCCAACATGCAGGCATGGCTCGACGGATATGCCAAGCAGATATCGTCACTTGACGCATGGGGAATCACCAAAGACGAATTATCAGCGCCCAGACCAACGCGCAACAGCATCTCGCCCATGATTACCAGCCACTGGGACCAGGGCGCCCCATATTGGGACCAATGCCCCGAGTTCATGGAGCTGGACGAGAACGGCGATACCATCAGAGACAGGGCATACACGGGCTGCGTAGCCACATCTATGGCCCAGATCATGAATTACTATAAGTATCCGTTAATCTGTAACAAGACCATTCCCTCCTATCAGATGACCTATTACTGGAATGAGGATTACTACGTTGCCGACACCGACCCGCTGCCCCCCATCTATTTTGATTGGAGCAACATGAAGGACAACTATACCGGTGCCGAGACACAGGTCGAGAAAGACGCCGTTGCCTGGCTCATGCTCTATGCCGGTTGTGCCGCACACATGAATTACGGTATCAACGCTTCCAGCACCAGCGATCCCTATATTCCCACGGCTTTCAACGAATACTTCAACTACGACGCCAAACTGGTTTACCGCAGCGACTACGAGCAGACCGATTGGGAAGAAATGATTTATCAAGAGCTTTTCGCCGGACGTCCCATCATCTATAACGGCCGCTCTGGCACCGGTGGCGGACACTCCTTTGTCTGCGACGGATATGCCTACGGCGATCTCTACCACATCAACTGGGGTTGGGGTGGCTTGGGAGACGGCTACTTCGTCCTCTCGGTGCTCAATCCCTATGCCGGCGGTGGCGTTGCTTCGGTGACGAGCGCCGAGGGCTATAACATCGACCAGACAGCCATCATCGGCATCACACCAGGTTACACGGGTTACGCCCCCGAAGTGGACCACCGACTGACGGTGTACAATATGTACTACACGGGATCTCGCACATTCTACCGCGACGACAACGGCTACTTCAAGTTGACCAAGAGCCGTTATATAAAGGTAACGGCCGAAGACCACATCGACGACGGCACCAAGTACCTGCGCGGCATCGCCTTGTATGACAACGACGACAACTTCATCGAGATGATTGCCCAGACCTACTACGGAACCAGCTATCTCTCCATCACCGACACCTGGCCCCCCAACCAGAGCTCTACAACCTACCCCTTCGGCAAAAACCTCGCCAATGGAACCTATAAAATTGTTCCAGTTAGCTGCGTGCAAGGCTCCAACGAATGGTTGCCGATGATTGAGGCTGACCGCTACTACATCGAAGCCAACATTAACGGCGAAACAATCACCCTTGTAGATCACCCCATCGTGAACCTGCAGTCCATGAATTTTGAATTCTCTGGTGGTGAGAAAGTGGGCACCGCCGAGCAGTGCCACGTCACCGTAAAGAACAACGGAGACCGCTACAGCGGCAGGCTTTACCTGTATGTGAGCAATGAGCAACTGGATGAGTACAGCCAGTACACCTCAGTTGTCGAGGCCGAGATTCCAGCTGGCGGCACCAAGGTGGTAACCTTCAACTTCACGCCGCAGAATGCCGGAGCCAAGAGCGCCCACCTCTCCACCTATGACAGCGACTGGAATCCATCTATCCCTGGAACAGGTTCGGTTTCCATTGCCGGAACCGAGGTCTATCCGATGAACCTGAGCGTAGACATCAACGCCTTGAATGCCGACGAGAACATGATCATCTATGACAGCCACATCAAGTTCAAGGTCGATGTCACCAACAACAACACCGTGGGCGAGTACAACCGCTATCTGCTGGCCCCGCTGTTCATCGTTGACGAGAACAACCACGGCTCGATGGTGACCTACCTGAGCCAGAACGTGGTCATCCCCGCCGGTGAGACGCAGACGTTCTATTTCGAGTTCGACAACCTCGCCTTTGGATCGGTTTATGCCCTGAACATCTACGGCCGCAACGAGAACGAGGTCACGACTAACCTGGTTCGGCCTGGAGAGTCCAAATACTACACCATCCAGCCCGGTATGGTCGTTTGGGACGGCCAGGGTAACCGCATTGGTTACAAGCCCTACAACGGCATCCGCGTTCCCGACAACGCCGCTGCTGTCAGCCTGGTCGGACTTGACCTGACCTCACTGATTCCCAACGAGAACCCCAACGCGCTCTTCTATATCGGCAATGACGCGAAATACATTCCGGCAGGACTCGAGGCCAAGAACGTGATACAGAACAACGTGGCCGTGCACGACATCGTGCTGCAGCATGGCTATGACTTCTTTGCGCCTTACCGCTTCTCGGCTGCCAACATCAGCTATGAGCGCACCTTCACTAACGGCCGCCATGCCGGTCAGGAAGGCGGATGGACCACCATGGTACTGCCATTCGCCGCTACCCGTGTGACCGCTGATGGCACTCCCATTGACTGGATGCACAGTAAGACCGATGCCAAAGGCTTGTGGGTCTGCAACTTCGACCAGGAAGAAGACAGCGTTGACGAGGCCAAGTTGCTGGCCAACTACGTGGGCAACGCACTCGAGGCCAACGTCCCCTACTTCGTGGCTCCATACGACGGCACCAACGGCACCGACATGCGCGACAAGAACTTCGTCTTCAGCGCCAACAATGTGACCGTGAAGCCCAACCCGACATCCATCACCAGCGGCACCTTCCACATGGTCATCGGCGACTACTACCAGCAGACCGTCGAAGACGCCTATTTCCTGAACGCCGCCGGCAGCCACTTTGTCAAGGCCAATAGCGGCAACGTCAATGCCTTCGAGGCATACGCCTCCAACGTCAAGGCCAGCAATGCCACTCAGTTCCAAATCGTCCTGGACGAGAACGCCGAGGCTGCGCCCAGCTTCATACGCGGCGACGTTGATAACAGCGGCACAGTGAATATTGCCGACGTGACCGCACTCATCGATTATCTGCTCAGCGCCAACGTCCAAATCAACGAGGATGCCGCCGATTGCAACCTGGACAACGCAATCAGCATCCAAGACGTGACTGCACTCATCGACTACCTGCTCACCGAAGTCTGGTAATAACAAAAAAAATAATGAGTCAAAGAGGCCGCTGGCAACACCAGACGGCCTCTTTTCTTGTCAATAATATGTGTCGGCACGGTTTTTGCTTTAACTTTTATTGATGTTTATCTACACCTATACCGAAGCCGAGGGAAGCGAGTCACAACGAGTGGCTGGCGAGATTGACCATGTGATGAAACCTGCCTTTGGAGACCGTCCTGGCGCCAACGGGCATCAGAGCACTGGGCCACGGCTGTCTGCCAAGATGCTGAAAGAATATGAGGCCGCGCAAAGCGAACTCATCAACGGCAGCATCACCAGTGACATGGTTCAGCTGGTCGAAATGGGACCATATAGTGTGGGGCTGCAGGTCAAAGCACCCTGCGGACTGACATTATGTCATGCCGTCGAAGGATCTACCGTGCGGGCTCGCATCGATATTGAGGACATGCACTTTCACCAGCAATGGAGCGGCGCCCCCATGGAGGTCATTGACCGCAGCCGTGTGGTAGAATCTTCACAAGTTTTCCTCGAGCACGCCGCCGATTGGCGTGAACAGCTGGCTGCCGCTTTCAAGGCCGACAGCAAAGGCGTGAAAATGCGCAACATGGCCATGAACAACATGGACGCCTATCTCAAGCGCTACTTTGACGGCACGGGCATCACCTATTTCTTTGACAAACGCCATGCCGACGGCCACAAGGCCCGTCTGATGGTACGGCTTAACTCCTACAAGACGCTGGATCTGCCCATCCCCCATGATGATTTCATCAATCATCTGGACCTGATCAAGCCCTACATGGTGGAGTTTGCCTACATGGCACGCGACGGTCGCTTCACCGTGCGCGGCGAGGTGCGGGACGATTGGCAACAGGCACAGCAACCCGCCGAAACATCTACCGAGGAAAATCAATACCGAGGCATCAAAGGGTGGCTGCACCGCCTTGTTGACGGGGGTAGCAAGACCAGTTCCACCAACAAGCCCAAAACGCCCTTGCAGGAGCAGATAGACAATTTCTTTAAGGGTAAGAAATGGCAGTACCACCTCAGCGAGGACGAGGAGACCGACCGCCGCGAACTGCACATCCGCCTGAACCGCGGCCGCTCGATGATTATCGACCTGAGCAAGGGTGACGACGTGCTGGCGCGCATCGAGCACGACATGGGTTACATCCCGCGCCTGCTGGAACTTGCCAAGCGGTTCCCTTACCGCATGACCGGCCCCCGCAAGAAAATCGAGTGGATCACCGCCCCCAGCGACTAAGTAACTAAAAACTAAAAACTAAGATCTATATAATGGCTATCACCATCAACACAGGCGACCTCAAGACCATTCTCGAGACAACGCCATCAACACAAAACATCCTGCTCGTGGGTAAACACGGCATTGGCAAGAGTGAAATCATTACCCGTTTCTATGAAGATCAGGGAATTCCGGTTATTGCCCTGTTCCTGGGACAGATGAGCGACCCGGGAGACCTCATCGGTCTGCCCAACAAGGACGAGGTGACAGGCAAAACCGAGTTTATGCCACCCTACTGGTTTCCCATCGACGACAAGCCCGTGGTGCTGTTCCTGGACGAGATGAACCGCGCCCGCCCCGAGATCCTGCAATCCGTCATGGACCTGTCGCTCAACCGCAAGCTGGCAGGGCGTTCTCTCCCTCCTGGCAGCCGCGTCATTGCCGCGGTCAACGATGGCGAGGAGTACCAACTCACCGACCTCGACCCGGCTCTGGTATCACGCTTCAACGTCTATTTCTTCAGTCCCACAGTGGGCGAATGGCTCTTCTGGGCAAAGCAGAACGACATTGACCCGCGCGTGATCAACTTCATTGAGGAACACCCTGACGAACTGGAGAAGAACGTGGACATCAACAAGGGCACATTCGACAAGACGCCTGACCGTCGAGCATGGGTGCGTGTTTCAGGACTGCTCAAGTCCAGCGGAAACATCACCGACATGAACCGTCTGGCCAAGATGATCACTGGTGTCGTTGGCGCACGCTCGGCTTCCATGTTCATGCAATCACTCAACAAGTCCCGCATGCTCACCGCGCGCGAGGTGCTGAGCGATTTCGCGGCATGCCAAAACGACCTGGCCACCTACACCATGCCCCAGATCGCCATCATCAACGAGGGAATCTACCAAGTGCTGGAACTGGGCGTGGACAAGAAATCGGTGGACATCGTCGGCCGCAACCTGGTTCGATACATCAACTGGATGCTCAGCAATGGCCGCCAAGAAGCGATTGCCCACTTCGCGTCGTTCTTCGAGAACGCCACCTATCCCGGTGCCAACGCTTTTATCATGATGGACTGCCGCGAAGCCCTGCAACTCATTAACCAGATGATTGCCAACCTATGACCGTCGGCGAACGCATAAAAACCATCTCCCAAGAATGGTTCCTCACCGAACCGCTCATTTTTGCCGTGCTTTGCACCCATGCCCTGAAGCGCAACGACAACATGGGCTGCGACATGCGGTGCGGTAAGGGGTTGATAGAGTATAACCCCGAGCGGCTGGAACACTTTGACGACAACCAGCTGGCACTTAGGCTCAAGGCCGAGGTGGTGCGAATCATCCTCAAGCATCCCTACCAGCGCCAACCCTACAACCCGCGGCGCGACGTGATGCGTCTGTCGAGTGATCTCACGTTGTGTGACAACCTGGAGGGAATGGACACTATCGGGTTGGAGCCGCCCCGCATTTTCGACATACCCCGGGATCAGGCCTATGAGCAGTACTACTCGCTCATGGCGGGCCAGGTGCTGCAACTTGAGCAGAACGCTGACGGGGACGGCATCCCCATCGACATGAAATTGCCCGGCAGTGGCGAAGGAAACGGAGATAGTGGACTGACCGACAGCCTGCTGGATGCCGATGCGGGAGCATCGTTGTGGGAAGAGGACGAACTGATGAGCGAAAAGGTCAACCACGAGATCGAGACCGCACAGCGCTGCAACCAGTGGGGCTCGTTGAGCGGTGACCTGAGGGCCTTGATCGAGAGCACACTGGTCAGCCAGCAGAACTTTCGCGCCATCCTCAGCCAGTTCCGTGCCAGCATCTTGAGTACCAAGCGCCACCTCACGCGCATGCGCCCCAACCGCCGTTACGGCTTTGACGCCATGGGAAGCCAGTATGCCTACAGCACGCGCCTGCTCGTCGCCGTTGACGTCAGCGGCAGTGTTCCCGACGAGGACATCCGCAAATTCCTCGCGGTCATCAACCGTTTCTTCAAGCAGGGCATCGAGCAGATCGAGGTCATCGAGTTTGACAGCAACATCACGACCGAGAAGCCCATGCTGCTCAAGCAGGCGACCAATTCCATACGCATCACCGGGCGTGGTGGCACCAACTTCCAGCCCGCCATCGATTTCTACTACGAGCATGAGGAATATGACGGTCTGGTCTTCCTCACCGACGGCTATGCCCCTGTCCCCACCCTACCCGACGACAAGCGCCACAAACCCCTGGCATGGATTCTGACTACCAACGGCGGCAATGAGGACAACCTCAAGCCCCTGGGTCCCGTCATCCGCATTACTGGTCTGTAACCACTCCGTCCGGTTCACCCTGTCAATCCAGCGAATCCAGCTCGGCTGCGCCAGCAGCGGTCCAGAAAATCCGGATTCTCCAGTTTCTCGGTGGAAATAGCCGGAAAGTAAAAATTTTTTTGTATCTTTGCAAGTTAAAATGCGATAACAGATATGAAAAAAGACGACGACGAACTGGAAGGCATGGATCAGGAGCAGTCAACCGATGACGAGCCTCAGGGTGACATCAACGATGGCGCTAACGATCCCGGCGCGCCCGAAGATGGCGAGAACGGCAATGAGCCACAAGCCCATTCATCCTACCAAGTTCCAAAAGATAAGAAACTGCAGCTGAGTGGCATGTACGAGAACTGGTTTCTCGACTATGCCTCCTATGTCATTCTCGAGCGTGCCGTGCCACACATCGAGGACGGCTTCAAGCCTGTGCAGCGGCGCATCATGCACGCCATGAAAGAGGCTGACGACGGACACTACAACAAGGTGGCCAATATCGTGGGCCTGACGATGCAATACCACCCGCATGGTGACGCCTCCATCTACAGCGCCCTGGTGCAGCTGGGACAGAAGGAGCTGCTCATCGACACCCAGGGTAACTGGGGCAACATCCTGACTGGAGACGGTGCCGCAGCTGGTCGTTACATCGAAGCCCGTCTGAGCGAATTCGCCCTGGATGCGGTTTACAACCCCAAAGTGACCGACTGGGGACTCTCCTATGACGGACGCAAACGTGAACCCCTCACTTTGCCCGTCAAGTTCCCCTTGTTGCTCACCCAAGGTGCTGAAGGCATTGCCGTGGGTCTCTCGTGCAAAATCCTGCCCCACAACTTTAACGAGGTGGTCGATTCGGCAGTGAGATACCTGCGCGGCGAGGAATTCCATCTATATCCCGACTTCCAGACGGGTGGCTATATCGACGTGAGCCACTATAACGACGGCGAGCGGGGTGGTAGCGTTCGCGTGCGGGCCAAGATCGAGAAACTTGACAACAAAACGCTACTGGTCAAAGACGTGCCCTATGGCAAGACCACTAGCGCAGTGATTGAGTCCATTCTCAAGGCTGGAGAACGCGGCAAGATCAAGATCCGCAAGGTAGAGGACAATACCAGTGCCACTGCCGAAATCATTGTTTCTTTGCAGAGCGGAACAAGCAGTGACATCGCCATCGACGCCCTCTATGCATTCACCGATTGCGAAATCTCGATTTGGCCTAATTGCTGCGTAATCATGGACCAAAAACCGCAATTCCTCACGGTGAGCGACGTGCTGCGTTACAGCGTGGACCGCACACGCGAGATTTTGCGGCAAGAGCTTGATATCCAACGGGGTGAGACAATGGAAGCCCTGCACAATGTGTCACTTGAGAAAATCTTTATCGAGGAACGCATCTACAAGGATAAGGAATTTGAGAACGCCAAAGATCAGGCGAAAGCACTCAAACACATCGATAAGCGCTTGACGCCTTTCAAACCACAGTTCTATCGCGAAATCACCACCGATGACCTGCTCCGCCTGCTTGAGATCCCCATGAAGCGGATCATCAAGTACAACAGCGACAAGGCTGATGAGAACATCGCGCGACTCAAGGAACGCATCGAGGACATAGACAACAAGCTGGCCCACCTGACCGACTATACCATCGAGTGGTTCCAGGGGCTGAAGACCAAGTACGGCTCGAAGTATCCGCGCCGCACCATTATCCGCGAGTTCGACACCATCGTTGCCAGCAAGGTGGCCGAAGCCAATCAAAAACTATACATCAACCGCGCCGACGGCTTCATTGGCACGAGCCTTAAAAAGGACGAATTCGTGTGCAACTGCTCGGACATTGATGACATCATCATTTTCTATAAAGACGGTAAGTTCAAGGTCACCAAAGTCGCCGACAAGATTTATGTGGGAAAAAACATCCTTTACCTGAATGTCTTCAAGAAAGGTGATACACGCACAATCTATAATGTCCTGTACCAAGACGGGCGAGGCGGCACGACCTTCATGAAACGATTTGCTGTCACGGGTATCACGCGTGATCGCGAATACGACATCACACAGGGTAAACCGGGCAGCAAAATCACCTGGTTCACAGCCAATCCCAATGGCGAGGCCGAGGTGCTCCGCATCACCCTCAAACCCAAGTTCAGGCTCAAGATCCTGCAGTTTGACGTCAATCTGGCAGAACTGACCATCAAGGGCAAACAGGCACGAGGCAACATCGTCACCAAGAACGAGATACACCGCATCTCGCTCAAGGAGGCAGGCCAGTCCACCCTGGGCGACCGCGAAGTGTGGTTCGATCCTGACATCCTGCGCATCAACTATGAGAACCATGGACAATCGCTGGGACTGTTTGGTGGCGACGACCGCATCCTGGTCATCATGAAGAGCGGTGAATTCTACACCACCAGCACCGAGGCAAGCAACCACTACGATGAGGGTATCCTGCGCATCGAGAAGTATGACAAGGGCAAGGTATGGACCGCCGTTCTGGACGATGCCGACCAAGGCCATCCTTACGTGAAGCGCTTCACTCTCGAAGACAATAACAAGAAGCAGAGTTTCATTGGCACTAACACCGAATCCAAGTTGTTATTGCTGAGCGATGAGCCCTGTCCGCGTTTTGAGGTGAAGATGGGAGGCAACGATGCTCATCGTGAGCCGTTTATCATTGATGCCGAGGAGTTTATCGGTGTCAAGACATTCAAGGCAAAGGGACGTCGAGTCACCAACTGGGAGGTCACATCTATCACCGAGATTGAGCCGCGCGAACCCGCCGCCACCGATGAACAGGTTCCCACGATAGCGACTACCGATAACGACGAAACTCCCGCTCAGGGCGGCATCAGCCAGGAAGAGGTGCTCGACCAACTCACAGGGCAGCAGCGACTGCCTTTTGACGACATCGACATCTAACCCACATCACAATGACACAGATACCGTGATGTGCGGAAAAAACAACCTAAAAACTTGATTTCAAGAACAATGATAGTCTGTTTTCGGGATATAGTTCATTCAATTCTCAGGCCGGCAGCCGCTAACCGGCTGTCCAGACTGTTTTTGCTGTCGCTCTTGCTGGGGGCGTTCATCTCCACAGCCGCTGCCCAAGATTCCGCAGCCGTAACCTCTCGCCCCAATCTGTCGATGTTCACGTTCGACGCAGGTTACGGTTCAATCCATGACAGCTATTTAACGCCCATCACCTATCATGGAACCAACATAGCCCTCGGCTATGAGGCGATGCAACCCCTGTGGTGGAAACCTGACAACTGGCTGTGGCAACTGCAGATAGGGGCCGACTTCAGCTATACCGAAAATGACGCCCAGAACAACAGTCTATACAAACTGATTGGAGACCTCACATTCGACACGCAACATCACTGGAAGGGGATTATCAACGACAAGCTTGAATTGTCGGCAGGCCCGATGACACAGTTGCGGGTAGGCGTCATCCACAACCCCGCAAACAGCAACAACACCGTCACGGCAAGGGCACACTGGAATGTGGGTGCCACAGGTATGGCAACGTTTAACACCCGCCTGAAGCGGCTTCCTGTCACTCTGCGCTATCAGGTACAGCTTCCTGTAATAGGTGTGTTTTTCGCACCCGAGTACGACGAGAGCTACTACGAGATATACCTGGGCAACTACAGCAACTTGGCACATCTGGGATATTGGGGCAACCGCTTCGACATGACCAATTACGTCGGAGCCGACCTGCACTTGGGACGCACCACACTGCGCGTGGGATACCGTGCCCGTCTGGAGCACTGGAACGTCAACAACCTCAAGGTGCACGACACGTCCCACTCCCTCGTCATCGGCATCGGCACTTCAACTTTTTAATTACAAGAACAACCCAAGAACGACAATGACAACAATAAGACTAAATCATATAATCAACAGAACAACAAGTAGTTGTCACTCAGCGCAGCAATCACATGAAAGAATTGTTCCTGTTGTTCTGTTACGTTGTTTGGGTTGTTTAATATTGTGCGGCATTGCGTTGTCGGGGTGTACCTATCAAGATGAGTTCGAGAGTGACCAAGTGGGCAACTTCGAGGCACTATGGACCATCATGGACGAGCATTACAGCTTCTTTGACTACAAGCAGGTGGACTGGAACGAGGTGCACAGCCGATACCGGGTCCTGGTCTCCAACAAGATGACCGACAGGGAGCTATTCGACATCTGTGGCGACATGCTCAAGGAACTGCGCGACGGCCACACCAACCTAATTGCCACCCATGACGTGTCACGTTACTGGATCTGGGAGCAGTGGCCCGTCAACTACGACGAGCGCATCATCGACCAGCATTATCTGAATTTTGACTACAAGATGTCTTCTGGCATCAAATACCAGATTTTGCCCGAGAATTTCGGTTACATGTACTATGGTTCCTTCTCTAATGAAATCGGCCAAGGCAACCTTGACCTCATCCTCAGCTACCTTTCTACTGCCGACGGACTCATCATTGACGTTCGGGACAACGGAGGAGGTTTATTGACTAATGTCGAGACTCTGGTCTCGCGTTTCATTGACCAAAAGCTCTTGGCTGGTTACATCTGCCACAAGACCGGCAAAGGACACAACGAGTTCAGTGAGCCCTTTCCCTATTACTTTGAACCGGCCAAGAATCACATCCATTACCTCAAACCAGTCGTTGTGCTTGCCAACCGCGGCTCATTCAGCGCCACCAACAACTTTGTCTCAATCATGAAGTCACTGCCGAATGTTACCGTTGTGGGCGACACCACTGGTGGCGGATGCGGACTGCCCTTCACCAGCGAATTGCCCAACGGTTGGCGCGTTAGGTTTTCTTCATGCCCGATCATGGACCCCCAAGGGCGACTCACCGAATTCGGCGTGGAGCCCGATGTGCGTATCGATATGGACGAACAGGATCGGGCACATGATGCCATCCTTGATGAAGCCATCGCTATCCTCACCCACTCCACAACCACAATCCGGACCGCCTCGCGTCAAGCCAACTAAAACCTGATTTGCCACTCGATTGTTTGTCTGTTAGCTGGCCTAAAAATCCGTCAATTTCTCGGCTATTACAAATTACTTGACAATCAGGACTATATGGCAATCTCCTTCTAAAACTTCTAATAAAATAGTTATTTTTTGTGAAATTTGTAACATTTTCTCCCTCTTAAGTTAGGATATTTCGATAAATAGCACTAACTTTGCCGACTAGATAGTGTGCTGAATTTATTTTCTTTTTCTTGAGAATCTTATCTTAGAAACGATTATGCTACAAACCCATATCAGCAGACATGATTTTTCGGAGAAAACAGAAAGGATATTCCAGCAAAACAAACTAGATACTAATTATTTTTTTATTAACTTTTAAATTTTTATTCTATGGTATTTAAAAACAACTTCAAGTTTCTCGCAGCTGCATTAATGCTGCTGGGAACCAGTGCCTTGGCACAGGGTCAAAAGCAGATCAGGGAAGACTTCGTGCCGCCCATGACCCAGAAGATGATGGGTATGAAAGCTCCGGCTACTGCCCCCACTGTTACCCATGACTATGACTGGTATGCTGCTAAGACCTACACTTGGACCGACGCTTCGGGTGTAAGCCACACCGCCAGCCTGGTGGACGAGGCAACCGATCCCTATCAGATTTTTGACCTGCTCAAGTGGGTTTACTGCAATCCCGAGATTCCCGGCAACAAGTACACCGCTGTGACTGGCAGCAACGTGTATTATGGTGAGCAGTATCTTATCGAGCGCACCGGCAGCTGGTGGAGTGGTTACGATTATGAGCATGTTGATGTGGGTTGGGGCATCACCAACAACAACGTCACTGCTCCCTACGAGGATGGCCACACCTTATTCCTCGTGAAGCTGAAAAACTACAATGATGAGCCCGATGAATACACCTATTCCAAGAGTGACATCATCAGTTACTTCAACAAGTACATTGAGTCTGTTCAGCTGATTGCCAATGGCCTCCGTGCTGGCGAGGGAGACAATGCCGGTACTATTGTAAACATTTCTGGCACTTTAAACCGTTTCTTCATCCTGGGCAAGGGTAAATCCTTCTACTGGGAGCCCAAGTACAACAGCAATACCCCTCCCTTGGCACCCTTCTACAACATGTTTGAGGAGTACAGTCCCACGACAACCGATGTAGGAGATCAAATCACCGACTTCTACCAGAAGATGAACAACGGTGAGACCTATTCTGTTCTCCATGACTGCGGTAGTGTGATCTTTTTCGAACACTACTTCTCGATGGCAGGTAAGAACAATACCGAGGAGAAATCGCTGAGCGGTATGATTTTCTTCATCCCCGACAACCGCAATGCCTTCGACGAGCGCAACTATGATGTTAACCATCAGCCCACGGTTGGAATGTATGTGATCCAGCTCGATGCTAACGCAGCACCTGCTGCCCAGGAGAAGACCTACGATGTAACCCTTGACTGGACCTCGTCGCTCAACAGTATTGTAGATAGCGAGATACCACAGACCTATACCGTCTATATCGTTCTCACCGACGAGATGGGTAACCAGACCTATGAATTGCTGACCACCACTACCGAGACCACCTACACCTATCAGGTGCCCCAGAACGAGCACAGCTACACCATCAGCTACATTGTTCACGGTGTGGCAACCGCCGATGACACCTTCGAGGCTTGGAGTAACATCGACGATGTGGTTATCCCCGGCTGGAATGATTTCCTGGTACTCACGCTCAACCACTATGAGAGCGACTTCAAGGTTGCTCAAGAGCTGAACTACTACCGCAACTTCCTGAAGGTGGGTAACGAGGATGTGCTCAATGCCCTGACTCCCGCCCGCATCAACGCTGGTGAGAACGAGTTCGTGCTCTATCGCTTCGACAACAACAATCCCGAGGTGATGATTCCCGTTGCCGAGCTGACCCTGAACGCCAGCGGAAACGGCGTGACCTACACCGTGGCCTATGACAACCAGGACATCCTGAACGGTTACCAACTCAACCAGATCAACATCGCCACCAGCGGCAATCTGGGCAACTATGCAGCCAACGCCGCTATCGACCTGAGCAAGATCACCTTCTGCGACCAGTTCTCAGCAAGCACCGAGGACAACACCCATCCCAGCCGCTATGGATACATCCTCGCTGCTAAGGACAACAGCAAGAGCACCAACACTGTTGAGGTTCCTGTTGTGAAGACCAGCGCCGACATCGACGGCTTCTACACCCTCGAAGAGGTAATGTCCGACGTTGACCGTCACCTCACCACTGGCGTGAAGAACGCTAACGTTGAGTTGAACCTCGTCAACAACCCCGCTATCTACTACTATACCCTGGATCGCGGTGACGAGAACAAGATCTATGACCAGATCTCCAAGCTCCAGCGCCGCACCGACGGTACCTTCATGGAGATGAATAACGCCCTGAACCTTGCCGGCAACATCTACGAAGAGGGCACCCTCAACCTGTACGACTTTGACATCATCACCGGCAGCTATGGCGACTTCGCTGCTTACTCACCCGTGATCTGGACCTTCGGCACCGATCGCGTTAAGAACGATGGCGAGAACAGCTATGGTAGCCCCATCATGAAGACTGGCGTTGCTAAGATCGATGCTAACTCCGAGGGTAGTACCTACACCCAGGGTCAGTATGTCACCTGGTTCGATGAGAACAGGCAGATCTGCTGTATCTTCAACCCCATCATCAATGTTGAAGCTACTCTGCCCGAGTACGCAAGCGTTGACTATGACGTATTCATGTATCGTGTATGGCGTCTCTGCGACGGCGTTCGTGGCTTCGTTTACGATCCCGTTACCGGTTTCAACAACAATGATCCCACCGCTCCCCGCGAGGCCGACAAGCTCATCGTTGAGGAACTGACCAACGAGACCAACGTTGTATTCGGTGACCCGAAGGATGACGTTCTGCACGGCGGTATCTCCTACGGTGCTCTCTTGAGCTCTAAGGACAAGACCAAATTCCTCGTTCGCATGTACTACGTGAAGAAGGAAGGCGCTAAGGCTGAACTGCCCTTGTACTACGTTGTAGAACGTGAGGTATCGTTCGATCCCGCTGTTGGTGTTAACGAGATCAGCGCTGATAACGCTGTTTCTAAGACCTACTACAACGCCCAGGGTGTCGCTAGCAGCAAGCCCTTCGACGGCATCAACATCGTAGTCACCCGCTACAGCGACGGCAGCACCAAGACCACCAAGGTCGTTAAGTAATTAACACCGCTGTTAAGCTTTAGCGACTAGCCCGATAAAGGCTAGAATACCATCTCAAGGAGAGGCGCCTGCCACAGGATGCCTCTCCTGTTTTTTTCTCGAGCAGCCACCCTCGGCCATTGCTCAAGGCGGGAAAAATCATAAAAAATAGTTAAATCTCTTTGCGTCAGACAAAAAATGTGTACATTTGCGGGTTAATTCGCGGATTATAACTACAAACAACAGAGATACAAATGCGCAAATTGTTTTTCTTGCTGCTTTTGGCAGCTGTCACTACTTTTACCTCACACGCTCTGATAGTGACGAACACTGCAGGCCAACTTGCCCAAGCAGTGGATGAAGATGTCGACATCTCCACCCTCACTGTTGCAGGCACTATGGATGCACGTGACTTCCTGTTTATCACCAACGAGTTGAACGAGCTCACGACGCTCGACCTCAGCCAGGCTACCATCGTGCCCTACAACAAGGGCAAAGCCCTCTATGGTACGGTAACGACCTATGCAGGCAGTGAGATCCCTCGCACGGCCTTCTTTGGCAAGAAACTTGTGACTGTCAAGTTGCCTGCCAACCTTGAGTCGATTGGCTATGCCGCTTTTGCAGGATGCTATCAGCTGACGAGCATCACACTTCCCGAAACGCTGAGTCTCATCGATGACTATGCCTTTTCCGGCAGCGCACTGACCAGCATCGAGATTCCCGAATCACTCATGTTCATGGGCAAAGGCGTGTTCTCACGCTGCGAAAATCTCGTGACAGCCGTCATCAAAGGCGGTGAGGTCGGCGACTTCGCTTTCTTGGGCGACTTTAGTCTGAACAACGTGCAGATTGGTGGAAATGTAAGAAACATCGGTGCAGGTTCATTTAACGGCTGTACCGCACTCACCACGCTCAATATCGCCAACAATTGCAAGATGAGCCACATCGGCGAGGAAGCGTTTATCAACTCTGGGCTTGAGAACATCAATATCTCTTCATTAGGATTGGGAACCATTGGCGATTGGGCTTTTGCTCAAACTAATCTTTCGTCAATCAGCCTTACCGATGGCATGAGCCATCTGGGCGAGGGCGCGTTTGCACACAATCACCTGCTCACCAATGTCGTTTTCCCGAAACCCGCAACAGGACACAGTTCGGGCAATGGACCCCTTGGCCCTTCAAGGGCACACATCGTGCCTCAGACCCTTGAGCGTGTCTATGATTTCACCTTTGCGGGTGATGAACTGCTCAATCCGGGCCGCATGTTGCCTGATGGCGTTATTTCCATCGGTGGTTACGCATTCTATAATGTGAGCAACGAAATTGACACCATGTGTCTGCCCCAGAGCCTTGTCTCGTTGGGCGACTATGCCATGGCAGGCATGATTGGCATGAGGACGCTCAAGACCAACGCTGTTGAGGTTCCTGCTGTGGGTAAAGAGGTATGGGCAGGCGTTAACCAGTCCTCTGTTCCCCTCATCACACCCGATGCGACAAGCGCCCAGCAGTACATGGATGCCGATCAGTGGAGAGAATTCTTCTATGAGCCAAATGACGATTTCCTATATGGCGATGTTAACGGAGACGGTGTGGTGAACATTGCTGACGTGACCACGCTTATTGACTACTTGTTGACTGGGGAGGTTGAAATCCAGCCTCAAGCTGCCGACGTAAGTCATGACGAAACCATCAGCATCAGCGATGTCACCTCGCTCATTGACTACCTGTTGACTGGCAACGCTTCCAAAGCCATGCAACGCATCCGCACCTTGATTGGCGAACAATACGCCACCACTAGTGATGCCCTAGCATTGCAATCGATCTCAATGCGTGCCGGTGAAACACGCACCATCGATGTCATGCTCAACAACGACGAGCACCAGTACGTCGCTTTGCAGTGCGAAGTTATCTTGCCGCAGGGTCTTGAACTCGTTGATATCACAGGCATTGACCGCGGTAACGAGTGCAGTTTCTACAGCCGGCAACACGAGGCAGAAAAGAACATCTACAGCATCATCGGGCTGTCTGAATCAATGACTCCCTTTGCTGGAAACGAGGGCAACATTTTGCAACTGACTGTAACAGCAAACAGCGACTTTAATGGTCTGAATCATGATGTCATCATGGCTAACGTGCTGTTTGTGACTCACGAACACCTGCCATTGCTCGCAACCGATGCCATCGGCAAGGTCAGCGACAAGACCGGTGTTGACAACATTACGGCCAATAAGCAGATTGCCGATGTACGTTACATCAATGTAGCTGGCCAGCAGAGCGAAGCACCCTTCGACGGTGTCAACATCGTAGTGACCACCTACACCGACGGAACGACTTCGACCGCCAAGATTATCCGATAAATAAGATAAGTCTTTTGATTAAGCGCCGTGTGCCTTTGCTGGCAACGGCGCTTATTTTTTGGAGTAATTATCTTCCTATATAATATATAAGGTGGCAAACACAACCTAACGCAACGCTAAACCCAAGTGAAAAGCCATAGAGAAATAATCGTTTTTCAGCTATTGGTCAAGCAGTTAGCAATACCCAAAAAACTTGGAGGTTTTTTTGCTTGGAAATCCAAATATTATGACTACCTTTGCGGCGTGAAATGAACCTCGCTTTACATGGCGCTCTAAAAGATCTTTTTTGTTTATTAACATATTCATTAACTTCTTAATTCATTCAAGCATTTATGAAGAAATTATTTTCTCTCCTCACGCTTGCCCTGCTGACCATGTCGGCTTGGGCTCAGACGACCGTGACCTTTACAGCAGGTACCGACCTTGGTTCAACATCGACCAATGGTTCTGCTGACGAAGTCACCAAGGATGGTATCACCATCACGTGCAATGATGCAGCGTTTGCAACTGCTCAGTATCGTTTCTATGCTGGTTCCACGGCCACCATTACTTCAACCGTTGGCAACATCACCAAGATTGAATTCACCTGCACGGCTACTGGTACTAACAACTATGGTCCTGGTAACAGCACCTATACCGTCGGCAACTACACCACCAATGGCTCGGTAGGAACTTGGACTGGCGATGCTGCTACAGTGGAATTTACTACCGAAAAGCAAATGCGCGCCACCCAAATCGTTGTCACCATCGGTGGCGAGGTTGTTGAGACGTTAGCTGCTCCCACGCTGCCCGCTGCTCAGAGCTTTAATGACAGCTTTGAGGTTACCATCAGCCACAATGACAGCGAAGCCACCATCAAGTACAGCACCGATGATATGGCCACTTGGAACACCTACACCGCTCCCTTCACCATCACCGAGACCACAAAGGTTTACGCCAAGGCCGAGAAGGGTGACCTTGTTAGCGAAATTGTTTCTGCTACTTACACCAAGAACACCCCCGTTACCGGCACCTGCATCGTCTTCAACTATGCTGATGACGAGGCCATCACAACGGCTGCTGAGTACACCGTTACCCGTCCCGGTGCTTCGTTCACCGTGTCCAATGGTATGATCAACGGTCACTACCGCATCTACAAGAACCAGACCATCGCTTTCACCTCGACCGCCGGCAACATCATCCGCATCGAGTTTGACGGCGTCAGCGGTAACCCCGCCAGCAACTTCGGCGAGGTAACTGGTATGGCCTATGAGGGCAACAATGGCGTTTGGGTCGGAAGTGCACAAAACGTGACCTTCACCGCTACCCTCAACCAGGTGCGTTGCACCGAGATTCGCGTCTATGTTGATGGCGAACTGCCCGTTGTAACTGTTGCCGCTCCCACGATTCCCGCTTCTCAGGACTTTGAGGAGAGCATCACTGTTGAGATCACCAACAACGAGGATGGCGCCACTATTTATTACAAGACTAATGGCGACTGGACTGAGTACACTGGTGCTCTGACCTTCACCGAGACCACCACTCTCCAGGCTAAGGCCGTGAAGGGCACTGACGAAAGTGAAGTTGTTACCGCTACTTACACCTTGGTTGAGCCTGTAGAACCCATCAACACTCTTGCAGAGGTTAACGTTTTGCCTACTACTACCGACTTCACCTTTGATGGTGACGCTGTAGTTACCGTTCAGAGGGGTGCTTACCTGTGGCTGCGCGACAACAGTGGCTATGGTCTGATCTATGGCAACATCAATGGTCAATCCGATGTAACCTTCCCTGCAGGTACCGTTCTGAGCCAGGGATGGACCGCCCAGACCAAGATCTTCAATGGCCTGATGGAGTATGTGAACGCTGCCAACGTTAGCGCTAGTGGCAACACCAACGCTAATCTCGCCGCTATCCAGGAAATCACCGCTCTTGACACCACGATGGTTAACGCCTATGTTCAGGTGAAGAACGTGAAGAGCTTCACTGCTAGTGGCAAGAACGTCACCGCCACCATGACTGATGGCACCACCATGGTGATGTACAACACCTTCAGTGAGTCAATTCCCGAAGAGGAAGGAAACTACACCGTTGATGGTGTCGTTAGCACCCACAATGGCCTGCAGCTCATCATCCTCGGCATCGAGGGTTATGTTCCCCAGACCAATGACGTGAACAGCATCTCCGAGGTTTATGAACTGAGCGAGAACTCCACCTTCACCATGTACAACGACGTGGTTGTTACCTATCAAAACGGTACCCGCATGTGGATCCGCGACACCGAGAACGCCAGCGGTCTCATCTACGGCACTGTTGAGGGCACCTTCGCTAACGGTGACGTGCTGAGCGACGGTTGGAGTGCTAAGTACACAGTTTACAACAGTGTTCCTGAGTTCACCGAGCCCCAGGACATCGCTGCCAGCGGTGACACCCGTGATGCGGATCCCTTCGAGCGCACCGCTATCACCAACGACAATGTTAATGAGTACGTGATCATGAAGGGTCTGAGCCTGCTGACCGACGCTAACAACGCTAAGCGTTTCTACAACGCTGCCGACAGCCTCGTATTCTTCAACACCTTCAATGTCGAGCTTCCCACCATCGAGGAGGGCAAGACCTATGACGTGACCGGTATCGTTACCATCTACTACGGTAACCCCCAGATCTACATCACCGAGATCACCGAGGTTGCTGACGACGTAATGCGTGGCGACGTTGACAAGAGTGGCAATGTAAGCATCGCTGATGTTACCACCCTCATCGACATGCTGCTCAGCGGAGCTGAGATGATTCCCGAGGCCGACTGCGACCTGAACGGCAGCATGACCATTGCAGATGTTACCACGCTCATCGACTACCTGTTGACTGGTAACTGGCCCGAGTAATTCTTTGAATTAACTCCAACTATAAAAAGGATGCTCCCCATTGATAGGGAGCATTCTTTTTTTGTCTTTATTGCCAGCCTCATTCGATAGTCACAGTGTCCGACTCACATCGGCAAGCTGTAAACAAATAATAACCTAAGACCGAAAGCCATTAACACTTTAATGCAAATCCATGACAATCCAAGCAAAATGCTAAATTTTTATTGAAATTTTCACATTATTTTAAAAAAAAGCATTATTTTTGCAACTTATTGGAATAACGTAAATAATTTTTTCCAAAATTTTTATTTATTGTTGTTTCATGACACTTCAATCACATATTAACATTGCCATCAATTTTTGACAGCATATTGAAAACCAATATAATCAAAAAAGAAAAAAATAAAAATTTTAATCAACCACTAACAATAGTTATGACTCGATTTTCCTATCATCTATTGTTGTTCGCTCTCGTGCTGATGACAGGGTGGACGACTGCTCATGCGCAGGTATCACCTGGGGTGACACCTGCCGAGCGAATTAAGCTTACCCTGGTGGATAACAAGAGCACCTATACCACCGTGAATGAGCGAAACAACTACGAGAACCTGCTCAGGCTCAGCCAACCTGACAGCGAGAACAAACTCAGTGCCGGTATGCTCAACGACGGAGACAATCACATTGTTCTCCACCGTGTGGACGACCAAGGCGTGGACAACACGTTCGCCCGCATCAACCTCAATGCCGAAGTCAATTACCCAGACATGGAATATATCGGCATCATCAACTTCTATGGCGACGGCAGTTCTGCACCGTCAAGCAATCTTACCCTTACCAACGACTACCTCCCCGATAATTGGAGCACTGACGGTTCTGGTCTTGTTTGGCAGACAAGTGGATACGGCACGATCACATCTTCCAGTGGATTGACTTTCACCGTACCCGATGGTTATACCAATGCCGTCATCCAATTGATTGTTTATGTTGGTTCTAATGTCCGAGGAGGTTATTTTGGATACAACTATAACTCTGGAGGCTGGTATGTCACTTCGCAAGTGTCAGCTGGTGGAGCATATGTGCTTCGCACCTTCACAGGAGTCAACAGTGGCGATGTCATTAATATTTATGGTGGTGAGCAAAGCGGTAGTTCCTACTATCTGGCTCAGTCCCCCGACATTGCGCTCATCGCATTCGCCGCTATTCCCAGTTCGCTCATTCCCACGGCAACTGTTAATCCTTCCATTAGCTACTGGCAAGGTGATGACTGGGGAGTAGAAACGGCCCTTTCAGGCGTTTCAACAACAACCTATAGTGTGAACGACACCATCAATCTATACGATTTGGGCACACTGAGCGACGTCTTTTATGCCGAAACCGACCAAAACAACCATTCGGCATACTACAACTACTCAACTTCGTTTGATGCTAATGTGATATTGCCTAATAATGGTGCAACTGGTTTGGACTTCTATGCGAGTGCCGACTTCGCAGCGGCCACCTCTACCGATATTTCAACCGCGGCATACGTAGGTCCCAACAATTGGGAATTCCTTGGCACGAATATTTACACACCAAGCGCAGGCACTTGCGCATATATTGTATACTATGGCTCAATATTGTACCTCATGCCTGAGACGTTCATGGGGAACAGTGTCACCGTAACCATCACCACAAGTACGGGTGATGACGGCGCAGGGGCGATATATGTCAACAATGTGCTTCATGAATTCACTCCTGGCGAAACATTCAGTTGGATTGTCCCTGTCACGGCTAATGGAGCCATAGAGTTCAAAGGTAACGCATTGAATGACTTTACGAACAACTATTCAAGCGACATCACACGCATCGTGATTTCCAGCGGGGACGGGACGGCATCAAGCGCATCAGTTGAACACGGATTCGGAAACAACTGGCAAGCGACTATAGGAAATGGTGGCTCGAATTCTAAGCCTATGAACGAGAGCAAGAATGCGCAACACATAAGGATTACAATTAACGACTAAAACATATTTCCCGATATGAAAACGATAATGAACAAATTACGCTTTGCGCTACTGCTCGGTTTCTTGACCATTGGTATAACAGTGCTAGCACAAGAAATAGCCAACATCGAGAAAATGTCGATCTCAACACAGATGTTCCTTGACGAGATGGCAGGCAAGATCAGTTTTGATGTGCCCAAACAGGATCTTAGGGGTGGTGATAAATTAAAACCAAATCGTATACCACAACGCCCCATTGCCACACCTGACACAATTGACGGAGAAGTCTATATCTCAGCATTTGTGAGAGTGACTAATGAAAATGACATCATCGAACTAGAGAATCTGGGTGTGCTCATCCAGTGTCGATTTGACGAAGGCTTACTCACGGCCAACATCCCCATTAACATGATTGAAAAAGTCGCAGCCCTCGAGGGCGTCATCAACATTGAAGTGGGAGAAACGATGGAAGTAGAAACTGATTTAGCCCGTCAGGCGACCAATGTCGATGATGTGCTCACACTCTCGCAGGATGCCACCATTGCCGGACTGCAACACATATATGACGGCAGTGGCGTAATCCTCGGTATCATTGATAGTGGTATCGATTTCGACCACATTGCCTTTAAGGATAAAAACGGCAATAACCGCATTAAAAGGGCCTATGCCTACAATGGCTCCACTGAAACCGACTGGACCGGTTCGGGGTCGATGCCAAATGATGGCGTCACAACCTCAGACCACGGTACCCACACCAGTTCAATCGCCGGTGGCTCGAGCGTGATTATTAATGGCACCGATGTCACGGTGACTGACGATCATGCCAATGCCACATACGGAGGTATGGCTCCTGGAGCAGATCTGTTTCTGGCAGGTGTGAATGGCCTGATCAGCACATACACATCCAACGCCTTCCAAAAAATGTGCGACTATGCCGACGCAGTTGGCAAGCCCCTTGTGGTAAGCAACAGCTGGAGTAACGGCTACGGCCCCCGTGACGGTCAGTATGGCGGTGGTGCCGAGGTGGTGGTGAAACAATTATTTGGTGACAGCCACCCCAACAGGATCTGCCTGTTCGCATCAGCCAACCGTGCCGGCAATGCTGTTGCCAGTGAGGGTGGTGGTCTGTATGCCTCGGGTACGGCGAGCAGCAGCAATCCGTTGGGTGCCATCGTGAGATGCAATTATTACAGCGACAGAGACTGTGGTTACTATTACTATGGCAACGTTGTAGATGCATGGGCTCGCACTCCAAACGTATCTTTGGCTTGTAAAATCTATGTGTTGAATACCAGCACAGGAGCCATTATCACGACTGTGACACTCACCCCCCCGTCCAGCGGCAATTCCACGACTGTGAGTGGCTTGAGCAGTTACTATAATGGTACTTTTACTGCTTACTGGGCAACCAACTCTAATACCGGTAAAAGACAATTCCGTTTATATGCCAACGGATGTAAATCACAAAGCGTTTCTGGATCAAGCAGTTATTACACCAGCAATTATACTCTTGCGGTTGAAGTTTATCCTACCAGCGGTAGCAGTTACGTCGATATGTGGGGCGGTGCCTACTGTTATTACACCAACTACTTAACTACCAGTGGTCACAATTGGGTATTGGGAAGCGATGACGTCAGTGTGAGCGACCATGCCGTCATGCCCGAAGTGATCTCTGTCGGCTCATACAAAACCCGTGATGGTTATTCTAGCGCCTCAATAGGCGACATCAGTCCGTTCTCGGGCTACGCCACTGCCAGCGCTTGTCCTGCTGGAACAATGCATCCCTGGATTACCGCTCCTGGTGAAGTGATTATCTCAGCATATAACCATAATCGCACTGGCCGCAGCTCTGACCCGCTAGTCAATAACGCAAACTATCCTTACGGTACGGCACAGGGCACGTCAATGGCAACGCCTGCGGCGGCTGGTATCGTAGCTCTGTGGCTGCAGGCGGCTACCGAATGCGGCAAGACACTCACCAACAGTGAGGTAAAGGACATCATGGCCCAAACAGCCATCAAGGACTCCTGGGTTACCAGTGGTGCCAATGCCACCCACTTTGGGAACGGTAAGATCAATGCCTTGGCAGGTATTGAGTATATCCTTGCTGAGCATGGAGGTCCCCACATCATTGCAAGTCCTACCAACGTCACCTTTGAAGGCGAACCTGGCAACAGTTATACCCAAACGGTTAATGTCTCTGGTTTGATGCTTACTGATGACATCATCGCAACGCTGAATGATCAGTACGGCGTTTACAGTATCAGCACAACTAATCTGGGTAGCGGAGGCAACCTAGTCATCACGTACAACCCCACTTATACTGGTTACCACACCGCCACGATTACCCTGACAAGTACGGATGCAGATCCCGTGACCATTAGTGGCACAGCCCAAATTAAGGCCGATGTCACCGTATGTGATGAATCGGGAGTCAACCAGTACCTGCCCGTTTACGGTTATTACTATGAGCAAGCACAGGTGAACCAGATGCTGTACCCTGCCGCCAAGTTCAACAATTCGGGCATGAACGGCAAGACTATCAAGAAGATCACGTTCTACCCGACAACTAGCGGCAGTTACTCAGGCATCAACTTCTACTACCAAGCCTCTCGAGGAAATGGAACCGTGACCGTGAAGCTCGCCAATATGCCCAGCGGCACCTCTGGCTATTCATCCACAGCCACCCGCAAGAATGCGACTTTCACTACAGTGAAGACAATCACCATGCCCAGTTCGGCTCAAACGGGTCTTACCGAATGGGTATTTGATAACTTGTCCGACGACTTTGTCTATGAAGGCGGTGACCTGCTTATTGAAGTTGTTACAGAGGCTGGTCAATATGGTCGCACCTACTTTGCTGGTGAGACCCAATCCACCTACACTGGAATGTATTCCTATGGTTCTACCTCTCGCGGCCAGCAGTTCCTGCCCAAGGTGACCTTTGAATGGGAAGCCGAGGTGATTCCCATTACTGCAGGCACTGTTAGTCCTTCCTCGGTAACCTTTACCGATGCCATCATCGGCAGGACAAGCAGTCAGACCGTCACTATCACCAACACGGGTAACCAAGACTTCACGCCGTCGCTTGACCTGACAAATCTGCCCGATGTGTTCAACGTGACGGGCAATGACCTGGTTCAGCCCAACAACAGCATCAACCTGACAGTGACCTATACGCCTACCGACGAGGGACCCCACAGCGGTTCGTTCACTATTACCATCGGTGATGTGACTTATACCGTGACGGTTACTGGTAATGGTATCACTGTCAACAGCACCCTGACCAGTAATGCTGTGATGGTTCCCGTTTACAAGACCGACCTTGACGTCTATGGACCTTATACCGTACAGCAGATGTTGGATGACACTAATCACCAGCTCGAGGAGAACATCACCAACGGCCACGTACAGGTGCTCGCCAAAAACGACCAAGCCATTACCGGCTATCGCCTGTTCCACAACCCTGCCACTAAGAGCAGTGAAAACAACTGGGCAGCTGGTAATGACCAAAGCTCAATCGCCTATGCGACCCACGACATTGCCTATGACAACTTCACGACCTATGTCCATAACGAGAACTGGGTTCAGTACGAGGTCATTGACTTCAATGGGGCCAGCGAGAAGTGGATAGAGATGGTCGACAATGAGACAGTTGACGACTTCAAGGATACATGGTATGTCCCCGTCACTGTTGCCAACGGTCGTATCACCCAAGGCAACACCTACGGTTCGCGCATGGAGCAGAATCCCACGATCTCTGGCATGGGATGCGAGGTTATCTATGACCACAGCAGCCGCTGCCGTGATCCTTACTATGACGGTACCACTGGCATGTACTACGCCTATATGACAGCTGGTGTACGTGTTAACGGTGACATCCCCGATATCGACATCAATGGCCACACCTATGAATGCTTCCTCGTTCGTGCGTGGAGACAGTACAAGCCTTATGTCATTGGACAAGGTGTCGGCGAGATGACCGAGGAGTTGATTGATGAGGTCAACGTAAGCGGCACTGGATCCCAGAGCGGTTTTGCAGGAGCTGGTAGCTGGACCGAACAGGATGCCAACGGTTCTTACCTCCACAATGCTTACACCTTCTGCATCGAGAATGGCAAGCACAAGGATGTCAAGTTCTACGGCCGCATGTACTACAGACGTGTCGATGACCAGACCGCTGGATTGCGTGGCAATCGTGACGGCGGCAGTGGCTTCGCAATGGGAGGCTCGGCCGATCCTGGCGATCCCACCGATGTCACATCGTTCTTCATCGATAAGGATGTGGTTGATGTTACCTACATCAATCCCCTTGGCATGACGTCCAAAAAGCCCTTCGATGGCATCAACATCATTGTGACCCGCTTCAGCGACGGCACAACTTCAACAGCCAAAGTCATCAAGTAGACAACGGTGCTATTGACTGTATAACAAAAGGGCGCGCCTTGCTAGGCATGCCCTTTTGTTTTATCATCATTGAGGTAAGGCTCAAAAATCCATGCCGTCAAACAGTGTGGGCTGAGGCAACAATTGGAACGTTCGCCTATGGTGTTCCGTTACACCATGTTGAGCAATGGCGGCACGATGATCAGGCGTGGGATAACCCTTGTTCTTGGCCCAGCCATACTGTGGGTATTCCTTGTCAAGCTGTCGCATCACCTCATCACGATGAGTCTTTGCCAGAATCGATGCCGCAGCGATACTCAGCATCTTGCCGTCGCCCTTGACGATGGTCGTGTAGGGGATATCATGATAAGGGAAAAAACGGTTGCCGTCAACCAGAATGCCCTCTGGACGGACGCTTAACTGGTCCAATGCCCGATGCATGGCGGTGATGCTCGCCCGCAGGATATTAATACGGTCAATCTCCTTGGGTGAGACCATCGACACCGCCCAGGCGATGGCTTCACGCTCGATGACGGGGCGCAATTTCTCGCGTTGGCGTTCGGACAACTGCTTGCTGTCATTGATCAGCTCATTATGGAAATCGGGCGGCAATATCACCGCTGCCGCTGTCACCGGACCGGCTAGGCATCCTCGGCCGGCCTCGTCACAGCCAGCCTCGACTCGTCCTGCTATCAGATAGGGTTGCAGCATTTCTCAGAAAAATGGAATCCCCCAAAAAGAACAATCTAATATCTATTATCTTTTATCTCCTATCTCTTTCAAAGCTTGCGCTCAATCACATAGTCAAAGATTTCCCGCAGTTGGTCAACTGTCTCATCGGGCGAATAGGGCGAGAGCACGTCGTTAGCCTCGTCGCGCAGACGTTTCATCGTCTCATAGGCATAATCAATTCCTCCCGCGCGCTTAGCATACTCTATCAGGCTGTCAATGTCTTCGCTGGAGAGCGTCTCCTGGTTGACCAGTTCCAGCATCTTGTCGCGTTCGGGCATGTCAGCACGGTTGAGGGCATAAATCAGCGGCAATGTCACTTTTCCCTCACGCAGATCATTCCCTGTCGGCTTGCCGACAATGGGGTCATGGTAGTAATCAAACGTGTCATCCTTGATCTGGAAACAGATACCCAGCAGTCGGGCAAATCGCTTCAACTCGTCAATAGCTGTTTGCGGGGCATTGTTGGCATAACCTCCAACCACAGCACAGCACTCAAACAAAGACGCGGTCTTGGACCTGATGATTTCCATATAAGTGGCCTCATCGATGTTGTGTTTGCGCGCAAAATCCACTTGGTCGATCTCTCCAAGCGAAAGGTCACGGCCCATGTCGGCTAAAGCCGACAGAATGCGGCCGTCACCAGTGGCCACACCACAACGCAGGGCTCCAGTGACAAAGAAATCACCCACTAGGACAGCAACATGATTGCTCCACACATTGTTAATCGTTGGAAAACCTCGACGCTCGGTGGCCTGGTCAATGACATCGTCATGGATGAGTGAGGCGTTGTGAAGCATCTCCAAGGCCGCTGCGGCATTCAATGCCTTCTCATTGATTCCGCCAAAGAATTTGGCGCTCAGCAAGGTAATGATGGGTCGCAGCATCTTGCCCTTGGACTTCATATAGGATGTCACTATGTTGTTAGTGAGCTCACTGTTACTCGTCAAGGTAGTAACAATGATGTCATTGAGTGCATCAAGCTGAGGTCTCAATTGTTCCTGGATATGTGTCAGCGATATTGACATAGTCTGCAAAATTACTAATAATTCCTGAGAGCATCACCATTTTTAAGAGTAATTTTATACGTTTCTTGTTAGACCTGAATTTAATGTCTCATAAGGCCTGAAAAAACTGAAAACACAAAACCATGAACAGGAATTTTTCACTATCTTTATGCCCTGGAAACAACACTGAATTATGGAACCTAACAAAAAACTGCTGCTTCTTGATGCTTATGCGCTCATTTTCAGGGCGTTTTATGCGATGATACGCAGCCCTCGCGTCACATCGACAGGCATCGATACATCGGCCGTCTTCGGCTTTGTCAACACTTTGCAAGACCTGCTCAAGCGTGAACAGCCCTCACACATCGCCGTGTGTTTTGACCCTCCGGGAGGCAACACATTCAGGCACAAGAATTACGAGGCCTACAAAGCGAACCGCGAGAAGACCCCCGAGGGCATCTTGGTCGCAGTCCCATATATCAAACGGATACTGCAAGCCTACCGCATCCCCATCTTTGAAATCGAGGGCTTTGAAGCCGATGATGTCATCGGAACCCTTTCACACCAAGCTGAGCAGCAGGGTTTCTTTACCTATATGGTCACCGGAGACAAGGATTTCGGCCAACTGGTGACGCCCAACATCAAAATCTTTAACCCTGGCAAGAACGAGATCATGGGTGTTGACGAAGTCAATGACAAATACGGCATCGAGCGTCCTACACAGCTAATCGATATTCTGGGACTCATGGGCGATTCGGCAGACAACATCCCCGGTTGCCCTGGGGTGGGACCCAAAACCGCCGAAAAACTGATCCAGCAATACGGATCCATCGAGAACCTGTTGGAACACACCAGCGAACTTAAGGGTGCCCAAAAGCAGCGGCTCGAGGAGAATGCCGAACAGATTCGCATGTCCAAGTGGCTGGCTACGATCATCACTGATGTCCCCGTCACCTTCGATGCCGACGCGTTGCGGCGCGAGGCCGTTAACATGGACACTTTAAGGCAAGTTTTCTCAGAATTGGAATTCCGCACCCTCACCCAACGCCTGATCGATGGCGGTGAGGCCAATGCCGGTCTCTACGGATCCCCCGCCACTCCATCCTCTCCATCCACCCCCA
>JAFZKD010000016.1 GCA_017553785.1 Muribaculaceae bacterium | reverse complement strand
CGGTAACACCTACCGTCTCAAAGACGGCACGCATAGCACCACCAGCCTTCACACCGGTACCGGCGCTGGCGGGCTTCATGATAATGCGGCTGCCACCGTACTTGGCGACTACCTCATGAGGAATGGTGCCCTTGTGAACGGGGACCTTGATCAGGTTTTTCTTAGCCACCTCGGTACCTTTAGAAATAGCTGTGGTAACCTCATTGGCCTTACCCAAGCCGTAGCCGATAATGCCATTGCCGTCGCCAACAACAACGATGGCGGCGAAGGTGAACGTGCGACCACCCTTGGTAACCTTGGTGGTGCGGTTGATAGCCACGAGACGCTCCTTCAATTCGGCGTCGGCAGCGATCTTTACTCGATTATTTTTCTTCAGCATGATGATTCTTAAAATTTAAGTCCGCCTTTGCGTGCGCCATCGGCCAACGATTTAACTCTACCATGGAACAGGAAACCATTGCGGTCAAACACAACAGTGTTGATTCCGGCCTCGATGGCCTTCTTGGCAACGGCCTCACCCACCTTAGCGGCGATCTCGCTCTTGTTGCCCTCGGTGATTCCCTTAGAGGAAGCCGAAACGAGGGTATTGCCAGCGATGTCGTCAATGACCTGGGCATAAATTTGCTTGTTGCTGCGGAACACACACAGCCTGGGGCGCTCGGGGGTACCGCTGATGCGGCCGCGGATGCGCGCCTTGATCTTGTTTCTTCTGTCAGATTTGGATATCATGATGTTTCCTTTCTACTTAATTATTTGGCAGCTGCCGTTTTACCAGACTTACGACGAATAACTTCGCCAACGAACTTAACACCTTTACCCTTGTAAGGCTCAGGCTTGCGGAAGGAGCGGATCTTGGCGCAGATTTGGCCAAGGAGCTGCTTGTCGCACGACTCGAGGGTGATGAGCGGGTTCTTGTTACGCTCGGTCTTAGCATCAACCTTCACCTCGGGCGGCATCTTCAAGTAGATGGCGTGTGAGTAACCGAGAGCGAGCTCGAGCACCTGGCCGTTGCTGCTGGCGCGGTAACCGACACCGACAATCTCCAATTCTTTCTTGAAACCCTCGCTCACGCCAACAACCATGTTGTTGATGAGTGCACGGTACAGACCGTGCTGAGCGCGTGACTCACGCTCGTCGTTGGGGCGCGTCACCTGGATCTCGTTATTCTCGATCTCAACCTTGATGTTGGGGTTCAGGGTTTGCTTGAGTTCGCCCTTGGGACCCTTCACGGTGAGAACGTTATCCTTTTGTTCAACAGTTACGCCAGCGGGGATGGCGATGTGCAATTTACCAATTCTTGACATAGCGCTTCTCCTCCATTAATAAACGTAACACAATACTTCGCCACCAATCTTCTGGTTCTTGGCCTCCTTGTTGGTCATAACGCCCTTGGAGGTGGAGATGATGGCAATACCTAAACCATTGAGCACGCGGGGCATGTCCTTGTAGCCAGTGTACTGGCGCAGGCCAGGCCTTGAGACGCGTGTGAGGCACTTGATGGCGCTAACGTGGTCGACGTTGTCATACTTGAGCGCGATCTTGATGGTGCCACGGGGAGAATTCTCCTCCTCTACGAACTTGTAGTTCAGGATGTAACCCTGGTCGAAGAGGATCTTGGTGATCTCCTTTTTGAGCTTGGAAGAAGGGATTTCAACGACACGGTGCTGTGCCTTGATCGCATTCCTCAATCT
>JAFZKD010000015.1 GCA_017553785.1 Muribaculaceae bacterium | reverse complement strand
ATGAAGTATGACAATCGAAAGACGGATTATGAGAAGTTGCTCATAATCAAGGAGTACTGCGAGACGGACATCGACCGCCGTGGTATTTATGAGAAATTTAAGTTGCGTGGAGATAATGCTCTTATCGAATGGATTCGTAAATTTGTGGATCCAAACGCTAAAAGTGTCTTAGAAGTGAAAGGAAGAAAAATTGATTTGCCCGCCTCGCCGGGCAAAGAAAGTCTCGAGGATGAGGTCAAGCGCCTGCGCAGGGAGCTTGAGCTGGAGAGGCTGCGCTCGGAGGGACTGGAGATCATGATCGACATTGCCGAGAAGGAGTTCAAGATCCCCATCAGAAAAAAACCAGGAGCCAAACAGTGAGCCGCCTGCGCGAGCTCCATCCGCGCGTCACGGCGGATGAGGCCTGCGGACTGTTTGGCTATAGCAGACAGGCATATTACCAGGGGTTTAGACACGGTTACGAGTCTTCCCTGGAAGTGGACAGGATACTTGATGCGGTGCGACAGATAAGGAAGCGACATCCCAAGATGGGTGTGCGCAAACTCAAAGTCATGCTCAAGCGGGACTATGGCGTGGAAGTCGGACGCGACAGCCTGTTCGACATCATGCGTGGCGCGGGACTGCTTGTGCGCAGGCGCAACCGCCACCGCCGCACGACATTCTCGGGTCACGGGCTGCGCACCTATCCGAATATGATAAAAGAGCTTGTCCCCTCAAGGCCCGACGAGGTTTGGGTCACCGACATCACCTACCTTTACGTCGAGGGGAAAAGCATGTACATCTTCCTGGTCACTGACGCCTACTCAAGGATGGTCGTGGGCTGGAAAGTGGCAGACAACATGCGTGCCGGGAATGCCATGGATGCCCTGAAGATGGCGATGCGCAACAGGAACCCCCAGTACAGAAAACTGCCCATCATACACCACTCCGACAGAGGTTCGCAATACTGCTCGCTAGAGTATGTCAAGCTGATGGAAAAGAACGGCATGGCCATCTCCATGACCGAGAGCGGAGACCCCAGGGACAATCCCATAGCCGAGAGAGTCAACGGCACCGTCAAGAACGAGTACCTGTACCCGCTGCAGGTAAGCATGTGCGGGCTGAACACCAGAGTGCATAAGGCCATGCGGCTGTACAATGCTGAAAGACCGCACCTTAGCTTGAACATGAACACGCCTGAACACGTGTACAGGACAGGATGCGAGACTCACCGGTTGTGGAAAAACTACTATCCATATTATGAGGATGTCAACATTTTGGATTAAATTTGCACCGCACCAACAATGGCGGCGATGCTTTAGACCGTCATCAAAAGTCTGTGGGGGCATCGAGCCCCCAACAGACTTTGGCACCAACAATGACGGCTCAGCATTACCCGTCTATTGGAACATAGAGTATTAAATCTGTAAACTTTTTTCAGGACGATACATAATTCGCGTTAGTTTATTCTACAGATAATTGTTTCTGGAAATCAGAGTTTGATTACTGATACAGCAGATAATTGCTATTTACCACTCTTGAGGTTTCAAGGCTTTTTTGTGCGAAATTCGCAATTATTCCGAGTTGGAATCCTGTGGCCTTTAGGTAATTAAAAACTTGATACTTATGAATATCTGTAATTTCAGATACTGTTTTGAGCTCAAGAATTATTTTGTTGAAACAAATAAAATCTGCTATATATTCTTTTTGAAGAAAACTGCCCTTATAATTAATTCTGAGACGGGCTTCCCGTTGATATGGAATGTCTGCTTCTTTGAATTCGCGTTCTAAAGCTTCTTGATAGACTTGTTCTAAAAAACCGCCACCGAGAGTTTTGTGTACCTCCATCATGCAGCCCTTTATTTTGTAGGACATTTCAGGATATAATAGTGTCATGATAACTTCATGTGATTTATAGGATTAATATAAGAATATTAATCAGAGTTGAACGAGTAAGTCCAGATGTCTAAAGCCTAATCTCTTATCTCAGCGACAGCTGGTAGTTGTAATATTTCTCGTTGCCGGTGATGTCCTCAACAACTTTGATGAACGGCGGCATCTCCACCTCGTCGCCCTCTTTGATGCC
Source organism: Muribaculaceae bacterium (assembly GCA_017553785.1). Classification (GTDB taxonomy): domain Bacteria; phylum Bacteroidota; class Bacteroidia; order Bacteroidales; family Muribaculaceae; genus Sodaliphilus. Next base: position 2,804 of record JAFZKD010000015.1, on the reverse strand, counting down.
CTCGAGTTCCAGAATCTGCATGCCCAGTTTCGGCTCGATATAGGTGTCCAACTCGAAGTAGCGGTTCTTCCACACGAAGCACTTGCGCATCTTGCTGATGGCCTTGCGGTTGGGGTCGGCCAGCTGCAGCAGGTCAACATACTGCTGGGCGGTGATGCGGCGCTCGGTCTCGATCTGCTTGTCGCTGCTCACGGTTTTCTTGATGGTCTGGAAATAGACGTAGCTGCCCTGCCAGCCGCGTTTGCGCACGCGCATCTCGGTGCCCGGCTCGCTCAGCAGGTAGGTCTGCGTGATTTCGCTCTCGGTATATTCAGGAATCTCGCCCGTGACCTTGACGATGTATTTGCGCTCTTGCTCGATGGGGCTGGGAACGCCCAGCACGGTTGATATCTCGTTGAGTACCTGGCGCAGCTTGTCGTCGAAGTCCGTCTGGTTGCCGATAACCCTCAGGTGGGGATGTCCGGTCCAGGCGCTCAGCACCTTGCGGTCCAACTCGCGTGCCAACTCCACATCCTCGCTGCGGAACTTGTTGTTCTCGTTGGTGTAGAACTGCTCGGCGCCGGCAGCGGCGGTCACCATATGCAGGATTGCCTCATAGCGCGCGTCGCGCAGCTTTACGGTGTTGGTGCCCATCTCCTCGGTTAACGCTTCCCACAACTCGGGCGAAACGTAGGCGCTGATGTCCATCGTGCCTCGGTCACAAACGATAAGCACGGGCTTGCTGCACTGGGCTGCCATCTTGGCAAAATGGTCCTCAAGCGCCAGCTGGATGTTGAGCGTCGATTTCTCGGCCTCGAAGAAGAGGGCCTTGTTCTGTGTCAGGTAGTTGATGCCGGCGCTGCTGAACATCGTGGGTACCTCGGGAATCGCGAATACCTGGAAGCCCAGGCCGCTGAAGTGCTCGATGATCCGTGCCATAGCCGTCGTCTTGCCCGCGCAGGGGCCGCCGGTCAACACAATCTTAGTAATTTTATTGGTAATCTTATCCGTCATTTCTTTGTCTTGGTTTTCGGTTTCACAAAAGAATGCCAAAGATACACATAATCTTCCACCCTCACAACCTTTTCACCCTAAAAGATGTGAAAAACCACGGGCAGTGGAGATACCCATAAAGGAGCCTCCACTGCCCTCAACCTTGCGAAAGATGTTATTCGTCAGAATTTCGCACCGAAGGCCAGCTGGATATTGGCGTTCTTGTGGTAGTCCCTAATGGAATAAGTAGTGTAATGACGATCTTCGAAAACCCTGGTCAGGCCCAAGGTATAACGCACTTGCATGAATACATTCTTGTCAAGGTCATAGGTGCATCCAAGGCCCAACCCGAAATCAACGGCTTTGGTCATGTCTTTGTAATATGTAGCTTCATGTTTGCCTTTCGTGTACTTGCTGTACACATTGAAACCCGCCTGTGGCCCGAAGTCAATGCTGAAGTCCTGGGCCGGATAATACTTGAGCATCACGGGCACGTTGATGTAGTTAGTGTGATAGTGTTTATCGCTCCTGATGAAGCCCCCAACATCGCTGGCATCATCGGCCTTTTCCTGACCGCCCTGGGCCGCGAACACGACCTCGGGAGCGACCCCGAAGTGAGGATGGAACTTGTATTCCATCAACAGGCCCGCCTGATAGTTGAGCACCAACTGGTGCCCGCATTCCTTACCCCAAAAGTTGGTCAAGTCAAGGCCCACCTTTGCGCCGAATTTAACTTGCGCGCTTGCGCTCACACATGCCAGCATAGCCAGCATCAATGTCATCAGCTTCTTTGTCATGTTCATGATGCTATTAAGTTTGGTTTATTCTGCAAAGATACTTATTATTTTCGGAAAAGTCCCCTCTTCTATTTATATATTTTGTTAACAATCCGCGAGAGATAAGACACACGGTTGTGATTGCTTAGTTGCCGCAGTAGGTGCCGATGAAGAAGATGCTGCGGGTGCTCTCCTCTAGGATGAAGTACAGGAAAGGGCTGTTGGCATGGAACTCGGCCTTCTCAGATAGTTGTGGTCCGGGGGAAATGGCGCGGCCCATTTCCGATATGGTGACTGCCGAGGCTTTGGCACCGTCCTCGTCGACTTCAATCTTGGCCTTCTGTTTCATCAACGTCACACGCAGGCTTGCATTGGACATGTTAGAGAAGTCGGCACTGGCGGTGAACGCCGATTGGATGCCCATGGGCTCGAGGACTCTTTTCAGGTCAATATCGCTCACGATTTCAAACCGCGGCATGAGGATATCCACCTCGTGGGGTGTCATGTTGATGGCATTCAGGTGGTCGGTCAATTCCTGCTGGCTCATGTCACGGATAAGGTCGCTCGTGGACATCCCCTCGGCAGGCAACATGACATACATGCTGTAGCCGCCGCTGCCAAAGGGAATGCGCAGCATGGAGCACAAGTCGCTCTCGCAACCCTGTGCGATAGCCTTGCGGTGCATGAGTTCACGTGTCACGACAGATCCGTCAGGCAAGGTGAAACTCGAACTGCGGGTGTCGTTTTTGTCAAATTTCTCTTTCCAGTCGGCGTTGAAATAGATGGCGTTGAGCAAGTACATGGCCGCATCAGGATTGATTTTGTCAAGTATGCTGGGAATCATGCCATCGGTGTTCTTTGAGCACCACTTGTTGATTATGTCCAGGGTGCTGCTTTTGGTGAAGTCCAGCGCGTCAATTTGGGCGTTGTAGTAGTTCTTCATGTCGTTGACAAATGCCTCTTGCAGACTCAGCCCCTTGGCGGAATTGACGTCAATGCAGTTGGCGATTCTCACGGTGGCGGCAGGATCGACGTTAGGCGCCCCCTCGATCATTT
>JAFZKD010000014.1 GCA_017553785.1 Muribaculaceae bacterium | reverse complement strand
GTTTTATTGTTAATATTCAAATTATTTCACCACAATCTTCTGTACCATGGTGTTCTTGCCGTCGGTCACGCGCATCAGGTAGACGCCGTTGGCCACGCCGTTCAGGCTCACGCGGTTGTGCTCATTGGCGAGGCGCTTGCTGAACAGCACGCGACCCGTCACGTCGACGATGTCGAGTTGGCCCTTGCCGTTGACGACCCACTCGCTGCCGTCGAAGAAGGCGAAGCTGCCATCACCCTCGTTGTACTCATCCACAGCCGTGACGGTGTAGGTAATGTAGAAGCGTGAGGCATAGTCGTCCTTCGAGGCGTCGAAGGTGTAACGGTCGGCGCGCAGCATGTCGGTGATCGTGCCCGTCATGTTGTCCACCAGCAGCAGGCTCGTGAAGTCACCGTGCAGCGTCTCCCACGTCAGCGTGAAGGTGCCGTCCTCCTCGGTGGTGAAGTGCACCGGAACCTTCTCCGTGCCCTCAGGCGTGAAGACCAGGCCGTAGCGATGGCCCTCGAGGCTGGCGGCCAGCTGGAAGTTGGCGTTGCGCAGGCCGTTCACCTTCGTGGCACCACCCAACTCCGGACGGTTGAACTCGATGACAGCGAGATCGCGGTTGCCACGGACGTTCTCAGCGAAGAGGTTCACCAACGGGTAGTTGATCCTGTCGTCGCCACGGAAGTAAGGAGCGGTGTAACCCTCAGCTATGGTGGCCGTAGCCATGGAAGGCTTGAAGGTCAGCGTAGCGTTGTCCTTCTCCGAATGGACGAAGAAGCCCTGATGCTGGTGAACATAGCGTTGGAGGATTCTCGGATTGTCGGAGGCTTTCTTTACGAAAGGAACATAGGCTTTCTCGTCGGCGTCATAGACATAGGCCTGGGTGGCATTGTCTTTATTGTCGGTGTCATCCAAGAGCGCCTGCAGGTCGAGGTAGGCCTGGTAGGGGTTACCCACGAGGTTCCAGCCCTTGTTGTACTCCGGACTCAGAGGCTCCTGGCTGGTGATTGCAATCGGGACGTTGGCGTTGTTCAGCTTGCCCGTGCTGTTCATGTAGCTGTCCTGGCTGATGGCCATCATGTAGCCCTTGCCGGGAACGAAGCTCGTCTCGTTGGCATAGCTGAGCGTTTGACCCGACTCCTGATAGAAGTGGTCGTTGCGCTTCAGGTTGATCCAGTGGTAGTGCTTCTCCGAATAGGTGTAGAAGTCCCACTGCACGCCCGTCGTGTTGCCCGCCGTCATCGGCAGGCCGTTCGGGAAGTAGCAGTTGGCATCCATGCCCGTGATGTTGACATCGTGCATGAAGCCTTGCGGGTCACCGAAGGTGGCATTGATCGGAGCGTCTTGCAGCGCGCTCGACATGAAGTGCCAGTCGTAGGTCAGCGTGTTGCCGATGTAGTCACCAGCCGTCTTGCAGGAGTTGTCGAAGGTGACACCCACTGTTGCGGTGAAGTCGCCAGCGTTGGCGGCCTGCAGCAGAACGGCGTCCTCGTTGATGGTAACGTTGACTTTGGTTCCAGGCACATTGGCCACCTCGGTAGCGTTACCATAGAGGAAGATGTCACCACCATCCTCAAGGGCATTGAATTCCTCCAACAGGCCATCCAGACCATTGTCGAAAGCATCTTCTACCTTGTCACCACCAGTGTTGGTGTGCTCAAGGTTGAAAGCCGAATACTTCAAGAACTTGCCGTCTTCAGTACCCAAGCAGTTATCCTTCGGGAAGGCCAGCACTGGCAGGTCACCATTGATGGCGCTGTTGATCGGACGGTTCCAAGTGGATAAACCAGCAGGTTTGCCTTGGACGTTACCATCGGCCACCCATTGGTTCAGTACGCTCAGCAAGCCATCCCAAACCACCGTGTGGTTGCCAACATAATCGTGCGTGGACTTCACATAGCCGATCGTCTGGTTTTCAGCAGCGGTGACCTTGTTGTCGCCATACATGTAATTAAGATCCTTGATGGTGTTTGCGACAGCACCATAGGTGCCGTGCTTCTCAAGGGTAGAACCGTCTCCTGTCAAACTCAAGTAGGTAGGATCACCTTCAGCTGGTTTAGAGGCATAGCAATAACGGATTGTACCATTGTTCTTGGATGCAAAGGCAACAGCAGCATCAGTAGCGTCATAGCAGTTCTCCACGCGACCATTATTGGTAGCAACAAGCCCTGCCATAGCATGGCCTTCTCTCATAGTTGCGGCACTATAGGAGTTGAAGAGGTTATTGTTGTTGACACCCACCAAGCCACCCAAATTCTGGCCGCCCTTGATGGTGGCAACAGAGAAGCATGAGTGGATGGTACCACTATTGATACCGACCAAGCCGCCATTGGCGCCTTCACTATTTCTGCTAGTGTTCTCGCCAGCACCTTCCACGTTGCTCAGCACACCGCCCGTCATATTACCGACCACGGTACCGAGGTTGTCGGAGTTGGTGTTGAACTTGGTGCTGACCACCATGTTCTGGATGTTGGCATTGGCATCAGTGCGTCCAAACATACCCATATCCGTTCTGGTGATGGTGCCACGGAGACCTGTCACCACATGGCCATTGCCTTCGAAGGTACCATTATACAAGGCTGTCTCTGTGCCAATCGGCACCCAGATGTTTGCAGCCATGTCGATATCGTCAGTCAGAGTGAAGCTAGTATTGGGAGCTGGGGTACAGCCGTTCTCGCCATTGACGATGGAGATGGCCCAAGCCAATTCCTCAGGCGTGTCGATTTGATCCTTGTTGAAACCATTAGGCTCGCTAGTCACAGCAGTGACCCAGGTTTCCAACCAGTAGAGGTAGTTCGGGCTATCAGAGTATTCCGATGAAACGTATCTTTCAAGTTTAAACTTACCGCCATCATGGACCACCATCGACTGTGTGCTGTAAGGATCGTTAAGATAGGTCAACGAACCTGGTTCGGCATAAGTCACAGGCATATAGCCATCGTATGCGTGATCCCAGTCGTCCTTGGTGACACCAATCTTGGTCTCCCCCGCATCGTTGCTCTGCAGCAGTTCATCGTAGGCATCGTTGGAGTCGGAGGTACCGAGCTGCACCACACGGAATCCTGTAGTTCCTTGACTGACAGGAGCCAACTGAACGTTATTCTGCTCGGGATCGGCCTTTGAGCCACTGGCAGCCTGCTTGTAATTGTTAAAGACATAGACATAGTCGGAAACAATCATGGAGCCGTCGACATATACACCACCACCGTTGACGTTGTAGTTTCCAGTAATTCTGTTAGCGGAATTCATTGCGAGGATGCCTTCGTAGTCCACATGGACTGCACCACCTGCATTGACAAAATCGGTCTTGCTGTTGTAGTTGTTTTGCAACTTCGAATCAGTCAAGTTGGCGCGAGCACCGTTCGAGATAGTAATGAGCGGAGCTTCGGCAATACCGTCATAGGTGCAGTTACCAGCATCACCCGTGGGATAAAGAACGGAGTTGTGAACACCGTTAACCGGAGCCGTGGACTCGGCATACATACCGTCCATGATAACACCCTTCATGTGGAGTGTGTTGGTCACATCGACCAGAGGACCATTGTAAGGACCATTCGGGTTAGTATCGGTGGACGTACCACCAGTCGTCAACTTGTGGCCACCTGGGTAACGATAGATCTTCACATTGTTCTGGAACTTGGAGCCATCCCAAGTAATGTTCTTGTTGATAGGTAGTTCGTTCACAACGAAGATGTTGTCGCCAGGCATGTAGCCCAAACGGTTGAAGATAAAGTTCACGGTCTTGGCTGCCTTGTCGGGGAACTTGGCGCGATCCGCATCGTCAAGGTCTTGTCCATTGATGCCGTCAACATAAAAATTAGCACCAGGACCCAGACGATACACCTCAACCGTAATGGTGAAGGTGGCGGAGTTGTTTGTACCGGTTCCACCTTCGATGTTATGGACTTCGATGGTAAACACCATATCGCCCATCTTAGACTTGCCTGGAGCCTCCTCGTTGGAGTTAAAATACATCGTGATGGCAAACGACAGCGGGTTACGGCCCTTGCCGTCGCCAAGGTGCACACCACGGTTATTGCTTCCACCCCATACCAATGTGCCATAACCATTGTTAGGTTGTTGCACAGCATCTTGCGGGCCCGTGATATTGCGCCAGTCGTCGGTATTGTCAGGGTTAGGCAACGCACTGATGGTCATGGCGAAGCGGTCAATGTTGAGGCCAGTGCCGCTGCTACTGGCACTTTCACGCGCCTCAGCACAAACGACTGAACTGCCGTGGGCGGATTCGAGCACCACACCATTGTTTTGTATGAATTCAACCTTCTGTAAATAGAACTGGGCATTTTCACCAGATTGGGCCACATTGAAGGTGGGCAGCACCACGGGAACCATAGAGGTCTCGCGAATACTCGCGCTTCCATCCATACGGGCATAAATCTGGGTTGTGAAGCCCGAGGAAAGTTCCATGCTGGTGTTGATGATAAGTTTGATGGTTACGTATTCGGTTATTTCTCCTTGGGCATTGCATTGCACCAACTTGATGAGTACCGGGTCGAGCGTAGCATTAGCACTGAGCTTGTCGCTGTAAGTAAGGACAAGCTTGATGGTAGGCTTGTGAGTGTTGTCTTGGCAGTTGAAGGGCTTTTCCACCGAGGCCAAGAAATTATCGGCCTCAGAGTTGATGATATAGTTGACGTCGGTGGTCTTCATAGTCTTACCAGGCTCAATCACAAGGCCGAAGTTGAGGTTCGGGTTGCTGAGGATACCATTTGCACCGATGGCGGCTGCCACGGTAGCGTTCGTAGCAGTCACACCAGTCACTTGCTGATTTGCATCATCATCGTAATACATCCATGTTTCATCTCCAAGCGGATTGGAATAGTTGGCACCATTGAAACACATCACGTCCGAACCATAGTCGATAAGCGTATTGTTGACACCTGGATTGTTTGTACGGTCGAAACGGAAATAGCTTCCAGCAGCGCCCCATGAGGGCAGCTCCACTTCAACCTCAACGGTCTTGTAATCATTACCTCCAGTGGCGTGAACATTGGCCACGGCTTCTATAGTGTAGTGATCACCACCTTTATGCCAGATACGGTAGTACTCGGAGTTGTCTCTCATGTTGGGATAGTGGTTCTCATAACGCATCTGGTCACTATTGCCATTACTAACAAGAACACCGGCGATGGTGTATTCATTTTCGGAACCGTTATAGCTCACGAAGCCGCCGTCGGCATCAAGACTCGTCCAGTTTCCATCGGCGTTATTGAAAAAGTCAGAGGCACCTGCAGGCAGGATATTACCCTCCTCCTGGCTTTGCTTCGGACGAGCGAAGGCGCATGTGGCATCTTCGTCGGGGTTGCCTGCCATCATGTGAGCGTAACCTGAAAGCTCGCCATATTCATACGCGTATGTCACAGTGGGCTGTTCAGGGTTTTCAGGCTCTTCAGCGGGTAGCGTAATAGAAATGTCGTCAACACATAATATCCACTGGTCATTACAATTAAAGTGACGTATTGCAACATATCCGTTACCAGAATAACCGCTTAAATCAACCAAATACTCGTACCAAGTTCCTCCCAAAGCTTTAGTGTTTCTTCCAGATCTCACACCTTTGGAAAGGAGTGTCCATTCTTGAAGTTGAGTGAAATCAGAAGGATTAGTATTGCTGTTTGTTGACACATACACACCAAAATGCTCGGCGCCATAAGCATCATTACCATCAGTAGCCCAAAAAGTAATACTTCCGCCCAAAGTAATCTGGGGTGATACCAAATAATTGTCTGGTGTTACCGCACCAGCACCACCATTTACATAAGACTCTGAAAAAGCGAAACCATAAGAATCACCGTGCCCAGAATTATCCAAAGGATTATCCCAAACTCCAGTAACATCATGGGAATGTCTCCAAATATTACCGTCGTTATTAGCATCAATATTAGTCCATCCTTGAAGTGTACCGTCCTCAAAATCGTATGTTAAGGTTTCACCTTCTCCACCGGGTTCACCACCGCTACCACCATTTTCAGGTTCGTATCTGATTTCAATGTAGGAACCACCATTCACACGAATCTTATTGTCGGTTTCACCACCGGGAGTACCAAGGCCGTTATAGGCAACAGGGGTAAAGGCGGGCTCGTCCGCATAAGTATCGGTACAGGTCACGCTGTGGAAGCTGTAGATCTGCGAAGAAGGCACGTTCATCACCATGGTGGAACCATTGGCGAGATACACGTTTTGGTCAATCTCATAAAGGGCGTATTTCGCGGTGTTGTCAAGCGAGTTGACCTTACCCATGCCAATGAAGCCCAAATGGGCATCATCAAAGATGACGTTGTGGAAACGTTGGATGGAGTTCACGTCACGTGAGGCATAGGCGAAGGGGTTCTGATCGCTATCAGCACCGCTGTTGGCCACATCGGCACCGTAGTGGCTGAGGATGAGCACACGCTTGCCTTCACCAGCATCGCACGAAGTACCACAGCCGAGGATAGAACCTTGGATGTTCATATAGTTGGCAGCCGACTGGTCATTACCGTCAGTGCTGTAACCCTCACCATTGATATAGATGTTGGAGTTACCCGAAATGGTTGGTGCACCAAACGAGCCGGAGAACACGCCCCAGTCACCACCTGCCCACACCGAACCGCCGATGAGGATGGAGCCCTTGTCATAGCTGAAACCAGTGGTCTTTGAATGGTTCGGAGCATCGTTGATGGCGCTGAGTCCGATGAAGGCATATACCGAGCCCTTAGTGCTTCCATAGTAGCCAGCGGCATACACATGCTGGTCAATACGGCCACCACAGATGTTAGTGATTGAAGTGGCATCCGTACCACCAGTAGCGTTAAGCGTATTGCCATCATTAGCGTTACGCGAGCCGCCATACACCGAGCCATAGATACGGCCACCACTGATGTTGAGGGTCTTTTTACCAGCAACATAGATGGAGCCATGAGAGCCATAAGCACCGGCAAACACATCGCCACGAATGACGGTGCCGTCCCATGTACCTGAGATGTTGACGGTGGTAGCACCATTGGTCGTACCCAATTTACCGCCGCCAAACACATCTTTCTTCACTTCACCGCCGCTGACGCTAACGGTGGAGCCATAGCTTGTGCCACCGTATGCCACGGTACCGTTTTCACCGCCACCATAGACTGCGCCATTCACTACGCCGCCCTTCACATTGACGGTGGTACCTTGTGCAATATTACTGGCAGTACCTTTACCAGCACCGTAGATGTCAGTGACTGAGCCACCTTCGAAACTGACGACAGCATTACCGCTCACATCACCTTCTTCGCCGCCGCCATACATATTATTATTAATGTCACCGCCCGTGACGGTGACCTTGGTGTTGTTCGACATGATGGTTGAAGAGCCACAGCCGCCACCATACACGCTACCTTTCACCGTGCCGCCGCTGATGTTGACGGTAGCAAGGCCTGAGACAGTCCCCTTAGTATTAGATCCACCATAAATATTACCTTTAACAACACCACTTATCATATCGACGGTAATTCCATTGGTTGCACCGCCTTTTTGGTTGGATCCTCCAAATACATTACCAGAAACCTCCATTTCCGAGGTTCCTTTGATGTAAACTGTAGCAGAACTGCTTGATAAGCCGTAGTTGCCACCCCCATAGACATCTCTTTGGATTTTTGCATTATCAGCAATTACCACCGTCGTATTTCTGATACTTCCCGTTGTTTCCTGGGCTGCGTTACCCACTCCTGCACCAAACACGTTGCCGCCTTGAGCTGTATTGATGTTGGTATTATATCCGTTGCTATTGACAACAGTGTTTCCTCCTAGGTATAAGTAGCCGTCTGAGTTTTCAAGATAGCCACCCGTATTCTCAGGATCTCGGCCATTACTACCCACAGCAATCCACCCTTTCACATCGCCACCAGTAAACACCATCTTTCTATCACCATTCATGGCAGCAAAAGCCGAGCCACCATAAATGGAACCACGAGTTTCTCCTCCTTTCATTCGAAGATATAATGAAAGTTTAGTTGGATCATTATTAGCATCTTGTCCACCGGCGATACACAACAAGCTACCTCCCTCTATGATTAAAGTTCTTTGCCCACAATAAGAATTGTTCCTACCATCATGGCTTAAATAATACGACTCTTCTTCTTTCGCATTATCAAGAGTTTGGTTTTCAAGGAAATAACCGCTCTTAATGGTAACATGGCAAGTCTCTCGACTTTGGTTGCCTTCATCGGTGTATCTAACATAGCATCCGTTTGAAAGTCCGTTTGTAATTCTTAACTTCTGATTCTGTTGAGTGTAGTTATTGTTGCTATTAGCACGATCGTAATCGCAGCCAAGAATGCCAACAACCCTATTCAAGCCACCAACAGAAGGGCCACTAGTAGTCTCAGCAGTACCGTATGTCATCGATAAATAGTTAATTATACCCGTTTCTATTCTCATTCGATAATTGAGAGCAGATTGGTTCGATGTATTGGAAATACCTTGAACACGATTCACCGTTCCGCTAATGCCTCTACCGAAGATAAGGTCATTGCCGGCGGCGGTGAAAGTGCGGCTGGTTGCATTGGTGAAAGTGATATTCTCAAACTTCACGTCGTTGGAGCAAGTATAATTACTTCCCACGGAAATGCTTCCCGCGGTACCCGAACCATCGGGATTGAGGGTGCTGAAGGTCACTGGATAATCATAAGTCGTAATGGATGTTCCGACCTTAAAGTTTCGCTCATAGGCGTTCTTGTAATTACCACTATTTGAAACATAGGTGTCGCTATTCAAAAATGCTTGTGCCCACAGAGCTTCAAACTCCACTTCGTTGCCTTCGGCGTTGGAAGTGACGAACTCAATCTCTTGGTCGGCATAGATAATGCTATTCACACCATAAGTGTTATTATCAGCATCAGTGATCGTCAATCCACTGCTCAAACTCTTCACACGCCAAGCATAGAAGCCACGGTATTTGGCATTCGGATCGTTGAAGATGGCGTGAACGTTAACTGCCTCATTGGGCATGGAAAACGTACGAGTGTTACCAGTTCCGTTCAACGTAATAGTGTTACCTGTAGTAACACCCGTCGCTGTAATACTAGTGAAAGTGCATCCAGTATTTGTGGTGATGGTAAGCGTTATTGTGGTCCCAGGAACAGCTGATGATGGGTTGGCCGTCACCAATCCGCCCGTAGTGCTAGTGACATTGATATTCCATGCGTTATTGAAAGATGCGTTGACGGTAACATCCTCATCAGGCATGGTGAAAGTGCGGGTGTTGCCATTGCCGCTCACTGTAATGGTGTTACCCGTAGTGTTGCCCGTCACTGTAACACTATTGATGGTGTTGTTACCATTAGGCGTAATCGTAAGGGTAACCGTAGTGCCTTGGTAAGCCTGAGCGTAATTGGCAGCAACTGAACCTCCAGTGATGGTTGGAGAAATGATGATATTGTTAGGATCAGTTATCGTTCTCTCTTCATAAAGATAGACGGAACTATTGTTAGTTCTGATTGTGAAATTGGAATAGTAGTACTGAATATTGAAAGTACGGGAACCATTGGTATAAGACAAACGGTAGTAGTCTTGATTCCAATTCCAATTCATAGAATTAGTGTTACAAGAAAGAGTTCCTGTATTTCCAGTATTGCTGCCATATATATAATAACTACCATTTTTAAAAGTATAACCTGTTCCTACAGTCCAAATCGAGGTGGCATCTACATCAGTAGCGGAGATGTAAACAGCATTGTTAGTGGCAGAGTTGCCAGCGTTGATAGTCAATGGGTCTCTCTGGATAGTTGCATTGGAATGTCCCAATGCATAGGCGCTGCCAGTATTCTGGGCGTTCACAATGAGGTATTTGTTACCAGCAGTAATGGTGTTGGTAAGCACATAGACTGTCTGAGCCCTGTTACCTCTCATATTACCTTCGCCTCTTGTTCCTTCATATGTCGGTCTCACTTGGAAGGGGTTGGGGATCATGGTGTAGGAATAGGTGTTGTCTACACCTTCGGGATCGTCATTCTCAAGGGTCTTGAGGTAGATAAATTGGTTGCCAGGTTCGCCCACGTTCACGGCCACATCCCCAGCATCCACATCCTGGTCAAATTTCGAGTCTGTTCCGTAATAAGGAGTAGGCATGTCGTCTGTATTGTCGCCTGTCATGGTCTTTTCGCCATAACCCGTATAGGTAATCTTCACATCGGCAGGAGTCAGGCTGTGGATGGGATTGTTCTCATCGCTGTAGTAAGCCCATGAGTGGTCTTCACGATCGTCAAGAAGGACAATATTGCCATACACACCATTCACGGTGTTGCCGTTTGCGTCAGTGGGCACATAGATGGCCGACACAACCTGTGAGGGCGTGTAGTTGGCATTGGGAGTGCCATTTGCGTCGGAAGCCATATAAGCCAAAGCTTTCACCGTCTGGCCATAGGTCAAGGCAGGATTCAGCGATGACAGGTTAACCGTGCCGTCGCTGAAGGTACCCGTAAGGGTAGTACCACTGATGGCGGGATCGGTTCCGTCTACCGTATATAATATGTCAAAGGTGGTTGTGCCCTCAGTGGCCGAGATGGTCATGGCATTAAAGTCGATGACCGGTGCGGGAGCATAGATACCATCCACCACATAGCGGACGGATGCTGCAGAGCACTGGTTGTGGCACGACACAGCAAAAGTCTTGGCCTTGAAAATGGTGCCGTTAACGGTAGCTGTGATGGGTCCCGTGTAAGCAGTACTATTATTATATGTCGGTTCAGCGGGTTCTGTGCCATTGGTGCTCATGGTATAACGCACCTCGTAGGTATCGTTCAAACCAGTAGGACGCCCAGCAGGCGTCATCACAATGGTGTTGGTGCCAGCCTCGCGGGTAATGGTGGTATGCGCAAGGGTGTTGCTGGCATCAGGAATCGGCACGCGGTCGGATTCCTGGAAGACAGCATGCGTAACCGAGGACCAAGCACCTCCAGCGGCAAGTTGCGACATGGCATTTACTTTGAAGCCAGTGCTGGGAATCGTCCCTTCGGGGAAGGAGATGGGGGCTGTATATTCATAAGTGGGCGGAGCGAGCGGGTCGCTTGGATCCGGGTCGTTGTCGCCGATGCTATAGATAATGCGCGAATTGTATGTACCAGAGAAGATTTCCGCTTGGTCGGAGCAGGTTGAACGCTGGATGAGGGGAGCCTGCGGGGCCATGTTGCCTTGCACCAGCTCAACCGTGGCATACCAACCTTCCTCACGATACCGTGAATTGGACTCAAACTTGAAAGTGACAGGGCCATCGGTCATCACTGAGAAGCCCTGTTGGGTATTGCCTGTAAGTTCGGCAATAATGTTTTCATCAACCGCACCATTGCCATTATAGATGGTGAGGACATCATCATTCAGACGAAGTGTCCAGTTGCCAATCGGATCACCGATAGCACTATTAGGATCAGCTGGTTCAGCATATGCAGCGAAAGGTTTGAAGGTCACCTTGATCTTGTCACCTGTTACGGCAGGCTTGAACACAAAGGTGAAGCTTTCATTGTGAGCGTACCAGGTTTCCCAGTAGTTGGTCTGTTGGGAAGGACCATGGGAGTCGTAGAAGTTGATAACGGCATCGCCACGTTGGATGGTTCTATTACCGTCCTTCATGTAGATGTTTGTCTGTTGTGCCATCGTCGTTCCGGCGAAAAGCACCATCATCAACATCAGCAAGCTGCGTTTCAACTTGTTGAGCTTTCTTTTCTTGTTGTAATTCTGTTGCATTTTACTTCGAAGTTTATTGTTTATCTAGATTTCTTTCAATTTATCCGCTGTCTATGCCAACCAACATGCGTTACACCTTATTAATATAGGGTCGCGCACACGCAATTGGCAGACTATGTCGCATACTTTTTACTTGGTTTTCAGTATTTTAGGATCAACATTCTTAATTTTCACAATCTTTGGGGACAGGGCACATTTCAGGCATACTGCTCCCTAAGAGGCGGCAAAAGTACAAAAAAAATCGTTACGTTGGACTATTTTTCCACTATTTTAAAGGACTGAGATTTCCCCTTCGGGGAATGGAGACCAAGCAGTGTTGTAGTTATGCGGCGGCCAGAATAGTCTCCAAATAACACTAGCCTTGCAGGCCGCCGCTAATTAAACATACGCCCCTACTCCATTCCCCGAGGGGAATCTCCTAAATGCAGCGGGAC
>JAFZKD010000002.1 GCA_017553785.1 Muribaculaceae bacterium | reverse complement strand
ATTACACTTGTCCTTAACCACATTGAACAATTCTTCCTTACTCAAGTTGTCTAAATCCATCTGTTCCATATTCAAATCCATTTGGAGAGTTTGCGACAAATTTATGAAAAATAAACAGAACAGGCAAGTTGTCATTCAAAAAACAACACCGACTTATCGCTTTTTAAAAATCGCCCACAACTTTTCCTTTACAGCATCAACACATGTCGTTACACGCTCACTATCTCTGATTACGGTGACTCATTAATCAATAGATATTGTTTCTCGTCTGAAGTTTTGGATTCATGTACCAAATGCTCCAACCCCGTATGCTTAGAAAAGACGTTGCTTTAGGTGTTTAATTCATAAGTTAAGAGATTTCAATATACGCATGGCAAATATCAGACTACCGTTGAAGATGACATTACGGTTCTCGTCTAGAATGAGGACATGGGGATATGCTGTTATGCCGCACTCCGAAAGGATGACACTTGATCTGTCAACGGCATACACAGGCAGGTTGCATCCACGCTTCTTCACTATTTCAAGGGCGGTATCAATAGTCTCTTCCTTGTAACATACGAACAATGAGGCCACTTCTACCTTCTTAGAATCTTTGTACTTGTCATGCAAGGCTTGTACATCAGGCATCGCATTGATGCAGGCTCCACAAGTTGAAGACCAGACATCAAGGACGAGATAGTCCTCATTTATGTCGCCAAGAGAGACAGCTTGCTCACCATTGAAGATTTCAGCTGTTGCAAGGCTTGTATGTTTTGCTTGTTTGTGTCCATAACTTGCCCATTCATACCATTGGTTTTGCCCCTCAGTCACGCTATAAAGCAAAGCCGCTGCCAACAATAAAACCAGCCAAATCTTGCGGTTATAATAGATTATGACAGCCGCCAAGATTGCTTGCAAAGGCAATGCTGTTAGTGGCAATGTCCGCATCGTAGTTTCAGGTGTATAGATGCGAAACCCAATATCAGCAAGCCATGGCAAAACAATCATGAATACAATAGCCCATGGATTCAATCGTGAGTTATATTTCCACAAAGCCCAGAACGTTAAAGCGAAAAATGTGGCACACTGCAAACCTGCAGCTATTTTAAGATCATAGCCTCTAACTGGCAACAATGCGACATACGCCAAAAGAGCCAAAATAAACAGCAATAGATATGTTTTCGTTGTCTTCTTCATCTTAATAAACTTAACTAGATTGCAAAGATAGTGAATAATTGGCCTTAACACTCATTATTCTTTTAGATTTCGGTGATTTGGATAAATTGCATACGCTCGGCAATTCTTGAGCAGGTTCAAATTGCCCTCACATAATCGCAGTTTTGTATGTCTATGTCGCCGGTCACGGTGCCCGCGGTGACATAGGGCTCGTCCAATCGCTCGGTGTTGTATATCAGTGCTGTGATGGCAACAACAACACTGATCACCCCGACGTTCAGGGTGATGAGCTGATAGTTCTCTTAGGCGAAATGAACGAGGGTATCAACAATAATCAATGTTTAGTGTGCCAATCTACTGTTTATTTGACGTATTGTTGTAATTTTGCCGAAAAGATACTAAAAAACCGTACTATGAAAAAGAGTTTTATTGTTTTAATAATGTGCCTGGGCGTAGCGTTTACAGCCCCGGCCGAAAATGAGATTGTTTTCACTACCGTATTGGAGAATCCTATTACGTCAGTGAAAAACCAGAATCGTAGCGGCACATGCTGGGACTATGCTACCACCGGCTTTGTGGAGGCCGAGTTGCTGCGTATGACTGGAAAGGTGTATAACCTGAGCGAGATGTTTGTCGCGAGTAAGGACTATGTGGACTGTGCCGAGTATCATGTGAGAATGCATGGCAACAGCCGTTTCTCGGAAGGAGGCTCGGCCGATGATGTGTTTGAGGTCATCGACCGTCATGGCATTTGTCCTGAGGAGGCGATGGCGCGTCCTGGGTCGATGATTGGCGACACGCTGGCGAACTTCACTGAGTTTTTCGCCACGCTTGAGCCTTATGTCCAGTCCATAGCCAAGGGCAGCAGCACCAAACTGACTAGCCAATGGAAAGTGGGTCTGCAAGGCATTCTTGATGCCTATCTGGGCAAGTGTCCCGAGACATTTACCTATGAAGGCAAGCAGTACACGCCAAAGTCTTTCGCTCGCGCATTGGGCATCGATAAGAAAAACTATGTGAGCATCACGAGTTTCACACATCATCCGTTCTATGAGCAGTTCGTCATCGAGGCGCCTTACAAGTGGCGCCCGCGTCCCAGCTGGAACGTCACGCTCGACGAGATGATGGCAATCATTGACAACGCCTTAAGCAATGGCTACACCGTTTGCTGGGGAGGTGACGTAAGCGAAGACGGCTTCACCCGCACGGGTTTGGGTATCGCTGCCGACATTGAGCATGCGCCCGACTTGACAGGCAGCGACGCCGCACGTTGGCTAAAACTCACCAAACAGGAGAAGGCCGAGACGCTCAAGCGCTTAGGGGCGCAGACCCCCGAACTCGCTCCGACGCAGGAACTGCGTCAGGAACGCTTCGACAACTGGCAGTCCACCTACGACCATGTCATGCTCATCTTTGGCTTTGCTAAGGATCAGAACGGCCGTGAGTACTACATGGTCAAGAATTCATGGGGCGACACTGGCGACTACCACGGCATCTGGTACATGTCTAAGGCTTATATCGCATTGAACACGACCTACATCTTCCTGAACAAAGCTGCTGTAAAAAAAGACGTGCGCAAGAAGTTGGGTTTCTGAATTGTACCTGAAAAAAAGCGAACCATCTGATGGTTTCTGTTCCCGCGTGGAGTAGGAGTCAGCAGATGAAACTCCGTCGCCACATGTGGCTGGCGATATTTGGTCACATGGAGTTTTTTGCGTACTTTTGTCCACACATTTTCAGATATGAGTGATTTCTACAAGACAGTGAAGGGCGTTTCTCAAGGCATCTACCGTGAGAAGATGAGCCGTTTCCTCGCATTTGCCGAACCCGTGTCGAGCGCCGAGGAGGCCCGTGCCGTCATCAAACGCTATGCCAATGAGTACCATGACGCGCGCCACTGCTGTTGGGCCTACATGATCGGAACCGAGCGTAACGAGTACCTGAGCAGCGACAACGGAGAACCCAGCGGCACGGCAGGAAAGCCCATTTTGGGACAAATCAACTCGTTTGAACTGACCAACATCGTCATTGTGGTAATCCGCTATTTTGGGGGCATCAAGCTGGGCACATCTGGACTGATTGTCGCCTATCGTGAAGCCGCTAAACTCGCCATCGAGGCGGGAGAGATTATGGAATGCCATGAGCAGGCCCGTCTGTCATTCACGTTTCCTTACCTGAGCATGAACGATGTGATGAAGGTAGTCAAGAAAAGTGATCTGAAAGTGATTGAGCAGGCCTTTGACAACGTGTGCTCGATGACCATCGAGGCCGATGCCGACAAGGTCCCTGCTTTGCGTGACCAGTTCTCATCTATCGATGGCACCAGCATGATTGACGGATGACCCTAGACCTCTCTCATGACACAAGGCAAGAAAGGACATAGCGACTTTTGGTATCATGTGGCGGCGTTTGCCATGATTCTGGTGTGGGGTATCTCTTTTCTCAATACTCGTGTCTTGCTCGACGATGGCCTGACCCCCACTCAGATATTCGTGATCCGTTTCGCCATTGCCTATCTGTCGTTGCTGGTTGTCTGCCGTTTCAAGGTGAGATACACCGGTTGGCGCGACGAGTTGCTGTTTGTGGTGTGTGGTGTCGCTGGTGGGTCGGCCTATTTTATTGCCGAGAACACGGCGTTGGAGCTAACCCTCATCAGCGACGTGGCGGTTCTGGTGAGCATCGCGCCGCTGACCACGGCGCTGATGGGAGCGATTTTCTATCGTGACGAGCGCATCACGTTGCTCACGTGCGTTGGCATGATCATCGCCTTCATTGGCTCTGTGATGCTGGCTTTGAAGGACGGTCTCGTGTGGGGCGATAGCGTGTTGGGTGACCTGTTGGCGATGTTAGCGGCACTGGTGTGGGCATTCTATTCAATGGCCCTGAAACGGTTAAACCGCACCTACACGACCTTGTTCATCACCCGCAAGTTGTTCTTTTATGGCGTTTTGTCGGCCCTGCCGCTGCTGACCTTGCAGGATAATGCCCAATTTAGTTGGGAGACATTCTCAAAAACTGCGGTTTGGGGCAATTTGCTCTATTTGGGGTTGGTGTGCTCAATGGCAGCCTACTTCATTTGGGGAATTACGGTCAAGCGCATTGGCGCGGTGAGAGCCAGCAACTATTTTTACTTGAGTCCCATCATCTCGATGATTGCTGCCGCGATTTGGTTTGGTGAGCGCACGACGATTGTCGCCTATATCGGGTGTGTGCTCATCTTGGCAGGTGTGATAATGGCCGAAAAGTTCAAGCGAAAGCCCGTTAATTAACCAGAGTCTTGATCCAGCGTTTGGTTGATAGCCAGATAAGATATACTGTTCCACGGAAGCACAGTTCTATGGACATGGCCATCCACACGCCATATAGGCCCATGCTCCTGACAAACAGGGCCGAAAGTCCCAACCTCACAATCCACATGCTCACCAGGTTGATGCCACAGGGTACAAGGGTGTAACCAGCGCCCACAAAAACGCCATAACTGATGATTGCCGCCGCGAATAACGGTTCGGCCCACGCCTCGACCCGCAAGCACTTGGCTCCCAGTTCTACTACCTCGGGGACGGGTGACATGAGGCCCATCAATTGTGGGGCGAACACATACATGAGTACAGCCATGCACCCCATGATAGCCATGCCCGACGTGACGTTGATCCATGCGAAACTGCGTGTCAGACGCTTGCGTCCGGCGCCCAGACTTTGACCGATGAGAGTTGTTGCGGCATCGGCAATTCCATATCCAGACATATAGCACAGCCCCTCGGCTGTGATGCCAAATGAGTTGGCGGCAAGCGCGATGCTTCCCAAAGGGGCCACGATGCCGGTGATGACAACCGAAGCACTGCACATCATGATGTGTTGAAGCCCCATGGGAGTGGATATCTTGATGGACTTTTTGAAGGTGTCCCAGGCAGGCTTGAAAGAACCTCGGTCAAGCGTGAGTCTCAGGTCGTTGGAACGGAACACGAGATAATACATCATGAGTATTGCGATAACAAGACCCGCACTCGCGCTTCCCAGGGCCGCACCCATGACACCAAGTCCTGCGCCGGGAATCGTAAAATGGAAACCCATCAAGGTTAGGCTGTGGGTGGGAAAAATGAGAAAGTAATTAAAAATGACATCAAGGACGCACATCAGGATGTTGAGCATGCTGG
The DNA here is from genome assembly GCA_017553785.1 of Muribaculaceae bacterium. Classification (GTDB taxonomy): domain Bacteria; phylum Bacteroidota; class Bacteroidia; order Bacteroidales; family Muribaculaceae; genus Sodaliphilus. The sequence goes on along the minus strand of JAFZKD010000002.1, from coordinate 8,994 downwards.
GTATGCGCATGTTTCCGCTGCTGCGCAACATGGAGCTGGCGACAATATCAATCATGAAGAACGGAACAAACAACATGAAGGTCCCGAAGTAGATGGTGGCATGCGCCCTGATGTGTGGCTCGGCGCCCAACCAAACGGGTAGGGGCCTGCAGATGATGCCGCCTAATGTGGCAATACACAGGCTGAACAGCAGACATACCACAATGGCTTGGCGCACAACTTGCCGAGCATTAGCACTGCGCTTCGCCCCCAATAGGTGAGCGACCTGGACGGCATATCCCGCTGCAAATGAACTCAATACTCCCTCGAACAACCATGCGGTAGTACCCATCAGTCCAACTGACGCCGAATCGTCAGCACCCAACTGTCCCACCATGGCGGCATCAATGAAATGCATGACCATGGCCGAGGCGTTGGCCAGGATGGCAGGCAGACTCAATGTGAACGTCAGTCGCAGCTGCTGCCCGAGCGACAACGGCTGACCCTCACGAATGCGTCTAAGCGATGAGTCTTTGCTTGATGGGAATGCCATGAAATAAACTGATGAGTTAAAATTGTTTGCAAAAGTACAATAAAAGATGTCTCACAAAAAACGTGAGACACCTTTTATATAAACTTTAGCGGTAATTGATGAATTACTTACGATGGATGGTCACTGCACGGTCGAGCGATGCGCACTGGGGACCGTAGTTGGTCAGCTCGCCATTGTTGATCTGGGTTTCGAGACGGCTTTCAGCAACACCCTTCTTGATGAGCTCTTGCTTAACGGTAGCAACACGTCCCTTGCGCAGACGAACGTTGATGGCATCGTTACCGGTGTAGTTATCGGCCCAACCGGTGAGCAGGTAATCCCGGTTCTCATTCTTCATGACCTCGGCAACAGCGTTAACCACGCTGCGCTGCACACCCAGAACCTCGGTGCGGTTGATGGGGAAGTAAACGGTGGCAAGAGGAGCCTCGGCAGCGGGGACACCGTTCTCAAGAAGAGTAGCATTTGGCTTCTTCTCAAGGCACTTGCGCAATTGATCTTCGAGATCAGCAATCTTGCGGTTTGCGTCATTGAGACTAGCGATGATGGCATCACCCTCGTCGTCGGTATATTTCCACTCGGGGCACTGGGCTTGAACGGGAGCGTTCCATTCACTCCTGCCTAACTTGTAGGTGAGACCGAGCAAGAGACCGGGGTACTCGTTCCAGGTCCTGTAGCCCATACCGGCGCCATCGGTGTGCTCCTGCATCAGATCGAAGCGGATATCGACGTTGAAATCAAGCTTCTTGGTGATGGCGAAGCTGTTAAGCAAACCTGCCTGCATGCTGTAGTTGCGGCTGTGGTCAGGGTCATCATTGGCGCCATATTTCCAGGGACCATCTGATACGGGACGATCACCAGAACGGCAATATACCCAGTTCACGGTCATACCGACATAGAAAATAGCATTATAGAAGCGGTAGGGCTTGTAACCAACCAGCCAGTTGGAGACATTGAACATCACATCACCCACAAGGCCGAAGTTGTTGAAATGCTGAGGCACATAGGCGCCACCATCCAAAACGCGAGGCCAGTTGCGGTAACCCAAAGCGGCATAGTTACCGGTCCAGGTCGCACCCTTGATCTGTTCGTAATCAAAACCTCCACGCAAACCGATGAGAGGCGAGAACCATTTACCGATGAAAAGGTCGGTTTTTGCACCAAGACGATGTCCGAAATGCTCATGTTTGTCATAAGCAGACATCATCAAACCAACACCGCCATCAGCCTGAATGAACCAGTTATCCCTCATCCTGTTAAAGAGATAACCTTGCGATGGGTCTTCAACGTAAACCACCTCTTGTGCACTCGTTAACGTCGGAATAACATACGAGATGCATAGAACTGCCAAAAATGCGATTTTTTTCATAATTATATTCACAATAATGATCTTTTCTTTGTTTAATCCTGCAAAATTAGTGCTTTTTCTTAATTCTGGAAATATTTTTCAACAAAAAACATATTTTACAGCAAAAATCTAAAAAAATCTCAAAAGCCTATTTATTTCAGCGATTGAATAATCTTTTCGGCAATATTCTCAGGAGTAAAGCCAAACTTCTCATCAAGAACTTTATATGGAGCTGATGCCCCGAAGTGGTTCAGGCCGAAAATGGTTCCAGTTGGGATCACACGGCCCAAAGTACTTGGAAGACCCGAGGTGAGACCAAAGGCGGGAACAGCTGAAGGAATCACTTCGTTGCGGTAATCTTGTTTCTGGTTGAGGAAGAGGCCAATAGACGGGATTGACACGATCTGAGCCTTTATTCCTCGTTCCTTGATGATGTTGTTGGCGGCAACGAGGGTTGCGACTTCTGAGCCGTTTCCCACCAGAACGATGTCGGGATTGTCCTGCTTAACGACAATATAGCCACCGCGCTCGGCGCCTAGGGCGTCATTGTAGCGGTTGCCCGATGCCGATGGCAGATCGTCAATATTCTGGCGAGACAGAATGAGTGCCGTCGGGGTCATGTTGTTCTCCATGGCCATCTTCCAGGCCACCGAGGTCTCGGCGGCATCGGCAGGACGCAGCACGAGCATGCTGTTGCGGCCGTGGTGATTCTGCAACTCTTCCATCAGGCGGATTTGGGCTTCTTGCTCAACCGGCTCGTGGGTGGGACCGTCTTCGCCGACACGGAAGGCGTCATGCGTCCAGATGAACTTGACGGGCAATTCCATGAGCGCCGAAAGACGTGCTGCCGGTTTGATATAATCGCTGAATACGAAGAATGTGCCGCAGGCTGCAATGACGCCACCATGCAAAGCGATTCCGTTAATGATGGCAGCCATGGCGAGCTCTGAAACTCCAGCATGCAGGAACGCGCCGTTGAAATCGTGGGTCTTGAATGCACCGCGCACTTTAAGGAAACCGTCGGTCTTGTCGCTGTTGGCAAGATCAGCCGATGACACAATCATGTTCTCTACCTGTTCGGCAAGAGCTGCTAGCACGTTGGCCGATGCGGCTCGTGTTGCGATGCCGGGTTTGTGGGCGATAGCGGCATAGTCCACATTGGGCGCTTTCCCGTCGATGAAGTTATGCAGACGTTGCATGGCTTCGGGGTTCTGATCTCCCCATACTTCGATATCGCGTTGGCGCTGAGCGACAATCTCCCTTTGTTCTTTAGCGCGCTGTGCGTACAGCTCAGCCACTTCAGGGAATACTACCCATGGGTTTTCGGGGTCGCCACCCAGATGCTCGATGGTCTTGCCATAGTCAGCTCCAGACTTGCTCAAGGGGTTGCCATGTGTACTGCATTTACCTTCAAAGTTCTCTCCGTTGGCTGTCACTGCGCCACGGCCCATAATGGTGCGACCTATAATAATAGTGGGACGTTGAGTCTCGGCAATCGCTTTGTCTAGGGCATTTGAGAGTGCTACCGGGTCGGTGCCGTCACACTCGATGACGTTCCAGTTCCAGGCGCGGTATTTCATTGCAGTGTCCTCATTGCTCACGGCATCGCAGTCTGTTGAGAGCTGCACCGTATTGCTGTCATAGAACATGATCAGGTTGTTCAGTCCCAGATAGCCAGCTATGCGTGCGGCTTCTTGGGAAATGCCTTCCTGAACTCCACCGTCGCTAATAAAAGCATAGGTCTTATGAGAGAACACCTCGCTATAGTGCGTGGCAATGAACCGCTCGGCGATGGCGCATCCTACGGCCATCACATGGCCTTGTCCCAAGGGGCCAGAGGTGTTCTCCACACCGTGTTCGACATCCAACTCGGGATGCCCGGGTGTGATGCTGCCCCACGAGCGGAAGGCCTTGATGTCGTCGGTCGTGTAATGGCCGGCTAGGTGCAACACACTATATAGCATGGGTGACATGTGGCCGGGATCTAAGAAGAAACGGTCACGGGCAAACCACGAGGGGTTGTCAGGGTCGGTAACAAGATACCTCGAAAACAGGACGTTGACAAAGTCGGCTCCGCCCATGGCACCGCCGGGGTGACCCGACTTGGCCTGCTCTACCATTGATGCGGCAAGGATGCGGATGTTATCTGCCGCGCGTGTCATCAGTTTGGAATCTATCATAACATCAAGAGTTTTAGTTGAATGTGTAATTTTCTACAAAAATAGTCCTTTTTTTCGTTTCGGTAAAATATCAGAGATGAAAAAGTGACGAAAAAATAAAATTGCGGTAGCACGCAATGGCGCTACCGCACTACATATCGTTGGTAGATAGTCGATTATTCGGCTTTCTTGCTGGGTTTGCTGCCAACCAAGGCGTAGAACAGGATGTAAGCAGCACAGGCAACGGGAATCCAGTAACTTGATAGGATGCTTACCTTGTCGGCGACAACGGCTTGCAAGGCTACCATCACAGCACAACCGAACACCATCGTCATGAAGATGCCGCTCGCGGCTGCTGTATACTTGCCCAAGCCCTCAACGGCCATATTGAAGATGCCGCCCCACATGACCGAGGTGCAAAGACCCACGAGAATAAAGGCGAAAACGCCAATAGGAACAGGAGTCCAAATGACACTTAGGTTGCCCCAGTCAATGCCAGGAACATTCACCTTGATGTCGGTGGGAGCAAACATGCCGAACAACAGTAGCACGACAGCAATAGCTGCAACAACCGATACCATGGTGCGGCTGCTTACCTTGCCACCGATTGCGCCGCCGATGGTACGACCAATGAACATCATCAGCCAGTAAACCGAGGCGATGAGTGCGGCAACTCCTGCCGTGATGCCAATTGAGGGTGTTTGCAAGTAGGAAATCATATAGGTGGGTGTGCCAACCTCTACGCTCATATACAGGAAGATGGCCAGGGCGCCCAGGGCAAAGTGGCGGAATTTGAGCGCGCCGGAGATAAGCCCCATTTCCATAGGGGCTTGTTCGGGTTCTTCGATCTTGGTGAACAAGAGTACGACAAATGCCACGAGGAAAATGCCTAAAGCGATGAACATGGCAGGTGTAGCGTCAGCAATCACGGTGTCCTTGGTGACTTCGCCGATGAGGGCACCCATGAGAATATACACTGCTACAGCAGCTGCTGAGTTGAAAGCACCACCAATCTGGATGAGCTGGTTGCCGGTCTTTCCGCCGCCGCCCAAAACGTTGAGCAGGGGATTGACAACTGCGTTGAGCATACACATGCACATACCGCTGATGAATGCGCCCAGCAGATAGATCCAATAAGCACCGCCGCCGCCAATCTGGCCGCTGATGTATTCGATGACCAAACCGACGATGCCCACGACAAGCGCAGCGAGCGCGGTTTTCTTATAGCCCATCTTAGTGATCAGCATACCGCTTGGAATACCCATCAGCAGATAGGCGATAAAGTTGGCGTAATTGCCGATTTGTCCTGCGGTCTCTGATGCACCAAACTGATTCTTGACGATGGTTGCCATGGGTGAACACAGGTTGGTCACGAAGGCAATCATTGCAAACAAAGCGATCATCATGATAATCGCTGCCCATTGTTTTGATTTTTGAGCCATTTTTTTCTTCGTTATTTTTAGTTAATAATTTATTTTCTTTCCAAAATCCGTCAAAATTACACAATTACTCTAAAATGAGCAACAAATCGGCGAAAAAAACGGCGATTTGTTGCTTGGGTACATTGTTTTCGGTAGTTGTCTCAGTACTGTCGGGGGCCGAAAATGGTGGTGCCTAGGCGTACCAGCGTCGCACCATACTTGACGGCAACCTGCCAATCGTCGCTCATGCCCATACTCAGGTGGTTGAAGTGCTCGCTCTCATCAAACGGGCCATCCTTTAAGGTAATATATGTGCGACGGACGAGGTCAAACTCCCGTGCCACCTGTTCCATGTCATCGGTCAACGAGGCCATCGCCATTACGCCGCATACGCGTACGTGGGGATAGCCCTCGGTCAGTAAGCCGGCTTCACCAGCCTCTAGCACCTCATCAATGCTGAAACCGCTCTTGGTTTCCTCTCGCGCTACATGAAGTTGAAGCAGCACATCCACGGTGAGGTCGATGCGTGCGGCCTCTTTCTCAACAAGTTGCAGTAGTTTCACATTGTCGATGCTCTCTATCACACTCACATAGGGCATGATTGCGCGCACCTTATTCTTCTGCAAGTGTCCGATGAAATGCCAGCGGATATCTTCAGGTAACAGCGGCGCTTTAGCTATAAGCTCCTGTGCCCGGTTCTCTCCAAAAAGACGTTGCCCTGCTTCGTAGGCTTCAGTTATTTCCTCAACGGGATGAAATTTTGAAACGGCAACAAGTTGCACGCCCTCAGGTAGCTTTGATATTATTCTCTCAAGTCTTTCTTTAACACTTGACATAGTGGTGGCTATTAGTCTTGGTTTAGTGCTTTCTGACGTGCCTCGCGGTCGGCGCGGGTCTCGCTAAGGTCGGCAGGAAAGACATCCATGAGCGGGGTCTCGGTGATCGAGGCGATTTCAAAGTCGGCCATTGTGTCATTCATGCCCTCCATGAATGTGGTGAGCGCGCCCTTGAAGTCGCTGGCCTGCACCAGTTGGTAGCTGGCGGTCCGTTTCTCTACGGCGGTCTTCTCGTCGATGGTGATGAAGTTGGTCTTCACCTTATACCATCGGTCTCCTCCCTCGTTATAGAAGATGTCGCTCAGATTCACGCGCTTGACGGCGTCTACATTGAATTCACCGCTGATGTATGGTTGCATCTTGTCGGTGATGCGGGCCTCGGCCTCGGTAAATGAAAGTGCGTCAACAAGATAAGGCTCTGAGACCGTTTTCATGACGCCGTTTTCCATCATGCGGTCATATTTTACTTTGCATTCAAACCACTGTGGCATAATTAAATAATAATATATTTTTAATGTGATTGTTAAAATAATTGTTTAAATTAAAGTTCTTCTTGAAATTTGCTCATCCATTGCTTGGTTGATGAGTTGCTTGCGTGCAACGTAATACTCATGGACAAAGCGTTGCATCACCACTTCTACCGACTCAATCTCGCGTCCTTTGAGCAGACTGGCGGCTTGTCCGATTTCCAACTCGCCGTTCTCCACGTCACCTTCGTAGATGCCTGTTCGGGTTTTACCGATGCCGATGAGATCAAGCAACTCCTCTTCGGTGGCACCACGATTCTCGGCCTCTTGAACTGCCGTCTGAAAACCGTTTTTCACTAATCGGGTTGGTGAGAGTTTCCTGAAATGGAGTAGGGTGCTGCCTTCATCAAGATTGAGGCACAAATGCTTGAAATTCTCGTGGGCTGAGCTCTCCTGGGTTAGGGCGAATAAGGTTCCGATCTGCACCCCGTCGGCGCCCATAGCTTCAACGGCTAGCATGGCATCTCCTGTGGCGATGCCTCCAGCGGCAATCAGGGGCAGGTTAGTGGCGCGTCTCACGGCGGGAATCAGACACATCGTTGTGGTTTCCTCCTTGCCGTTATGTCCTCCTGCCTCAAAACCCTCGGCAACTACCGCATCTACACCTGCGGCTTCACATTTGGCGGCAAATGCCGATGACGACACCACATGGGCGACCTTGATGCCGCGCTTGTGAAGCCAATCGGTCCATTTCTTGGGGCTTCCGGCCGAGGTGAACACGACAGGCACCTTCTGTTCGGCGATGACTTCCATCAGTTCGGCAGACTGAGGACGCATCAGCGGCACATTCACTCCAAATGTGTATCCTGTTGCCTGACGGCATTTGATGATGTGCTCACGCAGCACCTCAGGGGTCATGGAGCCTGAGCCAATCAGTCCAAGCCCACCGGCATTGCTCACTGCGGCGGCAAGTTCCCAGCCGCTACACCACACCATACCGCCAGAAATCACCGGATAGTCGATGTCAAACAATTCGGTGATTCGGGAAAGCATTGCCATAATGTTGTCCTTTCGTTTTTTAGATGATGCCGAATGCCACGTCCATCATCTGGGTGAAGTTGTTCTGGCGTTCTTCAGCGGTGGTCACCTCACCGGTCACCAGCGAGTCGCTGATGGTGCACAAGCACAGGGCTCGAGCGCCGCAGCGGGCAGCGTTCATGTAGAGTGCCGGGGCTTCCATTTCTACGGCGAGGACGCCCATCTTCTGCCAGCAGGAGGTGTCAGGGGTGTCATCATAGAAGACATCTGACGAATAGACGTTGCCAACCTTGTAACGGTAACCCAGTTCCTCGGCTTTCTCAACTGCCGAGCGCAATAGCCCGAAATCGGCAATCGGGGCGTAGACGCCAGGCAGGTGGAACTGCATGGCATAGGCGCTATTGGTGCAAGCGCCCTGGGCCATCACCAGGTCGCCGATGTGCAGGTCAGGATGCATCGAGCCTGCCGAGCCCACGCGTATGATGGTTTTCACGTCATAGAAGTTGAACAGCTCATAGGAGTAGATGCCAATCGATGGGATTCCCATGCCATGTCCCTGGACTGATACGCGCTGGCCCTTGTAGGTGCCTGTGTAGCCTAACATGCCACGCACTTCGTTGTAGAGTTTGGGGTTTTCCAGATAACGTTCGGCCATCATTTTGGCGCGTAAGGGGTCGCCAGCCATAATCACTGTTGGTGCAATCTCGCCATACTTGGCGCCGATGTGCGGAGTTGGTGTTTTGTCTGCCATAATAATATTAAGTTTAATTAGTTTTAATGCGATTAACTGCAAAGATAGTCACATTTTTTTGAATAATCCTTGCTGGACTCAAGTTTTTTCTAATCAAAAGTTGAAAGTGCTTGCGTATAGCCTCATAATGAGGTACTTTTTTTCTTCTGGTTTGAGACTGAAGGTGTGGGAGATGTCACTGGCTATTTGAGATTTGCTGCTCGACCATCTGGTAGATGGCATAGGCCTTGCTGCAATAGCGCTGGTCAAGCATCTTGCCCTGTGTGATTTGGTTGATGAGACTGCCCACGTTCAGATCCTCGGCCTGGTACACATAGTTGCCATATGTAATCGTCCAGGGTGTATACAGGTAACCCACCTTCTGCCTGGGATATTTAAGGTAGTGACACGACATGGCGCTGCCGTCCTTAAACGTGAACACGATTTTATAGGTCATGACTACCGT
>JAFZKD010000013.1 GCA_017553785.1 Muribaculaceae bacterium | reverse complement strand
GAAGCGCAGCCGCGCACGCCGTGGGCAAGATGCAGCCAGCCTTGTGGAGTCTTGATGGGGTGGGGACCCTCACCGTTTTTCACTTCCATGATGGTGTGATAGTGGCGCGCGTTGATGATTTTCTCATCAACGATTTCGGCATGGCTGATATCATCCACCAGTGCCCAGCCGATGCCGCCGCCGCTGCCTGCGTCGATGAAGCCGTCTTGGGGACGGGTATAGAAGGCATACTTGCCGTTTACAAATTCAGGGTGAAGCACCACGTTGCGCTGCTGGCTCTTGCTCTTGAGGTCGGGCAAGCGTTCCCAGGTCTTGAGGTCACGGGTGCGGGCTATGCCTGCAGTAGCCGTGGCGGCGCTCAGGTCGCCCGGGCAAGTGTCATCGTGACGTTCTGCGCAAAAGACGCCGTAGATCCAGCCGTCTTCATGAGCCGTGAGTCGCATGTCATAGATGTTGGTGGCGGGAACCACATCATCGGGCATCGTGATGGGCTCGGGCGAGAATCGGAAGTTGTCCACGCCGTTTGGGCTCTCGGCCACTGCGAAGAACGACTTGCGGTCGGCGCCTTCAACCCTCACGACAACTACATATTTGCCCTGCCATTTGATAGCGCCTGCATTGAGCGTCGCGTTCATCATGATGCGCTGCATCAAGTAGGGGTTGTCCTGCTCGTTGAAGTCATAGCGCCACTCCAGCGGAGTATGCTCGGCAGTAATGATTGGATTCTTGTATTTCTCATAGATGCCGTTACCCCAAGCGAGGGGTTCATTCTTGCGGTTCAGTAACTCCTCGTGATGCTTGCGCAAAGCGGTAATTTTATCCTTGAATTCACTCATTATATTGTAGTGGTTATATTGTTGTCTTTTTGTTAGCTAGATATTCTTGCATTCCTGGAGGCTCTAGTGTTTAAATTACCTTCTCATTTGCCTTTACTTGCTCTTCAATTGGTCCATGAGCCACTGAAGCCATTCGTCCCATTGTTCCTGGTACCAGAAGTGGGCCGTCTGCTGATAGACACTCAACTTCTTGGGGGCAGTTACTACGTTGTAGGTCGCATAGGCGGTCGTTGGAGGCACCACGTCGTCGTTGTAGCCAAACGAGAACCAACCCGGGCAGGTAATGCGGCGGGCGAAGTTCACGCCATCGTAATAACACGAGGTCTCAATCTTGTCCTGACTGGCTTTTCGCTGCTCGGGCGACATCCAGTAAAAATAATGGGGCCAACCGCAAGCTACGCCTTGGAGCGAAGCCGTGTGGTCGCACAGGGCCGAGTGCACTGCACCGTAGCAGCTCACGCGCTTGTCGAGTCCGGCCGTTGCCAGCGACAGGAAACCGCCTTGACTGCTGCCCGTCACGCCCAGATTCTTGCCGTCCCAGTCGGTGAATTGCTCAATGTAGTCGATGGCACGCACGCAACCCACGATGACACGCTTGTAATAACTCTTGTCACGGTCGTCCATACCAAATTCCCAATAGCAGTTGAGAGCGCCATTAGCCAGGTTGTCATAGACGCTCTGCGGCATGGTTACGTCGATGCCATGGATGCCGATTTCGAGTGTGATGAAACCTTGTGAAGCTGTATAGACGTCGCCTTGGTAGGGACGCACACCGGCACCGGGCACACGCAGCAGGGCAGGGTATTTGCCGGGCTTGACAGGCTCGCACAGGATGCCATAGGTGCGGCTTCCCCAACGCACGTTGTGGAACGAGACTTGATAGACGTTCACGTCTTGTGTGCAGCGTTCGGGCAGCAACGTCTTAGTGGGCTCTAGTTTGGTCCAGCGGGCCTCCTCAATGGCTTTTGTCCAGAATTGGTCAAAATCTTTTGGGTCAACTGTCGTGGGATTCAGTTTCTCGGGCGAGTAGGCTGCGGTGCACCATGCCGAGTAATTCTTGCCACCCACGTGGGCGGTGACTTTCAGGCGATAAAATCCCGGAGTCTTCATCTGGCCCGTATAGCTCATAGTCCCCTTTTTCAAGGTGGTTGATTTCTTCACGTCAGGATACATCTCGGGACCGGCTTCATAGTCGATGTCCACGTTGTCGAGCAATGTGCCCGAGCGGCGCACCTCGACATTGAAATTGCATTTTTCACCCACTTTATAGTTCCAGTCCTGATGGTCTGGTTCCACGGTGACCACGATGTTGTTACCTCTGATTTGCGCTTCAAGCGGCAGCACCACCAGGAGCAGCAATAAGCACAATAGTTGACGTTTCATTTAGAAAATGTATTAGGTTATTTAATGTGGCAAAATTAAGTATATTTCCCTAATTGGAGTGGTACTATTTTCACTAACTCTTATACTTTTTTAATATTTTGGGGCCTATAAATTAATCAAAAACGGGTAAATTGTCATGAAAGACATGATTCTGTTATCATTTTGATTGAGAATTAAAGTGGGACTTGTCGATATGTGCAGACGTGACATCTCGCGTCGAGTACATAGTCTATTTGTTTTAAGAATCATACTGAAAATAGCGTTCAGCAGAGCTGATAATCATGGCAATTCATTAGTGTTTTCAGCACTTTGAGTATTCTTAAACTCTCATGATACTTTAGTTAAATTACCTCTTTTATTGTGGAATTCTGACCAGGCGGTAAGAGATGAGGCATTCTGTTTCTTGGTTTTAGTGACCTAATCCTTGTTTAGCAACCGTTTTCAGTCAAAATGTTAAGAAAGTGTCAATATAAAGCAAAAAATAGTTTATTTTGTTGGATAATTCACATTAATTTTGCAATGATTTTATTATTAAATATTGTATTAGAAAGAATACGGTCATGAGATTGTAAGAATTATAAATCAAATCCATATAAAATTTTATTTATTTTCAAACCAAAACCTATGTATTTTAATTACTGTAAAAAATCTATGATTGCGGCCTTTTGCTCGCTAGCTATGCTGAGCGTGGCGCCGCAAGCGTTTGCAGCCAGCAGCGGGGGAGTCAACGCTCCTCAGCAGTCGGCACAGCAGACCAAGAGGATTACGGGTGTGGTGAGCGATGCCATGGGTCCGGTTATCGGAGCCTCGGTTGCCGTTAAGGGTACGACCAACGGCACCAGCACCGACAATGACGGTCGGTTCTCGCTCAACGTCAGCCCGGGCCAGACACTGGTAGTGACTTATGTGGGCTATCTTCCAAAAGAGGTGAAGATTGGCCAGCAGAACAACTACGACATTTTCATTGAGGAAGACAATCAGCTTCTCGACGAAGTTGTCGTTGTGGGCTATGGTACGATGAAGAAGAGCGACATCAGCGGTTCCAGTGTAACACTGGGCGAAAAGGCTGTGAAGGGCTCTATCATCACCTCGCTTGACCAATCACTGCAAGGTCGTGCAGCTGGTGTTACCGCTATTCAGACCAGTGGTGCTCCTGGTTCAAGCTCTTCAATCCGCGTGCGTGGAACCGCAACAATCAACGCCAACGCTGAACCTCTCTACGTCATCGACGGTGTGATTGTTCAGGGCGGTGGCTCGTCGGGTGCCGACTTCGGTCTGGGCGACGCTCTGGGTAACGGTTCGGTTTCGACCATCTCCCCGCTGTCGACCATCGATCCCGCCGACATCGTTTCGATGGAAATCTTGAAGGACGCCTCGGCAACCGCCATCTATGGTGCGCAGGGTGCTAACGGTGTTGTCCTGATTACCACCAAGCACGGTAAGGCCGGTGAGGCTAAGTTCTCTTACAACGGTATGGTGGCCATGAACCGCCAGACCAAGCG
>JAFZKD010000012.1 GCA_017553785.1 Muribaculaceae bacterium | reverse complement strand
GGGGATGTGTCTTTACCTACCTCGGCCCAGCTGGCGCGGATCTTACCGAACGAGAACCAGTCGGGCAGACTCTCACGGAAGAGCTCGGTGAAGGCGATAGCGCCGCTCACACTGGGATAGAAGTAGCTGCGGTTATCCTTGGGCAGGGTCGAAGTCCAGTCGTTACGGCCGGTAACAGTCAGGAAGATGGCGTTGCGCCAGTCAATGCGGAACTCACCGAAGGCCGAAACCATGCGCTTCTGGCTGATGCGATGCTTGAAACTTTGAGCTGTTTTCTCAGCGTTCTCAGCACTATAGAGTTCTGTGGGGAAATTCCAAGCCATCTCATAGTCGCTACGAGTCTTGATATAGTCGGTCGAGCCACCCAGCATCAGGTTGACGTTGAAGTCACCGAACTGCTCGTTCCAATTCGACATCAGGTTGTTGCTCAGATAGCGATACTTGTACATGTTGTTACTCCACATACCATTTTGCCAAACTTTCTTGATGGCGCCACCCGGGGCGATGCGGTTTTCACTTTGGGTCGTATAGCTGTCGACACCCATGCGGTAGCTCAGCCACCACCAGTCGAACAGATCCCACTTCACGTTGAAGTTGCCGGTGAAACGCTCGGTGTCATCGGTCATCTTGTTCTTGTTGACAATCCAGTAGGGGTTGTCGCGTTCGTCCCAAGGATCGAACTGCTCACCAAACATGCGGTAACGTGTGCCGTCCTCGTTCAGGTAGTGGCGCATGTCGTCACTGGGAGCCCAGTTGTAGGCGGCATAGAGGGCGCCGGTACCGGATGAACCGTAGAGAGCGGCACCAGTCAGGGTCTTGGTGGTGCGGGCGTCACTGTAGGCGGCGTTGGCACCGAAAGTGAAGCGGCCCACCTTCTGCTCACCGTTAAAGCGGAAAGTCGTCTTCTTGTAACCCGTGGTGGGAACGATACCGTCCTGATCGTAGAATGAACCGCTCAGGAAGAAGTTGTTGTACTTCGTACCACCGCTCACGCTCACGTTGGTATCCCAAATGAGACCTGTCTCGAAGAAGTTCTTCAGATTGTCATAGAAGGGAACATTCTGCTTGGGACCCCATGAGTTGTAGCTGTCATCCTTGATATCAAGGCCGGTCCAGGCGCCAGCGTCGTTGTACATGTCGGTCATGTAACCGCGAACGTACTCATGCTGAGTTTTGGGCAGGTCCTTCACCATCGAGGCGATCATCTTACCCGAGAAGCTAACTTCGGAGTGGCCTTCTTTACCTTTCTTGGTGGTGATGATGACAACACCGTTGGCGGCACGTGAACCGTAAAGCGCCGAAGCGGCAGGGCCCTTCAGGATTGACATATTCTCGATGTCTTCGGGGTTGATATCCATCACACGGTTGGAAGACGTGGTGGCGCTGTTCATCATACCGTCGAATGCCGAGTTACCGACAATACCTGCCGAGTTGTCGTAGATGACACCATCCACAACGAACAGCGGCTGAGAGTCGTGGGTCTCGGAAACCGTGGTACCACCACGCAGGATGATCTGGGCACCTGAACCGGCAGCACCAGATGACTGGGTGATGTTCACACCTGCAATCTTACCTGACAGCGAGTTGATGGCGTTTGCGCTCTTGTTGCGCATCAGCTCCTCGGCTTTCAGGTCATCAACGGCATAACCCAGCGACTTCTTGTCCTTGCGGATACCGAGGGCGGTTACAACCACCTCGTCAAGAACCTGGTCATTGGCCTGCATCTCGATGTCCATGTTGCCGCTACCCACGGTGATCTCCATGGGCTTGCTGCCGATGTAGGACACGACGAGCACGTCGCCTCGATTAGCGTTGATTGAATACTTGCCGTCCACATCGGTGGAGGTACCGCGGTTGGTACCCTTGACCTTGACGGTCGCGCCGATGAGCGGCTCACCTTGTGCGTCACGTATGACGCCTGAGACTTTGTTGGCTTGCGCGCTCGCTGTGAAGCCCGTGCTGGGAAGTGATGTCATCCCTACAGGTGCTCCGCAGGCAATCGCCAGTGCGGCCAACAGTGCTAATTGTTTTTTCATACGCACTTAATTTTTAGTTTTAAAAAAAATTGAAATTTACTGACTTTTATTTTGTCGATAATTATTCAATAAAACAGGTCAAAAATTCGCTGGTCTGAGGCTGAAATACAGCCAGAAGACACTAATAAAGTAGGCAAATTTGCAAACAAAAATTTAGATAGCCAAATAAAAGGGCGAAAAAATGAAAGCAACCTACTGGAAATAATAGTTATTTAACCAAAAATTTCATGTTTTATACAGATTTTCGTAGTTTTTAACGTTTGTATTTGTAAAAAACGCTTGAAATTTTGGATATTTCAAAAAAAATATAGAATTTTGCACCTTGTTAAAAAAATATAACTTTATATAAAAAGCGCATATTAGCGCCGAGTGGCAAAGTTCGTTTGAAAATTATTCGAATTATCAACTTTATATTAACTAACTAAAACGTGCTTATGAAAAGACATTTAGCTCTTTTGGGTGCATTGATGCTGCTTTGCGGTACTGGCTACCAGGCCCAGGCAACACCCGCGCCCCAGGTGTCGGCTAATTCCGCCACCAGCATTGTGACAGGCCGCGTTGTCGATGAGCAGGGAGAACCCGTCATCGGCGCCAGCATTGTCGAGGTTGGAACGACCCGTGGCACATCGACCGATGTGGACGGTAACTTCTCGTTCAAAGCTAGCCCTAACGCTAAGCT
>JAFZKD010000011.1 GCA_017553785.1 Muribaculaceae bacterium | reverse complement strand
GTGGGCCTGATGTTCACCGCCTGCAAGAAAGAGTATCCCGAACCGCCTATCCAGGATCTGCCGGTAGGAACGGTTTACACCATCGGTGACCTTCTTGAAATGGAATCGGGCACCGTGTTTAACTACGATGCCTCGGTGTATGGCATTGTCACCGCCGATGAGCAGTCGGGCAACCTCTACAAGGCCGCTTTCATCCAAGACCGCGCCACGGGTGCTGCCCTTGAGCTTCACCTTAATGCCGTCAGCGGACTCCGCATCGGCGACTCCATCCGTGTCTACCTGAAGGATGTCACCTATTCGTTGTACAACAACTTGCCGCAGTTGACCGACTTCGAGGCCGACGGCCATATCATCATCTTGGCCAACGACAAGCCTATCACGCCCACCGTGACCACTATTGCCAACATCAACGCTGGTCAACACTTGGCAGGTTTGGTGCGTCTGGAAAATGTTAGGTTTACGGAAAAGAATACCTTCGCCGAACCTTCTGGTTACGGTAACCGTACTTTGGCCGACCCGTCTGATTATTCACAGACCGTCATTGTGCGCACCAGCAACTATGCCAACTTCGCCAACGACTCGCTGCCGCAGGGTACAGGTAATTTGACTGCCATCGCTGCTGTTTACGGCAACACTTGGCAACTCTACATCCGTTCAGCCCGTGAGTTGGAGTTTGATGGTTATGTACCTGGAGAGGATTCCGGATTGCCTTATTATCAAGATTTTGCCTCGTCGTTTGGCACTTACTCGACCTATGATGTGTTAGGCCCTCAGTCTTGGGAGATCGACTACAACACCGCCAAGATGACGGGTTATGTCAATAGCACCAATAATGAAAATGAGGACTGGTTGATTTCGGCCAGATTCTCTATGGAAAATGTGTCGAGTGCCAGCATGACCATGAAATATATCGCGCGTTATTTCAACGATGTGAACCGCGATGTCACGATATGGGTCTCCGATAATTATGTTTCGGGTGATCCCTCATCAGCCAACTGGACGCCGGTGTCGGCCAATTTGACCGAAGGCAACAACTGGACCGATTTCTATACAACCACCATTGACCTCTCGCAGTTTGCTGGTCAGAAGATTTGTGTTGCTGTGAAATATGTCTCCGACAACGTCAAAGCTGGAACCATCGAGGTGCAAAGCATCCTCATTCAAGAGGGTAGTGGCCCAACGCCTCCTCCTGGCGGTGGTGGCGAAGTGCAGAATATGCCTTACACCCAGAGCTTTGCCTCTGAATTTGGTACCTATATGACCTATGATAAGATGGGTGATCAGTCATGGGAAATTGATTTCAGCACGGCTAAGATGACAGGTTATGTGAACAGCACCAACAACGCCAACGATGACTGGCTCATCTCTTCACCTGTGGCCATCACAGGCGTGAACGATGCCAAAATGACCATGGTGTATATTGGTCGTTACTTTAACAATATTAATGAGGATATCATCATTAAGGCTTCAACAAACTATACTTGGGGCAGCGATCCAGAAACTGCCCGTTGGATAGAAGTGGATGCCACCTTGAGCGAAGCCAGCAATTGGAATGATTTCAAGACCGCAGAGATTCCGTTGACCCAATTCGTAGGTCAAATTGTCACATTCGCAGTGGAATATACATCGACTAACATCAAGGCTGGCACAATGGAGATTCAGAGCATCACCATTGAGGAAGGTGGCGGAGTTAATCCTCCCCCTGGTGGAGGAGTCCAGAACATGCCTTATAGTCAGTCATTTGCCACTGAATTTGGGACTTATACAACAGTTGATGTCTATGGTCCTCAATCATGGAAGATTGACTACAACACCGCCAAGATGACGGGTTATGAGAATGGCACTAACAATGCCAATGAAGACTGGCTTATCTCTTCGCCAGTCGCCATCACTGGTGTAAGTGATGCCAAGATGACCATGGTCTATATTGCACGTTACTTCGACAACCTCGATGATGTGACTATTTGGGCTTCCACGAACTACACTTGGGAAAGTGACCTGGCTACCGCTTCATGGACACAAATACCTTTCACTATGACCCAAGCCAACAACTGGAATGATTTCGTGACCACTGACATTTCGCTGACACAGTGTGTCGGCCAAACCGTGACTTTAGCTGTTAAGTATGTCTCTAATGATGTCAAGGCTGGCACGATAGAGATTCAGAGCATCACCATCCAAGAGGGTAGTGGTGAAGAACCTCCGACTCCGCCCACGCCTCCTGGACCAGGTGCAGGTAGTGGTACAGCCAGCGATCCCTATAATGTGGCTTCAGGTATCGGCTTGCAGGGACAGAATGTCACGGCTTGGGTGCAAGGCTACATTGTCGGCGCAGTGCGTAACGGATTGAGCACCGTTACAAGCAATGACGATGTGATTTGGTCGATCCCTGTTGATTCTTATACGAATGTGGTGATTGCCGATGATGTCACTTGCCGCGAGATTGCCAACTGCATCATTGTGAACCTGCCTGCTGGCAAGCCGCTCCGTACCCAAGTCAATCTGTATGACAATCCTGACAACTACGGCAAACAGTTGGCTGTATTGGGCACACTGCGCACCTATTTTGGTCAGGCTGGTTTGCGTGACAGCAATGGCACAACTGAGGACTTCGTGTTGGAAGGTGGAGTGACTCCTCCCAATCCAGGCACGGAGATCTTCTCCGAGACCTTTGCCAGTGGCCAAGGCTATTTCACGATTCAGGATGTCAATCTGCCTTCTGGGTTGAGCTATGTTTGGCAACACGCTCCATCATACTCCTGCATGAAGGCCAGTGCTTATGTTTCTGGCCAAAACTATGCGTCTGAAAGCTGGCTCGTTTCTCCTGCCATCAACCTTTCGGATGTCAGCACCGCCAAATTGACGTTCGAACAAGCTGTCAACTATGCTTCGCCGCAAGGCACTTTGTCCATGATGATTTCCACCAACTATAATGGAAATGTCAGTAATGCTACCTGGACGGAGCTGAATCTTGACCAATGGCCAGCGGGTAACAACTGGACCTTTATCACTTCCAATGCTGACCTGACTCAATATGTTGGTCAAACAGTCACCATTGCGTTCAAGTACACTAGCACCTCTAGTGCCTCGGCCACCTGGGAAGTGAAGAACTTCGTAGTGGAATAAAGTAGATTGCAAAATTGAATGAAAAGCCTGCCTTCGGGTGGGCTTTTTTTGTGTTGTCTTGCCCTGATATGCAATTTTCCATTATCTTTGCGCGTTGAATGGAAAACGAATTTGGTATGTCAGAGAATTTGGTCATCATTCCCACTTATAAGGAGAAGGAGAACATCGAGAAGATTATCCGTTATGTCTTCAACTTGCCGATGGCCTTCGATATCCTTATCATCGACGACAACAGCCCCGATGGCACCGCCGACATCGTGAAAACATTGATGACGGAGTTTGCCGACAGGCTTCATCTTTTGGAGCGTCCGGGCAAGTTGGGTTTGGGTACTGCCTACATCATGGGCTTCAAGTGGGCCTTGGAGCGCGACTATCAGTATGTCTTCGAGATGGATGCCGACTTCTCCCACAATCCCGATGACTTAGCAAGATTGCATGATGCCTGCGCCGAGGGTGCGGATTTGTCGGTCGGCTCACGCTACAAGACGGGTGTCAATGTGGTCAACTGGCCCATGGGTCGCGTGTTGATGTCGTACTATGCTTCGGCCTACGTGCGTCTTATCACTCGTATGAAAGTGCGCGACACCACGGCGGGTTTCGTGTGCTATACTCGCAAGGTGCTTGAGACCATTGACTTCGACAGGGTCAAATTCGTGGGCTACGCCT
>JAFZKD010000010.1 GCA_017553785.1 Muribaculaceae bacterium | reverse complement strand
CGACACCTCGTTCCTCGAGATGATGGATATCCTCAACGAGCAACTCATCGAGAAGGGTGAGGAGCCCGTGACCTTCGACCACGACTGCCGCGAGGGTATCTACGGCATGTGCTCGCTCTATGTCAACGGTCACCCCCACGGCCCCGCCACGGGTGCTACCACCTGCCAGCTCTACATGCGCCGCTTCAAGGATGGCGACACCATCACCGTGGAGCCCTGGCGCAGTGCTGCTTTCCCCGTAATCAAGGACTTGATGGTGAACCGCAACGCCTTTGACCAGATCCAGCAGGCTGGCGGTTACGTGAGCTTCCAGACGGGCGGTGCCCAGGATGCCAACGCCATCCCCATCAGCAAGGAAGCCGCCGACGAGGCCATGGACAGCGCTACCTGCATCGGCTGCGGTGCCTGTGTAGCTGCCTGCAAGAACGGTTCGGCTATGCTGTTCCTCAGCGCCAAGGTCAGCCAGTTCGCGCTGCTGCCCCAGGGCCGTGCCGAGGCCAAGCGCCGCGTGAAGGCCATGCTTGCCAAGATGGACGAGCTGGGCTTCGGTAACTGCACCAACACCGGTGCCTGTGCCGCCGAGTGCCCCAAGAACATCAAGCTGAGCAACATCGCCCGCCTGAACCGCGAGTTCCTGTGCGCCAAGTGCAGCGACTGATCACCGCGATTCCATCAATAACATCATGCCGCAGGGTCAACAACCCCGCGGCATGTTTTTTCAATCCCCCTAACAACTGGGAACTAGGGACTAGAAACTAAGTACTAAACCCCTACGCCTCGCCCGCTTTGAACGCTTGTATGTAGTCATCCAGTTTTCCGCTCAGTTTCATTTTCTTGGCCAAGAGCCGCTTTTTCCTGTAAATCGAATGGAGGTCACTATTATAGCCCAGGCACGCCATGATGGCCGAGTTTGGCAGATTGCAGCAACACAGGCTCAGGAAACGCACGTCGCTCTCGCCCAGCGACGGATACTCCTTGAGTGTGCAGGTGATGATGTCATTGCAGGTGCTGTCGACATAGGCACGCAGGCCTGTCCAAAACGACACGTCGGGCTGGTTTAAGCTGTATGAATTCTTGAACATCTCGTTAAATTTCTCGGGAAAGTGGGTGAATTGCGTGTAGTGCAACTCTACAAGCTGTGTGAACGTGTCGATCTGGTGGCGTATGGTCGCTTTCAACCCCTCACTCATCTCATGGTTGGCTTCGAGTTGTGATGCCAGCTGGACTGCATCGCTCTGGAGGCGTTCTATCGTTTCTTCGTTGCTTGCTATCTGGCGTTTGCGTTGGGCCGACTTGCGAGCAAATGCCATTAAGGCGATGACCAGGATGCTGATGGCGAGCAGTGCCCCCAGCAGCGATATTTGCCAGTTGGTCTTGTATTTCAATGCCTTGTACTTTAGCGCCTCGTTGTCATACTTCGCCTCCACTTCACGCAACTGCATCTGCATCGCGTTATCACTTAACGAATCACTAATTTGAGTGGCCTTCACAAAATAATGCTTAAACTGATCCACATCGCCATGACATCGGGCCAGTTCGGCATTGCAATCGTTATGGAGCACACGCAAGCCGTCAGTGAGTTTGTCCTTCACCACCTGTCTCAGGTAGTAATTTGCCGAGTCTGCCTTGTTGAGTTTCGCCAAGGTAAAAGCGGCCGCCAGCAGCAGGTGGTTACGTTCGTCAGTATCCTTATTTGCCAACGAAACTGCAATATTCTTTGCCTCCACAATATCCTTCGGGTCGTTGCTGAACATCTTCAGATCAGCCAGATAACGCAGGTTGGAGATTTTCATCGATTCCATGTTCTGTGCCTTGATCAGCTTGTCGGCCTGCTCCAGGTAAACAAGGGCACTGTCTTTACGATTGATAGCAGAATAGGAACTCCCTATCGTTGAAAGGCATGTCGCGATATAAAAACTATCGGGCACCTGACTGAAGTGATACAACCCTTGTTTCAGGAAGGCAATATCTGCGCTATCCTTCACCAGGTAGTCGCGGTACAGGGAGCCGATCCTCAGGTTGGCATAGCCCTGGTTAAAGTGGTCATCGGGCGAGGCGACATTTACCGCCTGTTTATAATAGGTCATGGCTGTCTCAGGATCATCCAACACTTCGGTCACCGCACCTTTATAGATATAGCATCGGGTGAGCTTTTCCTGCTCCCCATCGTGGCGTTTGTAGTAATCCAGTGCCACATTGATGGTGCTGTCACTCTTGATGTCCACATAGCAGCGATACTGCGCCTGCGTCAGCAACAACGCATAATAAGCTTGGTCGCTGGCATTGCGCAGGGCAGCGCTGTTAATAGCACTAAGCACTTGCAGAGCGCTATCGGGATTGTTCTCGCGCAGCAGGCTATCGGCAACCATGAGTCGAGGGTCATATTGTAGTGAACTGCCATGACATCCACTCAGGGTACATACCAAAGAAACAGACACCAGGATAATGATTCGCACAAAAAACTTATTTTTCATGGCCGCAAAATTAGCATAATTTGTTCAATTAATACCCCAAAAACGGCCCCAAAAGTAGCCTCGAAAAGCATGGTCACAGGGGTGTCCCATTAAAGACCTATTTAGTGCATGATAATCAGCAAGTTATGACTCTTGATGTCACATCAAAAAACTTGCAATTTTTAATCGATAACTATAATTTTGCAAACGTTATTTTTTAAAATATTGATCATTATGAAACGGACTGTTTTAATTGTTTTAGTGTTATTATTCTCGCTGCAGCTTTTTGCCGACAACCATCAACAGGCAATTAATCTTGAACGCAAGGGCCGGCCTCGAGACGGCTTTCCAGTTTACTTTGACATTCCTGCCGCTTACCATGACATTAAGAATCATGAGATCATCATCGACGGAGGCGGGGCTGTAAGTTATTATGATGTAGTAATATCCTCGGCTACTACAAACACTGTAGAAATCTCAACCACCGTTGATGGGACGTACGACACTTTCGACATCTCGTCACTCCCCACAGGCTTGCACGTCATCACCATCGAGTCCCCCTCAGGCAACATCTACGAAGGAACAATCTGAAAAACAACAATTCTCTCCATTTCATCGATATATTTTGAAAATAACAAATACAATTCATAACAAATATTATTAACAATTTAATTCAATAAGATTATGAGACGCTTTCATTCATTTTTATGTTATCTGATGCTGTTTTCAGCTATTGTGCTGGCGCCTGGCCGGGTTTCGGCCTTCGTACCCTATGGGGACGTGAACTGGTCCACGGACGTGAACATCGATGACGTTGTCCGCCTGATTGACGACATACTGACAGGTCAGACGTCGATCGCGGATGACGTGGACGGTAACCTTCAAGTCAACATCATTGATGTCACGACGCTGATTGACTACCTGCTGGGCGGCGAACTGGTGTTTGACCTGTACAATCCCCCTGTTCCCGACAGCGCTCTCGTAATCACGGTAAACGGGGTGTCCTTCGCCATGATGCTCGTCAAGGGAGGGTCATTTTACCCTCATTATTCACCATACGTACCCTCGACATTGAATGATTTTTATATGGGGATGACCGAGGTGACCTTTGAACTGTGGGATGCCGTGATGGAAAGCAGGCCAGCCTCGGCTTTGCATTACGAGGCCAAGCCCAACCAGCCTGTGGATTGCCCCACGTGGTTGGACTGCAAGGAGTTCATCGCCAAGCTCAACGAACTCACCGGACTGGAATTCCACATGCCCACCCCTGACCAGTGGGAGTATGCCGCGATGGGAGGCGAGCTGACCCACGGCTACCTCTATGCCGGCAGCGATGACATCGACGAGGTGGCATGGTACAGCGGCAATAGGCCCGCTATCTTTGATTGGTACTATAAAAGAGGTGGATATGCCCACACTATGCCAGTTGGCATGAAAAATCCCAACGAGTTGGGACTCTATGACATGAGCGGCAACCTGTGGGAGTGGACAGAATCATCAGCACCAGGTTGGGGCGAGTACTATGAGCCCTATAACCCCGAGGAAACGAATCATTGGTATGCACATTTGCGTGGAGGGAGCAACAGAGAAGCAGCGAATAATAGCAGTATCAAGGCTATGAAACAGACTTCAAGGCCAAACACATCCGGTTCAGACTTCGGATTTCGTCTGGCTCTCCAAGCCTCGTCGCTGAACAGATGAGGAACGACATTTCCAGATTGGATATAACGCTGGAAGAATAGTATGTTAATCAGATAACTCAGTTGTTTGAAAAAAAGAGTCCCCGGCAAGCTGATGATTGTCGGGGACTTTGGTGCCCAGGGCGGGACTCGAACCCGCACACCTCGCGGCACACGCACCTGAAACGTGCGCGTCTACCAATTCCGCCACCTGGGCAATAGGTTTGCGCTATACGTTTTGCGTTTAGCGGTGCAAAGGTAGTACTTTTTTTTAATATACAAGCATTTTGGCAAAAAAAATGCTGGAAAAACACTTTTTATACCCCTTTGCGCGGATTTCAGGGATTAAAAACAATCAAGGCAATGATATAGAACTTGGCCCAAACCCTGCGGGGCTAATGCTAATTACGCTAATTTTACTAATTGATGACGAAATAAAATATGTTACTTCGCGAAATTAGAATGATTAGCGAAATTCGCATTTTAAAGAGTAACACGGTCAACTGCTATAGCGCCTTTGCGTGGGGAAAGAGGTGTTAATGTGTGAGTTGACGGTTCACGCGGCGGTTGTTCTTGGCATCGTTATACTTGTTGCCCGTATAGGTGTTGGTGATACCTGTGCCGAACTCGTCATCCTCCTCGTCCTCGTCGGTACCATTGCGGGAATTCTTTTTCTCGACCTTGTTCTTGGCCTGTTCGGGCTTGTTGCGACGGATGTCGTCGGGCTTCTGCATGTCGAGTGCGGTCTGGTAGATGTTCCAGGCTTCGTCCAGGTCCCAATTGGCACGCAGGCGCAGCTTCTTGGGGTAGTAATAGACCTCCTCGGGCTGCAGGTGGTCACGGTAGTTGCCTGTGT
>JAFZKD010000009.1 GCA_017553785.1 Muribaculaceae bacterium | reverse complement strand
GCTCTAAGCTCGCTGCGCGAGCAGTGTGGGCATCCGCATTCAGTTGATTTTTAACGCGGATTAAACGAATTTGGCATCCGCGATCGATGTGTATCGTCCTGAAAAAAGTTTACAGATTTATTACTCTATGTTCCAATAGACGGGTAATGCTGAGCCGTCATTGTTGGTGCTAAAGTCTGTTGGGGGCTCGATGCCCCCACAGGCTTTTGATGACGGTCTAAAGCATCGCCGCCATTGTTGGTGCGCTGCAAATTTAATCCAAAATGTTGACATCCTCATAATACGGATAATAGTTTTTCCACAACCGGTGAGTCTCGCACCCTGTCCTATACACATGCTCAGGCGTGTTCATGTTCAAGCTAAGGTGCGGTCTTTCAGCGTTGTACAGTCGCATGGCCTTGTGAACTCTGGCGTGCAGCCCGCTCATGCTCACCTGCAGCGGGTACAGGTACTCGTTCTTGACGGTGCCGTTGACCCTCTCGGCTATGGGGTTGTCCCTGGGGTCTCCGCTCTCGGTCATGGAGATGGCCATGCCGTTCTTTTCCATCAGCTTGACATACTCCAGCGAGCAGTATTGCGAACCTCTGTCGGAGTGGTGTATGATGGGCAGTTTCCTGTACTGGGGGTTCCTGTTGCGTAGCGCCATCCTCAAGGCATCTAAGGCATTCTCGGCACGCATGTTATCTGCCACTTTCCAGCCCACGACCATCCTTGAGTAGGCATCAGTAACCAGGAAGATGTACATGCTTTTCCCCTCGACGTAAAGGTAGGTGATGTCAGTGACCCATACCTCGTCGGGCCTTGAGGGGACAAGCTCTTTTATCATATTCGGATAGGTGCGCAGCCCGTGACCCGAGAATGTCGTGCGGCGGTGTCGTTGGCGCCTGCGCACCAGCAGACCCGCACCGCGCATGATATCGAACAGGCTGTCGCGTCCGACTTCCACGCCATAGTCCCGCTTGAGCATGACCTTGAGTTTACGTACGCCCATCTTGGGATGTCGTTTCCGTATCTGTCGCACCGCATCAAGTATCCTGTCCACTTCCAGGGAAGACTCGTAACCGTGCCTGAATCCCTGGTAATATGCCTGTCTGCTATAGCCAAACAGTCCGCATGCCTCATCCGCCGTGACACGCGGATGGAGCTCGCGCAGGCGGCTCACTGTTTGGCTTCTGGTTTTTTTCTGATGGGAATCTTGAACTCCTTCTCGGCAATGTCAATCATGATCTCCAGACCCTCCGAGCGCAGCTTCTCCAGCTCAAGCTCCCTGCGCAGGCGCTTGACCTCTTCCTCTAAACTCTCCTTGCCCTGCGAGGCGGGCAAATCAATCTTTCTGCCTTTCACGTCAATGACTCTTTTGGTGTTTGGGTCCACAAATTTACGAATCCAATACAAAAGTGAGCTATCCCCACGCAACTTAAATTTTTCATTAATACCACGGCGGTCGATGCCCGTCTCGCAGTACTCCTTGATTATGAGCATCTTCTCATAATCCGTCTTTCGATTGTCATACTTCATCGTTAGTCCTGTTTTTAGTTTACTATTTTGTAAACCTATTTCAGGACAAGTCACGCTAATTCTCACGAAATCAGATTCGTTGAATTAGCGTAATTCGCAGTTTTAAAAAGAATGCGGTTGCTTCTTACTTATCAACTTTGAAATCGCTCAGCGAGGGGCCGCTCTCAGTCATGGTGACAGTGGCGCTGATGGTGGGCATGTCATCGTAGTGCAACACCTTGCCTGTGACGAAGTTCACACCCGGGGTGACATGGACCGTAATGGGGCCCTCAATGCCATAACTGATCTGCTCACCGATGTAGATGGCGTCGTCCATAAAGTCTCCCATGTCCTCGATATGGTTGGTCACTGTGGTCAGCGGCTTGCCATCG
>JAFZKD010000008.1 GCA_017553785.1 Muribaculaceae bacterium | reverse complement strand
GATGCTCGATTCACCTTGATAGCCTTTGATGTAGCCTACATATTCATCAGGGTTGCCCGTAGCGGTCATGTGAGCGGTTTGGTAAGCGCCACCGTCGATGCTGTAATACACAAGGAGCGAATCTTGTTTCAGGGGTTGTCCGCTATAGGCGATGAACTTGGACACGACAGGGATGGAGTCTTGCCAAGCCTGCTCGCCGAAAAGTACATTGCGGTGGTCGACAAAGAGCATATTGAAGTCCATCACGCCACGGGTGCGGCAGTGCAAGGCATCGGTGTTCTCCCAACCAGCTGAACCGCCATTAACTCCCACGATGGTATAACCTGGCATAGCCTCTTGATAAACGGCCAAAGCGTCGTTGTTATAGGTACTGTTGCTGCCCAGTGGCACATAGACGGTCTTGTTAAGGATCAAACTGTTGGTGTAAGGTGCGAGAGTGTAGCCGCCTGGTTCATCCACGCGATACACACGGTAAGGATAGCCCCAACAACAATCGGTGGTCTCAAAGTATTCGGCTACCTGTTCGTAGTATTGATAGCGCGGGTTGCTTTGCGGCAGACGGGCAATCAAAATCTTGTCGGGAGCGAGGTACTTGCCCCAGCAGTCCACGTGGGCGATGTAGTCGCCTTGCGGGTCGATGGTGACATGATAAGGATTGATGCCGAGATAGTCGTTCATCCTTTGGCGGACAGTGGCTTCATTAATGCCATAGTCTTGCTGGTTTTCCTGGAAAACGAGGTCATCGCTCACACCGTGGCCGCGACCGTCTTCCATCATGTTACCGCCTGTATGTTCAAGTCTCATGCCGTACATGGGGATGCCCCAGAAGTTGGCGAACACCTGCGACATGTTGTCATCGTTGGGACGTGGACGGTTGTAGATGTTGTCGACAATGGCGGGGTTGCGGTCCTCGAAGATGTACCACGGGCCGTAGTCGCGCACCCAATATGAATCTGACGCGGCGTTCACGAAGGTGACATTGCTCATGTTGACACCAGCACCTTGGAAAGTACTTTGTGCTTGATTTTGGTAATACGATTCCACGATGCAATACACCATGCAGTTGTTCGACAATTGGGCAACAAGACTGGTTGGAATGCCCAAAGGATAGCGGATCATCACGCCCTGCATAGGCTCAAACTCAGCCACGAAACGCGGTGTGCCCGTCGGCGGGTCGGTCTCAACGAAAGTCGTCCCACGCGTGTGGTCATACATTTCTTCTTCGGAGAGATAATGCCATCTCATCCAGTCGGGTTTCTTTTCTTGGGCCTGCACAGTGACAGCCATCAAGAGCAAAAGAGTGAAAATAGATAGTGCTTTTTTCATAGTTCGAAAAATTTGCGGCAAAGGTAATAATTACATTAGTTTCTGGTAGAATTGCCACCACTTGTCGGGCAACTCGTTGCGCATAGCTTGGTCGTAGTCTTCCTTTGAGCAGGGGATGAAATGGTGCCGCTCGTAACGCTGGTCATCATTTTGCAGGAATGACATATCCATCCACCATTTGCCTGTAATCTTATGACAGAGGAAGACCACATCGTTTTGATTCTCACCAATTTGCACAATATAACGTTTGAAATCGTTGCTTCCAAAGGTGGGGATGTCATCCTGACGGCTCGAGAAGCCCTCGATGAAGTACCAAATCATCTCGGCGATGAGGTTGGCCGTGCGCGAGTTGATGTCGTAGTGCGGGTTGTACTCAAAGAAACCGATGGATGAGAGCTTGTAGCTCAGTCCGGCATAACGCGTCATACGGCAAGCTTCCTCGCCGTTGAAGCCGTTGGGCGAGGCGTTCTTCACACCTGGCGCATCGGCGGCACGGACAGCAGAGATGTCGAAACTCAACAGGTTGGCATTGCGAATGAGCGGCTCCGTCAGCTCCATATTTTGTCGGATGCTCCCCAAACGATAGGCATCGAAGAGCAGCTGCTTCATCAACTCAATATTCTCGGTGTCAACATAATACGACTGGTAGCCGATGTTGGTGAAGTTGAACAGGAAATTGGGCTGGTGCAGGATGATATGGCTCAGATAGGAATGCGAGTTGAGGGCTTCCTGGTCGTTGCCGATGTCGAACATCGGGTCAACGGCGGCAATGTTGATGAGCTTGCCCGTTGGCTCGTACACCTGGTACATCGTGTAGGTGAGGTCTTGTCCCGCCCCGATGATGATGGGCACGATCTTGTTCTTCAGCAGTTCCGTAAGCACCTGGTTGACGGCAAAATAGGTGTCGTTGAGCTCCTTCCCTATTCTGATGTTGCCCAAGTCGACAATATGAAGCTGAGGCCAATGGTTGAAAAGCGGATAGAGTGCCTTGCGGACATAGTCCACTCCATCGGCGCAGCCTTTGTTGTCGACCGCCCCGCGTTCTTCCTTGACGCCGATGATGGCCAAATCCACGCCTTCGAGGTCTGGGAACTCCTCCTCGCTGCGGAAAATGTTCATAGTCTCGCCCAAGGTTTGCTTGCCTGGACGGTAGGCCTTGCCGAAACACTTTTCGGATACGGGCTCAAGGAAAATGCTGATGTCCATTTTTTAATGAGGAATGAGGAATGCTGAATGAGGAATGCTGAATGGCGCAATGCACTCTGGGCTTTGCTCCCATTCAGCATTCATAATTCCTAATTCAGCATTATTTATAAAGTTTCTGCCAGTTCTTATACTC
>JAFZKD010000007.1 GCA_017553785.1 Muribaculaceae bacterium | reverse complement strand
TTAACCGCCCTGACGGGCGGGAAATTAAGCAAAATTAATTTTTAAAATAGTGCTATTAAAATTACGCTTCTCGTTCGATAGCATGATCTTTAATGACGGCGGAGGCGTCATCCACGGGACACGATGCCACGAGGCATGACGCCACGAGGCATGACGCCACGAGGCATGACGCCACGGGGTGCATCGTTTAGTGGACAGCAATGATATTAATTACAAAATGTACTAGCCGGGAAACTATTGCATCATGCGGAAGACGCGCACACCGATGTTAGTTTTGGAACGCTCCAAAAACTTATACATGGGTTTCGACTCCAACATCACCTTGCCGCCAGACATGGAGGCATCGAGCAGATAGGGATCTCCTTTTTCATCAACGATGATTATGCCATTGTGCGACACATCCAAACCCTCAATTTTTGTAACCAGGGAAACGAAGTCACCTGAACGGAGCGCGGATTTTACAGCCTTATCGTTCAGCCAAGAGCGCTTCAAGTAAGGGAAACGGTGGTTACGGAGCTCGAATCGGCGTATCTTCTCGACCATGGCGCTATCATCCTTGAGCTGACGGTAACTGTCGGTGTGATGCGTCATGTAGTCGATGTTCTTGACCATGTAATCGACATGAGGCAAATCGGGGGTTACTTCCACGAGATTACCGCGCACATTGTTATCGATAATCCACTCGCTGATATAATGGATTCTGCTAGAATAATCCCCCATCTGGCCGCCACGGTAGCGAACGTTCTCGATATTGGCCGCATAGTCCCGCCAAGAATAGCGCCCCTGTAGCGTCGCGCGCGTGAGCGCATACAATGATTCTATAAAGGTGAGGCAGTCCAACTCATGTATATTGATTGTCAGCACCTCCTCGTCACCCTCCAAGGTATGTGCGACGTATGGAGTGCCCAGCAACTGGCGGGCATAGAACTCGATCAGGCCATTGGCATCGGTGATTCCGCTTTCACTCCCTTTCTGCAAGAGCTGATTGATAAGTGTCGTATCGCCATCGCAATGAAAGCGCATCTGCGGCAGTACAGCCGCATTAGCCACCTGCTGGTTAGTTTGCTGCGATGTGCAGGCCAAAAGAAATAGCGTTATAATAAGTATAATATGTTTCATAACAATACAGATTAAATTACCAAGCGCAAAATTAATGAAAATTTGTCAAATCCCAACTGTTAGCAGATTGTTTTTATCGGCTCTATGCCACGTGGCAACTGAAGCGGGCGACCCGCTCTGAGTCGCCCGCCCCTGTTCAAGAGTTTATTTTTCTTTTATTCCTACTCCAGCAGCATCTCGATCAATGCCGTCACGTCGGCGATTGTAACGCTTCCGTTGACATTCACATCGGCATTAAGCATATTGAAGGGCTGTGGATTGCTGCCCAACAGATAGTCAATCAGCACTGTCACGTCCTTGATGCTGACTATTCCATCGTCATTGACATCACCTAACATAACACTAACCTGTACATCGGTCACGCCAATGATGTAAAGTTCCCACATATCACTCACAGGAGAATGGCCTGCGTCATCGGGGCTAAACTCAGCCTTCATATACTGACTGCCGTCAACTGCCCTGACGATACCGGTCAAAGCGTACATGTTACCCCTACGGATCGAAGTCATAGGATCAAACATTGACATATCCTCCCAATAGCCTCGCTTGACACTCGCCTTGAACGCACCAGTCATGTTCTCGCTGTTGTAGTCACCACCGCATTTGGGAATAGCCAAAATGAAGGTGGTGTCGTTGACTTGTTCACGGCAGACGGCCAACTCAATGTTCACATACTCCTGCGGTTTGGGCTGTACCATGAAGTAATCATTCTGCTCAACGAAATTCGCCGGCACGAACGTGTTGGGCACATAAGGCGCTGAACCCGTAGGGATGGGATTAGCACGCAGTTCAACTGTGGGATTGTCACGGTCGGTCAACGTGCCGATCACAGTCTGCCCCAGCAAGACGCTGCCTTGCATACCCGTTGTAACAGTCTCTTTGAGTATGAGTTGCGCCCAGTTGCTCTGGTCATACTCCACATCGCTGTTTGATTCAGGCACGGGCAACAATCGCGTGTTGTAACTGGGATTAACGGCATCGCCATTCTCGTCTTTAACCCACAGCCACTTGTCTTGATCATTCACCCATACACCGGTCAAGTCGTTGGCAACGACATATTCCTTACCTACCTCGCCTTTGCTGACGATGTCGGCAAGCGTCATCACATTGCTGTTGACAACACCCACGAGTCCGTTGACGGTATAGTAACCGCCGTTGACGAATACAAAGTCTGACGTCTGTGTCGATTGGTTACCATTATCGCTGAAGATAATACTGGTAGGCATCGTCGTGAAATCGCCATTGTAAACCCACCTGTAAACGAGATTTCCGTTAGGTGCCACACCAACAGGCGAACCAAGCGATTCGCCGGGCCAACAGCTGCCGGTATAGATTGACGACTGGTTGGTTGCCCATGCATAGGGATCGCCATAATGGGCATTACCCTCGAAATAGCAGTAGAACACATCATCTCCCATTCCAGTCGCGCAGGAAGGCAAATTAGCCGACTCCTCCACTTGAACTCGGGTATAGCCCGAGCCACCGTCATAAGTGAAATAGTGATTACCTGGGGTGAGACCCGTGATATTCTCGGTTTGAGCACCGCTGCCGTTGTTGAAGATGATATTGAGCGAAGAGGCATCCTGTGTGTAGTGATACCAGCCCTGCTCATCCTTTTCAGTCAACTGAACGCCTGGCCAGTTCATATTCGAAACATCTTGGCCATTAATCACCTCCCAAGTATAGATGTAAGGATTATTCTCGGCCAAAACGAAGATGTTCACCTTGCCGCTGCCTCCGACAAAGTAGGTGCGGGCCACCTGATTGATGACGCTGCCATTGTAGAGTATTCCAGCCCTGAGCACATGGTTACCATCGGTATTGAACACCACGGTACCCTGATAGGTAATTTGAGTGCCGTTGGTCGGCGACGGTTCGCTGCCGTCAGTTGTGTACACAATCACCGCATTACTGTTGCTGGCAGTGATGCGTGGCGAGATCGCATGGTCATATTCGCCACTGTGCAAGTCGATAGAAACAATGGGATTGTTGAGCGCCTTGGTATAAATGGCGGTCAAGTCATAGGCCACGCCATCAGCAAAGCTATAGAACACATCGCTGGTCACGCCGGTAATATCGGCTGTCTGCGAGTTGCCACTGCCATAGCTGAGGATGAAGTTAATCTTGTTGGCAGGCACCGTCGCATGTAGCCAGGTCACGCCACCGATTACCACACTGTTATTGACGTCGTATTGCCATCCCGGGAAACCGCTTGTGAGCGAATTGCCATTGTCATCAAACGCGTAAATGTAAGGCAGTGTACCTCCATCATATTTCACATAGACCTTGATTGTGCCGTTACCGGCATTGCCGTCAACAATATACTCCTTGGTCACAATACTTGTCGGACGCACTTCGCCATTTGCCAAGACGCCCACCTTGAGCGTCGTGTTCTGCGTGAAGGTGAAATCCATGCCGGCAGTGTCGGTGATTTGCTTGCTGTAGGCATTGGGGGTCTTGCCGTCGGTCGTGTAAACCAGCACGGTGCCCTCGGTCGAAGGTTTCACATTCACCTCGACGGGTGAGGCGTAGTTGCCGCTGCTCTTGTTCACTACAGGATAACCGTTGGACAAGTCCTGCTTGACATTACCGTCCACCAGGCCGGCCAGCGATGAGGTGATACTCAGGCGACATGTGCCCTGATCGTTGCACCACACTTGGGAGAATCCATCGGGAACGCCAGCATTGACCGACTCATCACCCAATTGCAGGTACAGATCACCATTTTCACCCGTCACACGCCAAGCGATACTGTATGAGCCAATCATCTCGGGATCCCAGACAGTGCTCTGGTTGGTTATGCCCGCAGTGCGGCGCGCCTTGATGAAACGAGCCAAGATGTCGTGCCATCCCTGGTGCATGAAATGAGGATAAAACAGACACGGTGTACCCGGCATGGCCAGGATAAAGCAGTTAGCCTCGACAATCTGATTGTTGACACGGTGCTGATAGTTGCTGTTGCTGGCATCTGTCGGCAGGTCTTTGAACGTGTCGTGGTTATCGATGAAGGTCACAGCATATCGTCTGAGACGATAGTCCCAAATGAGGCCGTCATTCTTGAGCAAGCGGAAACTGTGTCCAGAGCCATCGTTGAACGCCTGCCTGATCATTTCCTGCAAAGGGAAGTCAAAGGCCGCACTCTGGAAGCCGCCCTCATCATATACGCCCTTGATCCATGCGGCGATATCGCCGAACGTTCCCCAGAACTCACCCACCGAGAATGTGGGACGCAACTGGGTGTTGTAGTAGGCGAAATGCTTGGGTTCAAAACCACGCGCATAGTCGTAACGGAAGCCCTCGTAGCCCAATTCATCCTTGAGGTAGCACAGATAGGTCAGTATCTTTTGCTGAGTTGCGGGGTTGTGATGATCGATGTCACGTGCCCAAGGGCCCTTGCCCGCATCACCGCCGCAGTCGGCATTTCCGCTGCCCATTCCGCACTCGTCATCCCAGCAGATGTCCTTGCACTTGCCGTTCTCGTCCCATTCCCACTGGATGCTGTAGGTCTTGCCTGTGGTGGGGCCGATGACATTGACTTCGTCCACAAAGTCGTAGGCATACTGCACACCTTCATTCCATGTGCTGAGTCCACCCTTATGGTTGGCTACCACATCCTCCATGGCTGCGGTTCCCGCCTGTTTATAAGCACTGATGAGGTTGATGAGCTCAGCCTCGGTGCCAAAATAGCTCTTGGGAGCCCATGTGGTGCCATTGACATTGTAGGTCTGGCCCCTGTTATGGTCCAAGTAGAAGACCGGCACAAAGCCCATACAGTCAGGATTGTTGATGGTGTCGCCATAGTGAGTACATACCCACGATCCGTTGTGGCCAGCTCTCCAGGCTTCCCACTCGGTGGTGAAGACACTCTGGTCGGAGCACACCGTGGCGCCGCTCTGCGGGAGCCACAGCAGGTCGATGTAGGGTGCGATGTTATCTTTCTGATTCAACAACTCGGCCCAAGTCGTCACGGGAACAAACCACTGGTCATTCTCACCCCACCCTGCGCCATACATCGTCGCCATCGTCCAATTGGTCTGGCCTTCGGCAGGACGGAAACTGTCCCAAAAGAAGCCTTGCAGCACTACGCCACCGTAGTTTGAAGGCCAACCTTGGGAAAGCACACTCAACGGCGCAAAAAGCGCCACAACAAACAAGAGATATAACTTTTTCATAAACCCAAACAATTATTGATTAATACTCTTTTAGTTATGCAGTAATATTTCTCATTAGGGAAACACGATATCATGACGATATTGATAATGCAAAGTTAGAATAAAAAATAAATGATTGCAATACCTCGTAAAAGAAAATTTAAAAATAAACCTTTGCATGGTTTTGATGTCTAAAAAATATGTAACTTAGCGGGTTGAAAGATGAAAATGAAACGATTGTTGATCACATTGACCGTCGCCATGTGTGTGGCAGGCAGCCTGTGGGCCAAAGATGACGAAGTCATCGTGACCCGCCAACTCACCATGGCGCAGCGCAAGTCTCTGCCCGAGAAAACCATCACTGTCGAGACAAAGAGACTGGCTTTCAATAAAAAAGCCGACGTTAGCCTGATGGACGCCATCAGCCATGTGATGGACACCATTGCCAAGGAAGACTACCTCAATCGCACTTTTGTGATGCTGATCGAGCCAAGGCCCAACGGCGAAATCGGCATTGCCGCACGCAACGACGACATCGTGACAAGGGGGCGAGACGCCGAGAGCAACTACTTCGGCACTTTTGAGCTCAACCGCCATCATTTTGTGGTGCTCCTGGGAAAAGACAATCAGGAATTGCTCGAACGCACCTTTAAACGCCAGAGTAAGGTGACCTTTATCCAAGAATTTGAATTTGTTGAATTCAAAACACCTATCCTCCCCACGAATGTCATAGGATGCTGGCATCCCGACAGCGGGCTGAGGATGCTCACGGTCATCATCAACGAAGACCCGAACGAAGACAGCAGCTCCTTTGATGCCCCGGCAAGGTTGCAGAAATAAAACAAAAAAATGATAATAAGATGAATATTAACCCTAAAACCAACCAGAATTATGTGATTGCCATCGGACGCCAGTTCGGTAGCGGTGGGCGTGAAGTTGGCCAGCGCGTGGCACAGCTGCTGGATATCAACTACTTCGACAAGCAGCTGTTGCTGGAAGCCTCCAAGGCCAGCGGCATCAACCCCGAGATGTTCGAGGCCGCCGATGAGCGCACGCCAAAATTCTTTCCCAGCCTGTGGCCACTTAACCTTGCCATGGCAGGGTCTACTTTTGGGGGCGAGATTCCCATGAGCGACGACTCTATCTACAAGGCCCAGTGTCAAGTAATGAAAGACCTTGTTGACCGCAAGCCCTGCGTCATCGTGGGACGCACCGCCGATTATGTGCTGCGCGATTATTGTCCTGTCATCAGCGTGTTCCTTCACGCCCCGATTGAAAACCGTGTGAAGCGCATCATGGAACGCGGCGACTGCGACACCCCCGAGGCAGCCGCGAAACGCGCCGACAAGGCCAACAAGCTGCGCGCCGAGTACTACAACTTCTACACCGACAAGCTTTGGGGCCACGCCGAGAGCTATGATTTGTGCATCGATTCCAGCCTGATGGGCATCGAGGGCACGGCAAATTTCATCGTGGACTTCGTCAAGCGCCGGCTAACAGCAGAGTAGCGAATGCCTTACGAGCTAGTAGCTCGCAATACTTGAACAACAAGGTTTCTTGCAGGATTGGACTATAGGATGTTCCAAGCCCCGTTTCTTCTAATTTCTTTGTGGACTTGTAAATATCTTTTTCCTCAAAAGGTTGCGGGAGTCAAGAAAAGATAGTAACTTTGGCTTCCTTTTGTGAAATGAGAAAATAAGACTTGAAAATGACTGACAAGATCACTAATAAAATCACCAAGATCGTGTTGACCGGCGGCCCGTGCGCTGGCAAGACAACTGCGATGGCACGCATCATAGAGCACTTCAGCAGCCTGGGGTTCCAGGTTTTCGCCATCCCCGAGGTGCCCACAATGTTCAGCAGTGCCGGCATTAACTATCTGACCCAAAACAAGGCTCTCTTTTTTGAGGCCGAGAAATCAACGCTCAATATTCAGCTCGCGCTCGAGGACCATTTCGCTAAGATGGCGTCGCAGTGCAGCAAGCCCGTACTCATCGTGTGCGACCGCGGCACCATGGATATCAGCGCCTATGTCACGCCCGAAGTGTGGCAGGCACTCACCGAGGAAATGGGCACCAATACCGTGAAACTGCGCGACGCGCGTTACGAGGCCATCCTGCACATGGTGACGGCTGCTGCCGGCGCCGAACAGTTCTACACCAACGAGAACAATAAGTTCCGCAGCGAGGACGTGGAACTGGCGCGTGAGCTCGACCGCAAGGTGCTGAGCGCGTGGACGGGCCATCCCCATCTACGCGTCATCGGCAACCAGACAGACTTTGACGACAAGCTGCGCCAGGTGCTCAACGAGATTTCGACTGTGCTGGGCGTACCCAGTCCCATCGAGCAGGAGCGCAAATACATCGTCAAGGTCACTGGCGATATTCCCGACTACACCGAGAGCGAGATCACCCAGACCTATCTGCTGAGCGAACCCGGCACCGAGATGCGCGTGCGCAAACGCGGCTGGCAGGGCAGCTACGTCTATTTCCAGACCATCAAGAAGACCGTCAGCAGTGACAAGCAGATTGAGACCGAGCGCCGCATCACCGCCCAGCAATACGTGGATCTGCTGCAACTGGCCGACCCCAACCGCAAGCCCATCAGCAAGATGCGCAAGTGTTTCGTGTGGAAGAACCGCTATTTCGAACTCGATACCTACATTGAGCCCAAACTCGGTATGCAGATTTTGGAACTTGAGGGAATCAAGGAAGGCGACGAGGTCGAGTTCCCACCCTTCATCAAAGTCATCGAGGACATCACCGGCAACGAGAAGTACTACAACTACCAACTCTCGCTAAGATGAGATTAAAGAAAGGAGGAGCGCAATTTTCTAAACTTTAAACTCTACACTTCATAAACGATAATCCCATCAAGGCGTTGACCTTGATGGGATTGCGGTTTATGAATTCCAATTAGTTGGCTATATACTTGTAAATGTCCACCAGTTTAATGTCAAAGAGGAGCATGCTGTAAGGGAGCAAGTCACCTTTCTTGGTCGAGCCGTATCCCTGCTGATAAGGAACGATCACGGTGCAACTGTCACCCACATGCATGCGAGTGAGCGCGATCATCCACCCCTCGACATTAGCATTGGGTTTTGAGCGGTAGATGCTGTCGGCAGGCGAAGTCAAAATGTAAGACGAATCTACAGGCGTTCCATTATACATGCTCAGGTGATATTTCACGTCAACGGTCGAAGTAATCAGGGGCTTGAGGTTATCCTTGGTCAGCATCGTGTCGTTGTGCCAACGCATGAGCACCTGAGCCGAGGGATCCCATGGCGCGATGACCGTGGTATACTGTCCTGATGTGGTCTGTTGCTGGTACCAGGCATCGTTTTGCTGCCGCCAGTCCTTATACTCGTCATAGACGTCATTGCCCAAGCATGAGTCGAGCATGGTAATTGCCACGACAGCCGTGATGAGCATATAAAATATTTTCTTCATTATAATTCTAATTAAAATATTACCGTACTTCGCACGGGAAACTAAAATTACATGAGTTTGCGCAGAACATTGTTCAGGCTGCACTCCTGGCTGATGATAGCAGGCAGGTCGGCGATGGCAACTCGCTGCTGCTGCATGGTGTCACGGTCGCGCAGGGTGACGGTGTTGTCCTCGAGGGTCTGACCGTCAACGGTAATGCAATAAGGAGTGCCGATTGCATCCTGGCGACGGTAGCGCTTACCCACGGTGTCCTTGTCCTCGTAATAGCAAGCGAAGTCGAACTTGAGCATGTTCATGATCTCGTGAGCCTTCTCGGGCATACCGTCCTTGCGTACAAGCGGCAAGATGGCGCATTTGATAGGCGCCAGAGCCTTGGGCAAATGCAGCACCACGCGGGTGTCGCCGCCCTCAAGCTGCTGATCCTCGTAGCTGGAGCACATCACCGAGAGGAACATGCGGTCCACGCCGATGGAAGTCTCGATGACGTAAGGCGTGTAGCTCTCGTTCAACTCGGCATCGAAGTACTGGATCTTCTTGCCGGAGTACTTCGCATGCTGGCTCAGGTCGAAGTCGGTGCGGCTGTGGATACCCTCCACCTCCTTGAAACCGAACGGCATCTTGAACTCGATGTCAGTAGCGGCATTGGCATAGTGAGCCAACTTCTCATGATCATGGAAGCGGTATTTCTCGTCACCCAAGCCCAGCGCCTTGTGCCAGCGCAGACGGGTCTCACGCCAGAACTCAAACCACTTCAACTCCTCGCCCGGGCGAACGAAGAACTGCATCTCCATCTGCTCAAACTCGCGCATGCGGAAAATGAACTGACGGGCCACAATCTCGTTGCGGAAGGCCTTACCAATCTGGGCGATGCCAAAGGGGATGCGCATGCGGCCGGTCTTCTGCACATTCAGAAAGTTGACGAAGATGCCCTGAGCGGTCTCGGGACGCAGATAAACGTCCATCGTGGAGTCGGCGCTGCTGCCCATCTGCGTCTTGAACATAAGGTTGAACTGGCGCACATCGGTCCAGTTCTTGGTACCGCTCACGGGGTCCACAATCTCATAGTCCACGATAATCTGCTTCAGCTCGGCGAGGTCATTGTCGTTCATCGCCTTCTCGTAGCGGGCGTGTAACTCGTCACGCTTTTTCTGGTTCTCAAGCACACGAGGATTGGTCTGACGGAACATCGCCTCGTCGAACTTGTCGCCAAAGCGCTTGGCAGCCTTCTCACACTCCTTGTTCATCTTCTCCTCGATCTTGGCAATCTCGTCCTCGATGAGCACGTCGGCACGGTAGCGTTTCTTGCTGTCGCGGTTGTCAATCAGGGGATCATTGAACGCGTCAACGTGGCCCGAAGCCTTCCAAATAGTGGGATGCATGAAGATGGCACTGTCAATGCCCACGATGTTTTCGTGCAGCAAGGTCATTGCCTCCCACCAATAACGCTTGATATTGTTTTTCAGCTCAACACCGTTCTGCGCATAGTCATAAACAGCGCCCAAGCCGTCATAGATTTCACTCGAGGGGAACACAAAGCCATATTCCTTGGCATGTGACACGATTTTCTTGAAAACGTCTTCCTGTTTTGCCATTGTAGTCTATTATCTGTTTTTGATTATTCTATTTTTCAAGCGGCAAAGGTACTACTTTTCCCTCAATGGCACAAAGCTTTGATTGATATTAGGGTTATTTAACGGGTTTTGATCCAAGAGATACTCCACAAAGCCGTTATTGCATCAAGCCAAGATGGCCTCTAGAACTGGGAGTAGAGGAAGGGCTGGACAGTGGCGCTGGCGAATTGGAGCACCAACTGGATAAGAATGATAAACAGCAACAGCTTGACCCACCATGGCGCAGCGATGAAGCGGTCGCGCAACTGATCCCAGATGCGAACTGGCACGAAATGCAGACCAAAGATGATGGCGAGCATGATGCACCAGGTGCTGCGACGGTCAAGGAAGACTTGAAGATAAGCCCATTCAAAATCAGTGACTATACCGCTGATCACCTGACCCGCCGCATGGAAGGTGTTGGCACGGAAGAATATCCACAGGAAAGCGACAAAGGAGAAAGTCAGCAACCATGAGAAGAAACGGGTGAAGCGCGTGCTTGCGATCTTGTCAAGCCAAGGCTTGCACAACTTGTGGACGCACAAGGCAATGCCGTGACCCGCGCCCCAGACAACAAACGTCCACGCCGCACCGTGCCACAGTCCACCAAGGAGCATCGTCACCATGAGGTTGAAATGCTGTCGCACCCTACCCTTACGGTTACCGCCCAACGGGATGTAGATGTAGTCCCGCAACCAGGTGGACAGCGTGATGTGCCAACGGTGCCAGAACTCGGTGACATTTAACGAGCGATAGGGGTAGTTGAAGTTAATGCCTAAATCAAAGCCCATGATACTGCCCAAACCGATCGCCATATCACTGTAGCCCGAGAAGTCACAGTAAATCTGCATCGTGAAGCCCAGCACAGCCATAAGCAATTCAAAGCCAGTGTAACCCGTGGGGTTACCGAAAGCGATGTTGTTGTATTGGGCGATATAATCGGCAAAGACAGCCTTCTTGAGGATACCCAGCATAATGAGCCACAAACCGCCATAAATCATCTTGCGCGTTGCAGGCTTATTTTGCTGCAGTTGCGGGATGAAATCACATGAGCGAACGATAGGCCCCGCTAACAGGCAGGGGAAAAATGACAGGAAAAACAGATGATCTATATAATCATCCACCGGCTGGATCTTGCCACGATACACGTCTACCACATAGCTAATGGTGCGGAAGGTGTAAAACGAGATGCCCACAGGCAAAATCAAATCCAACGGCTGAAAATTGCCTCCGATGAGCGCCTCGAAATTTGACATCACGAAATTACTGTACTTAAAGTACAGCAATATGCTCAACGAGAACACAAGTGATACCGACAAGGCTATCCGGCGCTCGGTGCGGTTCTTGCTGGAATAAATGAACTGTGCTACCCACCAGTCAAAGATGGAAGTCGCCACCAGCAGCAGGAAGAACACGCCGCTGGACTTGTAGAAGAAATAGAGGCTGAACGCGATAACGAAGAGCATCATCTTCTTGCGACGAGACTTCAGCAAAGCGTACACCGGCAGGAACACCAGGAACAGCACCCAGAACAACCCGCTGGTAAATAGTAACGGCTCGTCGCGATTGAATGCCAGCAATGAGAACAACTCCGTTATGTCAATGGTATTCAATAGCATAGAATCATTTGGGTGGCTGATAAATTACAATGTGTGTGGCGCGGCTGCTGCCTTTGGCGGGACGAGCCAGTCTAATGGGATGAGCACAATCAGTCTCCATCCATTTCACAACACGGTCCATCCACTTGTAAGCCGAGGAACGCTTGGGGTGCGCCCCATCACGGCTGCGCTCAAACTCGTCATTCGCACTTAAGTAGAAACGCCCCTTGCCAAGTTCTTGGGCCAACATGTCATTAATGCCCGTATCCTTATCCCAGTTAGGAGGACCGATCCAAACGTAAGGTATATCACCAATTTCAGCAAGAATCTTTTTCAGATACGGACGACGGGCACGCTTGATGTCAGGGACGTACAACTCGTTGGCGCCCAGACACACAAAGATATAGTCAGGATGATACTTGTTGATCAGTTCCGTAAGTCTTGACGATTCGCCCCAGCACAGCGTGGAACTGCTGTACCAAATGACCTCAATCAGCTTGTGACCGTTCTTGTCACAGTAGGCGGCAAGACGCGGAGCCAACCCCTCGAGCATCGAGTCCCCGAAAAAGAGAATAGTCTTGGCTGTAGTGTCCATCGGGGCACGACACGAGTCAGCATCCGCTTTACTGTCTTTTGTGGTTCCGGAAGTGTCCTGCTTCACCTTATCGCCAACATCAGACGCAGAACCGAAGTCGCGGGCGAATGACGCGGTTTTGATGTTCAAGCCGCCCACATTGATGCCGTCCTGCCAGTAAGACAGGGCCACAAACAGCGCTAGTGCGGCAAACAACAGACTCCAAAGCCCCCAATAAGACTTATTCATACAGCAAACCACTCCCCGTGCCGGCGTTTTTCCCGCTAGCACGGAAATATAAGTTCGTATTATTCGTTATTTTAGCAATTCAATACCCAGGCCGGGACGGTCATGAAGCGTAATCTTGCCATTCTCAACGGTCATGCCAGTGAAGCGGTCATTGGCGATGAGCAGATTGCCGTCCAAGTCGGCAAAGTCCACTACCGGCGACAGGTTTGCCGCTGCAGTAACGGCACAAGACGTCTCGGTCATGCAGCCAATCATCACCCTCATGTTCAAGGCACGGGCCAAGGTTACCATCTTGTGGGCCTCGTAAAGTCCAGTGCTCTTCATCAGTTTGATGTTGATACCGTCATACACGCCCTTAAACCGTACGATATCCGGCAGACGCTGGAATGCCTCGTCGGCGATAATGGGCAGCGGCGAGCGCTCACGCAGCCATGCGGTCTCATCGATCCAAGTTTTATCAAACGGCTGTTCAACAAACAGGCAGTTGCGCTCGTTTAACCAATGGCACATTTCCAACGCATGCTCCTTGTTGTTCCATCCCTGGTTGCAATCCACGCAAATGGGCACATCGGGCATCATCTCACGGATAATGTCGATAGTCTCCTGATCGCGGTCAAGACCCATCTTCACCTTAATGAGCTTATAGGGACGGGCCTCCTCGACCTTTTGACGCACCACCTCAGGAGTGTCAATACCTATGGTGAAGCTGGTCACGGGCGTTTTCTCGGGATTATAGCCCCAGATTTTGTACCAAGGCTGTCCCATGATTTTTCCCAAGAGGTCATGCAGGGCGATGTCGATACTGGCTTTAGCAGCACGGTTGTTCTCATCGACATGATCCACATAATCCAGAATATCCTCGATGCAGAAGGGATCCTTGAACTGCTCCAGGTCAAGCTTGTTGAGGAACGTGGTCACGCTCTCCACGCTCTCGCCCAGATAAGGAGGCATTGAGGCCTCACCATATCCCTTGATGCCATCATACTCGAGCGTTACCTGCACGTCGGGCGTTGTCGTGCGGCTGTAACGCGCCAAATTAAAGGCATGGCGCAACTTCAACTCATAGGGGAAAAACGACAGTTTCAACTTGCCTGTCTTGGCCACCTGGTTGACTCTGGGTACAGCCCTTCTTCTGTTGTATCTCCTTCTTGTCACACGCTCCACGGCGTTAATTGATACGGGCGATGTTGCTGCAATCGCCGTCAATCCCATTCCTGCAATAAATTTTCTTCGGTCCATTTTATAGAGTTTTTAGTCCTTTGTTTTAGTTGCGAATAATTGATTAGAAATACCATGGGTGGTTCTTAAGGGCGACGATGCCCTTGGTTCCCACCTTGCCCTTGATGCGGCTGGCACTCAACGGCGAATACAAGTAAGGATAATCACTGGCCTTGGGGTCCAGACTATTAATTTTCACCTGACCCGAGCAGTGGATGTACTTGCCATCACGCAGATAGATGCCCACGTGGGTCACGCGTCCCGTCTTCTCGTTGCCGAAGAACAACAGGTCGCCTGTCTCATACTTGTGCCAGTCTGTTCCTTTCGGCATAATCTGACCAGTCAACGCCTGTTGCGAGGCGTCGCGTTGCAGGATGATGCCATTGCTCAGATAGCTCACTTTTGATAAGCCTGAGCAATCGGTCACCTTCGTCGACGTGCCGCCCCACAGATAACTTGAACCCATCATGCGACGCGCGGTCTTCTCGATTTGGGCAGCACTGAAACCCTGCTGGCTCCATTGCGACAATTCTGCGACATCGGCGCCGTCCACCCAGCCAGTACGACCGTCAGGGGTCACCACTTTCAACCATCGGCCTTGCTCGGCCTTGAACTCAAGTATGTTGCCCATCACCAAGTCGCTCACGGTCTCATCACCATGGGCTTCGGTCACAAGGCGTGAGTCGTACGCCGTGACGATATAGCGCTTGGCCTTGCGCCAGGCTTTCATCTGGGCGTCTGTCTTGAATGCCAGTGAGCTCTCGGGAACATATGCGATGTAGTCATCAGCCATCTGAACGCGATACCAGTCATCACACTTCTGCAGGACCTTTACTGGAGCGCCCATGATGCCCTGAGTGGCAATCTCGGCACTGTGTTTAGGCTCGGTGCGCAATGTGGCGATACTCAGCTTTACCAGCGCCCACTTGCGTGCGGCGGGGATGCCGTCCTCAAGAACGGTAATCTTGTCGGTATAACCACTGAAACCATTCTTGAGCATTGCCGCGAGAATGGCCTTTTTTTGCGCCTGGGTACCTACCGTTCCCGACAGCACCCATTTTCCGCCTTGTTGCTGAGTGGCGTTCACATCCCAAATGGCTGTGCGCTTGTCAGGGGCGATGCGCTGCTTGAGATCGGCAAGTGTCTCTACTGGAGTTATCGCAACGGCATAGAGGGTCGACAAAGCCATCGCCAGAGCGATAATCAATGATTTGATATTCATTTCTTGATAGGTGTTATTGAATTTACTTTCAGATGACTATTCCATTTGTCATAGAACAGGTTTCCCTTTCGCCACTCAACCTCTCCAGGCTGGAAATCAACGGTTTCGCTACGGATGAATGTCTTGGCAGGACTCAGCTTGTCCCCCACACCCTCGTTAGTCGCCATACGATACACGTCAATTCCCGTAGCATAATAGTCATTCAGGGCCGTGCCCACGGCACTGCGTCCGAACGACGGGTCAGTAGGAACCCAACCGACACCCTCAAAGTATGTCTCGGCCCAATCATGCCAGTTAATCTCATCAGGATGCAGCATCCAACCGCTTTCCCAACGTGCAGGGATACCCAACGAGCGCACCAGCGTGATATAGAGCAAAGCCACCTGGCCGCAGTCGCCATGATTGTTCTCCAACACATACTGCGGGATATTGGCCAGCGTGCTGTATTCCCTGGCTCCGGCCCACGGCAGATTATGTCCGATCCACTCATAGACCTTGGCTGCCTGCAACACCGGGTTTGTTTCTTCACCCACAATCTTACGGGCAAGAGCGCGCATATCGTCAGTGATAATCACATGGCGAGGTTCATCACCTGTGTACCTGATGTATTCAGGATTACTGGTGTCGTAGGGTTCCAGCATAGCGATAAGGTCCTGCTGGCTATAATGACGTTCACCAACGTCATAGGAGAATGTGTATTCAAAGTGGGTGGGTTGCCCCTTGACCGCTACCGCCTCCATATAGACGGTGTGGTGAATACTTCCCTGGCTGAAGATCACATCGCGGTTACTGCTCTCAAGACGGATATTGCGCTGGCGCAAATTCTCATAGGGAATCGGCATCCACACGCGCAGGGTCTCACCTGCAGG
The DNA here is from genome assembly GCA_017553785.1 of Muribaculaceae bacterium. Taxonomy (GTDB): domain Bacteria; phylum Bacteroidota; class Bacteroidia; order Bacteroidales; family Muribaculaceae; genus Sodaliphilus. The sequence continues at coordinate 39,316 of JAFZKD010000007.1, read as the reverse complement.
CACCGCATCGGCATCGACATCAAGTGTGAACGTGATGTTCATGTGCCGCCAGTCACGCACGTTGTTCTGATCGGCAGGGGTCCGCATAGCCTCAAGATAGTACTTGCGGCGGGTCAGGAAACTCTCATGGTTATCGGCAGCATTCTGGGCAGCGAATTCCTTACCCAGGAGCCACAGATTTCCCACACTCTTGCGGAACCACATCTCCTTGCCGTCAATATTCATCACCTCAAGCGCACGGGTACGTTTCCAGTTCTCAATCTGGGCATCAGTAGCCTCGGGCATCTTCTCACGGATCTTTTTCACTCCCTCCTCTGGAGTGATGCGGAAATCGGTGCGGATTCGCTGCATGATTGTGCGAAGCGAGTCGATGCGGACTGCATCGGTCTGTCTTACGGCCTTGGGCAGAGACTTCATCAATTTCTCGGCACGGGCAAATTCTCCTTGAGCGATATACTGGTCCACCTGCTGTTGCCAGTCGGGACCAGAAGCATTGCCTGTCAGCGCTAACGCACTAACTGCTAAAGCCAACAAGCTCTTTAAACCTTTCATTTTACCTTGTTTTTTGTTTTAACGAGCAAATTTACACTAATTATTTGAGAATCCGCGTCACATCCACAAAAATAATTATCTATTGCCCCTAAAAATCATTCTCCATTCGGTATTCGGCATATTCCATAGTTTGGTTTCACTCATGGTCCTACGGCAATAAAAGTGATTTTTGGTGGACTATTTGAAGGGGATTCATTACCTTTGCAAGCGCGAAATCCACGTCCGATTAATCCTTGCAGACAGGCAATGGCTGCTTGATAACAAATGAGCCACACATCACCCATAGCGCAACTGCAGCAGCAAAGGCACCTGCTCCAACTGGAATACCAAGAGGAGAAAGAGGCCTATCGCCAACTGACCGAGAGCATCGGTCTGGCACGCAAAGTGACACGCGGCGATGCATGGTTCCCGTTGCACATAGGCCGCACCTACTACAACTCAATCAATCAATACTGCATCGAGGTGAGCCGGAAGGGTGATGATGAGATTGACCACAACTTCGAATACGGGAAACCTGTCGTCTTCTTCAGTTCCGAAACCCAAGCAGGCGACCCGAAGCAAGCATCACGAATCCATTACTTCAGTTTCACGGGCACGGTCTCCTATGTCGATGGTAACCGCATGGTCATCGCCATACCTGAAGGTCACGCGCTTGAGTTACAAAACGCACAATCACAAGTGGGCGTGCAACTGTTCTTTGACGAGACAAGTTTCCGCATCATGTTTGATGCCCTGGAGCGTGTCATGAGCGCCAAAGGAACCCGCTTGGCCTACCTGCGTGATCTTTTCTATAGCCATCAACCCGCCGCGACCTTTACTTTTGAGGCAATGAAATTTCCGTGGCTCAACCCAAGCCAGGAACGCGCCGTCAACGACGTACTGCGCGCCAAGGACGTGCGCGTGCTGCATGGTCCTCCAGGAACAGGCAAGACAACAACCCTGGTCGAAGCCATTAATGAGACCCTCATGCGCGAGACCCAGGTGCTAGTATGCGCACAAAGCAACACCGCAGTGGATTGGATCAGTGAGAAACTGGTGGACTGCGGAATCCCTGTCCTGCGCCTGGGTAACCCCACGCGTGTCAACGACAAAATGCTCAGTTTCACCTATGAGCACCGTTTTGCCGATCACCCTGACTACCCCAAGCTATGGCAAGTGAGGCGAACCATCCGCGAGATGAGGCGCAAACGGAACGAATCGGGCGAACGCTTCCACCAGAAACTTGACCGTCTCAAGGAGTTGGCGGTTGAACTTGAGGTGCGTATCAATGCCGACATCTTTGGTCAAGTGCGCGTCATTGCCTCCACCCTTGTGGGGGCCGGCAACAAGTTGCTTGACGGACAAAAATTCGGCACCCTGTTCATTGACGAGGCTGCCCAAGCGCTTGAGGCCGCTTGCTGGATTCCCATCCGCCGCGCCAACCGTGTGATTTTTGCTGGCGACCACTGCCAACTGCCTCCAACAGTAAAAAGCCTTGAGGCCTTGAAAGGCGGCTTGGGCAACACCCTCATGGAACGCATCGTCAAGAACAAGCCGGAATGTGTCTCCCTGCTCCAAGTGCAATACCGCATGAATGACGAGATCATGCAGTTCAGCTCAAACTATTTCTATCATGGAAAAATGACGTCGGCTCCCGAGGTAGCCCATCGCCTCATCCATGAAGGCGATGCGCCCATCCTGTGGTTCGACACCTCAACCATCGAACTCGGCGAGGACGAGAAGGACAATTTCAAGGAACAATTCATCGGGGAATCATTCGGACGCGTCAATAAAGGCGAGGCCAACCTGACCATCAGCCTGCTGCAAATCTATTTCCAGCGCATCGGCAAGCAGCGCATCCTGGACGACCGCATCGATGTTGGCATCATCACTCCCTACCGTGCCCAAGCCCAATACCTTAAGCGTCTGATCAAGAAAAGGTCTTTTTTCAAGCCTTTCAGGCACCTGATTTCGGTCAACACGGTAGATGGGTTCCAAGGGCAGGAGCGTGATGTAGTACTCATATCCCTGGTACGTGCCAACGATGCCGGACAAATCGGTTTCCTGCGCGATCTGCGGCGCATGAATGTAGCCATCACCCGTGCTAGGATGAAACTCTTCATCCTAGGCGACGCCCCTACCCTAACGCGTCACCCCTTCTACAAGAAGTTATACGATTACATCAAAGCCGTTCGTGGCATGGAATAGATATTAATTTGCAGGCACCATCTTTTTAAGCCATGAGCGATAACCCAGCACTGCCATGACGGTGTAGAAACCGTAGAGGCAGGCGGTGAAAGGTATCTGTTTGTAGATGTAGAGGGCGGTGCACACGGCATCGACCACCAGCCACAACAGCCATTGCTCGGCATACTTCTGGGCCAGTGCCCACAATGCAACCATGCTCATGGCGGTGGTGAAACTGTCTAACAGAGGAACAGTGCTGTCAGTCCACCTGATGAGTATCCAATAAATCACTGCCCACAAGGCCAAGCCAATAAGCGCCGTGGGCAGCACTTGCCGCAGCGGGAATCGTGTGATGGGACGCTCAACAGCCTTCTCCTCTGCCCCATCGCGGTTGCGTACCCACCGCCACATGGCATAACCATATATGGCGGCAAGCACATAATAAATTTCCATGCCGAAGTCGGCATACAGCCCGCGCGCCCAATACAGGTATCCATGGACAATGGGCATGATAACGCTCACCAGCCACAACCAGATGCTCGCCCGGAATTCAAGCCACAGATAGACAAGTCCGAGTATCAGACCAGCCGCATCAATGGCCTTGACCCAGCTAAACTCACTGAAATATTGTATTATCGTATTTATCATTTCCTTGCCTTATACCGTGCTGCGCACGGGAAATTAAAACAAAGTATTTTTTAAAATTGACGATATAAACGCTAAATTTTTATTTCTGAATTTGTTTAATTTCCCGCCCACAAGCAGGCGGTCATAATTACTGCTCGGGAGTTAAAAGCGGAAGGTTAGGTGGGTAAGCATGTTGATGCCGGCCATGGGATAGAAGCGGGGATCGCTGTACAGGGTGTACTTGTTGTCCTTGCTGCCGCCAGGATACAATGCGCTAGTCATCGAGTAGCCGTTGGTCTCATATTTCTCGTCAAACAGGTTATAGATGGTCGCCCCTATGGTAATACTGCGGATATTGGGCAACTTAAAGGTATAGGCCATATCAAGGTTATTGACGAAATAGGGATCTAGCGAATCCTCCTCGCGCTCAAAGTTGTCAAGGTATTGGCGCGACACATACTGCGACTGCAGGCTTGCCGTGAAACCCTTATAATCCAGTGCAATCATGCTGCCCACAGTCAGGCTGGGCGAGAAAGCGATGGTGGTATTGCCGGCTTCGATGGCGGTCTGGGTCCACATCTCGTCCCAGCTGTCGGCGTCGTAGTCGCTCACATAGCCCACATAGTCCTGGATGCGGTTGCGGCTCAGGGTTGCGTTCACGTCCCAGCGCAGCCAGTCGGTGAAGCGGTAGCCGGCCATAAGTTCGAGACCCATTCGGTAGCTATCGGGAACGTTCTCGGCCATCAACTCGCCGATCTCGTTGATCTTGCCGTTGAGTACAAGCTGATCCTTGTATTTCATGTAGTAGAAGTTGGCGCCCAGATAGAGGTCACCAGTGCGGAACTCGTAACCGACCTCCCAGTCATAGAGTTTCTCGCTGGTGGGATGCTTCACCAGGGGGCCGTCGTTGTAGTTGTTACGCGTCGGTTCCTTCTGTGCCACAGCAAACGAGGCGTAGGCGCGGCTCCGGTCATCAATCTGCCAGTTCAGACCTGCCTTGGGGTTGAAGAAGTCAAAGGTCTCGTCCACGTCAAGCACCTGCAGGTGCTCGGGGTTGGCAGTCCAGTCCCACTTGTCGTTGTCGCCTTTCATGCGGTAGCCGATGTGTCGGAACTGCAGGTCGGCATAGGCACTTAGGCCGCCAGTAATCATGTAGTTGCCCTTGGCATAGATATTGAAGTCGTTCTTGCGGGCATCGTTGCGGTAGTACTCGTGGTCAGGGGCCAGCACGCTTGTATAGTTCTCCACCCAGATAACGTTGCCGTAGTGGTCGTTAGTGTAGCGGTTGATGCCACCGCCCAGTGTCGCTGCCAGTCGCTCACCACTGTATTGCAGCGAGAACACGCCGCCGCCAAAACCGCTGTCAAGGCATTTCTTCCTCACCAGGCTCGCCTTCTTGCTCGTGCCTTCGGCCGTGACCACCGGCTCCAGGCCATACTCTTTGAGCGTACGCGCGTTCTTATACTCTTGGTAATAGCCGTAGCCGTCGGTATAATGCAACGCCACGTTGAGTTTCCACATGGGGTTGAACGTCTGGTTCCAGATGAGCTGGTAGTGGGTCTGGCGGTAGATGTCCTTCTGGTCGTCATAGAAGCCGGTCACCTGGCCTGCGTGCTTGATTTCTCCATTAGGATTGTAGGTACGGTTATTCTTTAGGTCGTCTCGACTGATGCCGTCCCAGGCGTGGTAGGTATCCTCCTTGCCGCCAAAGGTGACAAAGCGCAACGATGTGCGGTCAGCGAAGTAACCCACCTGCCCAAAGTAGCTCACCAGCTCGCTGGTGGCGCGGTCACGGTAGCCGTCGCTGCCGATGTGCGACAGGCGGGTCTCAAAAGCCCAGTGATCGCCAAGCATGCCACTGCCAACGCGCAGGGTCTCTTTATTGGTGTTAAACGAGCCGTAGCTGCCTGACACCTCGGCAAACGCATCGCGTGCGAAACCCTGGGTGCGCATGTTCACGCTGGCGCCAAAGGCTCCTGCTCCATTGGTCGAGGTACCCACACCGCGCTGCACCTGCAGGTCACGCACCGACGAGGCAAAATCGGGCGTGTTCACCCAGAAGATGCTGTGGCTTTCGGCATCATTCATCGGGATGTCGTTCACCGTGATGTTGATGCGGGTGGCATCGGTACCTCGAACGCGCATCGATGTATAGCCTACACCGGCACCCGCGTCGCTGGTGGTGATGACACTCGGTGTCATCGACAGCAGGAACGGGATATCCAGGCCATGGTTCTCGGCAGCAAGCTGTTTGCCAGTGATATTTGTAAACGCTACGGGAGTATTCTCGCTCGCGCGAGTACCCAGCACCTCCAACTCGCTCAGGGCGACGGTGGGCACTGTGTCGGTCGCTGCCTGCTGTGCGGCTGCGCCAAGGGTTGCCAACACTGTGGCAACCATCAATAATGTCTTCTTCATTAATTTTTAATTAATAAGTTGTTCTCTACGCCGGCATTGTCCGGATCAGATCCGATGGGTATGATCTCAGCCGCAAGGGCACCCCAAACTCATTGAATCACGCCGCAAAGATAACATCTTTCATGTTATTGTGCAAAAATAAAGTGGATTTCTCATCCACTCACATGAATCCATCGTAAAACACGGCCCGACGGCTGCTGGGCACGGGCCGATATCATGAAACAGGAAACTCCAAGAGAAATGACGTGTGAAAGCCCGAACGTGGCTCGTCAAGCAACGACATCATGCCGCCTTGAAGGGTGAGCAGACGGCGACTCAACGACAACCCGATGCCATTTCCTTTGCGCTTTGTGGTAAAGAAAGGAATAAAGATGGACGAGCGTGCGTCGGCAGGAATCATTTCTCCATCGTTGCTCATATAAAGCAGCACTTTTCCCTCCTCGCTACGTTCACATTCCACGCCTTGGGTCTTGGCTCCAGCCTCAACGGCATTTTTAACTAGGTTAATGAGAATTTGGCGCAACAGATTGGGGTCAGTCTTGACGATAATCTCTCCAGTCAGTTGGTTTTTCCATTCAACCTCGGGGTACAGCGTTTCCAGATTTTTGACGGCATCCACCAGATTAACGGGTAGCGGCACAGGCTTCTGTAATTCCGAGTACTTGCGATAACCGTCCACAAAGGAGTTGAGGTGAACCACCGTGTTGTGAATAGCGTTTATGCCCTCCTCAAGGTCAGAATCCTTCACGGCGGGATGATTCAGCATCGACTGGCTGATACTGGCAATGGGCGCTGTCGCATTCATGATCTCGTGGGTAAGCACACGGGTAAGTTTCTCCCATGACTCCACCTCACCTAGATTAACCTGCTCACGAATGTGCTCTCCCAGCTGGTTAAGTGCTTCTTGAAGTGCCCGTTCACCGCTGAACATGTGGCGCGTGGGCAACCTGAACATCAGATCTCGATTGCGTATCGCCTCCTGCATCAAACGGGCACGCTGAACCAGCATGCGCTGATGCAACCAAAACCACAACACCAACAGTGCTGCGACAGCGAGAACAATACATAACCAAGCCGTGTTGCTCATTCCAGTTTTTTCACTTTATTATACAGGGTTTGGCGAGTGACACCCAGGAGTTCTGCGGCCTTCGTCAGGTTGCCATGGCAACGATCTATGGCACGACGGATGTGGTCTGCCTCCAGTTCATCGAGCGTAGTCATCTCCGTAGCTTTGTCACACACATCCTTGAGTTTACGCACCAGCTCTTCATTGTCCCATGGCTTGGTGATAAAATCGGCTGCGCCGCGCTTGAGGCCGCGCACCGCCAACTGAATGTCGGCATAAGCCGTTATCAGCACTACAGGGATGTCGGGATGATGCTTGTGGATGGCCTGCAGCCACACCAATCCGTCCTGACCACTATTCACGCCCAAAGTGAAATTCATATCCAGCAGGACGACCCTTACCTCTTCCTGCCCCAGTAGCGTGAGCACCCTGTCGGGAGAGGATAATGTCAACACCTTTTCAAATGTCCCTGCCAAGCAATACTTTAACGCTGTAAGTATCGCCTCATTGTCATCGACAACCAATATCGTTCCGTAATTCTGCATAGTGGCAGCGAAATTACAAAATATTCTCAAAAAAACAACTCATAATACCGAGAAAAAACACACCGACGACAAATATTTTTTGCACCTTTTTAGGTGCTTTTAAGCCAAAGTGTAAAAAAAATAGACACTTTAGTGTAAAAAAATTTTACACTTCGCGTTTTCGTGCCAAAATAATTTGACACGACAAAACGGCACATTCTAACTTTGCATCAGCGAGACAGGAAACTGTTTTTCCTTTTCATAACAAAAACTATTAGAAATATCAGAGATGATATGATTATGAGTGCTAATTTTTTCATAAGCTTAACGATGTGGCTCAGCACAGGCTGAACACATCAGACGAAGCTGCCTTGCTAGTAAAACACACATCGGGCGGCACCAGGTTCCTAGCAGCCATACCATTTGAATAGGATGATTTCACAATATATACAGCGCAAAAATTGAACAACAATGATATTGACTCGGGAACCTGGCAACGCTCAATATAAAAAGAACATTATTTACTAACTATTTAAAATCGTTATATTATTATGAAACATTTGATCATTTATTTAATCTGTTTGGGAGCATGTCTGACCGCATCAGCGGCAGCACCGCTCACTAAAACGGCCGATTTCACCAAGGTGAACCATAAGGTGATGATGACCAACAAACCTCACATGAACACATTCATGAGCATGAAGGCTGAGAATGGCAACGGTAACGGCAACAGCTTCATGACACCTAGAGACCTCTTCAAGAAGCATCATGTAACACCCAACGACAACCGTTTAGCCAAAAAGGCTCCCCGACGTCTTGCTGATGACGATATCGCATCCAATGACTATCTGGATTTCCGTTATGTTTACAAGATGGGTGACGACGGTCTCGAGTGGGATGATTACCACTTCCGTGGCGGTGAGGGCGTCTATTGGGACATATATGAGGGCCAACTCTATTGCGCTGGTCTCTATTGGAGCCAGTACACCGGCAGCACCTGGTATCTGCCCATTGACATTGACTATACTACTGGCGAAGTAACTTTACCTACAGGTGTTCTACTTGAAGATGACACCATCGAGGGTGAAGCAACTGGTGGCGGAAGCAACTGGAGGCGTACCGACACCGTTAACTACTCGATTCTTGTTGACTATAACTGGTATATCGGCGAGAGTGAGGACTTCTCCGACATTCCCGGTACCCTGTACGTTGATGGCAGCATCGAGTTTAGCAGTGAGTTGCCCTATGTGTTTGCCGGTTATCAGGCATTGGTGACCTACAAGCGCTCTGGTAGTTCATTTAGTGGTTACACCTATTCTGTTGTGTCGAGTGATACCACCTGGTTCGAAGAAATTTACGTAGGCACCCAGTTCATCGTTCCCAACGCTACCCATGACTATGACATAGAAGCCAGCAGCACTAGGCACTGTACTGAGGACGTTTACATGTACCAGTTTGACACCACCGCTGTCGTGTTCAACCTCTACGGCTTGGGTATGCCTGGTTTCGAGATGAATATCCACTGCGATGGTTCGATGGTAATGCCTCTGGATTGGCCTGTTGGAGAAATAGACCCTAGGTTAAGGAACTACTATGCCGACTACTATGGCAGTGACTACAATTGGGACAATGTTCGCTGGTATTGGGTGTATAATCTTGACGAAAACGATGAACTCACCGGTGACACCGAAATCGTTGGCACTGTAGAACCCTCCTCCATCAGGTGGGATCGCGCATGCTACGTTCTGCCGAATATTGTTCGCGTGAGCGATGGCGCTAGCATGATTCTGCCTACCTATCCTCTCACCAACAACGTGCTGAGCTTCACTGATGGCAGTGAGTTCGTATTACCATGCGATTACTATCCTGTTCGTGGTGACGTGAACAACGATGATGAAATTGACATCTATGATATCATTACCCTGATTGACCATCTGCGCAGTGGCGACTATGATGACTCGGACGAATTCAGCTTAGACAACGCCGACTGCAATTGGGACGGTGAAATCGGATGGGATGATATTGAAATCCTCTATAACTACTTCGAAACCGGGTCTTGGCCCAATAAATAATCAGCAGAACATTCTTACAGTATAATCCATTAAAATTGATTCAGTTATGAAAAAGATATTATTATATATCATGGCATTGACCATAGCCAATGTTGCCATGGCAGGCCCCAGTTACTTTTGTATTGAGGATACGGAGTTTCCACACTATAAGCACGAAATCACTGTGCCCGTAAAAGCCCATTTCGATGGCCGAGTGAGTGGGTTCCAGATTGAAGTGACCTACCCCGAGGGGCTGACACCCACCTCGATATCCAACGGTCGGGATATGACCCTTAGTTATCTCGACGCTAACGGCGAGCGCAACACTGTGACTGCCGTACTCAGACACAATGAGGACCTCTCATTACTGATGACCGCCACGACAGTGGGGGGTTGGGACACCGACGGCAACGGCAATTTGGCGGAATATGGTGTCGTCAAATGGGAAGCAGGGGACTATGAGGAGATGTTTTTCCTCACCCTAAGCGTCGATGACAGTTTCGAGAGCGGAAAAATCCATATCTCTGCCAAAACTGGAGCCGGTACCGACACGCGTGGTGAAACCGTGACCCGCTGTCAGTCAAGCAAAAGCGGCACGATTACCAGAAAGCCTGAGCCTGATGGTGAGCATCCCATCTTCACGTTCGGCCAGGCCGAGGTGGTGAATTGCGAGCACGGAGACAAAACCGATGTGCTGCATGGCGACACGATTATCGTCCCCGTTTCAATGACCAACGATGAAGCCATCACCGCTTTCCAAGCCGACCTGTATCTGCCCGAAGGCTTCCAGCTGGTGCCGGGCAATGAGGAAAATCCCAATCCATTGTCCTCCGACCGCATGAGCAATGACCACGAGCTTTACACCAATGTCCAAGAGGATGGCGCTATTCGCATGTTGTGCTACTCTCCCTCGCTGCAAGCCATTACAGGCAACGAGGGCGAACTATTCTACATCACCATTGCCACACCTTATGGCCAATGGGGAGACTTCGAGTTGAACCTGAGCAACATCAGGGTGACCACCACCTCGTTTGTGGAACTGAACTGCGGTGAGACCATAGGCGCGTTGAATGTGCTGGAGTATCTCAAGGGTGATGCCAATAACAGCCGCAAGGTAACCGTTACCGACGTTGTTGTTACCGCCCAGCATGTGCTCGGTCTCGATCCCGATCCGTTCCTCTTCGGTGCCGCCGACATGAATGAGGACAGCGAAATCACCGTTACCGACGTGGTGCTCATCGCCAACAAGGTGCTCCACCCCTACAAGTCCATGATGCGTGCCCCGGAAATGGGCGAAAACAACGACGCCTTGAGCGCTGACGACATTCTTCTTCATCCTGGAGAGAACCGCACTGTGAGCATCGAGCTCAATAATGATATGGAGTACACCGCATTCCAGTTTGATCTACTGTTGCCCGATGGAATGACGGCAAGCAATTTCCGTCTGACAGACCGTGCCGGCTACCACGAACTTGATGCCAACATGCTCTCGGACGGCAGACAGAGAGTGATGTGCTATTCGGCCCAATTGTCACCAATCTCAGGGAATCACGGCGGCTTGCTCACCTTTGATGTGACTGCGACAGGTAATGTTGACGGCGATATCTCTGTCGAGGGCATTGAGATGGTGACCACCTCATGCCAGACGGTTGCCATGGACAGCATCAGCATCAATGTGAGGGGCGAGATGACGGCAGCACAGGAACTCACTGACAATCTGCGCATCTTCACCGATGGCAACAACATCATTGTCGAGAGTCCTGTCAGCCAGAAGGTTGTTATCAGCGACATGATGGGACGCGCCTTTAGCGTGAATGTTGATGCTGGACGCACCAGCATTCCGGCCCAAACTACCGGAGTGGTAGTGGTTACCGCCAACGGAAAGGCGACCAAACTCATGCTGAAATAATTGGTATCAAGCTATGATGACCAAAAGATTCATTTCCTTTTTGATGGTCGTTGCGGCAGCCTTGAGTGTTGCCGCAACCGACCTCTTCTTTATCCAGGACTTTGCCGTTCTGCCTCAAGAGACCCTAGAGGTAAGTATCATGCTGGACAACGTGGAACAGTACACCGCATTTCAGGCAGACATGTACCTGCCCGATGGCATGACCGCGGCCAATTTCCACCTGACAGACCGCAAGGCATCGGACCACAATATCGCGGCAAGCATTCTCCCGGATGGGGGCATACGCCTCATGTCCTACTCCATGAGGGTGAAACCCTATAGCGGGAATAGCGGTGCGTTGGCCACATTCCAAGTCACTACCAGCGACTCGTTCATGACACCGGCCTCTATCACTCTAAAGAACATCATATTCACGCTCACATCAGGCGCGGAAGTCACATTCAGTGACACCAGTTGCGTGGTGCCCCTGCTTGGTGACGTGAACCTCAACGGGCAAGTCAGTATCACCGATGTGACTTGCCTCATCGACCTGCTGCTCAATGGTGGTGATGCTCCCGTCAGCGCCGACGTCAATCGAGATACCAACATCTCAATCACCGATGTCACGACCCTTATCGACAGACTCCTAAAAGGCTCATAATCTTTTTATATAATCTCATTAAACGACTATAATTATGATAATGAATCACTTCTTCATTAAAAGCCTGTGCGTTTTATTATTGGCATTCGCTTGTTATCAAACTGCCTCGGCTGAGGTAAGATATGAAATTGTAGATTTCGAGGGTTTTGAGTACGAGCTCATTTATGATGATGATACCTGGACCGGTACGGCATCGCTGATATCGCGAGCCTGGAATCCTGAAACCGATGAATTCTACTCAATCCAGTATGGTGAATGGAATCCCGACTCTGTTTATTATGTACCCTCGATGATTGGGGATTTTCCTGTTACCAGCATTTATGGTGGATTTGGTGGATTCTCCGATTTGAAGCATGTAGTTATTCCGTCCACAGTCACCACAATCGGACGAGGAGCTTTTGCAGGATCAAGTATTGAAACCATCTATTTTGATGGTAATAATTATTATTATGATTACAATGTCGAACCGCTCACATTTGGAGGGAATTCAAGCTGGTATGTTAATCATCCGACATCTGGAGAATTTCGAGGCTGTGAACGTCTCAAAACGGTTGAATTCCAAAGGCCGATTAATAAAATATCTTCATGCATGTTCCTAGATTGTCCAAAATTGGAGCATGTATATTTCAATTATTCTAGCGATTACAACCAGAATAGCATGTCGCTGGACACGATTGGCAACTCCGCGTTTTTCAACTGTACCAGCCTCAAAAGCTTTGAAATTCCAAGGTCGGTCAAGGTGATTGGTGACGGTGCTTTTGCTTACTGCACCAATCTCGAAACTATTGATGAGGCCAATGGCATCACATCCATCGGCAGATATGCTTTTGCCGAGTGCCACCAACTTCAGGGCATTACCCTCAATCCCGCGCTCCAGTTCATGAGTGAAGGCGCCTTCCTCAATTGCTATTCACTGACCAGCATCTCACTCCCTGATGCCATTACTACGATTCAGGATAATACATTCTATGACTGCCGCAATTTGACCAATATCAATCTCAACAATGTCACTACATTTGGCGAAAGGGCCTTCGCCGGTTGCAACAAACTGACGGAAATTGATTTAACCAAGGCTCAAAATATTGGTCTTAGTGCTTTCTTTGGAGGTCATGTGTACTGTGTTCTTTCTAGCGATTCGTATAGTTATCCGAGTATTGGCTATAGGGAAGAAGGCTGGGGAACAACAGAAACCACGCTCGGCTCGCTTAAGAACATCACCTTGGGCGAGAATGTCACCCTCTTAGAAGATCGCACTTTTGTAGGACACGTTCCCGATACAATTACATGCTGGGCTCCCGCTCCACCCGAATTCACAATCACGACCAACTACAACTGGACGTTTAGCACCCAAGCCTATGATAGCACCGTATTGCGAGTGCCACGGGTATTGGTCAATGATTATCGCGAGGCCCTTATCTGGAGTCGTTTTGAGCACATTGAGGGAATGACCGTCTTGGGTAACGGTGACGCTAACTGTGATGGTCAACTGAGCATCAGCGATGTGACCGCACTTATTGATAAACTGCTCGGAAACGATACTGCCGCATTCAATCCCATCAATGCCGATGTGGATGGCAATGGCGAATTGGGCATCAAGGATGTTACCACTCTTATCGACAAACTATTGAATAACAACTGAATAGACTGAACGAATACCTGCCCTGTTGCAGCAAGCAGCACATGACCAACCTGTATGCAGCCTGGCATCAACATCATCAAGATGAGCGATGGCTCTGCCGGGAAGGTGATCAAGTAACAAGACCTCCAGCGACTAAAAACAGCAATAAAAAAGCTGTGTTTTTCCAAAAGTGTAAAAAATTTTTACACTAAAGTGTCAAATTTTTTTACACTTTTGATTTTTTTGGTGTTTTTTCTTGGATTTGAACTAGCATTCTTTCTATTTTTGTAATGGATCAGAGGCCGCAAGTAGCTCTTGTTGCCAAAATCCTTAAAGAGAATTATTAACATGCTGTGATAAGGTAGCTATTTCTGTCGCGAGAATGTTCGCTTATTACAAGCGATAACACAATCCCCTTTACCACGGGCTAGTATGGTGGGGATGACATTGAGGCTCGACAAGGTTAAAATAATGTTAATATATACTTATAATAATGTGACAACGCATTTAATCCTGTATATTTGCAACAAATAAAAGACCTTGGATGATGGATGATTATTTTTCGTGTTATTTGACAGAGTATCTCAATGACACCCAGCTTCAGAAATCCAACCCGACAGCTTATAACAATTTTAAACAAAAATGGAAATGAAAAAGAGTTTATTGTTCACAATCATCAGTATTGGTGCCGTTTTCGCCTTGGCGGCCAGAGAGCCACAACTCAGGCCCACTACTGGAGGATCAGTTTCTGGCTTGGATAATTCGGGCCAATTGTCATTCAACGATTTGACGGGGTGCAGGATTGCCACTGTCGATCTCTGCGACTGGACCTGGAACGATGCTGACGGCACGTTCTCGGTGGAGAAAGTCCCTTTTAACAGTGGATGGATGACAACATTCACCCCATCTGCCAATAGTGGTGATGGCCATGTGGTCATCGAGGGTTTCTACGGGGATATCTCTCTTCCTGTAGCGGTGGATTATCATGCAAGTAAGGTCACATTAAAGGCTGGTGTTTCTTTGGCTATCGTCGTGAGCTTTGAACAGCAGGGTGAAATCCAGATCAAAAGGGAGCAAAACGTTTATGTTGTGCCAGAAGAATGCTTGTGGTCGGATGATGCCGATTTGGCTGACATCAATGGCATGATCGATAACGATGGCTCGATCATGTTTGATACAGGCTTCTCCCTCTACATCGAGGAAGTTGCGACCAGCATTAATCGTGAGACTCAGGCCGTTGTCTCGACCGACACAATTGGCGCATTATCACTCATCTTCCGCAACATGTGTCTCAGGATGCCTAATGGTGTGCATGAATTCACTCGTGAGGACCAGAAGGTAACTCTCTCGGAAGACGCATGGAAAGGAATCAAGGATGAACTTTTTTGCGCTTCCTCGGTAGAAGAAGGCTCAGAATCTGTTTTTCCTGGATGGGCAAAGGTTACCGATTTGCGGCCTAATGGACCTAAAGGTACTGGTGGTTCTGGAAAGCCCATAAAACCTATTAAACCTGAAAACGGTAGAGAACGATTGACTGAAGATAACAGTACCTCGAACAACAACACTCCATTTAATAAGGTTATTGTGGACAGCCTGGCTCATGTGCACAACCTGCTTGTGGACAGCCTGAGACATGTTTTAGGTCAAGTAAGTATGAAGAATCGATTTGGACCTGGGCCCGTAGGGTCTAGTGTTGGTAAACCCATTAAACCTGGAGACGGAAGCGGTGGAGGAGATTTCATGGGCAATAATACTTCAAGCCACAACACTTCATTTGGCAGGGTTATTCACTTGCATGACAGCTTAATTCATGTTGAATCCAGAGTTTTTAGGACGATTGATCTTGGACCTGGAACTGGAACTCTAGGTGTTGGTAAACCTATTAAACCTGTAGACGGAAGCGGTGGCGAAGATATCATGGGCAATGATTCCTCTTGGGAAAACCTGCATAACCATTTGTCTGGCAATACGTCTGTTCGCAAGCCTGGGCAAGATTCATCCGGCGACAACAAGTATCAAGTACCTGTTTATATGTATCAGACTGAAGATGGTGACCTGTATGTGTACAATATGTATGGAATGGGTTGTGTGCGCAATTATATGAACATTCATTCTGACGGCACAATGACGTGTCCCGTACAAACGATTGGCTACGACGATGAGAATGGTGAGAGCCTGCTGAATTGCTCGACTGATGTTGAGACGTGGAACACCCTGACTTTAGGCAACAGAGGTGAGACAACTCCCGACTGCATTGAATGGGACGTCACTATACCATGTGCTCAGAGCGGTTTGCTGTCCACCATGTTCACTGGCAACAAGCTCTATTACACCAATGGCGACCAATTCGTGATTCCTGCCGCGGCATCCAATCTGTGGGATCTCAATAACGACGGCATGGTAAACATCAGTGATGTGACAGACTTGATTGACCACCTGCTGAACGGCAAGAAGAGTGATGTCAACGGAAACGCTACCGATTTCAGCATCACTGATGTGACGGATCTGATTGACATGCTTTTGCAAGAAAAATGATTAGAGAAAGTGAGACTTTGCTTCACTTTTGACAATCAGTTTGAGTGAACAATAAGCCCCCCAAAAAGTTGCTAGCCCAACTTTTTGGGGATTTTTTCATGATTATTTACCATCAATTATGCTGATGATGTCATTAGGGCATCAATCATTCTTATTGCTGAAAACAGGAAAAGTGTAAAATAATTTGACACTATTTCGTGAAAAATCTATACACCATGAGGTTTTTCAAAAAAAACATTGACTATTCTATTGAAAAGGACTATATTTGCCACAGTTAAAGCGATTCACATGATTTCCTATGGGTGAAGTTTTTAGAAATATATTATACTTGGCAAGACGCTTCAAGTTGCCGACAATGCTCAATCTGGTGGGGCTAGTATTGGCCTATGCCACTTTCTACCTGCTCATGACGCAAATCAAATTCCAGACAACTTACAATCATGGAATTAAAGGGTATGAACGATTATATAGCATGGAAAGCAACTATGTGTATAATGAATGGGCCTCCAGTAACTTGGTATGCCGCCCTTTTGCTGACGCTTTGGATTCCATGCCTGAAGTGGAAAGCTACTCATTGACCTATGCCCCTGCCAACATCAAGTATTTCGACTCCTGGCTATTCAAAAAAAAAGACGGTAAGGAAATACGATATGCATTCGCTACAGCCAACAACACAGCTATAAGTGCCATTAACGGCACAAAAGTTGACGGCGATATTGAATGGAACGATCAAGATAAAAATGGGAAAGAAGGCTACATCATTCCTGCCAATATCGCTAAAGAGTATTTTGGCACCGAAAAAGCAAAAGACTCGGTCATGGAATATGTGTGGGATGGAAAACCTAAACACAAAATAGTGAGAGGTGTCTATGCGGATTTCCCGGCTAACAGCGAATTTGTCAATCGTATCTATCGCAACATTAATAACGAAGATGGTCTCTCACTTGATTGCGATTATAACTGCATTGTCAAATTTAAAACGGTTCCTAGTGACTGGGACGATTTTGAATTCAGATTCAAACAATCCATTATAGAACTAATGAAGACGGAATGGGAGAAAGAAAACAAATACAATATCATTCCCATCTTTGAAGAAGCCATTGATAAAACAAACTTCAAGTTCACTCCATTGGCCAATAGCTACTTTGAACACTCTTCATTCTCAACAAGTGATCGCGGATACCATGGCATGCTATACATCTTGATTATCTCTTGTTTGCTTCTTATCGTTATCGCCACGATCAATTTCCTGAATTTCACACTTGCCGAGAGCCCGATGCGCGTACGTGGATTGAACACACGGATGGTATTAGGCGCTTCTCGAGAATCGCTCAGAAAAGGCATTGTATCCGAAGGAATCATGATATCGGTTTTGGCCTGTATACTTGCAATTGCTGTATGTGGCCTCATCTCAGCCTTGCCTGTTTATGGTAATCTGACCGAAGGCTATATCGCTCTGACAAACCATTGGAAATTGGCATTACTCATGTTGGGCATTGCGGTTGTATTGGGTATCGCGGCTAGTGTATACCCGGGATTCTACGCCACTTCGT
The DNA here is from genome assembly GCA_017553785.1 of Muribaculaceae bacterium. Lineage (GTDB taxonomy): Bacteria > Bacteroidota > Bacteroidia > Bacteroidales > Muribaculaceae > Sodaliphilus. The sequence continues at coordinate 21,657 of JAFZKD010000007.1, read as the reverse complement.
TTCAGCCTGTATTGGCACTAAAAGGCACATTCGGACTTACGCCACAAGGGCGAAGATTACGTAAGATTTTGGTTGGGATGCAATTATTCATTTCCATGCTCATGGTCATCTATATAGGAGTCCTGTATGCACAAATTGACTATATTTATAAATCAAACTACGGCTATAATAAGGAAAACCTGTTGATTGCCCAACTGTCACCCTGGGAAGACTCAGTAGTCATTCATCGATTCTACGATGAGTTGATTAATCTTCAAGATATTGAAAAAGCGACCTTTTCTGAAAATCCAATTGGACTAACTGACAGACACAACTTCCTTTTGAACGAACATAAGGGTAAACTTTATAAACACACTCTTATGCACACTGATGGCAACTTCTTGAGTACAATGGGAATCAATCTCATTGAAGGACGTGATTTTGTAGATTCCGACACTGCGGCCATAATCTTTAATCAGGCGGCATTAGAACACATGAAGTGGCTAAGAATAGGGGACACCATTCCTATCAGTTCTATTGATGAAGATGCTGATAGTGCCATAGTAGTGGGGGTCTGCGAGAATATTCGTTTTAGCACGACACGTGTCACAACCAACACACCTTTTGGTTTTGTCCTGAAAAAGGATGATTCTTTATGCGTGGTAAATATAAGAGTGGCCACAAATGCCGACCATGAGAGCGTTAAACAACAGGTTGACGAATTAATGAAGAAATATTTTGGAGAAACCGCTATTGAGGCAAACTATTTCAATGACTTGCTAAAGGATAAGACTTATGAGAATGAATTCCGTTATGTGAACATGATAGGACTCATCTCCGTCATATGTCTTATCATCACACTGATAGGTGTGTTCTGCATTACATTGTTCGAGACCGAGTACCGTCGCAAGGAAATCGGTATCCGCAAGGTCTCTGGTGCGACAACCAGTGAGATCATTTGGATGCTGTGCCGACATTATGTGCCTTACATCCTCATCAGTTTTGTCATCGCTACACCTCTAGCATTGTACTTTGGATGGCTCACATTGAGATATTTTAACCAACATGTAGATCTGGTTTTCAAAAACTTATGGTGGATTCCACCGTTGGCACTGCTGCTTGTAGGAGGCGTCACCATGGGGACGGTTGTGCTTCAAAGTTGGCGCTCCGCGCGTGAGAATCCTGTCAACAGCATCAAGACTGAGTAATAGGAGATAAGAGATCGTCTATTGACTAAAATAGAGATTTGAAATAAAAACTAAACATGATAGAATTAAGCAATATCAAGAAAGTGTTCCACTATGGCAATGTCTATACGGTGGCACTGGGTGGCATCAACCTGAAAATTGAGGATGGAGAGTTTGTCGCCATCATGGGACCATCGGGTTGCGGCAAGACAACGTTACTTAATATTCTGGGTTTGCTGGACAACCCCAGCGAAGGCAATTATCTGCTTGAGGATGTCGAAGTGTCAAACCTGAAAGAGAGCCAGCGCACGGCACTGAGAAAAGGTAAGATCGGCTTTGTTTTTCAGAGTTTCAACCTCATCGACGAACTCAATGTGGAACAGAATGTAGAACTGCCGCTGAAGTACATGGGAGTGGTCCCCGAAAAGCGCAAAAAGCGCGTGACCGAAATCTTGAGAAAACTCAACATATCACACCGCGCCTATCATTACCCCAACCAGCTATCGGGCGGCCAACAGCAACGTGTCGCCATCGCACGCGCGCTCGTGAGCAAACCCAAGCTGATCCTCGCCGATGAGCCGACCGGCAATATTGACAGTAAAAACGGCAAGGAAGTGATGGAACTGCTCGCCCAGCTCAATGACGAGGGCACCACAATCGTGATGGTGACCCATTCACAACGCGACGCTTCCTATGCCCAACGTGTGATTAATATGCTTGACGGATTCCTCGTCGAGAAAACCGAACTTTAGACGTTAGACATTAGACCCTTGGTTCTTAGAGAATTGGCTTATGGGGGTAGCCATTATTTCTTCTCCAGCAGGGTGACGTTCTCAACGTGGTGGGTGTGCGGGAACATATCCACTGGTTGGATTTCCATGACACGGTATTTCTCATCGAGCAGTGCGATGTCTCGCGCCTGGGTGGCTGGGTTACAGCTCACATATACCAAGCGCTGGGGCTCGGCATTGAGAATAACCTGCACCACATCCTCATGCATACCAGCGCGGGGCGGGTCGATAATCATGACCTCGGGGCGACCGTGCTCGGCAATGAAACCGTCGGTGAGCACGTCCTTCATATCGCCGGCATAGAACAGGGTGTTCTCGATGCCGTTAACGCGGGAATTGAGCTTGGCGTCCTCGATGGCCTCAGGAACATACTCGATGCCGATGACCTGGCGGGCCTGACGGGCGACGAAATTGGCGATGGTGCCCGTGCCGGTGTAAAGGTCATAGACCAGCTCACTGCCCGTGAGGGCTGCCATACGGCGCGCCACCTTGTAAAGCTCATAGGCTTGGCGTGAATTGGTCTGGTAGAACGACTTGGGCCCCACACGGAAACGCAATCCCTCCATCTCCTCCTCAATATAATCTCGGCCACTATAAGTGATAAACTCCTGGTCGGCCAGCGAATCGTTGACCTTGAGGTTGACGACATAGAGCAGTGACGTAATCTGCGGAAAACGGTCGCGCACGGCACTCATCACGTCCTCGATGGCGGCAGGGTTGTCCTCGCCGAAGACGATGACCTGCATCACCTCGCCCGTGCTGGCGGTGCGCGTCATGGTCATGCGGATGAAACCCTGTTGGCCACGGATGTCATAGAAAGAGTTGCCCTTCTCGACACAAAGGTTGCGGATGAACAGGCGCATCTCGTTACTGATATCGTCCTGCAGCCAGCAGCGCTTGATATCGAGCACCTTGTCAAAGGCACCGGGGATGTGGAAGCCCGCCGCGTTGCGGTCGGGGAACTCAGCACCACTCTCGAGTTGCTCACGCGTGAGCCAGCACTTGTTCGAGAAAGTGAATTCCAGCTTATTGCGGTAATGGGTCGTTGACGCCGACCCCAAGATGGGATTGATGGCGGGAATGGGCACCTTAGCAATGCGCTCCATGGCATCGACCACCTGTTGCTGCTTGCACTGCAACTGGTACTCGTAGGGCAGATGCTGCCACTTGCAGCCGCCGCACAGCCCGAAGTGCTCGCAAATCGGCTCCACGCGCAGTTCGCTGGGCTTGACCATGCGGTCGATGTGGCCCTCGGCAAAACTATGCTTCTTGCGGTCAATCTTCAGGTCAATCACGTCACCTGGAGCCCCGAAAGGAACAAACACCACCAGGTCGTTCCAGCGCCCGAGGCTTTTGCCCTCGGCCGCAACACTTGTTATCTCAAAATTCTCAATTACCGGAATATCTTTTTTCTTCTTTCTCATTGTGGGCACAAAGGTACAAAGATTTTCAAACAACTGAGTCAACATATAAACAACAATAACAACTTTTTCCTTGACTGCTGTTATTGCTGTTATCGTCCTCTAGCTGTTTTCTATTAGTCACCCAGAGATTGGGTAATGTAGTCGCGGCTCAGGCCGAGGGAGACAGCGGTGTCGATGTCGCGTTCCATGTCGTCGCGTTGGAAGCGCAGTTTGTTCAACTTTGCCCGCAATAGATACAGATAGGGATCCTCGGGTTCCATCTCGAGGGCGGTGCGGATGTCCTCCTCAGCGTCATTAAGTCGCTTCATCGCCAGATAGCAGTCGGCACGGTGTCCCAACAATTGGGCACTGGGCTGGACTTTTATGACCTGCGAGAAAAGTTCGGCGGCGCGGCCATGGTTTCCGTTGCGTTTGTGCAACAGGGCCATTCCCTCGTGATAAAGGCCCGAATTGGGATTGATGCGTTTGATTTCATTGAACAGATCCTCGGCACGTTTGGTGTCGCCGCGTTCCATGGCCAACACGCCAAGTGAATAGCGCGCCTCAGTGTTATAGAGGTCGAGTTCGCACACGCGCTCGTAGTCATCGATCGCGTGCTGCACGCTGTCCATCTGCACATATAGCGCGGCGCGGTTCAACAGCAGTGTCACCGCATGAGGTGTCATGTCAAGGGCGAGAGTATAGTTTTTCACCGCATCGGACAATTTGCCTTGATAACGTTGCAGGGTGGCGATATTGCTCAAAATCATTGAGTTGCCAGGATTGTCAGGCTCGGCCTTAATGGCTTTGAGCAGCCACTGCTCAGCCATCGGCCAGTCATGGTCATAGATATAGGTCTGAGCCGAGTCCACACACTGAAAATAAGGCGTCTCGGTGTCGAGGTCGACCACATATGGGCTCTCGTTCTTCTGCTCCTGCGGTTTCATACCCTGAGGCACCTTCATGTTCTCGTCACCGATGGAATTTATCACCTGCGCCCCACCCTGTCCCGCCGCCATGACAGCACAAAACACAATGATTCCTATCTTCACTCTCCACATAACTCCTCACTCCTAACTATTAATATGTACATCCATCTGCGGGAACGGGAAGTGGATACCGTGTTTCGGAAACTCCTTGTAAATCCGTTCATTCACGTCATAGAGCACGTTCCAATAGTTCGCAATCTCGGTCCAGGCCCGCACGATGAGTGTCACTTGGCTTTCATCAAGGCTCTCGACATTGACACTGGGCGAATAATTGGGCTTAGGCAACAATGCAGCGAGATGCGCTTCATGGGTTTCACGCAATTCCTCTGAGCGGCGGCGATGCCAATGGAACAGCCGTTTCCACCAGGGCATCAGTTCCTCAATCGGCTGCTCGTTCTCATTCTCCTCGGGCAACGGTTCAATCTCCTTTACGTCCGATTCAGTATGTACAATCCGTTCATCGGCGGCAAGGATGTCTAGGGCGACCTTGCGGGCCGTATCCACATCGTCGCCATAGGTGATTCCAACACGCCACTCCACGCGGTGGTAGGGCTCGGCGCTGAAGTTCTTAAGCGAACTGGTCGCCAACCCGCCATTGGGGATGACAATGCGGTCGTTGTTATAGGTATTGATGACCGTATTAAAAATCTGGATTTCACGCACGGTGCCCTTCAGTTCACCAAACTCAATGTAGTCACCCACCTTGTAAGGCTTCAACAGCAGGATAAGCACACCGCCAGCAAAGTTCTGCAGCGTTCCGCTCAACGCCATACCGATGGCGACACCGGCACTAGCGAAGATGGCAATGAACGAACTGGTCTCAATGCCCAAAACGCCAATGACAGTGATGATAAGCAGGAACAACAGTGTGATCTTGATGAACGACAACAGGAATGACGCCAACGAGCGGTCAAAGTCCTTGCGCACCATGATGGCCCGAACGACACTGTAAATCTTGTTGATGATGAATTTTCCGAGATAGAAAATCAGGATTGCTGCAAGGATGCGCAATCCCAGCGAAATAATCTGGCTCGACAAGGATGTCACTAACGTCCCCAAATCCAAGTATTTGAACTGGTCAACAAGTTTGCCTGGTGTCATCGCGGCAATAGAGTCTGGCGAGAGTTTATTAGCCAACGAATCCACCTGAGAGGTTACAGCATTGGTCGCCTCCTGTATCTTATTGGCTGCAGTCGTGTCGGGAGTCAACACCGGCATCTGCATCAATATTTTACTCAATATCATAATCTCTTCGTTTTAAGCCGCAAAGTTAGTACATCCAATCTAAAAAAACTCTAAATCCCCACTAAATAAAGTGAAAGACCAAAAAAACGCCCAAATCGCCATACGCCACTGATAAAGACATGACACGATATGAGATAATGCATTTTTTATTTAAAAAAATGGTTGCTACAATCACCATTTTATTAACAATGTTTTTCAATCCAATTAAAATGATTACCTTTGCACCCAAATTTGAAAACGTACATTATACAAAAATGAAGAAATTCAACGAATACAACGGGTTTAACCTGTCAGATATCAACAAGGAAGTCCTGCAACAGTGGGACAAGGAAGACGTGTTCGGCCGTAGCATCAGCGAGCGCGAGGGCGCCAAGTCATACGTGTTCTTTGAGGGTCCTCCCAGCGCTAACGGCATGCCCGGCATCCACCACGTGATGGCAAGAACGATTAAAGACATCTTCTGCCGATACAAAACGATGCAGGGTTATCAGGTGATGCGCAAGGCCGGTTGGGACACCCACGGTCTTCCAGTCGAACTTGGTGTGGAGAAAGCGCTGGGCATCACCAAGGAGGATATCGGCAAGAAGATCTCGGTTGACGATTACAACGCCACCTGCCGCAAGGAGGTGATGAAATATACCCGCGAGTGGGAAGACCTGACCCACCGCATGGGCTACTGGGTGGACATGAACGACCCTTACATCACATTCAAGAATAGCTACATCGAGAGCCTGTGGTGGCTCCTCAAGCAGCTCTATAACAAGGGATTGCTCTATAAGGGCTACACCATCCAGCCCTACTCGCCCGCTGCCGGCACCGGTCTGAGTTCGCACGAGCTGAACTTGCCTGGATGCTATCGCGACGTGAAGGATCAGACAGTCACTGCCCAGTTCTCACTGCTTAGCGGTAACGAGCATCCCGTGATCAAGAAAATCCACGAGTGCGCCGATGAGGGCTTCAACGAGGCATACATTCTGGCATGGACAACCACCCCGTGGACGTTGCCCTCAAACACAGCATTGTGTGTGGGCAGCAAAATTGACTATGTTGCTGTCGAGAGCTTTAATCCTTACAACGGCAAGCCCGCTATCTATGTATTGGCCGAGGCCCGCGTGGAAGCTTATTTCAAGGCAGACGGCAAGGACCAGCCGCTGGAATACAACGCTGGCGATAAGGTGGTGCCCTGGAAGGTCATCGCATCGTTCAAGGGCCAAGATCTGCTCGAAATCCGCTATGCCCAACTCTTCCCCTGGGTGAAGCCAGTGGATAAAATCGATGGCAAGGTCGTGGGTAACGACAACGGATTCCGCGTCATCCCCGGTGACTATGTGACCACCGAGGATGGTACCGGTATCGTACACATCGCTCCCACCTTTGGTGCCGATGACGCCCGCGTGGCCAAGGCCGCCGGCGTCCCCGCACTATACATGATCAACAAGAAGCTGGAGACCCGTCCCATGGTGGATCTCACCGGCAAATACTACACTATCGATGACCTCGACGAAGACTTCGTCAAGGACTTCGTCAACGTGGACCTTTATCAGGAATATGCAGGGCGTTGGGTGAAGAACGCCTACGACCCGCAATACACCGTTGGCGGCAAGTTTGACGAGGATGCTGCCAACAAGGCCGAGGACTTGAACATCTACATCTGCATCCGCATGAAGCAGGAAGGCACCGCCTTCAAGATGGAAAAGCACGTCCACAACTATCCCCACTGCTGGCGCACCGACAAGCCCGTGCTCTATTACCCGCTTGACAGCTGGTTCATCCGCGATACGGCATGCCGCGACCGCATGATAGAACTCAACCACACCATCAATTGGAAGCCCGAGCACACGGGTACCGGCCGTTTCGGCAAGTGGCTCGAGAACCTGAACGACTGGAACCTGAGCCGTAGCCGCTACTGGGGCACTCCGCTACCCATCTGGCGCGACGAGGACGGTGAGGAGAAATGCATCGGCAGCATTGAGGAACTGTATAACGAAATCGAGAAAGCCGTCGCCGCAGGCGTGATGCAAAGCAACCCCTACAAGGACAAGGGTTTCGTCCCCGGTGACTACAGCGAAGAGAATTACAACAAAATTGACATCCACCGCCCCTACGTCGATGACATCATCCTGGTGAGCGAGACGGGTAAGCCCATGAAGCGCGAGCTAGACCTCATCGATGTGTGGTTTGACAGCGGCGCCATGCCCTATGCCCAGCTGCACTACCCCTTCGAGAACAAGGAGGCTGTGGATAACAAGACTTTCTTCCCAGCCGACTTTATCGCCGAGGGCGTGGACCAAACCCGTGGTTGGTTCTTCACCCTGCACGCCATCGCCACGATGGTATTCGACAGCGTGGCTTACAAAAACGTCATCAGCAACGGCCTCGTGCTTGACAAGAACGGTAACAAGATGAGTAAGCGTCTGGGTAACGCCGTTGACCCGTTCGGCGCCATTGAGACCTACGGCAGTGACCCGCTGCGCTGGTACATGATCAGCAACTCGTCGCCTTGGGACAACCTCAAGTTTGACGAGGCTGGAGTTGTCGAGGTAGCCCGCAAGTTCTTTGGCACGCTCTATAACACCTATTCGTTCTTCGCACTGTACGCCAACGTTGACGGTTTCGACCCCGAGATGCCTCAAGTGCCTCTCGCCGAGCGTCCCGAGATTGACCGCTGGATCATTTCACTGCTCAACTCGCTCATTGCCGATGTGCAAGCCGACCTGGAGGACTATGAGCCCACCAAGGCCGCTCGTGCCATCAGCACATTCGTGGGCGACCACTTGAGTAACTGGTATGTACGACTGAACCGCAAGCGTTTCTGGGAAGGAGTATTGACCCAGGACAAGCTGGCCGCTTACCAGACACTTTACAAGTGTCTCACCACGGTGTCACTGCTCATGGCGCCTGTGGCACCATTCTACAGTGACCGTTTGTATCGTGACCTCACTCAAGGCGATACATCGGTACATCTCGCCCATTTCCCCAAGAGCGATTCCAATGTCATTGACAAGCAGCTGGAGAAACGCATGCAGGCCGCTCAAGACATCACCTCGATGGTGTTGTCGCTGCGCCGCAAGCAGAACCTTAAAGTTCGCCAGCCGCTGCAAGCCATCATGGTTCCCGTGCTCGATGAGAGCCAGCGTGATGCCATCGAGGCTGTTGCCGACCTTATCCGCAACGAGGTCAATGTCAAGGAAATCAAGCTCGTGGGTAACGATGCAGGCATCCTAGTGAAACGCGTTAAGCCCGATTTCAAGAAACTCGGGCCGAAGTACGGCAAAATCATGAAGGCCCTGGCTGCTAAAATCACCGGCCTATCACAACCCGAGATTGCCCAATTCGAGAAAGACGGCAAACTCGATATTGACATCGACGGACAACTGGCCACTGTGGAACTTGCCGACGTGGAAGTGATCAGCGAGGATATTCCCGGCTGGCTCGTCGCCAACGAGGGTAATCTGACCGTGGCGCTTGACATCACCGTCACCGAGGAACTGAGGCTTGAGGGTATTGCACGCGAACTGGTGAACCGCATCCAGAATGTGCGCAAGAGCAAGAACTTTGACATCACCGACAAGATCTCAGTAACCATCGCTCCCGACGAGCGCACCAACGATGCCATATCAGCTTATGGCGATTACATTGCCCATCAAGTGCTTGCCCAAAGCTTCACCGTGGCGCCTGTTGATGCAGCTACCGCAGTAGAACTTGATATGGACGGCTGGATGTTGCCTGTCAAGGTTGAGAAAGTGTAAATCCAACAAAGGACTATTAAACATCAAATCATAATCATCACATTCAAATTATGGCAACCAAGCAAGAGAAGACCAGATACAGCGATGAAGAATTGCAAGAGTTCAAAGAACTCATTCTGGCTAAGATAGAGCAGGCCCAAGAGAATTACAACCGCCTCAAGGACATCATCATGGTGGATGAGTCAAATCCCACCTTCAAAATGATGGAAGAGGGCGCATCGACCCTTCAAAAGGAAGTGTCAAGCCAACAGGCTCAGAGGCAATTGGACTTTATCCGCAAGCTTCAGGCGGCATTAGTTCGCATCGAGAACAAGACCTACGGTGTGTGCCGCATCACAGGCAAACTCATCCCCAAGGAGCGCCTGCTTGCGGTTCCTCATGCCACACTTTCTATCGAAGGCAAAGAAATCGAGGCCAAAAACAAGAAGAAATTTTGACGTTAGACCCTACGCATGAAACTATCTAACGGCAAATTGGCAGCGCTCATCATCGCGCTGGTTATTGTCATAGACCAGGCCGTGAAAATCTGGGTCAAGACCCACTTCTATTATGGTGAACAGGTTGATGTGACCTCCTGGTTTAAAATTCTGTTCATTGAGAACAACGGAATGGCCTTCGGCATGGAGTTGGGCAGCAAACTGCTGCTCACTCTATTCCGCATCGTCGCTTCAGGAGCGCTCATCTACTACTTGTGGCGACTGCGTAAACGTAATGATATCCCTAAGGGATACATCGCTTGCATCGCCTTAATCACAGCCGGAGCGTTGGGAAACGTGATTGACTGCATCTTCTACGGAATGGTATTCAACAATCCCGTTCCGCCACAAGTGGCCCAATTTCTCCCACCCGAAGGCGGTTATGCCACCATATTCAACGGCAGGGTTGTGGACATGCTTTACTTCCCCCTGTGCGAGTGGAACTGGCCGCAGTGGATACCTGGAATCGGAGGGGACCATTTCATATTCTTCCAACCCATTTTCAACGTGGCTGATGCCTCATTGAGCGTGAGTGTCATCGTGCTAATCTTGTTCTATGCCGGTTATTTGGCTTCAGCAACCTCAAGCACTGGCAAGGAAGAGGAAATCGAGGATGAAAGTGATTTACTATCAGAGTAATCCATGGGCAGGGTCTCGCTTCACATATTGTTTTTAATGATTGCCATACTCCTGTTCACGTCTTGCGACAAGACGCCCAGGGGCGTGATGAGTAAGAACAAGATGGCTGACCTCATTGCCGATCTCTATATGGCTGATGCCTATATTGACCACAATGGGGGAGACTTTGAGAGCGACTCAAGCAGAATGGTACTGAAACAGTCCATCTTTAAGAAACACGGCATCACCCAGCAGGATTATGACTCATCTCTGGTATGGTATGCCCACAACATGGAGGATTACATCAAGGCCTATGACAAAGCTATGGGTATCATTCAAAAACGTTACGATAAAGTCAACCATAACGGCGCTGGAAACGGTGTTCCAAGTGACCTGGAGAACACTCCCGAAGGTATCAGTTTACCCACACATCAAGCCCGACCCAGTAAAAGCATGCCTCGCCTGCACAAGCCCAAAAAAGACATTAAAGGAGACAGTGCCGACCTGTGGCAAGGGCAAAGATTCTATATGCTGACACAAGGGGCCAAGCGAGGCTTCATCACCTTTGATCTGCAACCTGATGCTAACCGCAAACCAGGCGACCGCTACCAACTCGCCTATAAACTCACCCGAGGCAACAATGAGTTCAAGGTGAGTCTCAACGTGGACTATACCGACGGTGCCACAGCACAAATGACCCGAGGCACCAACACCGACGGTTGGGTCACTATCGATCTCCAGAGCGATTCTGCACGTCAGGTTCGACGCATCTACGGGTACGTGAGCTATGACATGAAACGTGGACACACCGCATATGTGGACAGCCTGTCACTCATGCGCACACGAATGAATAAGAAAAACTACGGATTCATCCACGGCCAGCGTCTGTTTGAACGCGATAAGTGATTTCTCCTCGGTCATCATTATGAACAACCTTTATCTGCAACTCTTCTTGACATTCTGCAAAATCGGAGCCTTTACATTTGGAGGAGGTTGGGCAATGATCAGCATCATACAACGGGAAATTGTTGAAAAACACAAGTGGATTGCCCTTGACGAGTTCCTTGACCTGCTTGCCGTCGCGCAGTCGATGCCCGGCATATTGGCGGTGAACATCAGTGTTGTTGTCGGTGATCGGCTCAAGGGAGTGAAAGGAAGCGTTTGTGCCGCCATCGGCACCATCCTGCCATCATTCCTGATGATTCTTGCTATCGCCGTGTTTCTCACCCCTGACACCATCAAGAACAACGCTGTGATCAGCAGCATCTTCAAGGGAATACGTCCTGCCGTGGTAGCCCTGATCATAGCACCGGTGCTCACAACCGCCAAGAGCGCCGGCATCAACTGGAAAACGGTGATGATTCCCGTAAGCGTGGCACTTCTCATCTACAGCAAGATACCTTATATCTCCAATCCCATCGTCTTTATTGTGCTAGGGGCCATCGGCGGTTACATTTATTATATGCATAGTTTGTTGAAGAAGCAAGGAAAGGAGGCCAGCGATGATTGAGAATTATTTGAAACTGATATGGGCCTATTTGAAGATTGGCCTTTTCGGCTTTGGCGGCGGCTATGCTATGCTGTCACTCATTCAACGCGAGGTGGTGGATTCAGGGTGGATATCCAGCCAAATGTTTACAGATATTGTCGCTATCTCACAGATGACACCCGGCCCCATCGGCATCAACAGCGCAACCTACATCGGCTATGTGGTCTCAGGTAGCGTGCTGGGGTCGCTCGTGACGACATTGACCGTAGTTTTGCCACCGTTCATCCTCACGCTCATCGCCACCCACTACATTGAGCGCCACAGGCAGAGCCCCTTCATCAAGGGTGCCTTCATGGGGCTTCGGCCCGTGGTAGTCGGTCTCATTGCCTCAGCTGCCCTGTTACTGATGAATAGCGAGAACTTCGGTTACGAGATTAATGAGCGAGTGATCACCATCGCCATCTGCGCCGCCTCGTTCTGCATCGTCTATTTCACCCGTGTTCATCCCATCCTGGTCATCATCCTCGCCGGCATCACCGGCCTGCTCGTCTTTTAGGGACACCAAAAAAGGCATGCCTTATCAGATTAAGACAAGCCTTAGTCATTCATTGCAACAACCGGTCAATTGCCGTTTAAAAGCATATCAATAAGGGTTGTCACATCATCTATACTCACTTTGCCGTCACCATTGCAATCAGCATCACCAGCGGCAGCAATTCCTGTGAGCAAGCAGTCGATCAACTGGGTCACATCTTCGATATTCACCACGCCATCACCATTCACATCACCAGGAACAGATATGTTCAGACCCACGATGCTGGAAAACTTGTTCCACCAGTTGGTGGTACTGTAAGCATTAACCGATGCTGCAGGGACATAGAGGGTTCCCATATTATAGGTGGTGGTAAAGAAGCAATCGCTGGCATCCATCACAGGTGGAGTCGTTGCCAGGCAAGTAACTGATGACAATGAACTGTAACCATCGCAGCCGAACGCATCAGAACCGATTGACGTCACACCTTTACCAATAACAACCGAGAACAGGCCGCTGCAATTGAAGAATGCCTCATCGCTGATGCGTTTCACCGAGTTGGGTATCGTGATTGATGAAATCTTGCTGCAAAAGTAGAAAGCATCATCGCTGATGGTCTCAAGGCCTTCAGGCAATACAATGCTCTCGAGCTGGGTGCAAGAGTTAAAGGCATTTACGCCAATCGCAACAAGAGTCGAGGGCAATTGAACACTCGTGAGTTTCACACAATACATGAACGCCCAATCGCCAATCGAGGTTACCGTGTAGTTCACCCCTGCGTTCTCTACCGTTGAAGGGATAAAGATATCTCCCTTATAGGTGTTATAGGTTGAAGGACCATAGGTCACACACACCGTTGCATCGCCTGTCTTGTTAAAATAAACATCACCAACCTGAAAATCATAAGCGCCAGCTGTAGATGCCACACTCATTACAATGGCAAACACAGCAACTCTCATCGAAATAAAAAGACTCTTTTTCATAAAAAACCATTCGTATTAAAAAAACGGCGCAAAGTTACTATTTTTTGTTGATCCAATCCCACTGTGTTTGTGAGAAACTTGCGATAATAGGATATTCTTTTTACCTTTGTGGCTAGTGAGCCTTTGGGCTTTGATTACGGTTTTTTAATCTGAATTTTTACTATTATGTTTAAACGACTGATAACCACATTGATGACGATAGTGGCACTGGGATTAATGACTGGTCACGGCGAAGGATGGATACGCATCAACCAATTAGGCTACTTGCCCCATACCACTAAAGTGGCTGTGCTCATTAGCCAGGAGAAAATCAACATCAACTCGTTTGAGCTGGTCGATGCATATACGGGTAAAACCGTCTATCGTTCGACTGCTACCCGAGCCATGGGACCATGGGGACAGATGCAGGCAACCTGCAGGCTGGATTTCAGCGATTTCCAGGAAGAGGGCGCATACCGTATCGTGACAGGTGACATCCAGTCACCGGTGTTCCCCATCAACAACCGAGTGTGGGACGGCACAGCCGACTTTGTGCTGAACTACATGCGCCAGCAGCGATGCGGATTCAACCCGTTCCAGCGCGACAGTTGTCACACTAAGGATGCCTATGTGCGCTATCATCCCGACAAGGAAGGACAACGCATCGACGTGACAGGCGGCTGGCACGATGCCGCCGACCTGCTACAATACACCGCCACGAGTGCTAACGCCATCTACCAAATGATGCTGGCATGGCAACAGTGTCCATCGGCCTTCGGTGACCAATACCAAGCTAACGGCCTGAAAGGAGCGAACGGCATCCCCGACATCATTGACGAGATTTACTGGGGCTTGACTTGGCTAGACAAGATGAACCCCAGCAAAGGAGAACTCTATAACCAGATTGCTGATGACCGTGACCATATCGGCATGAAACTGCCTAAAGACGATCCTGCCGATTACGGCTGGGGTCCCAACAACGGCAGACCTGTTTACTTCATTGACGGCAAGCCGCAGCAACGCGGCAAATTCATGAACGCCACCATGGGTGCGGCGAGCACGGCAGGCAAATTCGCCAGCGATTTCGCCCTTGGGGCTCAGGTGCTGGCTTCCTTTTATCCCGAATTTGCCGCCAAAATCGGCGCTAAAGCCGCCGATGCCTACCAAGTGGGCATTGACCTACCTGGCAACACACAGACGGTGAGCGTCGTTTCACCATACATCTATGAAGAGGATAACTGGGTCGATGACATGGAACTGGGCGCAGTGGAACTCTACCGCATGTCTGGCGATGCCGATTATCTCACCCAGGCGGTGGAATACGGCCGACGCGAACCTGTCACACCATGGATGGGCGCAGACAGCGCACGACATTACCAGTGGTATCCGTTCATGAACATGGGACATGTGCGACTGGTGCAGGAGGCCCAGGGTGACAAGCGTCTGCAAGCCGAATTCATCCGCAACATCAGGGCAGGCATCGAGCGCGTGCAGCAACGCGCTCAGCAAACGGGAAATCCATTCTTGTGGGGAATACCCGGCATCTGGTGCAGCAATAACCTGACCACAGCGATGCTTACTCAGTGCATCCTGTATAGGCAATTAACGAGTGACCGCCGGTTTGAGGAGATGGAAGGAGCGCTGCGCGACTGGCTGTTGGGCTGCAATCCCTGGGGCACGAGCATGATTGTGGAATTGCCACGCAGCGGTATCTACCCGCACGCTACTCACAGCAACTTTGTGATGGAACGCGTTGGCATGCCCACTGGCGGCTTGGTTGACGGACCCGTTTATGCAACCATCTTCAACAGCCTCAAAGGCGTGAATCTGTCCGACGACATGCTCAATATCGAGGGAAACACCTATGACCAGCTGCAGCCCAGTGATGTAGTGTATCATGACAACACCCACGACTACAGCACCAACGAGCCCACCATGGACGGCACAGCATCGTTGACCTTTCCGTTCTCGTTCTATGAGTCGGAAGGTCGAGGACAGAGCGGCAACTTCACATGGGATGAAGGTGCCATCGTTCGTGGCGACGCTACCAAAAAACAGATTTGCCTCGTTTTCACCGCCGATGATAAAGCTGATGGCGCCGAACGCATAATCAGCACGCTCAAGAAGCAAGACACCAAGGGCGCATTCTTCTTTACGGGCCGTTTCTTTGACCTGTACCCCGACGTAGTCAAGCGGCTCATCAAGGACGGGCATTATGTCGGCAGCCACAGCGATGGGCACCTGGTATATTGCTCGTGGGAGAAACGCGATTCGCTGCTTGTGACCAAGGAACAGTTCAGTGATGACATCCGCCGCAGCTACCAGCGGTTGGCCGAATACGGCATCACGCCGCAAATGGCTCCGTGGTTCATTCCGCCCTATGAATGGCACAATGCCACAGTATCGGCCTGGGCACGCGAAATGGGCTTGCAGCTCATCAACTATTCACCCGGCACATTAAGTTGCATGGACTACACCTATCCCGGCATCACGGGCGGTAACCCCTACCGCGACAACAAGTGGCTGTGGGACCGCATCATGCGATGTGAACGTGAGCAAACACTTAATGGGCACCTGCTGATGGTCCACTTCGGTACCGATGACCGTCGAATAGAGAAATTCTACAATCGCTTGCCTGCCCTCATCAAAGAACTGAAAAAGAAAGGTTACACTTTTGTCCCCCTCAACACCCTACTAGAAAATCACTGATTTCTTGACCCTGTATGAAACGCAATAACACCAACCTGTCGATCTGCAAGGCGATCGCCATCATCCTGATGTGTGCGGGCCATACCGAAGGGCCTAAACTGCTCATGGATTTCATCTATCTGTTCCACATGCCGGTGTTCTTTATCGCGGCAGGCTATTTCTTTGACAAGAAGTACTTGAATGACCCATGGACTTTCTGTAAAAAACGGTTCAAAGGGCTGTATGTGCCCTTTGTCAAGTGGAGTCTGTTCTTCCTGGTTTTCCACAATCTGTTTTTCAGAATCGGGCTTTTAAACGAGCATTACGGCAATTGGGCTGGCGGTGTCACCCATCCGTATGACTGGTACCAGTTCTACCAGCGGATGGTCCACATCGTGTTCTCGATGGGCGGATATGACGAGTTCTTGGCAGGTGCTTTCTGGTTCTTCAGAGCGTTGCTGGTATCGAGCATTGTGTTCCTCGTGCTATATCTGCTGCTTCATGACCGCCACAAGTGGCTCAACCACGACACTGTCCCCATCGTGATAGCTGCCCTTGCTATCGGATTCGCCTGGTTCAAGGTTGCCAATCATCTGAATATCATCACTATTGTGCAAGGAGGCATTCGTGAGTGTTGGGGTGTCCTGTTCTTCAGCTTGGGCGTTTTGTACCGACGCCACGAAAGCCGCATCCGAGAACACTGGGCCTTGACCCTGCTCTATGCCGCCCTGCTGGTGGGAGGCGCAGCATTAGGTTTCCAGGGCATGGCGCTCAAGGTCGAACTCCGCACCATTGCTACCCTACCCGTTACCGGTGCCATCGGCTTTCTCATGGTTCACGCTATCGCCTCTTGGATCGACCGTCACGAGGGCATCGTGAAACGTTTCCTTGTCTATTGCGGCAACAACACGCTCTATATCTTCGTGTTCCACATCATTTCCTTCAAACTCGTGTCGGCTCTCAAGATCTGGTATTACGGACTCGACTGGGCACAAATCGGTTGCCACATGGTCATCCACGATGGCAGCACAACCGATTTCTTTTGGGTACTCTACACCATTGTCGGCACCGCCGTCCCCCTGCTGGGCATCTGGACCTGCCGCAAACTCAAACTACGAATTGCGGAAAAATAAAACTACGAATTGCGCGAATTAAACGAAGGCTGACGCGCTGACTTGTCAAACAACTTCAACAACTTGGAACAACGAAAACAACTTCATTTTTTAAAAAAAACTACGGATTTATCTGATTATTCTGAAGGCTGATGCGTGGCTATTTTTCTGTCCACGGATTATCACGGATTAAACAGATTTGGCTGACGCGTAACTTTTTAAACTACGAATTGCGCTAATTTACGAAAATTGAATAATAATTCGTGAAATTCGTAGTTTGTCATTTTGTGTGCTTTTTGCTGGCTTTGTGTTTTGGGCGCGTTTTCTGGCCCGCGGGAGTAGCTTTGGGCGATGCAGAAGTCGTTGCTACCGTCGCGGGCTTGGCGGGTTCGGGCTCGGCAGGGGCAACTGATGCGGGCTCGGCAGGGGCGGATTTCGGTTTGCGTTTCTTTGAGCGGGGCTTGCTGATTGCGTAAGAAATCCACAGGATGCCAACAAAGACTAAGATTAAGAACGGGATGAAGAAGAAGGCAAACCTTATGCCCAAGTCGTTATGCCCAGCACGAAACATGTGGATGCAGTTGTCGATGGATAACAACAGGAACAAGAACAGGACAGCACAAACCATCGCTGCCGCCAGACGCCACGCTGTTCCCCAAATGCCGTAACCAAAGAGTTGCTTGTAGGTGACAAAGAGCGCCACCACGCCCAGTACAAACACAAACCACCCCATCGAGGTGATGTCATAGAGCATATTCAGAAACAAGAATAATACAGAACTGAACACCTGGATGAAAAAGCCCTGAGGAAGCGTGTGACGCGTATTGCGCGGCGCGAAGCGGAAGATGAAATAGACGGGGATAATCAGATAGGACAGGAAGAACATCGACATCAAGTCAGGATGGGTATTCATCCACATTAAGACGTTGTCGAGGAATAACATCTCGTCCTCCTCGAAAGTCATACCGAACATTCCGTCGATGGCACCCGTGAGGTAGTCGACGAGGAGACCCAGCAGAGCCACGAGCGCCAGCATCTTGACCGGCGGGAAACTCACTTGCTTCTTGCCGCTGATGTAGTCACTGATGAAGTAGCCCGGGCGCAAAAACAGCTGCACTACCGAGTAGAGCAGTGAGCGGTTGTGCAGTCCCCATACCTCGCCAATGCTCTGAATCACGCTTTTCCACGTGATAGGACCCACATTCTGCTTTTGGGAACACATGGGACAGAAATTGCCCACGTAGTCGTGGCCGCAGTTGTTGCAACGGTGTGAATCCTGACTGCTGTACTTATATTCGAAGGGGGCCAGCTGCCATTGCCTGAAACGTCGGTATACTGCCTTGATATTCACTAATAATTTAATTCAAAAGGGAGGAAGTGCTCCTTAAGTATTATCACCCCCTCCCTGTGATTACACTTCT
The DNA here is from genome assembly GCA_017553785.1 of Muribaculaceae bacterium. Classification (GTDB taxonomy): domain Bacteria; phylum Bacteroidota; class Bacteroidia; order Bacteroidales; family Muribaculaceae; genus Sodaliphilus. The sequence goes on along the minus strand of JAFZKD010000007.1, from coordinate 3,016 downwards.
CAATCTGAATCAATCGTCGTAGTCCATGTCAATGACCTGGAAGGAACGGTTGAACTCAATCTCCATGCCGTTGTTGAGCTTTACCTCATAGACACTGCGATGGCGATCCAACTTGACCACGCTCTTGCCGGGGTAGTTCTTCTGGATGTAAGTCTTGATTGGCTGGGGGACCACATCAGAAGGCACCTTGGAAGTGCGGCAGACAATCTCTTTCCAGTTACCCTTCTTGTCAAATTCCACCTTCTCTCCGCTCTCATAGACGATGGTATAGTCGTCCCAATCGGCAGTCACAACGAGGGGCACTTTCTTAGCGAAATGCTGCTTGAGGAAAGTCTGTGCAGCCTGGGGGAGCTGCTGATAGGTGATCATGCGGTCGTCATCGTCGGCACTCATCGTGAGGCTCATGGTCATGACCATAGCCATCAACAGGAATAATTTAATCTTCTTCATACTAATCTATAAATGAATAAAAAACTGATGCGGATTTAATCGTCCATCTCGGTTAACACGCCCTGCTTATTGAATTTCATCTCAAGGCCATTGGCCAGTTCCACCTCGTAGCCGTAACGCTCCTTGTCTAACTTGACAATCAAGGCATTGGGGAACTGGGACTGGAGATGAGCCACAATCGGCGCTGGAATTAATGCAGTGGGAACAGGGTTCGTCAGCGGACACTCGATCTTGTCCCACACGTTATCGGTGTCAAATTCGACACGACTGCCATCATTGAGGACAACATCATACTTAGAGCCTGTCAGTTCAGCATCTTTTTCAGCATATGAAATAGTCTGTCCAGGGAAATTCTGTTGAATGAACGCCTTTATAGGCTCGGGCAACTGCTCAGGGGCAACAGGCTTGTCGCTGCAGGCCGCCATCAATAATACTAAGGCAATAATACCAACTGCAAGTAACTGCTTCATCATAACTGTCTTTTAAAAATCGCTGCAAAAATACACTTTTTTCTGTTATAAACAACCGATTCATCTGATTTTCTCTGAAATCGCCACACACTCACACCAAGACGACAAAATGTCTCCATATAATTCAGACGATTCTGTCATTGGAAAATAAGCGCCGGGGCGTGTAGGCCTCGGCGCTTGTTATTGTTGTCATACTCCTCCGGCGCTAGGCGCCACCTCTCCTATCTTAGGGGAGGAGTTGTTATGTCGATTACTCGTCGTCGCGACGGTCGTCACGACGGGGACGGCGCGGGCCGTTGGGACGGGGTCCACGGTTGCCACCACCCATCGGGCGGTTGCCACCTCCGTTGGGACGCGGGCCACGGTTGCCACCGTTACCACCATTGCCTCCATTACCACCATTGCCACGGGGACCACGATTGCCACCACCCTGGCGACGCTCCTCATAGCCCTCGGGCTTGTCCTGAAGGGCACGCATCGACAGACGGAACTTGCCAGTCTTCTTGTCAATCTCGATGAGTTTGACGGTGACCTCGTCGCCCTCATGCAGACCGCTGGCCTCCATGTTCTCGAGGCGGTCCCAGCTGATCTCACTGATGTGCAGCAGACCGTCACGACCAGCCATGAACTCGACGAATGCGCCGAACTCAAGGATGCTGACCACCTTACCGGTGTAGATCTGGCCCTCTTCAGGCACAGCGGTGATAGCCTTGATGCGCTCCACTGCGGCCTCGATGCTTTCTTTGTTGGCAGCGGCGATCTCGACGATTCCCTTGCCGTCAACTTCCTCGATGCTGATGGTTGTACCTGTCTCTTCCTGCAGACCTTGGATAACCTCGCCACCCTTGCCAATAATGGCGCCAATGAACTCCTTGTCCACGGTGAGGGTGACAATGCGGGGAACGTGGGGCTTGTAGTCGGCACGAGCCTCGGGAATGGCCTCGTTGATGAGGTTGAGGATGTGGAGGCGGCCTTCCTTGGCCTGGTGCAGCGCCTGCTCGAGAATCTCGTAGGGCAGACCGTCGCACTTGATATCCATCTGAGTGGCGGTGATACCGTCAACGGTACCTGTTACCTTGAAGTCCATGTCACCCAGGTGGTCCTCATCACCCAGGATGTCGCTCAGCACAGCGTGCTTCACGTTACCCTCGTCGGTGATTAGACCCATCGCGATGCCGGCAACGGGCTTTTTCAGCTTCACCCCAGCGTCGAGCAGTGCCATGCAACCAGCGCAAACGGTAGCCATCGATGACGAACCGTTGCTGCTCAGAATCTCGCTGACAATGCGGATGCAGTAGGGGTTATCCTCGGGAATCATGCGCTTGAGGGCACGGTGTGCCAAGTTACCGTGGCCAATCTCGCGGCGGCTCACGCCACGCGGTGCACGGGCCTCACCCGTCGAGAAGGCGGGGAAGTTATAGTGTAACAGGAAACGCTCGTTCTCGTGACGCAGCACGTCATCAACGAGTTTCTCGTCGTCCTTAGTTCCCAAGGTGACGGTAGCCAGCGCCTGGGTCTCACCACGCTTGAACAGCGCCGAGCCGTGGGGATAAGGCAGATAATCGGGCTCGCACAAGATGGGACGGATCTCGTTGGTCTTGCGGCCGTCGAGACGGATGTGCTCGTCGAGGATGCAACGGCGAACGGCGTCGCGCTGAACTTCCTCATAATAGCGCTTGATCATCGGCTCCTTCTCCTCGCGCTCCTCCTCGGGGATGGTCTCCATGAAGTCGTCATAGGCCTTCTGGAACGTCTCGTTGCGCCACTGCTTATCAGCCTTGCCGGCCTGAGCCACAGCATAGCACTTGGGATAGATCTCCTTGCGCACGCGCTCGTGGAGTTCCTCATCGTCGGTCTCGTGGCAATACTCGCGCTTGGTGACACCAAGTTCAGCAGCCAATTCCTTTTGGATGAGACACATGGGCTTGATAGCCTCGTGAGCGGCCTTCAAGGCTGCAATCAGGTCATCTTCGCTCACTTCGTCCATTTCGCCCTCGACCATCATAATATTATCGTAAGTCGCACCTACCATCAATTCCATGTCAGCTTTCTCAATCTGCTCAAACGTCGGGTCGATAACGAATTCGCCGTCGATG
>JAFZKD010000122.1 GCA_017553785.1 Muribaculaceae bacterium | reverse complement strand
GACAAGGTCGTTGACCCCGCCGGCGGTTCCTACTATGTGGAGATGCTGACCAAGAACCTAGCCGAGCAGACTTGGAAGCTCTTCCTCGACGTCGAGGACAAGGGCGGCTTCAAGGCTGCGCTGGAGAGCGGTGACATCATTAACGCTGTCAACGCCAGTGCCAATGAGCGTTTTGACAAGGTGGCTAAGCGTCGTGAGCAGTTGCTGGGTACCAACCAGTTCCCCAACTTCACCGAGAAGGCTGCCGAGAAGGCTGATGCCCGTCCCGCTTGCCATTGCTGCTGCAAGGGTGACAAGCCCGAGGGTGACGTTAAGCTGAACAACAAGCGTCTGGCTGAACAGTTCGAGGAGATCCGTCTCCAGACTGAGCACGCCTCCAACACGCCCAAGGTGTTCATGCTCACCATCGGCAACCTTGCCATGCGCCTTGCCCGTGCCCAGTTCAGCGACAACTTCTTTGCCTGCGCTGGCTATGAGCTGATCGACAACAACGGTTTCAAGACCGTCAAAGAGGGTATGGATGCCGCTATGGAGAAGAAAGCCGACGTGGTTGTGCTCTGTTCCAGCGATGACGAGTATCCCGAACTCATTCCTGAGGCTGTGAAGGAACTCAACGGCCGTGCCGAGCTCGTGCTCGCAGGCCCCGAGACCGATGAATTCAAGGAGATGGGAATGACCAACTTCATTAATGTGCGTACCAACGTGCTTGCTACGTTAAAAGCCTTCAACGCTAAACTTTTAAAATGACGACACTACTATGAGACCGAATTTTAAGAATATAGATATCGCAAATGATGCTTTTAATGTAAAGCACAATCCGCTCCCCAAGGGTGAAGTGTGGAAGAATGCCGAGTTGATCGACATCAAGCCCATCTACACACATGAAGACATTGAGGGCCTGGAGCATCTGGAGTTCGTTGCAGGTATTCCTCCCTTCCTGGGTGGCCCCTATTCGCTGATGTACCCGTTCCGTCCCTGGACTGTCCGTCAGTATGCCGGTTTCTCGACTGCTGCCGAGTCTAACGCTTTCTACCGCCGCAACCTGGCATCAGGCCAGAAAGGACTTTCTGTCGCCTTTGACCTTCCTACTCACCGTGGCTACAACGCCGACAACCAGCGCGTTGTGGGTGACGTGGGCAAGGCCGGTGTGTCGATCTGCTCGGTAGAGGACATGAAGGTGCTGTTCGACGGAATTCCCTTGAACAAGATGTCGGTTTCCATGACCATGAACGGTGCCGTGCTGCCCATTATGGCGTTCTACATCGTTTCGGGTCTGGAGCAGGGCGCTAAGCTCGAAGAGATGGCAGGTACCATCCAGAACGACATTCTGAAGGAGTTCATGGTTCGCAACACCTATATCTATCCTCCCAAGTTCTCGATGCAGATCATTGCCAGCATCTTTGAGTACACTTCGAAGTATATGCCCAAGTTCAACTCCATCTCCATCTCGGGTTACCACATGCAGGAAGCCGGCGCTACCGCGGACATCGAGCTGGCGTACACCCTGGCCGATGGTATGGATTACATCCGCACGGGTGTCAATGCCGGTCTATCGGTTGACGCTTTCGCACCTCGTCTGTCGTTCTTCTGGGGCATCTCGATGAACTTCTTCACTGAGATTGCCAAGATGCGTGCCGGCCGTCTGTTGTGGGCCAAGATCGTGAAGAGCTTCGGTGCCGAGAATCCCAAGTCGATGTCGTTGCGTACCCACAGCCAGACCTCTGGTTGGTCGCTGACCGCCCAGGATCCCTTCAACAACGTGGGCCGCACCTGTATCGAGGCCATGGCTGCAGCCCTGGGCCACACCCAGTCGCTTCACACCAACGCCCTCGATGAGGCCATCGCACTGCCCACCGACTTCTCGGCTCGTATCGCCCGTAATACCCAGATCTACATCCAACAGGAGACTTACGCCACCAAGGCCATCGACCCGTGGGCAGGTTCTTACTATGTAGAGGCCCTGACCAACGAACTCGTGCAGAAGGCATGGGCCCACATCGAGGAGATCGAGAAGCTGGGTGGTATGGCCAAGGCTATTGAGACCGGTGTGCCCAAGATGCGCATCGAGGAAGCCGCAGCCCGTACGCAGGCCCGTATCGACAGTGGTCGCCAGACCATCGTCGGCATCAACAAATATGCTCTCGAGAAAGAGGCTCCCATCGACATCCTGGAGATTGACAATACCGAGGTGCGCAAGGAACAGGTCGAAGGACTTGAGAAACTGCGTGCAAACCGTGACGAGGCTAAGGTCAAGGCCGACCTCGCTGCCATCACCGAGTGCGTCAAGACGGGCGAGGGCAACCTGCTCGAACTCGCTGTCGAGGCTGCCAAGGACCGTGCGTCGCTGGGCGAAATCTCTGACGCTTGCGAGGAAGTTGTTGGACGTTACAAAGCAGTTGTTAAAACCATTTCAGGCGTGTATTCAGCAGAAACCAAATCCGATCCCGACCTTGAGGAGGCTCGTCGCTTGACCGCCCTCTTCGCCAAGAAGGAAGGCCGTCAGCCCCGCATCATGATTGCCAAGATGGGTCAGGACGGTCACGACCGTGGCGCCAAGGTTGTTGCCACCGGCTATGCCGACTGTGGCTTTGACGTGGACATGGGTCCCTTGTTCCAAACTCCAGAGGAGAGTGCCCGCGAGGCTGTCGAGAACGACGTTAACGTCCTCGGTGTTTCTTCGCTTGCCGCTGGTCACAAGACCCTCGTTCCTGCCGTGATTGAGGAGCTCAAGAAGCTTGGTCGTGAGGACATCATCGTCACCGCTGGCGGTGTGATCCCCATGCAGGACTACGACTACCTGTACAAGGCAGGCGTTGCTGCCATCTTCGGTCCCGGTACCAATGTCATGAAGAGTGCCATCGAGGTGATGCACATCCTCCTCGACGACGAGGAATAATACCTCTGCCGATAACGACACATTATCTATAACATCAAAGAGCGCTGAGACATCACGTCACGGCGCTCTTGATTTTCTTGCTATAAAAGAATCTCAATTTATTATGCCATTTCATAGTCCTTTCCTATCTTTGCAACTGGATTGTAACCCAATCCACGACATTTTGGAATTAAGAAGCGTTATACTTTTTTTACTAATCTGAATAATTGACCTAAAAAATATTATGAATACGACAAAAAAACTGATGACACTGGTGACCTTGCTGCTATTGGGGTGGCTCCTGCCGCTGGATGCCTTTGCAGCAAACACGACTGGTGACGCCAACAATGATGGTGAAGTCAATATCGCCGACGTTAATGCGGTAATCGATGTGATTCTGGGCGGCGGCAGCAATGCAGCAGCTGATGTGAATGGTGATGGAGAAATCAACATCGCCGATATCAATGCCATTATTGACATCATCTTGGGCGGTGGTCATTCTACACCTGTAGAGCACGAGTGGGTTGACTTGGGTCTGCCTAGCGGCACGTTGTGGGCAACCTGCAACATCGGTGCAACGAGTCCCGAAGGCTACGGTGACTATTTCGCCTGGGGAGAGACCGTGCCCAAGGATTCTTATGAATGGAGCAATTACAAATGGGGTGACTATTCTGTCCAAGGAGGCTTTTCAAAGTATGTCACAGACAACACATACGGCACGATTGACTACAAGACGGAGTTGGAGCCTGAAGACGATGCCGCCAGCGTGAACTGGGGCTCGGCGTGGCGCATGCCGTCCCGTGAACAGCAGCAAGAACTTGTTGATGAGTGCTCTTGGAAGTGGGCCTCAATGAATGACGTGAACGGCTTAATGGCCACTGGCCCTAACGGGAACACATTATTCCTGCCTCTCTATAGCATTTGGACCTCAGTAGAGTATTGGTCTCGCTCGCTCCGTATCGACTACGCCATTGAGGGTCATACCCTATACCTGCATGGGGGAGAGGACTATGCGAATGCGGACATGTTTGAATCAACCCGTGAGAATGGTTTCTGTGTACGTGCTGTGCGTGTGTCATCAGATGACCTTTACATCGAGCAGCAGAGCCTTGAGTTGGGCGTTGTACCCGTTGGAGAGACTTGCACTGGTGAACTGACCATCGTCAATTGCACCAATAAGTCCATGACCTTAACATTCACCGCCGATGCGCCTTTCACGTTCAATCAGGAAGAAGGCAGTGCCTCGAGCATGACCATCGTGGTACCCGGCAACACCCGCGACACGGTGGCTGTAATGTTCACGGCGACCACCCCAGGCGAGTTCAATGGCAATGTGACCCTCCAGAACGCAGGATTTGACGGTGGTCAGAGGGTTATTCCTGTGCATGCACGAGCTTTCACCGATGACTTTCCGCAACACGAGTACGTTGACATGGGCCTGCCCAGCGGCACGCTGTGGGCCACCATGAACGTCGGCGCCAGCAGCCCCGAGGAATACGGCGACTACTTTGCTTGGGGCGAGATTGCCCCCAAGGAGGTCTATACATGGGAAACTTACAAGTGGTGTGAAGGCACCTTAAGATCGCTGATGAAATACTGCCTTGATAGTTACTACGGCCAAGTTGACCACAAGTATGAACTGGAGCCTGCCGATGATGCCGCCTACATGAACTGGGGCCCGTCATGGCGCATACCCACCAGAGAGCAGCTATTTGAACTGGGACAGTATTGCACATGGAAGTCCTACTCAATCAATGGCATAAATGGCTATCTGGTTACTGGACCCAACGGCAACACCTTGTTCTTTCCTAAAACTGGCTACTATGACGGCAGTACGCTCCAACTTGCAGGTTACTACAGTTTCTATTGGTCGGGTACGCTTAATGCTACATCCTCCTGCAATGCTTGCTGTACTTACAGCATGTCGCCGAACTATAGCCGTGGCCGCAACAATGGGCTTCCTGTCCGTGCCGTGCGGGCTTCGCATGATTAGAGATTTGTGTTCCTTTAGCACATCAAAGAGGGTGAGCCATAACTTCATTATGACACACCCTCTTGATATGATGGCCTATTTGTGCTTTTCTGCACTAATGGGGAAGATGGCTCTAATTGTAATGCTCATTTTTCCCATTATTTCTTGTATATCGGTAAAAAAAGCATCATGATTCCTGAAGTTATCAATAAAAATGACTATATTTGCACATGTTCTGAAACAATACTATTGGAGGAAGTATGTTTTATTATCGTCTATGCAAATATGTGTTCATGATGCTCTGTCTCTTGGTCGGGGCATTTGGCGCATTGGCTGACGAAATTGCGACAGGTGAACATGCTTGGCTACCGAGTGGTGAGCCCGCTAACGAGGGTCAGAGCACGATGGATCATATCTTTGTTCGTGGCAGCTATGATGATACGGGCACGATCGAGACCTATGACAACACTATCAGTTTCAAGTCAGGTGCCCTGCAACAGGTGTGGTTCTACCTTGATGACGATGAAATCTATCTGAATGAGACCATCCAGTCCTTAACCCCCATAGCGTACAATTCGATTGGTGACCTGTATAATGAGATCACCTATCACTCGTTCCAGTGTGACATCTATGTCCCTCAAGGACTTGCCATCGTGGAAACGGAGGACGGTCAAGGTAATGGACTTTCTTTTGTGCGTGGCGAACGCATGCCGACTACCACTAGTCTTTCTTGGATCAAACAGAATGACACTAAAGTAATTGATGGCAAGACCTATGACATCTACACTGTTGTGTGCTATAATACTACACCCTACGGCTCTCATCTGTCGGCAAGGAACGCTACCATGTATAGGCTCAAAGGCGCCCTCAAGAAGGATGCCACACTTTTCTCACTTTACTTGGAGAATCAGAACAATTTTGAGGATCGTGTTGATGATATTATCATCAGCAACATAATCATGACTTTCCGTGAGGCTTATCTCGCTGGATGGGATAGCAACCAGAGGACGTTTTTCTATGGTGAGGGTGGTGACTGTGAAGAGCAGCGATTCATGAGATATAACCGAGTCGCGGTTTATGGCAGTAAGGGCATGGAGTCCTCGTCAGTGCTTGCCGAATCTGTTGAACTGAATCAATCAGCGGCAGTGATGACTATTGGGCAATCCTTGCAGCTGGCTGCGACAGTGTTACCCGATGAGACTACCAACAAGACCGTCGCTTGGTCATCGAGCGACCCGAGTGTGGCCAAGGTTGACCAGGATGGCCTTGTGACCGCTTTGAAAGCGGGTAACACGATGATTATTGCTACGACCACTGACGGCAGTAATTTGAGCGCATCGTGTGCTGTGACGGTGAATAATGTGCTGGCGTCATCTGTCATAGTGACTCCGAGCAGTTTGACGCTGGATATCGGAGAGAGCTCTCAGATGACGGCCACGGTATTTCCTGCCAATACTACTGACAAAACCGTGACTTGGACATCCGATAATCCAGCAATTGCCACGGTGAGCGTTGACGGAGTTGTGACGGCGGTGTCTCCGGGTGTTGTCAATATCACAGCGACGACAGCTGACGGCAGCAATCTGAGCGCGACGTGTGCTGTGACTGTCAATAATGTGCTGGCGTCATCTGTCATAGTGACTCCGAGTAGTTTGACGCTGGATATCGGAGAGAGTTCACAGGTGACCGCCACGGTATATCCTGCCAATACCACTGACAAAACCGTGACTTGGACATCCGACAATCCAGCAATTGCTACGGTAAGCGTTGACGGCGTTGTGACGGCGGTGTCACCCGGAACGGTCAATATTACTGCTACGACCACTGACGGCAGTAATTTGAGTGCGACGTGCAAGGTGACCGTGAATGAGCGTCAGGCGACATCCATAGTGCTTGACAAGTCGAGTTTGTCACTGTATGTGAGTCAGACATCCCAGTTGACTGCTACGGTATATCCTGCCGATACAGGCAACAAGACCGTCGCTTGGACATCCAGTAACCCGAGTGTGGCGACCGTTGACCAAAACGGTTTAGTCACTGCGCTTGTTGCAGGAAACGCTACGATTACCGCGACCACGACTGATGGCAGCGACTTGAGCGCGACTTGTGCCGTGACTGTGAATAATATGTTGGCGACTTCCATTACGGTGGCACCAAGCAGTCTGACGTTGGATATGGATCAGTCTTACCAGTTGACAGCGACAGTTTATCCTGCGAATACCACCAACAAGGCGGTGACGTGGACGTCTTCTGATCCCGCTATAGCGACTGTGAGCAGTGACGGCGTTGTGACGGCAGTGTCTCCGGGCATTGTCAATATCACAGCGACGACAGCTGACGGCAGTAATTTGAGCGCGACGTGCAAGGTGACCGTGAATGAGCGCATCGCGACTGGCATCACGATGAACAAGACGAGTCTGTCGCTGTATGTGAGTCAGACGTCCCAGTTGACGGCTACGGTATATCCTGCCGACACAGGCAACAAGACCGTCGCTTGGACGTCCAGCGACCCGAGTGTGGCGACCGTTGACCAGAACGGTTTAGTCACTGCGCTTGTTGCAGGAAATGCTACGATTACCGCGACCACGACTGATGGCAGTAACTTGAGTGCGACTTGTGCTGTGACGGTGAATAATATGTTGGCGAACTCTATCACAGTGGCACCGAGCAGTTTGACGTTGGACATGGATCAGTCTTACCAGTTGACAGCGACAGTTTATCCTGCGAATACCACCAACAAGGCGGTGACTTGGAAGTCTTCTGATCCCGCTATAGCGACAGTGAGCAGTGACGGCGTTGTGACGGCAGTGTCTCCGGGTATTGTCAATATCACAGCGACGACAGCTGACGGCAGCAATCTGAGCGCGACGTGCAAGGTGACCGTGAATGAGCGCATAGCTACCGGCATTACGCTGAACAAGTCGAGTCTGTCACTGTATGTGAGTCAGACGTCCCAGTTGACGGCTACTGTATATCCTGCCGATACAGGCAACAAGACCGTCGCTTGGACGTCCAGCGACCCGAGTGTGGCGACCGTTGACCAGAACGGCCTTGTCACGGCGCTTGCTGCAGGAAACGCAACAATCACCGCTACTACCACTGACGGCAGTGACTTGAGTGCGATGTGTGTGGTGACGGTAAATAACATGTTGGCGTCATCTGTCATAGTGACTCCGAGCAGTTTAACGCTTGATATGGACGAGTCCTATCAGTTGACAGCGACAGTTTATCCTGCGAATACGACCAACAAGGCGGTGACGTGGAAGTCTTCTGATCCCGCTATAGCGACTGTGAGCAGTGACGGCGTTGTGACGGCAGTGTCTCCGGGTATAGTCAATATCACAGCGACGACAGCTGACGGCAGCAATCTGAGCGCGACGTGCAAGGTGATCGTGAATGAGCGCATAGCTACCGGCATTACGCTAAACAAGTCGAGTCTGTCGCTGTATGTGAGTCAGACGTTCCAGTTGACGGCTACTGTATATCCTGCCGATACAGGCAACAAGACCGTCGCTTGGACATCCAGCGACCCGAGCGTGGCGACCGTTGACCAGAACGGTTTAGTCACTGCGCTTGTTGCAGGAAACGCTACGATTACCGCGACCACGACTGATGGCAGCGACTTGAGCGCGACTTGTGCCGTGACTGTGAATAATATGTTGGCGACTTCCATTACGG
>JAFZKD010000121.1 GCA_017553785.1 Muribaculaceae bacterium | reverse complement strand
GCTCACCGGCATCACAGGGTCGAACAACGGTCGGTTATCTCGCTCGGTTCAATATCGTCCTACGCTTGACTGCCAGGCACTTAGCATCATAGCCTTGACATCGAAGTTTCAACGATCAAGTGTCACACTCTTGACTTGACTGACGCTTGGAGCAGCGCATCCAGCAAGACATGTGCCGCGAAATCGGCTGCAAAGTTACAACCGATTTTTGAACTACACAACAGATTTCCATCTCTTTTTGTCGTTTTTTTGAATAATGAGCGGTTTAGGACTGGATCTAGAAGGCTGGAACACATGTGATGCGAAAGGAATCATTTCGAAAAGTAAAGTGAACCCCAAAAGCCTCTTATCCGACTTTTGGAGTTCACTCCTACAAATACTCACCCTCTCTAATCGAGGTATTTAATCCTTGATTCGTTTTAGTGACCCAGCAAGATATCTATCAGACGGACCACGTCGCCGATTCCGAACACGCCGTCCCGGTTGACGTCACCACGATCAAATTCTTCATCGCCCGACAGCAGCAAGTCGATCATCCCGGTCACGTCTTTGATGTCGAGTACGCAATCATCATCAACGTCTCCAATTCCATCGGCTGCTTCACCTCTCAAATAAACAACAACCGTAGGCACACCGGCATTGGGGCAATGGGCCACAAGAGTCGCCTGGTGGGTTCCAACAGTCTTTGGCGCATAGGTCACCGCTAGCGTGAATGAGTTAATGATATTGCTTGTCCTCACTAATCTGGCCATGAAGCAGCCCTCCTCATCGCCCTCGATCGAGAATGAGTATGGGCCAAAACCACCGAAGTCCCCAAGGTCTCCAAGGTCGTCGAATTGCCAATCCACGTTACCGACTCTGATGACAGGCGTATCGGGATCGGTCGGAATCTCGGCATCGGGGAATCTGATGGTGCCTACTTGAGTGTACAACTGACCGACGTTAGCGTTAAAATGTTGTGTTGACTTGTTTGGGAAAACTACTTCAGCCTGATATGGACTCGCGCTGAGCGGGATGACGACATCCTCGGCATCCAGGCTCGATAACCTCAGGCTCGCGGGCCTGACATATTGGGTATATGGCCTGCATTCCACTATAACGATGGCTCCGTCGGCGGCAGTCTCAGGAGTGATGGTCTCAACAGACACTGTGTAGAAATCCTTGCGAGTACACTCGACTGTCAGACTGATGTCTTCCTTGAGGTTTTGGCCTGTGACCTGGATGGTCTGGATCTTGGAGTACCCCAATTCAATAGCCCCAAAATCAATCGCGTCAACATTCACCGTGATCTCGGCCTTATCGCCATCCTCACGTTGAGAATTGTCAGAAGGAGCAGCCCATACAGTAGTGGTCGCCATGACAAGGGCAGCAATGAAAAGTAATTTAATCTTCATAATCATAAAACTTTTAAGTGGTTGATACAATTTCCTCTCATTTGAGAAAAACAAATAAAACAAGTCAGCACATCGTTGATTGACAGCGTCCTTGCAGTCGTTAGAAATATTTCCTAATCTTCGTATGCTTAACTAGAAAGCAAAATTAGTCATTATTTTTGACCTGTGCAAGAGTTTGGGGCAATAATGCGAGAACAACACACCTCTTCCCTTGAAAAACGAATAACGGGCATGTTCCCGACAGATGAACACATGCCCGTTATTCTATTTCTAGCAGCCGAACGACTAATTGCCCAGCAGATGGTCAATCAGGGCGGTCACATCCTTGATGTCAACAGCGCCATCACCATCAAAGTCGGCATAATCAGGCAAATCACCGTTTGAGAGCAACAAGTCGATTAAGGCGGTCACGTCTCCAATACTGATGGTACCGTCATCGTTAATGTCGCCTGGATCGGGATCCACATCGATGCCCACAATGTTGAGGAATCCTGACCAAGCTTCATGGGTCCGGTAGGCATCAACAGCTTTCCTAGGCACATAAAGTGTCGTTGTCTCAAAAAACCGGCTGAATGTCCAGGAGTATGTGTCAGGAGGAGTCCTGTTCAGGCTCACAATACTTTCAAATATCGCATCATCAAAAGCGTCATTGCCAATCCACTCCAATTTCTTGCCAAAGGTGACAGTCTTTAATTGACCGCAGCCATAGCACGCATGGGAGCCAATGTATCGCACCGAGTTTGGGAAAACCACACTTTGCAGACTGTCGCAAGCATAAAAGACGCCATAACCGATCGTATCCACCTGATTACCGAACTTTACCGTCTTCAATGACCTGCAATACCAGAAAGTCATACTACCCATGTAGGTTACCGAGTTAGGTATCTCAACATATTCCAAGTCATAACAGCCATAAAAGGCGCTACCTGTTATTCGTTTGAGAGAGTTGCCCAGTTTGACGTCCTTCAGAAGACGGCAATTACCAAATGACGTGCCTTCAAGTATTTCAACCGAATTAGGTACCTCAATGCTTGTCAACGGACAATAATCAAATGCCCTGCCGCAAATCTTCTTCACCGAGTTGGAAATCGTCACATCGGTCAACCACGTGTCGGCAAACACGGCCTCCTTGATGACCTCAAGTGAATCTGGCAAGACGATGCTTTTCAACTTGGAAGAGAAAAACGCATAGGGCTCGATTGTGGTAATCGAATTGGGCAGGTTGATACCCTCCAGACTAGTGCAATAACCAAATGATGAATGGCCAAGTCTCTTCACCGTATTAGAGAGATTCACGCTCACCAACCCCGAGCAGTGATAGAACGCATAGTCGTCAATATTGGTGACCGACATGGGAATATCCACCGATGTCAAGCCAGAGCAATAATAAAACGCGCGTTTTCCAATATACAGCAACGATTTGGGCAATGCCACACTGGTCAAGCCTGTGCACCTGAAAAACGCACTGTCGGCAATGGCCGTCACCTCAAACCCTTCCAAATGCTCTATGCCCAGGGAATCGACAGTCTCGCACAAGACATATCGGGGAATGATAACCCTGCCGCTATAGATGCTGTCATTGGCACTGATGACCTCGGCATTGTAGTAGTCGATGGCACGATAGTGCACACCTTCGTACCAGAACTCCTGTTGAGCAGACATCACAAAGGCGGCTGACATCAATAGAAATAATGTGATAAGAATCTTCTTCATAAGCTTTATTGTTTAAAAGTCATTACTTATCATTGTAAAGGGCCAAATCAAATTCCGTTAAGTAGTAGGTCAATCAGGGCGGTCACATCCTTGATGTCAACAGCACCATCGCCATTAAAGTCGGCATAATCCGGCGCATCTCCGTTCGAGAGCAGCAAGTCGATCAAGGCGGTCACGTCTCCGATACTGATGGCGCCGTCATCGTTAATGTCGCCTGGATCGGGTTCCACGTCTATACCGACAATGTTGAGGAATCTACCCCATTCCTCATCAGCCTGATAGGCTTCCAGAGCACGCCTGGGAACATAAAGTGTCGCTGTCTCATAATAACGGTAAAATGTCCTTGTGTATACGTATGGTGGCGTTTTGCTCCGACATGTAATACTCTCAAACACTGATTTATTGCAAGCGTCGTTACCAATGAATTCTAGCGATTTACCGAATGTAACCTCTCGAAGCGCCGTGCATCCTGTAAACACCCATGGTCCTATATATGTAACCTTATCAGGAATAACCAGAGTTTCCAAAGCACTACACCCACTGAAGCATTCAGAACCGATGGTATCAAGAATGGCATTAAACTTGACTTCTTTCAATGAACTGCAGTTACGGAACATGCTAGGAGGAAGTGCAGTCATCGAGTCAGGCACTTGGAAACTCTCCAATGACGTACAGCCCTCAAAAAAGGCGCCTGATAATTTCTTGATCGTGTTGGGGATTGTCAATTTCTTCAAATCCCTGCAATTGCAGAACGGAGAACCCTCTAACCTGGTAATTGTTTCAGGAATGACAAGACTATCGAATCCACAATAATCGAATGCCCTATCACAGATAGTAGTGAGACCAGGGGGGAAAGTCACACTCTTAAGCGAACCGCAATCGGCGAATACGCATGGGTTCAACACCGTAATGGAGTCAGGAATCACCACGCTCTGCACATAGATGTGGTGAAAAAAGGCATCGCGCCCCAATTCAGTTAACGAATTGGGCAAGTTGATGCTACGGTTCTGTGAGCAATTCATAAAAGCGTATTCATCTATTTTTTTTAGCGTGTTGGGGAAAGTGATGGAGGTGATTTGCGAGCATTCGAAGAAAGCAGCTTTCCCTATCTCCCTTAATGGCGCAGGAAAGTCAATCGAGGTTAATTTTTTACATGCCCTGAAAGCATATTTACCGATATAATCAAGGGATTTCGGGAAAATGATTTCGGTTAACTCAGAGCACTTGTAAAACGCGCTGTCGGCGATACCCTTCACCATAAACTCCTCTGTATGACTCACTCCCTGATCATCCACCGTCACATAATAAACGAATCGGGGAATTACAATTCTGCCGCTATAGATGCTGTCATTGGCACTGATGACCTCGGCATTATAGTAGTCGATAGTACGATAATGCACACCTTCGTACCAGAACTCCTGTTGAGCTGACATCACAAAGGCAGCTGACATCAATAGAAATAATGTGATTAGAATCTTCTTCATAAGCTTTATTGTTTAATAGGTCATTACTTATCATTGTTGAAAGGGCCAAATCAAATCCCGTTAAGGAGTTGATCAATTAGTTCGGTCACATCCTTGATACTCACAACGCCATCGCCATTGACATCGCTGGGAGCAGGATCGACCGCGTCTTCACCGATGATTGTAGAGAATTCATCCCAATACCAGGCCTGTGAATAACTGTCCTGCACGGGGGGATAGACGTGCAGCGTCGCTGTCTGATAACACATAAAACTGTAGTAGTCATCAATCACAGGAGGTGTTGCAGCCTTACAGATGATATCCTCAATGTCATAACAATAAGCGAATGCATCAGTGCCTATATGGTTGAGGCCGCTACCCAAAGTCACACGTTTCAGGGCTTGGCAACCAATAAAGGCCTGGTCTCCGATACTGATGACATAATCGCCAATGTTCACTTCAGTCAGAAGAATGCAATTACTGAATGCGTTGTTGCCGATGGACGTCACATAGCTGCCGATGTTCACATTAGTCAAATTGAAGCAGTCAGAGAACGCATTGTCTCCGATAGCGGTCACCATATAGGTAACGCCATCGTGGGTGACCAGGTTGGGAATCGAGACAACACCGCTGTAGGAACCATAGGATTCATCTTCATAGGTGACTGTCACTTTATCGTCATCGGTAATCTTGTAGTAGATGCCGTTTTCCACAAAGTCATAATTCGGCACTGGTTCAGTCAGGGATATTTCATAGGCAATCGTTACACTTGGCAACTTGCCAGGAGCGACGGCATAGCTTTCAATCCTGTAATATCCAGGTGGATCAAACTCTAATGGCTCCACATAATCCATCCACTCACCGGTCTCCCAGTCAATGTCACCATTTATCAGGATCCTTTTCATGATCCTGTAATAGATGAAAACATCGCCAACTTCGCCGCAGCTGATTTCCACCAGGTAGCGGCCACCTTCCAAAGGTGTCCCGTTGTAATAAACCCAATCGGTTTGCTCGGTTGGCATAGTGGCTACGCCGGTCATGTCCACATCATAGAACTCCCCATCGATATACATACTCAGGTGGGCTTGGTGTGTTCCGGCCTCTTCAGGCGAATAGGTCACTACCGTCTTGCGCACATTGTCACCAGGAGCGGGGGGAATCGTACTGTTGATGGGCTCGACCCAGATGTAGCCGTGGTCACTGGAAAAAGATGATAACGGCGTGAAGGCGACCGTACCGATATTGGTGACAGTGATCGTATCGGTAACCGTTTCACCCACAAGGCACGTGAAGTTGATCTCAGTAGGCTCAACCAGCACTTGGGCCGTTCCTCTATCCTGCGCACTGGGTGAAACCGCAACTTGCGCAACGGCTCCGGTTAAAGCCATTGCAGCAGCTAAAATTGTAATGATTCTCTTCATGCTTAATCGTTTTAATGTTTTATGTTTATGATAATGAGTGATTTTCCATTCATTTATGAGCCGTCTGAGGTCAAGTGTTGACTTTGAACAGGAGTCAATCCATCAAGATCCAGTGCACTCAGGAGGTTTTACAACGTTGACAAAGAGACAATCATCCCCAGCCACAGATTCCTTACAGTTCACCCACAAAGATAAACAAAAGGTTTGAATCTGACACAAAAACAGCCGACAATTATTGAATACGTCACAAAAACCAACATTTCGCTTCCTCAAAACACACATGCCCCAATAACAGAGAAAGTGCGTGTGTCATAATTCAATTATGGCTCACCCTTAATGACGAAGTCAGGAACTATGCGCGAGAGGGTTTGCTGTACTCCATTCATCACCGGCAAAGATGGTGGTCATATTACTGCAGCCTTGGAGCATGCCGACCATGTGTATCGTATAAAACAGCTCAGGTCAATGCTGGTTAAGCCGCTACAACCTTTGAACAATCGGCTCATTGATTTAGTTTTCCATGAAATAGCATGGATGCAGCATTCAGGGCGGTAATGAAAACGAAGATGCGGCTGGCTCTCGCAACCGCATCTCCTAACCACTTCAAACATTATGAAAAAATTATTAACTCCGTGCCATGCTATTAGACTGGGTTCTTTACTCTGATATCATTTCAACTGCAGGGTGGCGGGAAAACAGGGGTACCTTGTGCAGGGTGACCGGCACCCCCATAAAACCACACACTTATGAAAAAACAATTAGCACTTTGCATTGATATATTTTGGGGCTTCAGGTAAACTCCTGGTGGGCTGTGTTGAATGATCAAGAAAATGGGTGCGCCACGAAGCAGGTGCAGCGCACCCCCTGATTAACCAATCATCTTAAAACCACACAAATGAAAAAATTACCTTAAGCATCATTATTCTTATTGTTGTCATGTGTTCCTGATTTTTTAAAAAGAAGGCGCGATACCCAGGTGCACCGCACCTTCTAAAACAGTCAACAAAAAACTTAGCTTATGAAAAAATCATTACACATTATGAATTATCCGTTGAGTTTGGGGTTCTCGGGGAGGTGCCAACATGAATGCCTGAAACATTGTTAAATATGATACCGCCTAACAAAAAGTGTCTTGACACCCCTCCCGATAACCACAAGTTAGAGAATTATTGGGCTGTTTGACATGAGGCGCCGATTGATGACGGCACGGCCATGTCAACCCCTGAGATATGATGTACCTGTCGAGCGACGCATGGCGAATGCAACATTAGCACCGGCGCTGTCTTGTCAACGCCGTCGCTCCGGTGAAGATGCAGAACATGTTTCATAACTCATTGTTTAGATTAAATAATTAGTATCCTTGGGTTGGGCTCATCATCCAAATACCATGCCCATATAGTATTTATATATTATAATGTGGATAACAGGAGACCACACAATCACAACTTTGCCGTCACGAGGATCTTTACCCTTGCATGACGCGCCTCGTGTAGATCTGTGGAGGAGCTCTCATAATGATATCTTTTTTCTGCCAATCTACCGTCAAAACGGTTTCTCGACTTATGTTTAGTTGTTCTGTGACTCATGAAAGGGATATACCAAATCTGCTCCAGCCGCTAAGCCATCATCCAAAATCAGAGCAGGGGCACGTCACAATTACACTTTGTCACTAAATCGTCTAGTAATCCTTTATACGAATGCAAAAATATGGTGAAAATTTACAATCTGCAACAAAAATCACGAATAATTTTAAAATTTATTGAAAAACTATTGTTTTCAGTAGCATAAATACTGGCAAAAGCTTATGAATGGCTTGACAATATACAGATCGACGAGATTACTTGGGGCCGCGAGGTGACTTGATTATGATTTACAAACCAAAATAATTTTTTTTTGAAAATTTTATCATTTTGTTTTGTAAATTAAAAAAATGTGTTTACCTTTGTGGACTCAAGCAAATTCATGAGCTATGGAATGTTAGATTGTTTATCGCAAGCTGGGAAGCCGCGAATGACTTTAAGTGCTTAGTAATGGTTTGTTTTACAGAACGATAACCCAGGCCAAGAGCCTGGGTTTTTCGGGTTATTATGAACGGTTAATGGATAACACAGCCCCCCCTTGTCATCTGATATAACAGCGATGGCGTGAAACCAAGTTCCACGCCATCGCTGCTATATCAGGGATATTAATTCTTAATCCAGGACCGGGGCAAAAAGTGCTTAGCGCAGCGATACCTTAATGTCGTCCTTACCTTCGGCGAAGTTCAGCTTACCTTCCTTGGCGAGCCAACCCAGAGCGCAGTGCATCTCGTTAACTTTGAGCTTAGCAACCTTGCGCAGTTCCTTAGTGGTAAGACCTTTTTTCGAATCATTCAGGGCGTTCCACACGAGACCAGCCCAGGTACCAATGTTTTCTTCGTTCATAATAAAAAAACCTTTAATAAAACAATCAATAATAATAAGTAATACTTATAATTTTGCGCAAAGGTAATGCTTTTTTATTTCTTGACATAGCAAATTACGCAAAAACCCATGCAAACACCCGAAAAAGGTCATGCAATCCGTTGCATAACCTCACCTTTTGGTGGATTTATGCGTCCAAAATACCATAATTAATGAGGGGAAAAGGATACCCCATGCGCTATTCAACGGCGGGAGCGCTCCATCCGCCGCCCAGCAAACGGTACAGATCCAACGCATGGGCAAAGTCGTCACGCTGCCCTTGAGACAGCGTCTTCACATGGTTAATGCCATTGGCACCATGGAACTTGATGAATGCCCAATGACTATGGGCCAAGGCGTAGACCATATCCTTGTAGGCTGGGTTCAACACGTTGTCGCATAACTCCCAATAGAGTTTCTTTCCTTGTCGGCCCCGTTCGATATTTGACGGATAATACACGTAGTCAAAGCCATCGACATTGACCGTCAACATATCATAATCCAACGGGTCATCGGCGCAATACTGGATGCATAGGCGCAATGGGCCAGGCACACTGTCGTGGTAGGAGAAAATGAAATAGATTTCGTTGCTGGTCTTATCCCGTGAGACATACTTCGACAAGTATTCTCCGTTCTCATAGCTAAAAAACGGCAACAACTCGTCAACCGATGATGTGACAGGTTCGTCACGCCAAAGCATGCGCCTGTCGCCCACACTGTACTCGTGAATGGAATAATCGGTGTTGATCAGTTGGTTAACCATTTGCTGCTCGGCGGGAGTCTTACTCGTGCGCTGGGTCAAACGACGGCCCTCAACGGCCTTGACGTCTTTGGCCTCGCGCGGCAAGTCCACAGTGCCCCACACTTCACCAGTCATGTCCCAGGGATCGTCCTTGGGTTCGGCTTTGCGCGACATCTCGTCCTGCAACTGCTTGATGGCCTTGGCGCGCTCGCGCTCGGGGTGCAGACGTCGAATTCCAGGCTTGATGCTGGGGTCCTTGTCGTCATCGTCACCCACGGGAGACGACATCACGACGGGGGCTGCTAACAACATCGCCATCAAAATAATGATCCACTTCCTCATTTCTAACTCAATAGTGATAATAGCAATAATTCAACCTCAAGTGTCGCACGGTTGATGACACGGGAACGGTCGCCGGGCAACTGCTTGACCTGGGAAATCACACGGTCACCGCACTTGGCAGCCATCCACACGTTTCCCACGGGCTTCGTGGGAGACCCCCCGGCAGGACCGGCAATGCCGCTGGTAGCCATAGCGCAGTCGGAGCCTATCACTCGGCAAACGCCCTCAACCATCTGGCGCACGACAGGGTCGCTCACCGCGCCGTGTTCGATGATATCCTGCTCATTGACGCCTAGCAACTCCATCTTCACATCGTTGGCATAGCTCACCACAGCGCCCTTGAAGTAGTCGCTGCTTCCCGCTATGCTCGTGATATCATGGGCAACATTGCCACCCGTGCAACTCTCGGCTGTAGAGAGTGTGAGCCCACGCTCACGCAGACGCTCACCCAATATCTCAGGCAAACGCTTATCGCCGTCGGCGATGATATGGGTACCCAAGATGTCATGCAATTCCCTTGAGAGCCGCTCCATGTTGGCATTGAGTGCAGACGCATCGGTTGAGGACCCCGTCAGGCGCAGGCGAATAATGCCGCCCTCGGGGAGATAGGCCAAATGGATGCCTTGAGGCAGATTGCGTTCAAACTCATCCAGTTGCATGGCCAGCGCCGATTCAATGATGCCCGAAACGACAAAGGTGCGGAACTCGATGTCCTCCCCGTCGTTAAAGCGGGCAAGCAGCTGCGGAATGACAGCACGTTCCATCATCCCCTGCAGCTCAAAGGGTACGCCAGGCATGCTCACCAGCACCTTGCCCTCGCGCTCAAACCACATGAGGGGCGCTGTGCCCACCTCGTTCTGGATGACACGA
Organism: Muribaculaceae bacterium; assembly: GCA_017553785.1. Lineage (GTDB taxonomy): Bacteria > Bacteroidota > Bacteroidia > Bacteroidales > Muribaculaceae > Sodaliphilus. The sequence continues at coordinate 65,873 of JAFZKD010000121.1, read as the reverse complement.
CACGACGAGGGCACCATGGCCTGCAGGCGGGTGTACTCGTTGAGCTTGAGGTGGCGGCGCTCCATCACCTGACGGACGTTGGCCTCGACGGCCTTGTCAAGCACCATCTCGCCGCCAAAGTAGCGGCACAAGGTTGGCTTGGTGATGTCGTCCTTGGTCGGGCCCAGGCCGCCGGTCATGAGCACGACATCGGTCTGAGCGAATGCGCGATCGATGGCGAGCCCAATCTGGCGGGCATCGTCGGGCACCACCTGCACTGTGTTCACGTCCCAGCCGCGCGGCGTCATGTGCCGTGCGATCCAGCCGGAGTTGGTGTCAGTTACCTGCCCGATAAGCAGTTCGTCGCCGATGGCTATGATGCTGTATTTCATTTTGTCATTAGATTTTAGTCCTCAGTTTGGGGGATAGGTTTAGCAGGCCAACCGTAGTCCTGATAGTACTTGACCGGCAGGTTGTGAGCCTTCACATAGTCGGCAACAGCAGTGGCACGGAGTTCCTCGCGGTAATTCTCATTGCTGTTAACGGCATGGTACGCGTCATAGTATTCGCCAAAAATGCGCTTGGCACTGGACAAGTTCCCGGCACCGTCTTCCACCTGCTCGAACGACACCACCTGGTATTCACCATTCTCATTCTTAGTGAGTAACATTTTTCCGGAATGGTTTCCACCCGAAACAGTCTTCAGGGTATCACCCACCACCTTGTAGTTAAACACCCAATAGTCACCCCACTTGAATACGCTATCGGCATTTACTCCTTCGGTACAAGTCATCACGACAACGGGGATGCACATGTCACCTGCGGAGTATTGTGAACCGATTGAGTCCACCAGATACTTTTTTACGCCTTCCATTACTACGTCACCGCTCTTGACGGTTTCAACAGCGACAGTATCTGTCGCCGCCTTGTCAGCAGTGGCATTCCCGTTGCACGAAGTCAAGTAACCCAGGCCGCAGAACAAGATGGCGGCAAGCATCCATGAATTCATCTTTTTCATAGCTCTATTCCTTAAATTATTGATGTGATGCTGCAAAGATAATACATTTTTTAGTTTCTAGTTCTCAGTTTTTAGGTCCTTAGTTAATGGCCGTCCACTTTTTTATCTCCATCAAGCAGCATTTGTACTCGTCGTCCCGAGCACAGATACCACGATTGACTTAAGAACTACCAACGGCCTGAAAGCAAGTAGTCAATCAGAGCTGTTATGTCGGCAATGGAGATGCTGCCGTCTTGGTCGCAGTCGGCGGCAGTCAGGCTGATGGCACTGGCATCGCTGCCCAGCAGATAGTCAATCAAGGCAGTCACGTCATCGATGTTCACTCTATCGTCGCCATTCACGTCGCCACGATGGGCGTCAGACTTGGCGGTGAAATAACCGGGAGCACTCGACCCACCGTCGATGCGGGCATAGGTCTTATCGGTGTTGTTTTCGTCAAAGGAAGTGCCCATGCCACCCTCCAGAGCGGTGCAGTTAGTGAATACACCTTCGCCCCATTCGCCATAGACATTGTCGGTGGTCCAGCCCTCACCCGCATAGATGGTTCTTAGGGCCGAGCAGTTGGCAAACATGCCGTTCATGTACCAGAGATTGGCGGTGTCCCAACTCGAGATGTCAAGCGTAGTCAGGCCCATGCAGCCCGAGAACATGAATTGCATATCGTTGACACTAGTGGTGTTGTTCCAGCCCGAGACATTCAGCGAGGTTAACCTTTCGCAACCATAGAACATGTAGCTCATGTCAATGACATTGGCGGGATTAAAGCCCGAGAGATCGAGTGAAGTAAGACTCGAGCAGCCTGAGAACATGGATCCCATGGTCATTACATTGCTTATATTCCACCCCGAGAGGTTAAGTGAGGTTAGCCGTTTGCAACCATAGAACATCTGGGTCATAGAGGTGACATTGGCGGTGTTAAAGCCCGAAAGGTCGAGTGAGGTCAGGCTTTCGCAACCATTGAACATGTGGTACATGTCCATGACATTGGCAGTATTCCAGCCCGTGAGGTCAAGTGAGGTCAGACTCAAACAGTCGTAAAACATTAAGCCCATGTCAATGACATTGCCGGTGTTCCAACCGGACAGGTCGAGCGAGGTCAGGTTATCGCAGTAGCTGAACATCTCATACATATCGGTAACGTTGGCCATGTTCCAGTCCGACAAATCGAGCGTGGTCAGACTTGAGCAGTCGCGGAACATCCTGTTTGCATTTATCATCCCGCTGGTGTTGACGCGGCTCAAGTCCATGCTCTCGCAATGATTGAAATTATAAAACAGTTGAGAACAGTCGTCAGTGAAACTCACCTCGCTAGTGGCAACGACGCTCTTGACAGCTGTGTTCATCACGTCATAGTCCCAATTGTCGTAACGATTGAACTCGCCCCAGTTGAGCGTCAGGGCGCCAGTAGTGCTGTTGAAGGTGTACTTGGGAGTCGAGGCGCCAATGCCAGGAACTGTGGCAGTGGGCATCGCCTGCACCATGAGTTCCACAAGGAATGTCGCAAAAAACAACAAAGTCTTTTTCATTTGCTATAATTCATGTTTGGGTTAATAATGCCCACAAATTTAGTGAATTTTTGGTTGTGCGTGACTAAAAGCACATTTTGTCTCCCTTTTTTTCAAGTTAGACAGGGAATTGCAGAAAAATGGAGAAAAAATGCTATCTTTGTGAAGTTTTGTGACACCCTTGTGTGTCTAAAGAACAGAAGATGAATTACAGGATTTATTAACCTATTTAAGTCAACGCATTATGAAACCTGAGGATTATATCGATGAGAATTACGTTCCGACCGAGGAGGATTTCGCTCCTGAACAGGTCAACGAAAAAGAAGAACTGCGCAAGTCAATCAGGAAGAGCAGCCGTTCCTATACCATTTTCTACATCATTATGGCAATCATATTTGCCGCCAACGGCATCATCAAGTTTGACGACATCAGCGAGAGCAAACTGTACTTGTGCCCTCTTGTAGCCCTAATGCTGGTGTCTTCACTGGCTATGGTGTTTTATGCCATCATCTATGACTGTATCCGCCGAGCCTCGACCGCCAAAGAGATGCAGCGATTTCTCAATCTGCTCGGCTCCGATACCGTTTTCACCAAACTAATCATCATCACCATGACATTGTGCATTATGGCTGCAGCTGTTTTAGGGCTAATCGACAAATCCCCGTGGTATGTGATCGTGCTCGTCGTGATTGGTCTCGCAGCCTTAATTGGTGGACTGTGGTGGCTTCTCAAGTACTCAGGGAAGGGAGATTCCCGCGATATTGACATCGAGAAATTACAGGAACTGGAAGAAAAAGACGATTAACCCCAAAACCCGAAGAAAGACAGTATCTAACCATCATTGCCCGTTACATCCACCACGGCCGCCCTGTCCTCATAGGTCTTGCCAGTAATGGCAGTACCATTACGGGAAGCCAATATCACATCGCCACAATGATAATGCCATTGAAAAGACCTGGCCAAGTATAAAAAAAAGCCCACCGCAAGCGATGAGCTAATTAATTATGATGCCGCCAGATTATCAGTTTTGGCGGTCTTCCGCGCAAAGCAACCGTCACTGGTACTTGGGTGAAGGGCCATACTGGTTCTCCCCCTTGTGGCTGTCAAGCACTTCAAAGTAAAGAAGAATTAAGGAAAGCAACAGCAGGATCAGAATCACAAACCATAGAACGTAGTACCATAATAACGAAGGGACAGAATCTGCGATAATGAAGGACAATATCACTTCTATCACGCCCACTACGGCTAAGGCCACAATCCACCAGCCGCTGCGTCCCGTATCATGCAAACGTCGAGTCGCTACGGCTAAACTAGGAATGATGAGAACTAGCCATACTATAATTGAAACGATGTTGATAGAGCTCGCTGAAAAAAGCAGATTAAAAGTCCCATCGATAAACTTTGCCACGGTGCCGGCAATTAACGATAAAAGGACCCACCACCAATACTCGCTGCGCCGAGCACGCCCCTTGAAATCAGAATACTTTTTCAAACAAATGCTTACTGCCTCTCCAAAACTGAGCATGGGACGCAGCGTCCCCTGTCCGTCGTTGGCGTGTTGATTTGGTTCTTGAATAGGTTCCATAGATAAAACACATTTAATCGATAATTTACAACGCAAAAATATAAACAATAGCATTTTTCACAAAATTTATAACAGCAAATCATCTCCTCTAACCAACATTTTTGGGGAAGTCGCTTAGTACTGCTACCATTTTTTGACATAAAATCGCTTAATGCAATCACCTTTTTTGTAATTTAGCGCTCAAGATACAACAATATAACCGGATATGGTAAAGACCTTATTGATACTGATTATCGCGTTTGTGACGCTGGAGTTTATCGTCAGCAGCGTGCTGTCATGGCTGAACACGCGCTGGATGACTCATCCCGTTCCACCCGAATTGGAGGGATTATATGACGAGGAGAAGTACCGCAAGCAGCAGGAATACATGCGCACCAACAAGCGGGTGTCGCTTGTCGCCCGCTGCGTGTCGTTTGCGCTGACGCTGGTTATTCTGGGTTGTGGACTGCTGGGCTGGCTTGATAACCAGTGCAAAACGTGGACAGATGTGCCCATGATGCAAGTGGTGCTGTTTCTGGTAATCTATAACCTGTTCACCACCATTATCGGGTTACCGTTCAGTTACTATTCGACCTTTGTGGTCGAAGAGCGGTTCGGGTTCAACCGCACGACACACAAGACCTACTGGCTCGACGCACTCAAGTCGTTCCTAGTCTCGACGGTAATCAGCGCCGTGCTCATGGGCGTGGTTTATTGGTTGTATCTCACCTTCGGGCAGCAGTTCTGGATTTGGGCCACGCTAGTGTGTGCGGGATTCATCATCTTTTTCACGATGTTCTACAGCAATCTCATCGTGCCGCTGTTCAACAAGCAGACGCCGCTGCCCGAGGGCGATTTGCGCACTGCCATCACCGAGGCCATCACAAGCTTCGGGTCCCATTTCAAGGGCATCTACCTCATCGACGGCAGCAAGCACTCGACTAAGGCCAATGCCTATTTCACCGGCTTCGGACCCAAGAAGCGCATCGTGCTTTATGACACGCTGATGGACAAGATGAGCACCGAGGAAATCGTCGCGGTGCTCGCCCATGAGTTCGGACACTACAAGCATCGTGACACGTTCAAGAACATGATCATCAGCATCGTCACGATAGCGTTCAACCTGTTCATTTTCTCTCTGCTGGTGGGCAACCCTGACCTGCCCGCTGCATTAGGCGGTACCGCCCCGTCGTTCATTCTCGCCCTAGTGGCCTTCTCGTTGCTGCTGTCGCCCATCGACATCGTGCTGTCACCTATCGGCAGCGCCATCTCGCGCCGTGCCGAATACCGTGCCGACGCATTTGCCGCCGAGCATGGCCACGGCGAAGCCCTCATCAGCGGGCTGAAGAAACTCGCCGCCCACGCCTTGAGCAACCTCACACCCCACCCGCTCGTCGTGTGGTACAGCTACAGCCACCCTACCCTTGCCCAGCGAATCAGGGCGATTAAGGATTTAAGAATTGAGAATAAGGTATCGACTAATGACTAGCGACCAAGTGACCACTTATTGCACGGACTCAACAGTATAGCCACGATCTCGTAATAACTATAGCAAACCTTTTTCACCACGCAGATGTCCCCTGCCTACAGCGACGAGACAACAACGATCAGCCATCTTTGAGACAAGTTGATCACCCCAATTGCGGTTGCGGTCATTAATTAAGATATTCTCATCTGGATTATCCTCGGTGTTATTAGTCCCCAACTCTTGATTTTTGTAAGTCGTGCAATGTGCAACTATCTCATCATGCAACTTATTGATATAATTGATATCGGTGCACTTTGAGTACAGATCAAGAGCCTGTTGTTTTAATGATAATGAAGATACCGCCTTTTCAATAATATCATACTGATCTTGTGTTGTCTCAAACGAATCAATTGGCTTTCCTGACTTTTTCGCCCTGCGTACCAATTCATCGTCTACGCCACCTTCCCACATCTTGAAATCAGGGAATACTTCCTGCGTAAATAGAAATTCCAATCCAACCGTTAGAAATGCAGGAATCAATTGGGACATCTCATCAAAGTTTACACCGCCAGCACCAAAATAGTGTTCCAGCGCCGCCTTTACCACATTGCATTCCTCTGGCGTAAGGAGTTTATCGAGTGTGCTATCACGAGGCGCGGAGATTCCATTTAGGGTGCCATCGGAATCATCAGCCTCAACAATGAGAACATCACAATTCTCAAGTGCCTGGTTAAGTCCAGCGATCTTATCAATCATTGAGGGTGGTGCGTAATGCATGGTACCAAACACAAATGTTGGCTTTTCAAGGCCATTTCCGGTCACTTTCCATAATAATTGCCCGTTAGATGTGAATGCTATTGCCAGCATCACAAGAAGAAAACACGCTTTTTTCATAGTCTCTACCTTAATTATTCACTTCATATAGATTTCATCGATAAATGATACTAATTTGATGATTTACAGCGCAAAATTACACACAAAAATATTTTCCCCACATTTTTTTACCCACAAATATCCACTGACCCACAAATTTCTTATCACAAAATATACAATGACCCACAAATTTATAAGCAAATCGGTCATGAAACGGTTCTAGAATTGGAGGTTGTTATGACGAGGAGAAATCATTCAAACAACAGGAGAACAAGCACACCAGCAAGTTGGTCATGTGGTACAGCTACAGCCACCACACCCTCGCCCAGCGCATCCGCGCCATCCACTTCTCCCCCTGACGAGCGCAAAAACGGCTAATCGAGCACCAGTTTGTATAAAAGCCTCGGAACGTGGCTATTCCGAGGCCCATTTTATTTGTATCTTACCGTGATGACGTTAGTGTCTTAAAAGAAAATCAATCAAACTTGTCACGTCTGAAATGTTTATTCGTCCGTCTTGATTGATGTCGCCGTTGGGCAAAATCGATAAACGGGAAACAACATCTTTGGGATGTATCAGAGTTTCGCTCTGTGTCATCAATTTGACATTGGAAAGGGTTATCATGTAATCACTATACGCTACATCTTCACCTATTTTCAAAATCAAATAAAGGATATTCCCTTCGTTGCCATCAATATTTGTGGCAGCTGAAGACTGAATGCTAAAATGCCATGCACCATTATCCATAAGCTCGGTGGTTCGCTGATGAGTTTCTGAGCGTTCACCTAAGCATTTGTCTTCTAAAGTCACGCCTTCAGGGAGAAGTAAATCAAACTCAACCCCTACGATGTTATCATGATTTACAAGGTTAACAGGCATAGTTTGTATTGTTCCCGTATGGGCAACCAGGTTATTAATCTCCAGGATGTTGTCAAGATACCGTTCATTGACAATTACTGTGTCACTTGTTAAAACAACTCCAGTATTAGAATAGTTTACCTTACAATAATACAAGCCGTTTTGAGTTATCAGGTAATCAGGAAGCTGCGATGATGTACAATCTAGTTGATTTGCGGGAAAAGACAAGCTTATATTTGAAATAATCACATTATCCGAACCTTCGCTAGAATCATCATCTTTACTATACATAAAAGTGTATCTGTAATTGCCATCGGCAGGTAACTCATCTATGAAATGACCTGTTTCTTCGCCACTCGCAACAAGAATTGAAACGCCATTTCGCCATACATTCAACACATCATATCCACGCTCGCTACTAACTTTATAATTAAAACTAAAAACTTGGCCTTCAGTTGCATCAAACTCAATTGCATATGACGTAATTTCACTATTATCAATTTGTGGAGATATCCAATACTCAAAAAGTGTTGGTTCACCAAAAACTCCGTACCAATGAAACGATGCATTTTCAAAATCATCTACTTCAATTGACATATTTTCGAAGGTTGGCTGACGACGAATTAGTTGTTGCCAAACAGCAAAAAGCGTCCAATTGCCATCGACAATAATATCGGGTGTAACAATCTTTCCAGCTCGTTTCCATCCTATAAATGACCAACTGGATGTAGGTACAGGCAACTCACCAACAGGTTCTCCATATGGCCTTTTGATGGCAGGGATTGAGTTGTTAAACAATGAATCTAAAAACTCAATCGTACATTCTGATGATGGATTGAAATCCACAAGCTTATATTGGCCCGAATTTGTCCATCTTGAATGGTCAGGATGTTCGTCAACCCACATATTCAGTGAGTCTATATCATTCGAGTTATGAATTATTGTACCATTATTAGTGAATGATATCGGTAAAGCTTTTCCATATCCGGTTTTACATCCGTTTACATTTGCATAACAATTTTCTATCACACCTGTACTGTTATTATTATAAACAAGCAATGATCCATCACTTGATGAAGAATATCCCCCATATACATTAAAATGTCCTTCTGCACAACAATTTTTTATCACGCCATCATTTTCCCATGCAAGCGTTGGTTGATAAAAGAATAGTTCATTTGTTGTCTGAATCGAATAATAACAATCCTCTAAAATGCTTCCTTCTACAAGTCTATATACTAATGGGATTTTTCCATAATACAAACCTTTATATTCATTTTCAAAGTCAATCTTTACTCCTAAATGATGAATTCTGCCACTCACTCGCATAAACGGATTATTGTTAGTCGGTAATCCTAGCATCATAGTAATAAACTTGCCATTACCATCAAAAGTGCCAGCGAATAACTCAGTTACGCTGAAACTTTGTTTATTCATATCGATGTCATTCATCAGCTTTACGTATTTGCCACTGAAATCATCGCCTGAATTTACAAGATTAGCGAAATAAACCAGCTCTGCGCCAGTTCTGATTTGGTATGGGTCAGACTCAGTTCCGCTTCCGCCATAAAAACCAGATGCAGTCGTTCCGTCCCAAATGTCTTGTGCGAACACATTGGCGGATACTAGGCATAATAAAATTAGAGTCAGATTTCTTAAGACTAATTTATTCATAATCAATTATGGTTTAAAGTTATATAATATTTCACTTTCATCAATTTGACCACCTAGAATGACCTGATTATCTAATAATGTTTCATTCGGATTTGATGGTGGTAGTCCATCGGATATTTGATAGACTTCACCTTGCATGAAAGAGGGTGAAGCGACAATTACAAACGCATCATCAAAAGAGACCTCGTGGAAAAATGACATAACAGCATCTTGGTTTAATGAAATCGTTAGATAATGGTTTTTTGCTATTCTAATACTATCACCGTATCTCAATCCCCACTCATTGAATTTTGTTTTTGTGGAGTAATAAGGAACCGTTGATTGCTCACTGACATAAACTTCATTGCGGCTTATGCCAAATACATTTCCTCCGTAGATATACATACGGCCTCCTTCGGTATCGAAGCTTTCATTCATGAAGTGTTCGCTGATAGAAGCGACAAAACCGCCAGAAACGGACAATTTTCCATTGCTGTCTATACCGTCGTTATTAATAGAGCGACAATAGATGAGACCACCTTTTATATAACAACGTTGATTTGTATTGATACCATCGTCATAGCAATCTGCAATAATCGTAGCATTATAAACCCTCAATGATTCTTTGCTTTCTATGCCCTCGCCTCCTGAACCATGCGTTTTGATTCGTAGTGTCCCAGAATACAGTTCAATGTCACTATCCGCTTTCATGGCTTTCGGGCAACCATGAAGATAATCTTCCACGGAATTTTCAACGACTGCATTACCACGAGTTTCAATCTTGATGAGCAGTGAATCCTCGCTGATGAAATCCTCGCCTTTCTTGCCAACAAAGATAGTGTCAGAGCAGTCAAGGCCTTTACCTCCAATGCCTGTTGAAAGCAAGTTGATTTGTCCCCTTAGAATACGGACATTGCCGTTTGCGGTGATACATTTGGGCGAATAGTAGTCGGAATCGTTAAGTGCGTTAATATATCCACCGCCGTTACCCTGGCATTCGAGATTGAGTCTAGCTCCGTTCACAATGAGGTCTGCATCTACCGAGACACATCTTCCTCCATCTCCATGATGCTTGAGGTCAATAGTTCCTCCAAGCAAATGGCAAGTACTATCGCTTTTCAACAGTGTGCAGTAAGTGGTCTCTCCATCTGTTATAGTCAAATCACCTAATGCTTCACCTGATATCAGGCCACCTATCAGTTCTATTAACTCTTTCGCTTTTATACCCTTTGTTGCTGGGTTAGACAGGTGCATGTCAACTGTGCCACCATTCTGACAATATTTATCGCAATGGATTCCGTCCTTGGTTGTGTTCAAGATTCGAATATCGCCATCATTGACTGTAATGTTTTTATTGCTACTGATGGCGTTGCGATAATTGCCTTGAACCGCCAACTGGCCAGTACCTTCAAATGTCAGAGATCCACGGGCATAAATGCATGCATTCGATTTGTCTGTTGCATCCAGATTTTGATATGTATCAGCATCCTTAAGAGTATTGGTTGTTCCAGCCTTCACCTCAATAACAGTTTCCTGCTTTTCTTTCAGATAGATTGCGCTGCCCTCTTGGCTAACAAGCGACAGACCGTTGAGTACGATAGTAGATGTTGTGTCGCATTCAACTATAAGTCTGCCATTGCTGCATGTACCACTCACCTCGCATATCAACGGCTCCTTGCCTGTAGTTAGCACGTTGACAATCGAGCCTTGAACATTTACTCTTATCCAATCCATGTGAGGGTTCTGGAAATAAACTCCACCCTCATTGAATTGTATAAAAAGTGTGTCAGGAAGAGTTAAGAGGTATAATGCCGTATCTGCCGCCACAACATAAGGAGTCTGTTGCCCAATCATATACACATTGAATTGCCTTGTGCCTTGAGTTTTTATCGAATCAACATTGTTGATGGGTATTGATTGACGGCCATTATGCTGAAGAAAGACGATGTTATCTTGTGACAAAACCGTGAACATAATCAATATGGTCGCCCATATTGTGATTAACCGTGAATGTTTTCTTTCCTTCCTCAAAATAGACTTTTAATACTATCTATTGCAAATTATGTGTATGAACGCTAATTGATGATAAACCCTATTGGACAATGCAAATTTACAAAACATTTATCGATTGAGCATATTCATTTATCTTAAAGAACTGCTTAAATTATTTTTGAATCGCATCCGATGAGAGTACTGCATAGGTCAAGGTCTTCAACGAGGAGGTTTTTGACGGTCATAACAGTACTCTGCTCCCTTGTATCAGTAGGTCAAAATAGATTGTTTCAACCATTTATCGTAACTTCTATTATACGCAGCGCAAATTTCGTAATATGTTTTGACATTTCCAAGAGAAGTAATAAGAAAAGTGACAATCACCGATTGCGTTAACATCGGCCCGATAGTTTATCAGATAACCACCCGCTGGAACGGCGGCGCGGTAATGTCACAGAAATCTTTATTCAGGAACTTATAGTGGCCCGCGATAGCAATCATCGCGGCATTGTCGGTTGTGAAGACACGCTTTGGGATAAAGGCCTTGAGGCGGTGACGGCGGGCGTAGTCCTCGACAGCGGCTCGCATTGCGCTATTGGCCGACACACCGCCACCGATGGCGATGGTCTTGAGGCCTGTGTCCTTGATGGCTTTGCCGAACTTGTCCATCAATATCTCAATGATGGTGCGCTGCAGCGAGGCGGCGAGGTCGGCACGGTTCTCCTCGATGAAGTTGGGATTCTCCTTGAGCGCGTCACGCAAGGTGTAGAGGAACGAGGTCTTCAGGCCGCTAAAGCTATAGTTATAACCATCGATATGGGGTTTCGCGAACTTGAACGCCTTGCTATTGCCCTGGGCAGCCAAGCGGTCGATGTGCGGGCCGCCAGGATAAGGCAGGCCCATGACCTTGGCGCATTTGTCGAAAGCCTCGCCTGCAGCATCGTCGATCGTCTGCCCCAGCACCTCCATGTCGGTTGGAGCGTTGACCTTGATGATCTGGGAATTACCTCCGCTAATGAGCAAGCATAGGTACGGAAACTCGGGAACCTCGCTGTCCTCGGTTTCCTTGACGAAATGGGACAACACATGGCCATGAAGGTGGTTGACATCGATCAGCGGAATGTCGAGTGCCAGCGCCAACCCCTTGGCAAACGATGTGCCCACATGCAGCGATCCGGGCAACCCAGGACCGCGCGTGAATGCGATGGCATCAATGTCCTTGCGGTCGATTCCCGCCTGGCGTATGGCCTCGCTCACCACCGGCACGATGTTCTGCTGGTGGGCGCGCGACGCCAGTTCGGGCACCACGCCGCCGTATGCCTCATGCACCCGCTGACTGGCGATGACGTTACTCAACAGCACCGTGTCACGCAATACCGCTGCCGACGTGTCGTCACACGATGATTCTATTCCCAATATCGTTACACTCATGACGTACCTCTCATTAAAAGCGCCACAAAGGTAATGCTTTTTCCGGCTCTTGGCAAATAATCGGGGCTGTTAGAAGCGGAAGCCGGCGGTCAGGTCGAAGTTGCTGTAGCTGTTATAGAAACTGTGTTGGCGGCTGTGGTACCAGTGTCCCTCGTGATTGAGGTTGAAGGCATAAAAGAAGTTGCCGGCAGTGCGCACGAGTGCCATCTTGGCGGTAAGATTGGTGGACAGGAGCGATTTCTTGCCCTCGATGGAATTGGGGAAACTGTGACGGTAGCCGATGCTCGGTGCAAATGTGATGTTATACAACCAGCCATGATGGAACACCCAGCTGTACCCGTAGCCAACAAGAAATCCGAAATCACGGTAACGGAAGCGGTAATCTGTCACCTGATCGGGAAGATATTCTTTCAATTCGTCGCTGAGCAGGCTCATGTCCATCACCACGTCCTGATGGCTCGCATAGATGCCCGCAAGCAGAGAGCCCGAGCTGCGTCTCTGGTACTTGGAAAAGCAGTAAGCGGCAGCCTGGCTGTAATGGGTGTGATTAAAGATATAGTAGGCATCAAAACCATAGCTCTCGCGCTTGAGCCCCGAGAAAATCTCATCGCCCTGCCACTTGCCCAGCCAGTGCAAGTGCAATGTGCTCTGGTCATGCTTGCGGTAATAGGCCTCGACAAAGATGCGTGACGTGGTGAACGAGAACTGCAGGCGGCGGTTGCGTATAAACCTGCCTGCCAGCAGGTCGCGGGCATTAATCATGTAGGTAAAACTAAGCCCCATGCCGCAAATCTGGAAACCGAACAACGACGTGACATCACTGTTCAACTGGACGTAGGACCTCCATTGACTCAGATGACCCGAATAGAAGTCCAGCCAGTTGTTGTTCTTGAGCATGATTTTCCAGCGCTTGCCTGAGGTCTTACCCGGGTTGCCCACATAGGTGCTGTCATAGTAGTTGAACGTGTAGTTAGCCCAACGATACCCTTTGAACACCAAGTCCACAAACTGAGGGTATGCGATCGTTGTATCGTTGATACTCCATCCCTTGCGAAAAATACGCTCCTTCCAGCCGCTTTCCACATCAGCCAAGTCAACAGCGTCCACTGCCGCGACGTCGGTCGCCACTTTCATGCTATCAACAGCCTGTGTCTTGAGCGATAGGCTATCGTCAGGAGACTCCACCCCGGTTGCCCTCATCAGCAGGCAACCCAGTACAGCGAAAGCCACTAGCGACATTATCCTACTCATCTTCATTTGCTGCTTGTGGACGTATTGGGCTCACGTTGTGACTGACGAAAAGTAACGATTGGCACAGGCTTATTGACACTGCTGTCACCATGTCCAGCGGGCAATTCACGCTTGGGTATCGTGTCCAAATCAGGTGCCACCGAGTCCAAATCGTTCTTCTTGTGGAACAAACGGTCAAAGTCGTGCTTCCACACAATGCCCACGCCTTGGGTCGTTAGTGCTTCACGCAGTCTCTGGTCATTGAAGTGGTTATAGGCCTTCAATCGGAATGTCCCCTTACCGTTGAGCAGATACTCGATATCAAAATCACCGATGAAGTTGGTATTGCTGGTGTTGTCGGTACTGCTGGTATTATAGGGGTTCTCACGATAGCCCAGGTTACCGTTGATCAGCAACCTGTTATTGAGCAACTGGCTCGACAATGCCACATCTACCTCAAAGTCACTGAAATCACCCTTGTCGGTTCGGAAATTAGGAGCAATCGACAAGTTTTCGGACATCTTGCCCAAAATATTCGACATCTGGCTCGACAACGTCGATGATGCCACCGATGAGATCAACTCATTCTGGTGGGTGGTCAAATCGGTGAATTCAGGCGTATAGAATCGGTTAAGCGCAAGCAGATAAATAATCTGGCGGCTCATCATCTCGTCGGTGCTGATAATGCTCTTTACCTTGCGATATACATCATTGGATAGGGACGGGAACTTCAGGTCAAACGAGATGTCGGGCTGCGAGATGATGCCATTGGCACGCAGCAACGCCTGAACCGGCACGCTGGTGCGGTTCAGCTCCTTATCGTCGCTGAAGGACTCGTGCAAATCCTTGAGATTAGCATTCAACTGATACACCGCTTCCAAGTCAAGTGTCGCACGGTAAGGATCTCCCGAGAAGGTGATACTGCTGCCCTCTTCAATCGTGAAGTCCCTGATAATCACGTCTTGCAGAGTGAAATTGTAGGTACCCTTATCCAGAGTGTACTTGCCGTACATCATCATCTCGTCATTGTTGTTATAGGTCAGGCGCATGTGGCCGTGGCCTGTGGCCTTGATGCGGTCTCCACCCTTTGGATCCATGATCACGGTAACAGCGACATCGGGGGTGATTTCGCCCTGCAAGTCGATGTTGTAGGCGCTGGGCTCGGCATTCTCCTCCTGCTGTTGCGGTGCCCTGAACTGGTTCAGCTTGCTGAAGACCCACTTGAGGCTCGTGGTGTCTTCCTTGATGACTGGAGCGACGGGCGCGTTTCGGTCACGGAAAGTGATGAAATCATAGGTCTCGGCCTGTTCGTCATCACTCATCACAAAGGTGAACTTGCTGCGGGGCGCCGAAACCATGTTGACCCTAATGTTCACAATGCCTGGGCCACCGTCAACAAAACACGATCCGTTACCATAGACGGTACCATACCATCGGGGATTAATCGCCGGATTGGTGTCATAGCACAGGAAATCGCGGGCCCCAGTGATACCGAAATTGAACTCAGGACGATGGAACGCGTCATGCTTGAGCCAACCGCCCAGATGAGCCTCGTGCCCTTCCTTGTCATGGATGGGGATGTCCTCAAACTCTATCAGGTCGGGGATGACATGGATATCAACATCGGACGCGGTATAGTAGCAGTTCACAAAATCGATGAGGAAACGCATGGTGTCAACGTGCAGGTCGCCCTCCAGGTTAATGGTGTGGAAATTGCCGAACAACCTTGCGTCACCCGACATCTCTCCCTGCACATCGGCGGTAAAGGCCGCCATATACGGTTTCAGGAAAGCCGCATTCGCATGGTCGGTCTTAAACAGGATGTCTAATGAGTCATCGGCGACATAGATGCCGCCATCGAGTGTGCTGTGACGGCCATTGCGTTGCGCTATGTCGCCACTGACAATGATGCCTTTACTCTCATTGTCGAAGTTCGCCTTGATGTCGATGTCTCCCATGAGCGCCTGATTGTAGGAGATATCCTTGATGAACAAACTGGGCGTGTAAAGGCGTGGAGTGCCCGAGAACAGGTCACCGGCAAAGACCTTGCTGGTTGCCCTGCCGCCAAACGCCACATGGTCGATCGCAAGCGTTTCAAACACATAATCCAGATTCACATCATTCAATTCCAGGCAGATTTCGTCATCAGGATCATGTGATGCCTTGCCATTGATGCGTATCAGCTGCTGGGCATGACTACCCGCGACATTATTGACAGTGACCGTGCCGTCATCGATATCGATATGGCCTTTGGCGATATTCCATATCGTGTCATTGATCACCATGATAGACGGATTGACATCGATCTCGGCATTGAGTTTACCGTGATCGCTTCGATTGAGCAACGTGCACAAATTGAAGTCACCATGGAAGTCACCCAAGTTTTCAAGCGTCGTGTCGCCCTGGACACGCCACCCCAAATTGGCATTGATGCGGTTATCCAAACCTATAGCCATCAAGTTCAAATCAACCTTCTTGCCGTTCTTGACAGGATAGGACGACCGGGCTTCCAGTTTGACTTCGTTCGTGAGGCTGTCAAGGCTAGCCACGAGATGTGTTCCCGTGATAATCTTGTTGCCTTGCCTCATGAACGGAGCGTCAAGCGTCATGTCAAAGGTGTTATTGCTTTCCGAGAGACCACCCTTGACCGTATAGGAGAAGAACGGATACACGGGCAAATTAAGCATTCGGTTCAGTTCATCATCGGGATGCACGGTGAAGTCAAATGTCACGTCATTGGCAGGACCGGCATGGGTATATGGGGCATAATCCTCGAAATAAAGGGGGAATGTGCGGGCAAGCATGTGCTTGATCGTGGGCACAATCGTCTTGAAGTCGAACTCACCCTCAATATACCCGCTCACGTGGTCACTGACCACGTTGATGACTTTTTCATAGTCGTCATTGTTGTCTGAGTCAAGCTGCAGATTGTTGATGCGCAACCCTTCACCCTTGGCGTCGGTGAAAGCCACGTCGTTGAGCTGGACGTGACCGGTGATATTGTCCAACGAGTTGCCCCAGAACGAGGCGGTCGCTTTGGCCGCCAAACGGTGGTCGGGATATTTGTTGGTGAGACCCATCCTCAATAAGTTGAGGTCTTCGGTGACAATATTCACGTCATATGTCGAATTCACCCCGTCGAGCAGTGCCTGGCCATCAACATGGACCTGGCCATTAGGGTCATTCATCGCCAACGAGCCCGTGAATTGGTTGCCCTGCTTATCAATGTCGGCATTGATATCGTGATAACGGACGCCCTTAAAGTCCACATGTGAGATATGACCCTGCAGATGACCTGAAATGTCTTTGTTTTTCATCACAGCGTCAACATGGGCATCCATCGCCACATCGTCGATCAGTCCC
Organism: Muribaculaceae bacterium; assembly: GCA_017553785.1. Classification (GTDB taxonomy): domain Bacteria; phylum Bacteroidota; class Bacteroidia; order Bacteroidales; family Muribaculaceae; genus Sodaliphilus. Next base: position 48,939 of record JAFZKD010000121.1, on the reverse strand, counting down.
TGCTTATCGAGCAAGGTGCCCAAGCGCAGGCCATCGGTCTTGACCTGGCCCGAGAATCGCGACGCGCCCTGCTGCTGGATCAACGTGCCGTTCAGATTGACGCGACCCAGCGAAGTCCCCACATCACCATTGAACTTGATGACGCTTGGCGTGGTGTGCAACTCACCGTCAATGGCGACATTTCCGCATCGCGAGATGAGGCTGCGGGCTTCGGGCGTCAGGCCCGGCACCAGGCTGACCACTTTGGCGATGGAATTAGCGTTGGCATCCAAGTCGATGCGGTCAAGACTCAGCGAGTGGTATCCGCCACTCGTGGGCAAGGTGACACCGCCGTGGGCATAGAGCGACAAGCCTTCGTCCTTGGAACGCAGGCTAAGGACGGGAACCTCGATGCGCTGACCGTCCCGCACTACGGTTGTCGAGATTTTAAAGGGATGGTTCAACTGCCTGAATTGGGGTACGAAAGCGCCAAGATCCGAGAAAGTGACGACACTGCCGGGAGTGCTCACGGCGATGGGCATCTGGGCAATCTCGCTGGCCAGATTCTTGAGGGAGCTATACTTTAGCTGAATGTCATCCAAATGGATGTCACTGTTCGGCAACTTCACGCTGATATTCTTGACATCCAGGGTATTATCCGTAATGTGGACATCGGTGGATAAACGCGAGAGCGTGAAACCGCTTCCTTCGTCAAAAGAGAGACGCTTCACACGGATGTCAAAATCATTGTTTCTCAACTGCGGCAACGAGAGGTCGGCACGCAGGTTTTTCACGTTCAGGTGGTTGACATCAAACGCTCCGGGTTTGCAGGGCTGGTCCAGCACATCATAGGAGATCGAGGACTTGCGCACCACCACAGTATTGACCTGGACATCAAAGGGCTTGGGCGGCTTGTCTTCCTTAGGCTTGAACGCGTCAATGATGAACTGCATGTTGGTGGGGCTGGACTTGTCGGGGCGCGTCACATGGCCGTTGAGACCGATAATCTCACCATAGGTGATGACGATACGCCTGTTGGCAATCAGGTCTTTAAGGCTGATTCCCGCTCCCAGTTTGTCGATCATCAGCAGGGAATCGCCCTGCTGGTCATTCACAAGGACATTGTTGAGTTCCAACTGATTGAACGGGGTGATGGAAACCGACCCGATATCTACCGTGGTGTTGAGGTATTCGCTCAAGGCCTTCTCTCCCTTTTGGCACAGACGCTGCTGCAGTGGCGGCAAGAGCAGGAACAGATACAATAAGGCGAACGCGGCAACGATGGTCACCAGTGTGGTGACCACAACACTGCGCAACAAATTGTATGTCCTTCTTGAGATGCTCATGCTACTGTTTTAGCATTCCACTGCAAATCCAATGCCATTGCCAGCAAAACGATACTTAAAAAATGTTTTTCAATCGGGAAGCTGATCACATTGGGCCAGCCACAGGCGCGACGAGGCGTCGCTGGGCATACGCCAGTCACCGCGAGGCGACAGCGACACGCTACCCACCTTGGGGCCGTCGGGCAGGCATGAGCGCTTGAACTGCTGGGCAAAGAAACGGCGCACAAAGGTGCGCAACCACTTCTTGATGGTCATGTTGTCATACTCGCCCTCGAAGGCCTTGCGCGCCAGCAGATACAGCTTGGCGGGCGTGTAGCCATAGCGCAACATGTTATACAGGAAGAAATCGTGCAGCTCGTAGGGACCCACGATGTCCTCGGTGACCTGCAGGATGGTTCCGTCCTTGGCGGCAGGGGTCAGCTCGGGACTGATGGGCGTGTCGAGCACGTCGAGCAGCGTGGCGCGGATGGCCTTGCCCTTCTTGCTGCCGTCATCCAGCGAGGTGGCAAACCAGCGCACCAGGTGGCGCACCAGCGTCTTGGGAATGCTCACGTTCACGTTGTACATCGACATGTGGTCGCCGTTATATGTGGCCCAGCCCAGCGCCAGCTCCGACAGGTCGCCCGTGCCCAGCACGAGGCCGTTGACCTTGTTGGAGAAGTCCATCAGCAACTGGGTGCGCTCTCGTGCCTGGCTGTTCTCATAGGTCACGTCATGCACCTTAGGGTCATGGCCGATATCCTTGAAATGCTGGGTCACGGCATCGGCGATGCTGATCTCATGCAACGTCACGCCTAGCGACTTGACCATGGCACAGGCGTTGGTATAGGTGCGGTCAGTAGTACCGAAGCCCGGCATGGTGATGGCGTGGATGGTCTTGCGGTCACGGCCCATGCGGTCAATAGTGCGGACGGCAACCAGCAACGCCAGCGTCGAGTCCAGGCCGCCCGACACGCCCACCACAATCGCAGGGATGCCGGTAAAGTCCAAGCGGCGCATCAGGCCCTCAGTCTGGATGGAGATAATCTCCTCGCAGCGGGCATTCAAGCGGTCATCTTCGACAGGCACAAAGGGCAGGCGGCGAACGGGGCGCCGCAACTCCACTTTTTCATAATCGATAATCCCGGCGACCTTCAAGGCAATGTGCTCGAACTTCGTGCCGAACTGCACCATGCTGTCGGCAAAACTGCCGTTCACACGACGCTCGTTCTCCAGTGCGGCGATGTCGATGTCGGCCTCCGCCATCTGGGGCTGCGTGGTAAAGCGCTCTCCCTCGGCCAGCACTTTGCCGTTTTCGGCGACGACTGCATTGCCGCCAAACACCAGATCGGTCGTCGATTCGCCGTATCCGCACGAGGCATACACATAGGCGGCTATGCATCTCGCACTCTGGCTCTTGATCAGGTCCATGAGGTAGGTGTGCTTGCCGATGACCTCGTTGCTCGCCGACAGGTTGACAATCACGTTGGCACCGTTGATGGCAGCGATGCTGCTGGGCGGCGAGGGAACCCACAGGTCCTCGCACACCTCGACCGCGACACGCGCGCGGCCAGCCTCAAAAATCAGGCCGGTCCCGAAATACACCTCCCTGCCAGCGACAACGATACTGTCCTTGCCGGCCAGAGCGGCGATGTTGCTCGAAGTGAACCAACGTTTCTCATAAAACTCCTTGTAGTTGGGGATATAGGTCTTGGGCACCGCCCACATCTCGCCACCGTTGATGACTACGGCGCAGTTGAACAGGTGGCCGCTGCAACGCAACGGTGCGCCCACGACAGCCATCACGGGTGTGTCCTTGTAACGGTCACACAACGTGACTAGCGCCTGCTCGGCGGCATCAAGCAACAGCTCGTTGCCGAACAGGTCGGCACACGTGTAACCCGTCACACACAATTCGGGCAGCACCACGATGTGGGCACCAACCTTGACGGCACCATCAATACCCTCGACGATACCCGCCACATTGCTCTCGACATCGGCAACACTCACCCGGGGCACAACTGCCGCAACACGCACCAGCCCGTAATCGGGCACCACAAGATTCTTTTTCTTTGCCATAATCCTTTACTAAGCGTTTAACCGACAAAGGTAAACATTTTCCCCTAAAATCACCCAAAAAGACAACAAAAATATAGGACAACCGCACCAAAATTCGGTTCAGCTGTATGATATGGTGAATTGTGGCATTTACCTTTACACTTCAGGTTGGCAAAGTGGAAATTTCCACTTTGCCAACCTGAATCATAATTGCCTGTCTTTGTAAGTTCAAGCCTCTGACGTCGGGCTACCGCTAGTCCTTCTGCAGCGCCAAGCGCATGCCCACCAGGCCATATCGGCCACCCTTGTTAACATCCATGGTTTCCCAATAGATGATTTCGCCTGCATAGTAGGCTGCATCATCGGCGCTGCCTCCCATTGCTTCAATTGTATAGTCCTGCGGTCCGGGTTCAACCAGTTCGTCGCCTTGCGTTGCAATACAATTATGCGTGTATTCGCGGACATTGCCGTTCATGTCATACAGACCTATCTCGTTGGGCTTTTTCATCCCAACAGGAAAGGTCAAACCGCTACCGAACGGATAGGGCCTGTTAGTTAATACCCATGCCACCTCGTCGACGTCGTTACTGCCGGCATAAAGATAGTGCTGGGTGTGTATGCCACCACGTTTCGCCCACCGCCACTGGGCGACTGTCGGCAGGTGGAATTCACGGCCAGTCAGCTCGTTCAGACGGGAAATGAACTCCTGGCAATTCTCCCATGAGACGCACTCGACGGGCTGCATCGGAGTCGGTTCGATCGGCACCGTCAAGGTCGGCTCAATCGGGGTGCCCATCACGGCGGACCACAGGGCATAGGTCACCTCGGTCTGACCCATATAGAAGTCACCCATGCTCACAAACTTTGTACCGTAGGTGGAGTCGTTTTGATAACCGCTGTAAGAACTGATGTTGTCGGCGCCCTCAACAAGGATCATGGCGAACGTCACCCCGTTCACGGTGAACACCTCCGCATTGTCAGGTATCTCGGGAGCTGTATAACCATAGTCCCATTCTCCTGTCAGCAGGTAGTCTATCAGGGTAGTGACATCATTAATGTCGACTTTCGCGTCTGCGTTGACGTCACAACGGGCCTCATTCATGTCCAGGAGCAGGTGCTCAATCAGTGACACCACATCCTCGATGGTGATCTTGTTGTCGGGGATGATGTCTCCACGAAGCATTGGCATGGCATCGGCACCGAAGGGAAACAGCGACACCCACAACAGAAGTGCGATGGCAGCTTTAGTAAAAATGTTTCGTTCCATAATCGTTTCTTCTAAATGATTGATTGTTATTTGATGTTCTGTGATATTTCTCCTGATTTTAACATGACACGGAAGACATCATTCCTCTAATGCCAACAGGAGGTCAATGAGGGCGGTGAGATCATTCAAGTCGACCACCCCGTTTTCGTTCACGTCACTGGCGGCAATCTGGTACACGCTGGCATCTCCGAAGCCATATAGCAGCCAGTCGGTGAGAACGGTCATGTCATATGAGTCCACTATGCCGTCACCGTTCACGTCTCCTTTTTTGAAGCCCACCTTGACATGGATGGTCTTTAATGCTTGAGGCATGGTTACGGTCGGTACTCCACGCCAATCGTCGGTGGAAGACAAGGCAGCATCCAGGGTGATGTCGGCATGCAACTTGCCGTAAGGGATGAACATGTTGAAGAAAAACATGTAATCATGGTATCCGTTACACCACTTGACGGTGCCGTAGCATTCATAGTTGCCGTCATTGTTCGGATCCCAGTAACCGCGGTCTGTGATGGTGGATGAGAAAATAGTGGTCTTGGTTGTATCAGTTAGATACGCGTTGAGGGTGAGGATGAGTAAACTGGCATGACAAGTGTCAACAGTGCCGCCACTATTGATATATGGTATCTTCATTTCCGGTCCACGTGTAATGACTTCAACAAAGGGATCAGGATTATAGGTTTCGTTGTATACAGTCATGTCATTGGGATAACTCATCATCAGATACCAATGGTCCAGATAACCCTCAAAGTGGGACATCGCATAAAACTTGCAAAACGTGTTCGCAAAACTGGGATCAATCCTGATCGTGTCATTGACCGGAGTGGCAAAATCGGTTCGCAGTGTGAAGTAGTTGCTTGCGTTGTTCGTGCCTGTGGCGGCAACCAGCACAAATAAAAGAGTCAAAATTTTTTTCATTGTTACAAAAGAAAATTTGATATGATTAATAAAAATGTGTTGTAAATCAAAAAACGCCCATTTCAATGGATGAAACGGGCATTTTTAATAGGTGTCGAAGAACCCCTCGAAGGAGTTGCCCGTGGGAGAGTCGATGGTGATGCAGTACTCGCCCATGGGGAGAGACGACACGTCGATGGTGTCGTAGTAGCCGTTGACCTGAGTCGAGATCACGACTGTCCATGTGGAAACCGAGGCGATCTCCACGTCATAGTAATTCACTTCGCCCAATCCGTCAATGATGATCTGCTGATTATCGGAGTCATAATACACATCCGGCTGATCGGCAGGAACAGGAAACTCAAAGTGATTATCTTGCTGACCGGTATTCCGCAAAACAATCTCATTCGGAGCCCCTAACGAGAGCGTAAAAGAAAAACTGGATAATAGTACTAATGCAATAATGTGTTTCTTCATTCTTTTGACAATTAAGTATAAATAAAACAAATTTTAAAACAAAATTATAATGAATTTTCCTATCATTCCAAAGCAATTCCAGTAAAAAAGCAATGTGATGTCTTCACATTTTTAAAGCTTTGTATATCAACTGATTATAAACGCAATGTGAAGAAAGGTGGTCAAAAACACATGAAAATGACCCTTGATTGACCCGTTTTGGTCAACTTATGAACAAAAATGATTGAAAATGTGAAGTTGAAAACTACTGTTTCTAGTAGTTATTTGTATGGGCTCCATCCTTCATTAGGATGTTAAGGTACATCTTCAGGGGCATATCAATCTGCATCTTGCTAGCGATGATGCCTCTCTTATTGCTGACATAACTAGTAGAATACCCGAGAATGATAGCTATTTCCAGATCAGAAAACCCGCAACAAGCAAGTTCAATCAATCGGATTTCATTCTTCGTGAGATGTGGATTCTTCTTTATTGCAGTGTTGACTCCAGCATGATGCCTTTCGATATATGCTGCGAGTTCTTCCCAAAAATCATCATTAGCCACATTGACGATAGCTTCTTTTATTTTCTGTGCTGTTTCTGTTGTAGAACACTGCATCCCAATTCCAGCACAAGACTTCATAAACGTCACAAGGTTGTTGAGCAACCGTTCAATGACAGTGCTTTGGGCATCAAGTTGGCTGAACAGGTCTTCATGACCGTTGATTTCAGTATTTTCCAGTTCCTTGATGATGGTTTTTGTGTATTTCAGCCTGCTAAAATATAACGCAGCAAACGAGACAATAAAAACAACGCCAATTATCGATAGGACGATGACCATCCACTTAAGGCGGTTGACGGTTGACCGCGTGGTCACATGCTGAACTTTGTTAAAATCACTCTCGATTTTCTCGAAGCTGTATTTGTCTGTAACGTTCTTGATAGAGTCGAACAATTGACTGCTTTGCGCTGCATACATTCCGCTTTTTGCGGAATCGCCTTGCCGCCTTGCTATAATGGATTGGATTTCGTTCTTTCGGATATTAATGTTAACTTCTTTCGGATTTGCATTCTCATCAACGATATGAAGAATCATACTTGCCGAGTCGGTCTTATCTTCCATGCAGTAGAGATAGGCTAGATCCAGTAAAAGATCATTACTGATGTATTGGCTGAAATCTGACAGACAATCAAGTGCCAGCCTTTTGGCTTCTTCATGTGTTGTGTCGTTGCGTGATAACTGTCTGCATTTCATCTCATTCAGCTCATATATTCTCATGCTGTCTCCAAGTTCCTCGGCAAGTGTATAGGCTTTGTCGTAAAGGTCCTCCAAATTCTCTTGACAAGTGATGCCATTCATCATTATCATGTTATACAGGCTGTTGAGTTGCTGCTTTTTGTTTGTTGATCGGGTGTGGTAGTGATAAGCGAGCTGATATTTTTCAAAACATGTCTGCTCATCACCATAATACCTTCGGTATAGGTCGGCAATCCTTGTATTGATTTGTCCTAGATTTGCATAATCTTTTTCGTTGGCAGTGACCTCGGCGTGCTTGTAGTAGAACATGGCGCTGTCGGGGTGGCCCAGTTCTTCCATGACGGCACCCTTGTAGATATAGGCGCGGGTGAGTTTTTCACGTTCGCCGCTGTGGCGGCGGTAGTAGTCCAGGGCACGGTTGATATCGCTGTCGCTGGTGGCGGTGATGTAGCAACGGTAGCGGGCCTGGGTAAGCAGCAGGTCACGGTAGGCGCGGTCGCCGTCGGTGGTCAGGCTGGCGGGACTGACCGCCTCGACCAGCGCCAGGGCGCTGTCAGGGTGGTCATGCATCAGGCTGTCGGCTGCCGCCAAGCGGCTGTCATAGCGCGCCCCGCCACAACCCGTGACCACAGCCACGAGCGCCATGACAGCGAATAATATGACCAACAGCAAACGTTTCATGCCGCAAATATAATAAATTATTCAAGTTCTCGCGTTAGTTTTTAGATTTTAGACGTTAGACATTGGACTTTAGATGTTAGGCGCTAGCGTTGGTACCCGTGTACTTCTCAAACTGCATACTCCTTGTTTATATTCAACAATGAAAACTCGGATTGTCGTTAAAAAGCTATAAAAATGAGCGACTTACCAAATATTATACTAACTTTGCCTTTTGTAAAACAAGGAACGATCTAAACGGTATGAAAACAAGACATCCAATACCTGTCCTGATGGGGTTAATGATGCTGCTGTGGGCGGCCGCAATGGTATCATGCGGCACCGACGAGCCCGATTATCTCGTCGGCTACTATCTGCACATCCAGTCGCAGGTCAAGCTCAATTTAACTGAGGATGATGAGAGCCAGGGCACATCATCAACAATGCCGTCCAGCGTGCTGTCCACCACCATCGTGAAAATGAGGAATGCCCTGAAGAACACCTACCCTGCCCCCACGCTCAAGGGTGACGACCCTGGAGTGCTCACGGCATGTGACAACATCTACAGGAACTATAAAACCGCCTACCACCGATATGAGCGCAACACCGTATGCACGGTGATATTATACAAAATCTGGCTGGATGACGAGGTCGTTGTGAGAAGCAAGTGCTTGACAACCTACCATTTCGGGGTCATCGATGAGAACATCAATCCTCCCGGCCAATAATTTTTCACCGTTCATTCTTGCAGATTTCAATAGCTTACATTATCTTTGCGACAACAAACGAGAATAACATTTAAAAGGATACAATTATGAAAAGAATCTTTACATTACTGTTTTGTGCCGTTGCGATAGGCATCTCGGCAAATGCAAGCGATCTTCCATTGGTTGACCTGTGCATCAATGTGCTGCTGGGCAACGAGCAACCCACGTCATTGATGGCTCCCAACCTGGACGCGAACCACGATGGCGCCATCACCATCGATGATGTGACCACCCTCATCGATCAGGCTCTGGCTGCCGAACAAGTGAATCGCGCTCCTGCCCAAGAAATTGACATCGACGCTTTGGTCAAGGAAGTGTTGGAGACCCAAACCGGCGAGCCCACCATTCACGATGTGAATCAGGCGATTGACCAGAACTTAAAAATCAAGAAATAAAGCATGAGACTTCAATTCAAACACTGGCGGGGGCTTTTGTTCTCGCTCTTGCTTGTGGGCACTATGGCCGCTTTCTCCTCATGTGGAGACGATGAACCGTCAGGCACGGTGGTTGACTATTATCTGGATGTCGAGGAAGAGTTCCTGGTCAACGGCTCAGCCGACCTCACCGACCGCTATTACAACCCGATCACCCGCATGAGAGACGCGATTCGCAAAGCCTATCCCAATCCTGACAGCAAGGGTAGCGATGAAGCGGTTGTGGCTGCCTGTGATAAGGAATTTGAGGAATATGTCAATATGTATAAGGGAGACGAGAAACACTTCACCTGCCTTTTCCATCTAATACGCGCCGTCAAGAATAAAGGCATTGTCAAGCAGAGTGAAACCCTCAAGACATATATCTACGACATCAATCCTACTGAGACCGATATTGAAGACTAAATGACGAAGTTGCAACCTAACCGGTTGCCAGCAAGTCCATCAATTTTTCCACTAAGCGGGGGAGGGCATATTCGCCGATCTCCCGCTCTTTTATCCAGATATATTCCGATGGCAGGGCGGGACGGACGGTAGGCTCAGCAAGATAGAAGTCAGCGAGCAGGATGCGGTGGGTGAGCACGTGCTTCACGTCTTTAGCCAGCAACGTGAGCGGGCGTCCCAAATCGGGCAATGGAGCATTCTCGATGAGCAAGGGCTCCCACAAACCCTGCCAGATATCGCCAGCAGGACGGCGGCGCAACGCTGTCATCCCCTCATGACGGATGTAGATATATGATAATCGGCGTTCCCGCACTTTGAGCTTTTTCTCTTTTACCGGTAACTGGCTGACACGACCCGTCCGCAAAGCCTCGCAAGTCTCGGCAACGGGACAGTCGATGCAACGCGGCGAGCGGGGTGTGCACCACGTCGCCCCAAAGTCCATCATCGCCTGGTTAAACGCCGAGGGCTGGTCGGCAGGCAGCAGTTCCCGCGCCAACGCCTCAAAGGTGTGCTTCCCTCGGGTAGTGTTGATGGGCACATCGATGCCGAAGTGACGTGCCAGCACGCGGTAGAAGTTGCCGTCGACGGCAGCAGCCGGCAAGCCAAAGGCCATCGACCCCACGGCAGCAGCGATATAGTCCCCAACGCCTTTCAGAGCGCGCAATCCCTCGATGGTTTGCGGGAAACCGCCTTGTTCAACGATTTGGCGGGCGGCGGCATGCATATTGCGGGCACGGCTGTAATAGCCCAAACCCTGCCACATTCGCAGCACCTCGTCCTCGCTGGCGGCTGCAAGCGCCTCAACTGTCGGGAAACGCTCCATGAAGCGCAGCCAATAGTCGGAGCCTTGGTCGATGCGCGTCTGCTGCAAGATGACCTCACTCACCCAAATGCCGTAAGGATCCCCGATGCCACGCCACGGCAGTTCGCGGCCATAAACCGCAAACCACCTCAACACCGCCTGTGTAAAGGGAGACTGCTCCATAAACGATTCAATATTGGCAATTAGCAGGATCGGCGATAAGTCCCATTACTCAATTGGAAGGATGTTTTTGAAGTTCTTCCAGTTCTTGGCGCTCTTGTATGCTTTGATCGAGGAGGCTGGGACATAGAGTTCCACCTTGTTGTTGCTGACGCCTTCAAGCTTGGGGGGCAAAACAGCATGGCACTCAATGCGTTCTAAACCCTTGCATTTCTCGGCCACTTTCTTACCCAAATGGGTCACGCTCTCGGGGATGACGAGTGTGGAAATGGCGGTCTCACGCAGGGCATGATCGCCCAAGACATGCAGGCCCTTGCCCAAATCAATTTCAACCAGTGACGTGCATTCACGAAAAGCCTCATTATCGACCGTGACACAGATGTCGGGCAGCGACACATGGGTCAGACCCTTGCAGTTTTTGAAGGCGCGCTCACCTATGGTGACCAACTTGGCGGGCAGTTCCAGCGAAGACAACGCGCAATTCTCGAAAGCCTCATTGCAAATAGTGGTCAAGCATTCAGGGAGCGTGATTTGAGACAATGCCTTGCAATTCTTGAAAGCATGCTCGCCAATGGTGTTGATCGACGGCGACAACTCAACCGCCTTCAACGCCGTGCATCCTTCAAATGATGATGGCTGCACCATACCCAACTGATTTGCAACGACCGACTCCAATGCCTTGCAGTTGTAAAAGGCTTTCTTACCCAGACTCCTTACATTGAACAAATCAACGCTCTGGAGACGGTTGCAGCCATAGAACGCGGATTCACCGATAGCAGTGACACTAGCAGGTATATCCACAGACCTGAGCTGAGGGCACTCATAAAACGCCGAGGCGGCAATTTTGGTCACACCATCTGGAATGCTCACATGGGACAGTTGCGAATAGGAAAAAGCGGTCCAAGCGATTTCCTCCACGCCCTCGGGCACGGCAAAAGAACCGTTGCGTGCGGCAGGGCACCGCAGCAACACACTTCCGGTGTTGTCATAGAGCACGCCATTCTCATAGGTGTAATAGCGATTGCCTTCTTCCACGGTGATTTCCTCAAGTTTTTTCATCGTACCCAGATTATCGTCGACAATCTTGGTAGCGGCAGGAAGATCAAGCAGGATGAGCGGCGTATGGTCAAAGGCGGCAGCGCCCAGTGTCAACAAGCCACTAGGTAAGGAAACGCGCTGCAAACCTGTTCCCTTAAATGCCCTATTTCCTATCTCGGTGAGTGAACGGGGCAGGGAGATACTGCGCAACTTGGAGCATTCGTTAAAGCACTCTTCCCCGATACTTTCCAGTTTCTCGCTCAACAATATATATTCCATCTGGCTACAACCGCTAAACGCGTCTTCGCCCAGCGAGCGCACTGTGGGAGGCATGATGACTTCCTCCAGCTGGCTACAGCCACGTAGGGCGCCGTTCTCGATGCGCTTGAGACGCTCGGGCAACACGATGGACCGCAAATGACTGGAATAGGCCAGCGCGTCGCCCAACACATCACGCTCACCGCTATAGCCGAACAACCCCTTGCTTCCAGCACTCATGATGCGTGCGTGTTCCAATTCCAAGTCTATGTAATTGTCGATCTTGCGGTCGTGGCTATCCACACAACGCGAGCGGTTACACATTTTTTTTATGAAACTGAAATCCTTGGAATCCAGAGGACCGTCGATGCGCAACAACCGCACGCGGTCCATCATGTTCAAGGGCATCTTCTCCTCAAGAGTGCCTGGTTCGTTAAGGCGCAGCTCCACCACGTCACCATAGGTATTCGCACGGCTGTACCGTTCGTTGTAACGCTTGTTGCCACGGCTACCATATTGCGCGCTAGCAGGAACCACAGTACCCATTACAAGCACCAAGACTGCTATCCATCTGAAAACAATTCGGGTATTCATCGCTTTTCTGTTGTCATCGGTTTATTGTGTGCAAAATTACGCAATCTCCCCGACTGAGACAACCCCCACCCCGTTTTTTTTCGCTCAACTCTCGGTGTAATTATCAATGAAAGCCCCCGTCGCACCATGAGGCAACGGGGGCTGCGTGTGATTAATCGTGTCGGGATGGATTATTTGACAAGGATCTTGCGGCCATCGCTGGTCACATAGATGCCCGGAGTCAATTTGGTGCCATCAACACGGCGACCCATCATGTCATAGTATTCCACGGTGCGGTTGTCGTCGGCTGTGATCGTTGTAACGGCTGTCGGGGTGAGATCATACCAGCCAATCTCTGAGAGGTTGGTTTCTCCACCGCCTTCATAGACGCTCTGTACACCAATGCGCTGGATGTCGTCGCCAATGAAGTAAACCACCACCAGCTGGCCTCCCATGAGGATGTTCATGTCATCATTGAAGTCATAAGGGATGACCGTCTCGTCCTCATCAAAGCCATAGATATCGGCCCAGAAGACATAAGGCTCAGGACCGTAACCATAGTCACAGAAGAGCTGATAACCCAACAGATCGGTCAACAGAGGCTTGCCGTCAACATCCATCACCGGGATATCGAGCACGACGAAGCCGAGTTCCTCATCAGGATAGTACTCATAATACAGCACGGTGGGATCGGCGGGAACTGCAGGCTCATCAACAATCGGGGTCAGGACGACATGACCCAGCAAGTCATACCAGTTAACCTCCACATCGTCAGCGCAGATGCCATACCACTGCTGCGCAACAAGCACACCGGTCTCGGGATCAAGTGTCAATGTGAAGGGTTCGGCAATCTCGCTTTCGGGAGCGCATCCCATGAAATAAAGGGGATAAACCTCACCGACAAAGGCAAACGGACCAAAATACTGGCCGTTGTCAAACACATAGCTGTCGCCCTCGCGATGACCCTTCACCCAAGATTTGGGCATATAGGAACATAAGCCTTGCACATAGATGTCGTCACCGTCAAAGCCCACCATGGCAGCGCCCATCAGGGGATCGCCCTCGAACCATTCGTCTGTTTCAGTATAATACCCCATATAAACACCCGTCAGCATATAGGGCTGGGCCTCCAGACCTTCCGGCACCTCGACAGTACCGATATTGGGGGTGATGGACATCTCGCTGTCATACATGTAGTACCAACCTACATGGTCGGCATAGGCATTCTCAAAAATGTAGCACACCTGGTCCTGATCCAAAAAGAAGACATCGGCTCGCTCGTCATAATTGAATACGGCATCGATGGCCACATACTCATCACCCACAGGCGAGGTAGGATAGAAATAAAGATCGTTGCCGTACAGGTTGCCGAAGTACTGCACAGGGAATGAGACTTGTGTAAAGTCTTCATTCAGCGTGCCCTTGATCCACGCCTCGGGCAGATAGACACTGAAACCCTGCAGATAAACGTCATAACCGTCAATACCGATCTGCAACGTGCGGTCAACGACTGCCCAACTTGAACCGTCAAAGATGTAGCCATTCAAGCGGTAACTGTTGATCTCAAGGTCTTCAGGAGGAGTAACTACCGACTCAGCAAGTTTGGGGGTGCCGGCACTCAACGATGCCGAGAAGTCAGCCCTGGGAGCAGTCACTACATGGTGAGGCTTGTCCGGGTCAGGTTTAGGCAACTGCTGATTCTTGATCTGCGCTGCTTGTGCGCCCATCGCCATTGACAGAACGGTAATGAGCAACAATAAAAAATTTTTCTTCATAATACTTTGATTTTTGGGTTAATGTTAATTAGGTTAATAAAAACTTGACTTCATGCAAAGATATATAAAGACCTATCTGTAAAACAAATAAAACACACTCAATTTTTTAATGTATGATAAAAATAACCATTTTAAGTACCAAAAGGAATAGCCACTCCCGGAAAACACATCAGTCCCGAAAACCCGATTCAAGGTGTCATTATTGTTGAAAAGCGAGGAAAATACAGAAAAATGGTAGGATATGACGGCAAATTGGGATAAAAAGATTATATTTGTTGCCGAAAAGATATTTTAACCTCCAAATAACAGAAACTTTATGACAAAACGAATGCTTTTCACCCTGCTGGCAGCAATACTACTTTTGCCCAGCTTGGCACAAGAAGAGAACGGTAAGAAGAAACTGTTCACGCCGCCCAAGTTCAGCGGCTTTGCCATGGCGTCCTATCAGGCGACGTTTCAAGACGGCAACAACAGCAACACGTTTGACCTGAGACTGGTGAGAGCCTCTATCGAGGGCCGCATCCTGGATGACTTCTATTATAAAATCCAGGGCCAAATCAACGGCAACACAACGACATTAGGCAGCAGTCCAAGGCTTGTGGACTACTTCATGGAGTGGCAAAAGTATGAATACTTCAAGGTGAAACTGGGCCAGTTCAAGCGTCCATTCACCTACGAGAACCCGATGAACCCGATTGACCAAGGCTTCATGGGCTATTCGCAGCCGGTATCCAAGTTGGCGGGCTTCAGCGACCGCACGGGAATGCACGCGAGCAACGGCCGTGACATCGGCCTGCAGTTCCAAGGCGACTTCCTGAAGAACAGCAGCGGCCGCAACCTGCTTCACTACCAGGTGGGCGTGTTCAACGGCCAGGGCATCAATGTCAAGGACGTGGATGAACGTAAGGACATCATCGGCGGCGCGTGGGTCATGCCCATCAAGGGAATGCGCTTAGGTGCCTTCGGCTGGGAAGGGTCTTACGCCCGCAAGAGCGGTGGCGAAACGGTGAGCCTGCGCCAGCACCGCTATGCCTTAAGCGCCGAGTATAAGAAAGGTGACTTGCAACTGCGCGGAGAGTACATCCACTCGACGGGCCTCGGTTTCTCCACCACCTATCAGAAGGCCGATGATGCCAAGGACGCCACGATCAAGACCTATACCGACAAGCATGGCGAGACTGTGAATAATGACAAGGCCGACGGCTTCTATGCCCTGGCCATCGTGCCATTCATCCCCGAGAAGTTGATGGGCAAGGTTCGCTATGACCTTTACCGGCCCACAGCCTCGTCGGTAGCTCAAAAGACAAACTATGAGGTAGGTCTGAACTACCGCTTCTGCAAGTACCTGGAGTTCCAGAGCGAATACTGCCTGACCAACGACCGCTCGCTGGCCAAGCACAACTACAGCACATTGTTCTTCCAAGTCTCCATCCGCTATTAATTATCAACCATAAAACTAGTGACTAGTGACTAGCGACTAGTGACTAGCGACTAAAAGACCAAACAAATATGTCACTACTCATGATTCTTCAACTCTGCATCGTGCTTGCAGCGTTGTGGCTGGGTTCCCGATACGGTAGCCTGGCCTTGGGTGCCATCTCCGGCATCGGCCTGGCCATCCTCGTGTTCGGCTTTGGTATGAAACCGGGCACACCGCCCACCGACGTAATCTACATCATCATCGCTGCCGTCACCTGTGCAGGTATCATGCAGGCCTCGGGAGGTATGGACTGGCTCATCCAGTTAGCCGAGAAACTGTTGCGCAAGCATCCGGAGCGCATCACGTTCCTTGCTCCACTGTGCACTTTTGTCCTGACGGTACTCGTCGGCACTGGCCACGTTGTTTACACCTTGATGCCCATCATCTGTGACATCGCGCTCAAGAAAGGCATCCGCCCCGAGCGCCCCTGCGGCATCGCCAGCATCGCTTCCCAGATTGGTATCACCTGCTCGCCCATCGCGGCAGCCGTGGTGGCTTTCATCACCATTTCAGGCGGCAACGGCTACAACATCACCATCCCGCAGGTGCTCATGGTGACCATTCCAGCCTGCCTGTTGGGTATCTTGATGGCGTCCATCGCCTCTTTCAAGCGTGGTAAGGATCTTGACAAGGACCCCGAGTTCCAGAAAAAAATCGCCGACCCCGTTCAGCGTGAATACATCTACGGCAATACCGCCACCACCCTCGACAAGAAAATCGCCCCCGAGAGCAAGCGTGCCGTCTTTATCTTCTTCGGAGCCCTGCTGGTCATCGTTTTCTTCGCAATTTTCCAAGAACTGCTGCCAGCCTACGACAGCATCAAGGCCATCAAAGACGCTCCTGGCGTGGAACTGATGGGTTCGACCTTGACCCTCACTGCCGACCAGTTGGCCAAACTGGGACTCAACGTTGAAGGTGTGACCGAAACCATCTCGTCACCCTTGAAGATGAACATTGTCATCCAGATTGTCATGATTACAGCTGCTGCGCTGATGATCATCTTCTGTAAGGCTTCGCCCAAAAAGGCCATTGCCGGTCCCGTTTGGCAGAGTGGTATGGTCGCTGTAGTCGCCATCTACGGCATCGCGTGGCTCGCCGACACCTATTTCGCTAACTACCTGCCCGAAATCCAAAATATGCTTGCCGACATGGTAGAGCAATATCCGTGGTCGATTGCCTTTGCGTTCTTCCTCGTCTCGGTGCTTGTCAACTCACAGGGAGCCGTGGTCGTTGCCATGCTTCCCTTGGCCTACAAACTGGGTATCGACGGCTGGATTCTGCTGGGCGTATTCCCCTCGGTATATGGATATTTCTTCATTCCCAACTACCCCTCGGACATCGCCACGGTAAACTTCGACCGCACAGGCACTACCGTAATCGGCAAGTATCTGTTGAACCACTCGTTCATGATGCCTGGCCTGGTTCACACCTTTGTAGCCTGCATTGCCGGCTACCTCATCGCCTTCCTCTACCACTCGATGGGCTGGATTTAAGAGGTAAACAACTCATAACTTTGATACATCTGATTGTACGGACCCACTCGCGGCTCGTGCAATCTGTTTTATGATGACTGTTACGAGATGGCATCCCATAAAATCTTTTTTGTCTAAAAGCAATTGGGTTTCCGAATTTCCAAGTCAACGTAACAGCCTTAATATTAATCCCAAACGAGTCAATCCCCACACACTTTTAAAAACCACAAGGTGAGGGGAAAGTGTTAAAGCACAGCCAAAAGGTTCCTCTTCACCCGCAAATATAGCCCCAAACATCTCTCCTTTACAAGATCAAAAAGCACAGAAATTACAGCCAATCTTATTCTCAGTGTACCAATGTCTACCGGCCGCTTAGCGTTATAATGTTATTATTTTCCAAGAGGCTTAACATAATGTCAGAGTAAGTAACAGAGTTGGTAATAGAGTTAGTATCAAAGCTGGAGTGCCTACATGTACCCAATAATATCTTTTAATACCTATTTGCCCCATACGTGTACCCGAAACCGCATTTTAGGGTACACGTTTTGTCGTAAAAGGGAACATAGGGGGCATTTGGGGTACATGTTTTATTTGACAATGGACTCTATCGTATTCTCCTCTGGCTCTAATTTATCACTATAATTGAGAAACAAGTTACATAGTTTGACATTTATGTAATAGTTTTCTCTTCCTTTTTTTACTTTTTCAAGTAAGCCAGTCTCCACTATCTTATCAAGATATTTTGCCGCTGTTTTACGCTGAACCATCATATCATTCTGCATATACTCAATCTTGGTATAGGGATGGAAGAACAGATTGTTTATCAATTCGTGTTTATATGCTTTATCAAATAGCGGGCGCAAAGTTTTCTTGTACTCCGCCATTAATTGTGATATCCCTTTAACTAATTCTATTGTGTTAGTCGAAGTTTCTTCTATTCCCTTAAGAATAAAAACTATCCATTCTTCCCATTCTTTGGCATTGTCGGTATTCTTGTCTCTAATAGCCTGAAGTAGAGCGTAGTATTTATTTTTATTGTGAGTGATATATCTGCTCAAATAAAGGATTGGCAGATCTAGCAAATCCGTAATCACGAGATATAGAATATTGATAATTCGTCCCGTCCTACCATTGCCGTCTCCAAAAGGATGTATGCTTTCAAATTGATGATGTATAATCGCCATTTTGATTAGTGGATCAAGATTACATATCTCTGGATTGTTAATAAAGATTTCTAAGTTCTCCATTTGCTTATTTACCTCATTAATGTCTTGCGGTGGTGTATAAACTACACTCCCATCACTTTGATTGACAAGAGCTTTTCCAGGAGAGACTAGGAAACCAGCATTATTAAGTTTTACCAATTCTTGTACTTTTTTAATGACATTGTTTGATAGTATCTTGTTTTCTCTAACTAATTTAAAACCTTCAAAGATTGCCTCACGATAGCGTAAGACCTCCTTAGTTGCAGGATTCATAATACTCAGCTTGTTGCCAACCCCGGCCTTATACAAGTCATCCTGCGTCGTAACAATGTTTTCCACAGCAGAGCTATCTCTTGCCTCTTGCATCGTTAGTGTGCTTATGAGAATGTTTTCATTGGGTATTGTGCGCGCAATGCCTTTTAATTCAGCAAGTTTTCTATTTGCCTTGCTGAGCTGTTTTAATACTGCAACCGTTTCCAAATCGTATGGAAGTGGTAACGTTGGTATCTTATATTCTTTTTTCATATTGTAAAAATCGCTATACTTACAAATTTTCATTCTACAAAGATATAGTTAAATCTTCAATTTTCATTGATTCAATTATATTCTTTGCTTGCTCTAATTATAATCTTGCCGTTAAATAGCGCTTTTAATTAAGATGAAGCCCTATTAAAAGTTTGCAATTATCATTGATATCTTTTACTAAAGAGGTTGTTGATTTATTATCTCACTATCAAGCAATGCTCACTATACGATAGTAAGTAAGTGCTGCCTTTCTGAAAAGTAAGACTCATCATAAAAGCACCTTAACTATTATGCTGATTTAAAAAATTGTATATTGCTTTAAGTTTATCTACCTCAGCTTTTGTTAAACGTTTATTATCGGAATTCCATAAATCTTTATAAGAATTAAGGTATGACATCCATTTCATTTTTTCGGCTTTTGTTTGATTGCCTTCTCCAATATTAAATGAGTACTTTTCTTCAAAAGTCTTGAAGTCAGATATATTCGGGTTTCTTTTAGACCAATACTTATCAATAATAGTCTTAAATTCAGAAATATCCATTACATCTTTCCAGTCTAATTCCATTTCATCTCCAACTTCCTTATAATATTTTTCTTTTTGTTTTTCTGCCTTATCGATACATGCTCGTTTTATTGGTGATATTTCCAATTCCCATTTATCACCAAACAAAGCCTTGAGGTGGCTAATTACATCATTCCGCAATTGTTTTACAATACTTCGACCATAAGCCCTTCCCTCTTCTTGTAAAGTGTTGTTTTGCATCTCTTGCCAGGCAATAAGTTCTGGAGGGCAATAATCAGAAATCTCATTATGTATAATTTGCTGATAGAATCTTAACCATTTCACATCTGCACCTCCACCATAGACCTCTTTTAAATATGCTTTTTCCTCCTCCTTTATTTTATTTTGCAAGTAATTGCAAAGCACTTCAATGAACTTTGTAATTTCATATTGCCTGTCCAAATTTGAAGAAGATTTATTTAATACACCCTTATCGATTAAATGTTGATGAGCGCTTCCTATAACACCAATAAATGCATATGTACCCCTATTTGAAATTATAAACTTTGAGTTAAAAATCTCAGGATAGTTATCTATAACGTATGAATAGCAATACTCAAGGAATTCAACTATCTCTTTCTGAGATTTTTCCATTGCTTTCGATTTATTAAGTTCATTCGTATCATAAATAGAGTATTTAACAAAATCATCCGTTAATTTATTACCTCTTATTCTTGACAACAAAGATGAAATCGATAAAGCTGTGGTGAAAGGTTTTGGTTGTAGTTCAGCAATATCTTCTCCAACTGTAATCTTATTGTATAACGGGGAATTTGCATCATTTGATAGCTTTTTAGCTATTGAAGCTCGCAGAGCTTTTAATCTATCTTCCATTCTGTCGGAATCCCACAAAAGGTCAATAGTTAAGTCAATTCGAAGACTAGCACTAACAGCTTTTTGATTTTCATTAATATCCATAAAGATTTCCAATTGCTTAGCATGCTCCATTCCATCAAACGCAACAACAGGAATAGTGTTCTTGTCTTTATACTTTGATCCAGCATATCCGTACACACGATGTTGTCCATCAATGATGTATGCAATACCATATGCGTTCGGAATACTTAAAGTTCCAAAGCATGATAAGGAGTCAGGCCGTTTTGAATTTTGCTCAAAACGTACTTTATGTTTACTAGAATTATTAAAATTGATAATAATTGAATTAGGAAAGAATCCACCTCCATCTATGTATTCGGTTATGCCTTTAAGTCGTTTTGGTATTAATAAACGTTGGTATGTTGGGAATTCTGAGTCATTAGAACGAGTACGATGTAATACAAAACCAGTCTTTAACAATGTCGCAGGTTCTATAGAAAACATGTAATATGTATATCCTCCCATCTTACCCCTAATTGCAGGTATTAGTATTCTTTCTTTGTTAATAAGTTCTCCTTTTAATACTAAACCATAAAACTGATATATAGCCGAATATCTATAATTAGCTATAAGACTGTTTATATATGTTTTAGTGTTGTCATTGTACACAAATACTTTCATATCATGGAGGCGCTGAATATCAACACTTGAAGCTGGAAATCTATAGTTTTTAGTTGCAAAGATATATCTAACATTTAGGTTATTGCCATATATTTGACGTAAGGCCTTTCTGACGCCATCCATTCGAATACCTAATGTTTCTATTGTGTCTTTGAATGAAGGTGCTTTAGTATTAGGCTCATCTGCGGCTTTACATTCCACAACAAATGCAATTTCTTGTCTTTCATCAATAGCTACAATATCTAATTGCTTATGCTCATGTTGGCCATCTCCCCATTTAATTACAAAGTTGTTATCTTTATTTAGTATCCGAAAACCTAATTCATAAAACTGGCACCAAACTTCATCTTCAAAAAATGTCGATTCAGGTTTTCTTTTTCTTATTTTAGTTTTGGTTTTACCTTCTTTTTCAATACTATAACCTAATTCTAAATAATTATCTAGATGTGCATTAGGCACAGAAGAAGTGTAATACTCGCTTTTGCGACTTCTATATTCTGTTCCTAAGAGACTGCTATCAGGCTCAAACATTTTTTGTTTAATCTGATCTATTTGATCTTGTGTCAAAAATGCCATAATTTTTATAATGTTATATTAGTATTCGTAAAAATGCACTCTTCATATTGCCCTCTTTGAGCATTTTTTCCACCAATGCCACTAATTCTAGTAATTGGAATCACTCGATCGCCTTTATCGAAAACTTCTCTAATTACCACATGGTCAGCATTAGTAAGGATATAAAAAGCACCACGTGATTTGATCTTATCTATCATAATAGACAAACGCTTTTGATCATCAAGCGTAAAAGTCTTTTGATTATACTGAATAAAACCATTCTCTATTTTGGAGTGAGTATAAGGAGGATCAAGAAAAACAAGAGCATTTTTTCGGATTCGCTTAAGACAACCCTCAAAATCCATAGATTCAATACGAACATGTTTTAAGTATTTGCTCACCTTTCGAAGGTTATCAAAGTCAAATTGATAATTGATACGTTTCCCCCAGGGTACATTATAATCGCCAGCAGAATTCACACGGTAAATCCCATTATATGACATCTGATTTAAATATATGAATTGAGCAGCTTTTTCTATTGGATTGTTAGTTCTAATTTTACGAACATCATAATAGGCAGCCTCACCAATCCCATATCCATCTATCAAAGCAATAACATCATCAATATGATCTTTGATATTTAAATAAGTTAACATTAGTTGCTCGTTCATGTCAGAGATATATGCCTTTTTGGGTTGAAGATGAAATAGCATCGCCCCCCCTCCAACAAAAGGTTCGTGATACGAAGAATAAGAATTTATATCCAACGTATCATTTATGCGACGAACAAGCCATTTTTTCCCTCCAGCCCATCTCAGAAATGGATGCAAGTGAACGTAACTTGTTCGTTTACTGTTCATATTGTTCGGATTCATATTTGTTAATTCTTAACTTGATGTCTATGATGTGTTATGAGTTTGGGAGGGCCTTAACACGACCATAATCAAAAAAATGGAGTCTCTAAGTAATAGTTCAATATTGGCTACAAAGTTATATAGAATCTTTTAAATAAGTTGCGGATAAAGAGAATTAATGTCTTTTTTGAGACGAAGATATAAGGTATGAACTTTGCATTCTAGAATCTAAAGACTAATATCTTTTTTACGATGAAGAAATAATTACACCTGGCCATCTTCGACTCCGTGCAATTTTTCATAGCTTAAATCGCTTTGGTCATCAATAGTTTTGCATCAGAAAGATAGTCTGCTCTTTGAGTCATGAGGTTGTTTTGCAGCAACAGGCGCGAGTGCTTCTTACTCAGCTCTTACACATGGGAAAAGATAAAGGCACGCCTATAACACATGTTATATAATGTGAATTGGACAGCTTTCATTTTGATTTGCGCGGGATAATCAGTATATTTGCACAAACTTTTAGACTAAATAACAATGAAAAGATTTTTCCTCATTGCTATCGCTTTGATGACGATGGCTATCATGACGAGCGCCCAGGACTTTTTTGCGCAACCGGTGAACAGTCCCGAGATTTCCAAAGACGGTGCTGTAACCTTTAAAGTCAAAGCGGCTAAAGCCGATACGGTACGCCTGATTATCGACACGCGCGTGGACACTTTGATGAAGCGGCAGAACAACGACACGTGGAGCATCACACTGCGCGACCTGGAGCCAGACTTGTATATGTACTTCTTCACTATTGACGGCACTAAAGTGCTTGACCCCGAGAATGCCCAAGTGCTGCGTGATGTCAAGAATGTGATGAACACCTTTGTCCTCGACCCCAACGGCGACTGTCCCGTAGCAGTACACGACGTGCCCCACGGCGAGGTGCGTGCCATCTGGTATGACTCTCCCACACTGGGCGAGAAACGCCGCATGATGGTGTATCTGCCTGCCGGATATGAAATGAGCCGCCAAAAGTACCCCGTGCTCTACCTGTTGCACGGCACGGGCGGTGACGAGACAGTATGGTTGGAGCAGGGCCACACAGCCCAGATTCTTGACAACCTCATTGCCTGCGGCAAGGCCAAACCGATGATTGTGGTGATGCCAAACGGGCATACCGACACTCCTGCCGCCCCTGGCATGGGGCCTGACAATAACGAGCAGCCCACCTTTGCCCACAAGCAGTGGATGGAAGGCACGTTTGAGCAAAGTTTCAACGACATCGTCAATTGGGTGGACAACCACTACCGCACAAAGGCCGCCAAGCGCTACCGCGCCATCGCCGGACTGTCGATGGGTGGCTACCATTCGCTCTATATCAGCGCCAATCAGCCCGACGATTTCGGCTACGTGGGACTGTTCTCGCCCGCCATCACCCGCATGGACCAGGGCAAGAGCAAAATCTATGACGACCTGGAAGCCAAACTGGTCAACCAGTTCAAGCAACGTCCCAAACTCTATTGGATGGGCATCGGCAAGGATGATTTCCTCTACAAAGACAACGCCAAATTCAGGGAACTGATGGACAAGAACCGCCTGCGTTACACCTATCACGAATCTACAGCTGGCCATGAGTGGGCCAATTGGCGCGACTATCTTGTCATTTTCACCCAATTGCTCTTCAAATAGTCAAGTCGCTTACGAAGTTTCAATTGATCGCCCTACGGGCGAGAAATCAAAAAAAATATAATTTGAAAAGTCTTTGATTTCTAGCGCGTAGCGCTATCAAACAATTCGATAAATTCGTGTAATTCGTAGTTTTATTATGCTCGATTCACTTATCCAATTCTTTGCCCAATGGGGTTACTTGGGTCTGTTCCTGGGTTCATTCCTCGCCGGCAGCATCGTCCCGTTCAGTAGCGAGGCGCTGGTTGTTGCCTGTGTAGGGCCACTGCACATGAACCCCGTCACCAGCCTGTTCGTCGCACTAGCAGGTAACGTTAGTGGCGGCATGACATGCTATTACATCGGGCATTTGGGAAAGATTGAGTGGATAGAGAAATATGCCCGCGTGAGCGAGGAAAAACTCAATCGCGCCCTGCATTTCATGAAGAATCGAGGTGCATGGATGGGATTATTTGCTTTCATTCCCATTTTGGGCACTGCCATCAGCGTAGCCCTAGGATATGTGCGGTCAAATCCGTGGATTGTCCTCGTGACCATGAGCATTGGCAAACTGATCCGCTATGCCGTGGTCATCTGGGGTTCCCTCAAACTCATCGACGCCCTCACATTCCTCCCAATCAACTCCTAAATCCTAATTCCTAACTAATATGACTCCTATCGAAATTCATAACGATCTCCTGGCCGGGCGCATCATCAAGCAATTGGAGCGCCGCCATTTCAATGCGCACTATTGCGCTACCGCGACCGAGGCCATCACCCTCGTCAAGTCACTCATCCCCTCTGGCAGCAGCGTCACCTGGGGTGGCTCACAGACCATTCGTGAGATGGGACTGACCCGTGAACTCATCGACAGCGGCGAATACAAAGTCATCGACCGTGACAAGGCTGAGACCGATGAGCAAAAGCGTCAGTGCTACCTTGACACGATGGATGCGGATTACTTCCTGACCAGCGCTAATGCCATTACACAGGACGGTGTCATCGTTAACATCGACGGACGCGGCAATCGTGTCGCCGCCATCACCTGGGGTCCTGAGCATGTTATCCACGTCATCGGGATGAACAAGGTAGAACCCACCATCGAAGCCGCCCTGGCCCGCGCACGCAACACCGCTGCGCCCATCAACACTGCTCGCTTGGGGTGTGACACGCCTTGCCGCCTCGACGGCGTGTGCCACAACTGCAACTCCCCGCAATGCATCTGCAACTACATCCACTTCACTCGTAATAGTTTCCCAGCCCATCG
The DNA here is from genome assembly GCA_017553785.1 of Muribaculaceae bacterium. GTDB lineage: Bacteria > Bacteroidota > Bacteroidia > Bacteroidales > Muribaculaceae > Sodaliphilus. The sequence continues at coordinate 23,703 of JAFZKD010000121.1, read as the reverse complement.
CCATACCGTCATCCTCATCGGCGAGAACTGGGGCTATTGATTAAGCATTTATCGATATGGACAAGGAATTGACTTTTATCGGGATTATTCCTGCGAGGTATGCTTCGACGAGGTTCCCCGGCAAGCCGTTGGCGATGCTGGGGGGCATGACGATGATTGAGCGGGTGTACCGCCAGGTGAGCAAGGCGCTCGATCGCGTAGTGGTCGCCACCGACGATGACCGCATCATGCAGGCAGTTGAGGCTTTTGGTGGAAAGGCGGTGATGACAAGCACCGAGCAACGCAGCGGCACCGACCGCTGTCAGGAGGCTTATGTGAAGAACGGCGGCCATGAGGATGTCATCATCAACATCCAGGGCGATGAGCCCTTCATCCAGCCCGACCAGTTGCACGCCATCATGGCCTGCTTTGACGACACGACGACCGACATCGCCACACTGGTGCGCCCGTTTGACCCGAGCCGTCCCTACAGCGAGCTGGAGAATCCCAATAGCCCAAAGGTGGTGCTGGATAGCAAGATGCGCGCCCGCTACTTCTCACGCTCGGTAATCCCATTTATGAGGGGTAAAGAGCGTGAAGAATGGCCCACTTCCACACAGTATTATACCCATGTGGGGATGTATGCCTACCGCGCCGCCGTGCTAGCCGAAATCACGCGTCTACCACAGTCGCCTCTGGAACTTGCCGAGTCATTGGAGCAGCTGCGCTGGCTTGAGAACGGCTACACCATCAAGGCGGGCTTCACCACCACAGTAACCATCGGCATAGACACCCCCGAAGATCTAGCCCGGGCCCAACATTTCCTCGAACAAAGGCAATAATAACCGCTTGTTGGACGGGAAATTAAAAAATAAATTTTGTTAGATTTCTTGTGCGAAGCACAATCAAAAATCAACATCAAGTTATGAGACCACAGTTTGCTGTAATTGCCTGCCTAATGATGGCGATGGGCATGTATGCCCAGCCTGCGGGTGACGAGTGGATGAATCTGCAAGTGAACGAAATCAATCGCCTGCCAGTGCACACGTCATTTTTAGCCTATGATGCTGCGCCCACCGAGTCAAGCCGCTACCTGTCGCTTGACGGCGACTGGAAATTCCATTGGGTCGCCAACCTTGACGAGCGACCGCTGGATTTCTACCGCACCGACCTTGACGACAGCAATTGGGCGACGATGCCCGTACCAGGGATGTGGGAGTTGAACGGCTATGGCGACCCGATATATCTCAACATTGGCTTCCCGTGGCGCGGTAACTGGGAGAACGACCCGCCGCGCGTGCCCGTGCAGGATAACCATGTGGGCACCTATCGACGCCACATCACCCTGCCTGCCGACTGGAAGGGCAAGCAGGTCATCGCCCACTTCGGCAGTGTGACCAGCAACATCAACCTGTGGGTTAACGGCCAATTCGTGGGCTATGCCGAGGACAGCAAGACGGCAGCCGAATTTGACATCACGCCCTATCTCAAGGAGGGCGACAACCTGTTGGCGTTCCAGGTGATGCGCTGGTGCGACGGCACCTACTGCGAGGACCAGGACTTCTGGCGCCTATCGGGTGTAGCGCGTTCGAGTTACCTCTACTGCCGCGAGAAGAATTGCCACATCGATGACATCCGCGTCACTGCCGGTCTGACTGATGACCTGCGCGACGGCGTCTTGACAATTAACCCAACCATCACAGGCAAAGGTATCTTAAAATACTACCTATACGACGCCCAAGGCAGAGAAGTGACCATGACCCCTGCAGGCGAAAACCGCTGGATCATATCAGTCCCTCAACAGTGGACTGCCGAGACGCCCCATCTCTATAGCCTTGTCGCCATGCTCAATCAAACTGACAAAAAAGCCAAAGGTGAATCAGTTACCATCAAAGTGGGGTTCCGCCGTGTGGAGATTGTCAACGGCCAGCTGCTGGTTAATGGCAAGGCCGTACTCATCAAGGGCGCCAACCGCCACGAGATGGATCCCGATGGCGGCTATGTCGTGTCGCGCGAACGCATGATTGCCGACATCAAGGAGATGAAACGCATGAACATCAACGCTGTGCGCACTTGCCACTACAGCGATGACCCGCAGTGGTATGACCTGTGCGACAAGTACGGCCTGTATGTCATTGCCGAGGCCAATATGGAGGGACACGGCTTTCATTATGATCCCAATACCGCGCCCACCTACACGCCCATGTTTGCCAAGCAGATTCTGGAGCGCAACCAGCACAACGTGAGCGTGCAGTTCAACCACCCCAGCGTTATCGTCTGGTCGCTGGGCAACGAAACCTGCGACGGGCCCAATTTTACGGCTGCGCGCGACTGGATACGCTCCACCGACCCCTCGCGTCCCATCCACTGGGAACGTGCCCTGGGCGGCGAGAATACTGACCTGATGTGCCCGATGTATGCCTCGCCCACCTGGTGCGAGCGGTATGCCAGCAAGACGGAAAGCACCAAGCCGCTCATCCTGTGCGAATACAATCACGCGATGGGCAACTCAGGCGGCGGCCTGATGGAGTACTGGGACTTAGTGCGCCGTTTGCCCAAGTTCCAAGGCGGCTTTGTGTGGGACTTCGTCGATCAAGGCCTACGTGTCAAAACCGAGAATGGCAAAACCTACTATTCCTATGGCGGTGACTACAACACCCACGACCCCAGCGACAACAACTTCAACTGCAACGGACTGGTGAGTCCCGACCGCGTGTGGAACCCACACGCCTACGAGACCGCCTATTACTATCAAAACGTGTGGGTCGAGGACGTAAATGTGCACCAGGGCGATATTGCTGTAAGGAATGAGTTTTTCTTCCGTGACTTGAGCAACGTGAAGATGCGCTGGCAACTGCTCGTTGACGGCGAGTCGGTGCTTAATGGAGAGGAAGTTAACCTGAACGTGGCACCACAAGGTCACCACACGCTACATTTGCCCATTGCCAACACCCTCGCCACCATCGACCCGACCAGCGAAGTCATGCTCAACGTGGACTTCTCGCTCAAGCAGGCCGAGCCGCTGATGGAAGCGGGTCAGCGCATCGCCTATGCCCAGTTGCCTGTCAACGAGGTGGTACCCCAGCCGGCCCAATTATCGCATGAAAAGGCAAAATTCAAAGTTGCTCAACCCAAGCAGGGTGACTTGACCATCTCTAGCGACGCCATAAACATCGCTTTTGACGGCAAGACGGGTCTGATGAAACAATATCTCGTGAACGGTGTGCCCATGCTGGGGGAAGGCGGCACGTTAAAGCCCAACTTCTGGCGTGCGGTGACCGACAACGACATGGGCGCCTGGTTACAACAAAAGTTGAAGGTGTGGCGCGACCCCGTGATGAACCTGACCTCTCTCGCTGTGGACAAAAAGGCTTCGAGCAAATCGCAGGTGACGGTCGTTGCCCGCTATGACATGCCTGAGGTACATGCTACACTCACACTGGCCTACGAAATCCACGCTGGCGGTGCGATGTGCGTAACTCAGGGCATCGCATTTAGTGACTCCTATCAGGAGCTGCCCGAAATGCTCCGTTTCGGGATGGTGATGGAAATGCCCTATGATATGGAATTTAGCCGTTTCTATGGTCGCGGTCCCATCGAGAACTATGCCGATCGCCGCTACAGTCAGCGCCTGGGCGTTTATCGCCAAACAGCCGATGAACAGTTCTATCCCTACATCCGTCCGCAAGAGACGGGCACCAAGGGCGACATCCGCTGGTGGAGCCAAACCAACCCCATAGGTGACGGTCTCAAGGTAACGGCAGACAAGCCGTTCTATGCCAGCGCCTTGCACTATGACATCACCATGCTTGATGAGGGCGACGAGAAGCATCAGCGCCATCCATGCGACCTCTTCCGCTCGATGTACACCGTACTCACACTCGACAGCGAACACTGCGGCGTGGGTGGCATCGACAGTTGGGGCGCCCGACCGTTGGAGCAATACCGCGTCCCTGCCATCGACCACACCTGCTCCTTCACCATCACACCGATGAAATAAGCCTAACAATCAACTGAATCATCTGAAGAGTCTGATTGAACGTTCATCAGAGCCCTCAGATGATTCAGTTAATCTTTTCCCACTCCATTGCGAAATTTTTCGCAACGATAGTAAATACTTGGCAAACCTGCACAATCTTCTATGCGATATCTCTGAATTGTGCAGTTTCTATGTTGGTCGGAGTCAACAATTTTGCGGTTTCACTTGCGGTTGCCAAAGGAAAAGACCTGCGGCTATAGCTAGTTGCCCGGTCAATTCGAGCAGTTCGGGTGATGGGTTGAAGAGGGTGAGATGGGTGTCGCCACCGCTGGCGGTAATCAGGGCCGCGCCATCGTCGATCAAGAGGCAGAGGTGACCGTGCTGAAGAGCGTCGGCCAACCACTCCACAAGTGTCGCGGGAGCGGGATTCTTTACCCACTCGTCGCCATAGCTCACGTGCAGGCCGTGGTAACAGTTCAACTTAAGCAGCACGTCGGCAAACCGGCGGCACAGGTTCCTGTGCTGCGGCTCCTCAGTGTAGTAGCGTTCTACTGCAAAAAACTGTCCCTTGCTGCCATTCGGCACCTGTATCGGCAGCATGTCGATTACCCAGCAAGGCGTCTCCAGCAGTCGCTCAACAATATGGTCAAAATCCTTTTTCATTATCTCTTGCAAAGATAGCATTTTCTCTTGAATTGAAAAAAATCGGTCATGCTTGTTTGGTTTGCCGACAAATTACATTAATTTTGCAGATTATAATTAATAAGAGATAGACCGTGAGTAAGAATAATAACAACAATAAGAGTGGGTTTGACAGTTTTCGTGATCGTCATCCCATCCTGATTCACTCCGCATTAATCGTGGCTGCGCTGATTGCGTTGGGCTATATCGCCCTGCTCTTCATCGACGTGTTTACCTCCCATGGCCAGCAGGTGCAGGTGCCCGATGTGCGCAATATGCCACTGGAGAAAGCCATCGAGATACTCGATGATGCAGGCCTGCGTTGGGAAATCAGCGACTCGTCCACTTTCCATGAGAACTACAAACCCGGAACAGTCATTGACCAGGATCCCAAAGCCAAATCCTATATCAAGAAAATACGTATTATCTACCTGAACGTGAACGCAATGCATGCGCCCATCATTCCGTTGCCCAAGCTAATCGACTTGCCTGGACGACAAGGCGTGGCTATGCTCAAAGCAATGGGATTCAAACATGTAGACTTGGATAGCGTACCCAGCGAGATGGGCGGGCTCATCCTGCAAGTGACAGTTGACGGACACAACGTGACACCCAACACGGCAGTAAGCGTCAACAGCCAAATCAAGATCATCGTGGGCGACGGCTCTATCGTGGATCTCAACCCTGAACAAGTCATTGATCCCGAACTGATGGACTCCATCGACGAGGCGAACTATAAAGACGCCCAGGACACCTATGAGCAGGAACTGAAGGAAGCTCAAGCCCGCGCCGAGCAAGAGCGCAAAAACCAGGCGGCACAAGAGAACCGCGACACAAATAAGGATAAGGATAAAAAGTCGGACAAAGACAAGAAAAAAGAACAAGACAAGAAATCCTCCGATAAGGACAAAAAGAAAAACTGACCCATCATGGCGCTGGATGATGAGCTGCTCGATGCCGAACTCGAAGCGGGCAGCCACGAGATACAATATGACTACAGTGAACCCGATTTCACCGAGGACGGGCGCGACTACTGGGAGCACTACCACTATGTGGTGGAGCCAGGTCAGGTGTTGCTGCGCATAGACAAATACCTGGTTGAACGCATCAAGGGCACCAGCCGCAACAGGGTGCAGAACGCTGCCGAAGCGCAATGCATCCGCGTTAACGGCCGACCGGTCAAAAGCAATTACCGTGTCCACCCGGGAGATGTCATCAGCGTTGTGATGGACAGGCCCCGCTATGAGTGCGAAATTGTCGCACAAGATATCCCTTTGAACATCGTCTATGAGGATGCAAGCCTGATGGTGGTCGATAAGCCTGCAGGCATGGTGGTACACCCCGGACACGGTAACTTTGACGGCACATTGGTCAATGCCTTGGCATGGCATTTTAAAGATAACCCGGACTATGATGTGACTGACCCGCGGCTGGGTCTCGTTCACCGCATCGACAAGGATACCAGCGGACTGCTCGTCATTGCTAAGACCCCAAATGCCAAGACCTCGCTAGGAGCCCAGTTTTTCAAGAAATCCACCAAGCGACAGTATATCGCAGTGGTATGGGGCGAGATGAAGCAGGAAGACGGCACCGTCACGGGTAACATCGGCCGGGATCCGCGCGACCGAGTGCTGATGAAAGTCTTTCCCGACGGCGACCAAGGCAAGCATGCCGTCACCCACTGGCACACCGTGGAAAACCTCGCTCATGTCGCTGTCGTGCAGTGTCAGTTAGAAACGGGGCGCACCCACCAGATTCGCGTACACATGAAACACATCGGGCACCCGCTGTTCAACGATGCCCGCTACGGAGGAGACCAGATCCTGCGCGGAAACCGCTCGTCAAGTTACGCCCAGTTTATCCACAACTGCTTTGAACTGTGCCCCCGACAAGCGCTACACGCTAAGACCCTGGGCTTTGTACATCCCGAGACTGGCCAGCAGATGGACTTTGACAGCGAACTTCCGGCCGACATGGCAGCCCTCATCGCCAAGTGGCAAGAGTACGCCCGCGCCCTTTCCCTCAGGTAATCCACTACCCTTTTCTTGTCAAAACAAGGCCACAGATTAACTAAAAACAATAGGTTTTTAGGGATTTCGCATTTAAATGCTTGTTTATTCCATAATTTCGCTCTATTTTTGTAATTGCTAATAAAAAAGTATCGTTTTAAGATCTAAACATTTGCAATTATGAGACGACTTCTGTTAAATGCGTTACTGCTATGTGCGGTTTGTTTTCAAGCCAGCGCATATGTCATTACAGTCGAACAGGCCCAAACCACAGCGCAGTCTTTCTTTAATCGATTGGATCCAGGAGGAGGTTTCCCTGATGTGGTATTGAGCAAAACCGTATATAGTAATAATGACGACTCCCAAGCCGTCTATTACATCTACCGTAACCGCAATATGACCAATCCCAAGTTTGTCATCGTTTCGGCCGAGAACAGCATCGTGGATATCCTAGCCTTTGGCAACGGGATCTTAAACCTGGATGACATCCCCGACGGATTCAGGTATTTACTCGACCTTTATAGCGAGCAGATCGAATACCTGTTAACCCAGAATCCCAGTGGCGGGAATGGCAACGGTTATGTGAGATCGGCTTCAGCCACCCAGGATATTGCTATAGAACCTCTATTGACAACACGCTGGGGACAGGGCAAGCCTTTTAATGCCCAGTGTGTGTTTAAGAATAAGGTCACCCTTGCCGACTCCCTTTGCTATGCGGGCTGTGGTGCCACCGCCATGGCTCAGGTGATGAGATACTGGAGTTATCCTGAAGTTTCTCCGTCTCTGCCTGGACATTATCCGGAATGTGAGAAATATGACATCCCTGATTTGCCAGAAACCGTCTTCGCTTGGGATGACATGAATGACAGTTATGATACATCGGATCAAGCCGAAGCTGTGGCGACCCTGATGCGTTATGCGGGACAGGCGCAAAAGATGAACTATGGGGTCCATAGCAGTGGCTCAGGTCTTCGACGAATCGTTAATGGCCTTCATCTGTTAGGGTATGATGCTTCATGGATTGTGCTGAATGAAAATAATAAAGCACAGTGGGACAGCCTCATGCAGAATGAATTTGACGCAAATCCACCACGCCCTATCATATACTCTGCTTTATCCGAGGATAGTGGAGCGGGGCATATTTTCAACGTTGACGGTTACCAGGAGGTAGATGGCACCGTCTATTATCATGTCAACTTCGGTTGGCCTGGCATCGCTGCCGGAAACGACGTATTTTGCTGTTTGGGTGAGTTTGCCATCAACGAAAACGCCCCTCATTATAATGTGTCACAGCAGATGATTGTGGGTATTGACCCGACCCCCAGAATTGACGTTGAGCCCAGCTCGTTGTCCTTTAGCGGTAATGTGGGCATCCCTACCAGCAAGACGATAACAGTAAAGGGCAATGACGCTTTCAGATTCTTGGGGAAGGAAGTATCTATCAGCAGCAATGGAGACAATGCCGAGGAATTCACCGTTGAGCCGTCCATACTATCGGCCAACGACATCGCAACAGAGAACGGCGCAACTTTCAACGTGACCTACCTGCCCACCCATGCGGGCGGGTCAACAGCTACGCTCATCCTCGCAAGCGATGCGCTTGACGAGCAATTGGCTGTCAGCCTCACAGGAACTGCGACCAATCCAAATCCTAAAGTAACTGTCGACTCGACTCAACTGACGTTTGAAGAGTTCATTGATTACACCCAGGAGAGATCATTTGTCGTAAAGGGTAGGCAGCTCAAAGAAAACCTTGAACTGAGTATTAGTGGAAATGCCAGCAGTTTGTATTCTGTTTCTCCATCGGTAATCACACCCGCGCAAGCCGAATCCGGTGTCATGGTCACCGTAGCCTATTCTCCCACCTGGGACGGCACTTCCCATCATGACAATGCCGTGATCCATATCACAGGCGAAAGCAACATAGACAAGACTGTTCAGTTATATGGCACGTCCATCATATCCGAGACTATCCTTGACATCAGTGAAACTGACTTGTCTTTTAATGACGGCCATACGGGATATGCCCAAACACAGTCATTCTTTGTCACAGGGCGCATCTACTACAGCTTTTTCGATGATGAGAATGAGACGGTTTATGAAACGCCCTTGAGGGATAATGTTGAGTTGCACCTTGAACAGGTGGACAACTCTCGACCATTCACAATCTCGCCCACCACCATCACACCCAAGCAAGCATTCAAGGGTATTATGGTGACAGTAACCTATCTGCCACAAGAGCAAGGGGAGTCTTCGGCTGATATCTTCCTCACATCGCCTCACGTGTTTGAGCAGTGTGTTGTCGGCCTGAATGGCAAAGCCAATGCTGAACCATGCTTCAGGGCCAACACCCACACGTTATCCTTCGATGATTGGCATACAGATTATGCCGCTACACAGACGCTAATGGTGTCGGCCTATCACATCAATGGCGATGTTGAACTGAATCTAGACAGCCCGTCGGGCCAGTTCGGCATATCACACACGAGCATACCCGATGACAGCGCAGGTCTTGGAGTGCCTGTCACAATAACCTATCTTCCGGTTGCGGATGGGCTGGATTCGGCGACCCTCACAGTGTCAGCCCCCAACGCCGAAAGCATTGTCATTAATATCACAGGTAATGCCAGTTCAGTTCCGCACATCGATGTTGATTCAACGGCATTGTACTTTGAGGAATATACCGGCTACACTCAGACCAAGACATTCAACGTCAGGGGCTATCACATCAATGACGATGTCACACTCAGTATGAATGCAAACCAATGCTTCTCGATTTCTCCATCCACAATCTCCAACACCGACATTGAACGTGGAGCGGTGGTCTTTGTGAATTACACGCCACGTCTGAAATCCATTGGTGACGACTATGGCACTATCTCACTGAACAGTTCAGATTCCTGCATGGCAACTGTGGATCTGGCAGGCCAAACTTTCATCTCCACGTTTACCCTTTCAACAGATGTGGAAGAACTCACATTTGAAGAGAGTGTGACGGACACTTTGTCGTTTGACATCATTTGCAAATTAATATTCTCGTTCGATGGACATGGTGGTGACGTTTATAGTCTTCATACCACGACCGATGATGCGGGCGATGAGCAGTCTTCCAAAAGGTTTGGAAGTCTTTATCATGAAGAGTTGACACCCGTTTATCATTTTTTATTCAGTAATAGCTACGCCTTGGAGGTAGATGGTGAAAATGCCGATGACTTTGTGGTGAATGATACGGTCACCAGCTATTATAATCCATTCATCTATTATCCGGCAACTTATTATCCTACCGTTTTGCCCTCCAGAATAGGGAGTTCCACTTCTACAGGGGCGACTGTGGTGTTTAATCCTCAGCACGAGGGGCCTAGCGTTCGCAATGCCGTTCTGCATATCGTGCCCTGCGGATTTAGTGCCAAGCCGTTGACTTTGCCGTTGACCGGACATGTGGAAACACAGGCTAACGATATACTTCGAGGTGATGCGAGTGGCGACGGAGTTGTGACCATCGCTGATGTCACAGCCCTGATTGACTATCTGCTGAGTGGTAACGCTACTGGCATCAGTCTTGAGAATGCCGATGTGAATGGTGATGGCGAGGTGAGCATCGCCGATGTGACAATTCTCATCGATTATCTGTTAACCGGCACATGGCCCTAAAGGCGATCGTGTTGAGAAAATGACAGGACAGGCATTCCCGCTTACTGGGGTGCCTGTCCCGTTTACAATATGCTCCTGCCAGAAGATTACTCGATATGGTTGTCGTGCATGTATTGGATGACTCGTTGCAGGTCATTGGGAGTGTCAACAGCGATGGTCTCGCTATCGACCTCAATGTAATGGACATGATAGCCATTCTCGATGAAACGCAGGATTTCGATATCTTCGACCGATTCCACCTTGGCCTTGCCGTATTTCTTGCCATAGTCACAGTAGAATTTAAGCGCTTCGGGCTTAAAACCATAGACGCACACCTGCTTGTAATACTTCACATTGATGTTTCCCTTGGGGAAGGGCGCTGCCGAACGTGTGAGGAACACACCTCGTCCGTCGCCCGAAGCGATTACCTTGGGCACCGTGAAGTTAATCAGGTCAACAGGGTCGTGAATCTCGGTCATCAGATTGGTCACCATGATGGGCGTGTCGGGGTTCTCAAGATAGGGAACGATGGCGGCACGGATCGTCTCGGGCTCTATCAGTGGCTCATCACCCTGTATGTTCACATACAGGTCGGCGGGGACCTTCTCGGCAACTTCGCCAATGCGGTCGGTACCGGTCTTGTGCGATGTCGAGGTCATGATCACATTGATGCCACGCTCCTGGCAAGCGTTAAAAATGCGGTCGTCATCGGTAGCCACATACACCTCACTGAATTCCTTCACTTTCTTGGCCTGTAGATAGACACGCTCTATCATCAGTTTGCCACAGATTTCGGCCAAAGGCTTGCCTTCGAAACGGGAAGACTGGTAACGGGCTGGAATAACAGCTATGATTCTCATAATCACTATATTTTAAAGGTATTGGTAGATTGACTTGACATGCAGGCTGCGGTACAGGCTCGGGGTCAGTGAGATGAGTTGTTTGTCAGTGAATTTCTCGAATTGTCGGAACAATGTGCGGTTCTCGCTGCTCAATTCCATTTCCTTGTCCGAGAGCACCTGGCCACGATATCCATCATAGCCGACAATATAAATCTCCTGGGGAGTTAACTCGATGGCAGTCTGCAGCGCGACGGTGGTGCAAGAATCCTCATAATCGTCAGTAAAGGAGATCTTGGCCAACTCAAACGTCTGCTTGTTGGCATAGGCAGGCACCTCGGTACCCATCTTTCTCGGGTAAGGCGACAAGACGCAAGTACCGCTAAAGTCTTGTCCAGGTACCGTCCGCTCCATCCTCCGCGCCTCGTTTCCTACCAGCACATAGAACTTGTCGTTCTTGACATCCTTGAAGTCGGCGGCATGACGCGCGGTGGCAAAGACGATCGCCATGCCGGGATGCATGCCGACGAATTCCTTGATGGCTTCAAGGTGATCGGTCACACTGGCACCACCGCCAATAATCATCACCTCGTCATAGTGGTTGACATCCAAGGTACCAAAGTGCGCATTATCAGCGACATGGTTGCGCTTGTTGTCAACGGCGCGGACAATACTGTTAAAGCTATAGGCCCTATTCATGCACCAGGCCATCACCTCCTTTTGAGGAATGGAATTTGCTCCCGAAATCATATAGGGCAGTGTCGTTCCCCATCCATACTGGTTCAACAGGGGCATATATGCCGTAATCACATCGCCCAACACGTTAAAGTCCACGTCGAGCCCTTGACGGTTCAGGGTGGTGAGCAACAACTCGGTATTAAGGTTACCTGCGCCACGACCCATGCCGAGGATCGTGCCGTCGACCGATATCACACCGCATTTAATCGCAGTCAGCGTGTTGATCAGAGCCAACTGCAGGTTGTTGTGACCATGGAAACCCAACGGGCATGAGGTGTATTCCCTAATCTTGGATATGGTATTGGCCACGTCATCGGGCATCATGCTTCCAAAGGAATCGACCATGTTGAGCAGGGTTACCACACCCTCCAATTCGGCCAACTTGGGGAACAAACCTTCATACTCTCCCCACTTGGACATATACATCAAGTTGAATCCCACTTCAAAACCCGCGTCCCTAATGTGCTTGGCCAGGTTGATGGCACGGTCCATGTTCTTGGGGTCAACCGCGATTCTCACCATATCAACGACGCCCTCAATCGGCAAGACCAGGTAGGGCAGGTCCTCGACCCGAGAGCTTTTCTCATTGATCATGACCGCGATCTTTTTATTGCAGCGCTCCCGTATTCTCTTGAGTGACGACACGGGACAATAGCCGTATTCACCCATGTAGGTCTTATCCGGATTATTGCGATAGCCCACCTCGATATAATCGATGGGCAATCGGTTCACCGCATCAAGATAGGTATTCACCACATTGGGCGCAAAGTCCCAGTCAGTGTAGTAACCGCCGTCGCGCAGTGTGCAGTCAAGTATATTAAACTGATGTTCCATGAGTTATAAAGTGTTTTAAGTTTGATGCGAATAATAAAGCCCTGTATCGCCAAGCCCTCTTGAGATAGTCCCGATAAAACGGTGACTTCTTGATGGATTTAACCAGGCCTCGATCAGGATATAGGGCCAGAAACCGGTCTCGGCCACGATGTCTCGTGCACGGACGGTTCAGTTGGCCATTCTTCTTCAACGCCATTTCTAGCGGTTTCTCCACGCATTGTATGGAATCCCGCAGTTCGTTGATCCATTGTTCACCCTTAGCGGTATTGGTGAACAACACCGAAATGAACGGATGATTCGGCATATCGCTGGTCCTTTCCAAGCCCCAGAAGTCACCAACAGTGACATCACCATAACGCTTAGGCGAGGAGTAAGGGCATTGATAGCAGTTCTCCCTGCTGAGCAGACCTTTGAGATAGGCCATATAGAACAAATCCACGAATTTATATTTCCTGTAAAGGATGTTTTCGTCTTTAGAAACGACCAGCGACATGCCGTGCTTCCCCCTGAACACAACATTGTCATAATCGTCAATTCCTTTTTCCGAAAGATACTCATTCAGGTAGGACATCGGGGCAACACCATGGCAAACCAGATCCACCGTCAACAGATTACTATAATCCTTTTGAAGGTACTGGCGCAGGCCATGAACCTGGCATGGCGTTCCGGTGAACATCACCCGCCTGCCGGAATCCAGATAGCGCTTGATCTCGATGAAGGACTGTCCAACGAACGCATGAACATACCGGCTCCCTTGGAACTCGAGCAGTTCCTTCAATGTTGAGGCTCCGGTAATCACTAACCGTTTGTCATCAAAACGGGCACCAAACACCATGCCCCCATTCTGGATCGTGTGATAACCCAATGTGGTCACCACACCAGCCGATGCGGCATTCTCCAGAAGCCGGCGATCGGTTGACCAAGCGGCATAGCACTTGATGACCTGGTTGGGCTTGATATTGGGTGTGATAACAGGGCAAACCTTTTGACACAAGCCGCACTCGATGCAGGTTTCCTGGTTGATCGATGGAACCAAAACGGCATGATCGGTATAACGCATTTGGATGGCCCCTTTAGGGCATGCGTTATAACAAGCGAGACAGCCCAGGCAGTTATTTGGTTCGCAAAGCTTCATCTAAATAATTTTTGGACGAGTCTATCATGGGTTGCAGCTTTGAGTGAGCGTTGTCCCAGTCTATCACATTGTCCATCGCGGCAGGATTCCCGTCACGCGAAGTGATACGATCGGCCAAGCCCAGTGTGTTCATCAGGCTATAGATGCGTGAAGCGGTGCCCTGACTTGCTGTACCCGCCACAAACACCTGGAATTTCTTCTTAAACATGATGGAGAAGGCACAGCCGTGGAAGGAGTTAGTGAAAATATATTTTGCGCCATCCAGCAGACCGACAAACTCGGCCGGACCGGCATCAAAGCACTTGATGTTGGGGTACAACGCCTCACGCAAGTTCTTGTTCACCACCACCACTGGCATGTGGTAGAGCCGTGACAATTGCTTCACATATTTCCTCATGCCTGGCCATCCGCCATGCACCGAGTAGAAAAGGATATATGGCCGTTGGGGACACAGGTCGCGTTTCATGACTTGGCGCCATTGGTCGGGCGACAACAAGAAAACCGGATCCATCACCTGAACCACCTCTTTGCCGCTGATGGAAGAAATCACCTCCACAGCATTCTGTTCCCTCACCGACAAGGCCGAAAAACCCGACAACTCCTCCTTGAACCGCTGGAGAAGCGCGGGGTTCACCGAGGACATGCCCATGCTGGCGGCATAAGACAACCTGATGCCTTTATCACGGGCGAAAGCCAAGATAAACGCATCGTCATAGTTGTCACAATAAGTATTCCATATCTGGTCACTGCCGCAGATGTAATAATCGTAATCCAGATGGGCCTCGGCAAGCTCAGCATTACTGTAATACACACCTTGGGACAGCTTTACGTTTTCCTGGATAAAGCCCTTCATGCGTTCATGGCGCTTCCTGATCTTTTTCATGAGCGTCAACGTCTGCAGGTTCCTCACCAAGTCCATTGGGCCATGAATGGGTGCATACGTCTTATAACTCTCGGCAACGCGGTAGGTCCTGAAGTCTATCGTCTCGGCATCATAACCCACAGAGTTCAGATACGAGTTCAAGGCATAGGCTTGCAGTATCGCACCGTAGTTATTGATCATGTGAATCGTGACGATTCCTATTTTCTTCTTTCGTTCTTCCATAGGGCAAATCTTATTGACAGGAATTGGGATTGGGAGACAAGACTTCATCAAGGTCTACCCGCTTAAAGGCTTCCAACTTGCCGCCACGCGTGGCGTTGTACACCGTAAAACCCGGATGGGCATCGGCAAACTTCCTTGCCGTGATGTAGGCCATCGTGCTCTCGACGATGCGGGGCAGGTTCAAGCCCTTGTTGCTCGCCTTGGATCCCGCGAAATAATCTTGGACATTGTCTTTTATGACAGGAATGCCGTTCTCGTCCAGGCTGACAGAATAGTTATGGTCTATACCCAACAGATAAACCTCGCTGAAACCCATATAATAGGCCATCTGGATGGCGCCATAGGTCACTGTGAAACCTTGGCCCATGAACCTGTTCAAGTGCATACTGAAGTCGGCAAAGCCAGGATAAAACTCCTTGTAACGAAGTACGAAATAAGATATATTATCGTTATCGGCAAAGAAATGCTTCGCGTCAATCGGCAAGAACAAGCGCTGGCAATCCACGGCTTTGATATCCTGTTGGAATTTCTCAATCAGCTTATAATCCTGGTTCATGTAGTAGGTAGGGCGCCATGTCGTTTTGGGGAAAATCTCAAATATCCGGTTTGAGCCGAAAGTGATTTCGTTTTTCAGTTTTTCAAGGTCTTCTACGGTCAGGCTGGGGCCTGTCCCGATGATAAAGCAACGTTTGCCATTGTGCAATCCTTTATATTGTTTTAATTCATTGCACAATGAGTAGTTCTGTATATATTGTTTTAAAGAAATCAAGTATTCTTTCTTCATTGCTCTAATTACCAGTTTATTAGGCTTTTCGCCTATTTGTCAGAACTGCGGCAAATCAACTCAAGGACCTGCCGTAACCATACGCCTTTCACATCCTACATTCCCATTTGGGACAGGACTTGAGTAGCAAAATTAACTATCCATCATGACATGGCAAAATATTTTGCGCCAAAAATTGCTCTTGCCTTAACGATTCATTATTCACCAAGTGTTGCTGTACACAATGTATCATGCCCAAAAGATTACAGAAAAGAGTGTTTTTGAAAAAAACCAAAGGATAATTAGCACTTTTTCGGGAAAATGATTAACTTTGTGGGTTGACAAGATATGAACTAAAAACTGAGAGGCTGAAAACGCGTCTCCCCAATAACCCAATTCATTATGATAGAGAACGAGAACATACCCATTCCAGTTGAGTATCAGGACATCTGCCCGATTCCTGACAAAGATTTCCAAACGGCCATGACCATTCTGGTACAAGAACCGGGTTTCCAAAAGATTGTGGCTATGGCATTGCCCAACTACAAGTACTCTGAGTTCAAACATGTGCTGCTGGGCATCAACTCCAAGCACGAATTCCAGGTCAAGGTAATGAAGCCCTTTATCGAGGGACTGATGGCCAAGACGGCGACAACGCTCACCACCAGCGGCACCGAGAATCTGGACAAGGAAATGCCTTATACCTTTGTCACTAACCATCGCGACATCGTTCTTGACTCGGCTCAGTTGAGTTATCTGCTGCTTAAAGGCGGTCGTGACGCCTGCGAAATCGCCATTGGCAACAACCTCCTCATCTATGATTGGATTACCAAACTGGTGCGCATGAACAAGAGCTTTATTGTGAAGCGCAATCTGGGACGTATCCAGACACTCACAGCAGCCGTGCAACTGTCTGGCTACATGCACTTTGCCATTGAGCAAAAACGTGCCTCGCTATGGATTGCCCAGCGCGAGGGACGCTGCAAGGACAGTAACGACCGCACACAGGAGAGCCTCATCAAGATGCTGGCCTACGGCAATCGGGACAAATCCTTCATTGAAAGCCTGAAGGAATTGAATATCGCACCTATCTCCATCAGCTACGAGTATGACCCAAACGACTACCTCAAGGCCAAGGAGTTCCTGTGCAAGAGTAAGAATCCCAACTGGCGCAAGGCTCCTGAGGACGATCTGATCAGCATGAAGACGGGCATCATCGGTCACAAGGGCGAGGTACACTATGCCTTCACCGCATGCATCAACGAGGAACTGGACAAGATTCCCGAAGGACTGGATAAATTCCTTGAAGTGGACCGCGTGTGCGCTATCATCGACCATGCCATCCATCAGAACTACAAAATCTACAAGACCAACTACATCGCCCATGACATCCTGTTTGACGACAAGCAGTTTGACGACAAATACACCCAGGAGGAGCGTGAGGCGTTTGAGCAATACCTGTCGAGCCAGATCGACAAGACCGAGGGCATGAAACTGAGCGAAGCAGACAGGTTTTATATGTACAACAAGATGCTTCAGATGTACAGCAACCCGCTCTCCAACTACCTGGAAGCCACCAAGTAGGCTATTAGCTATTAGCATTCAGCCCTTAGCTCCATCAATAGTCTAAGGTCTAAAATCTAAGGTCTAAAATGAAGATTCATTGGTTAGGATTAATCGTCGTGGCGGTGCTGTGCATCGCCATGGACGTTTTTATCTGCCACCGGCTGCGTCGCAGCGGATACCGCTGGTTAGCATGGTTCAACGGTGCGCTGGCCGTACTGTCGGCCGCATTGGTCGCAGCAATCGCCGTCATGCCCTTGAACGAGGCTTCGACATCTAACACCATGTTCACCACAGGCCAGTACATGCTCTACACCTTCTTCGCCATCATGGCACCCAAGGTGTTAGGCACTATCATCTACGGTCTCGGGCGGTGGATCAAACAGCGATGGATGACGGTATGTGCCTTTGTGGTCGCGGCTTTAGTGTTCGTCATCATGTGGTGGGGAGCCATCATCACACCGCGGACCCTTGAGGTGCGTGAGGTAGAGATGACCTTTGATAGGCTACCCGAGTCCTTTGACGGCTACCGCATCGTGCAGTGGAGCGACACCCATCTGGGTACATACAACGGACGCAGGAGCATCGTGGAGCGACAGATTGAAGCCATCAACAACCTGCACCCCGACATGATCTGCTTCACAGGAGACCTGGTGAGCAGGGAGACCAATGAAGCCCTACCCTACCGTGACTTGCTGGCAAAACTCCACGCGCCCGACGGCGTGTTCTCGGTGCTCGGCAATCACGACTATGACGACTATGTCCACTGGGATGATGAGAAGGCTAAAACAGCCGACCGCAAAGCCCTGTGCGACCTGCAAACCGCAGCGGGATGGAAACTGCTCAACAACAGCCATGCCGTCATCAAGCGTGGCAATCAGCAAATTATCATTATCGGCACCGAGAACTATGGCGACCACATCGGCGACAAGCGAGGCAACATCACCAGTGCCTACAGCGGCTCACGTGATGGCAACTTCAAGATCCAACTGCAGCACAACCCCTTTGCGTGGCGTGACAACACCATTCCAAACAGTAACGTTGACCTGATGCTTGCCGGGCACACCCATGCATGGCAGATTATGCTCACGCTGGGCAAATGGCGGTGGTCACCAGCGAGCATGCGCTATCCTGAGTGGGGCGGCGCCTATTCCGAAGGCGAACAGCAGCTTTATGTCAACATCGGCACAGGCATGGTGGGCACACCCATGCGCATCGGAGCCACCCCCGAGATCACGGTCATCACCCTCAGGAAGAAACGTTAGTTTTTAGCTTTTTGCAATCAATTCCTAACTCTTAACTCCTCACTTTAAAAATGGCAACTCAACTCTCAACGCTCATCTCACAAGAGCTCAATATCCCGATTAATCAGGTAGCAGGCACCGTCAATTTACTCGATGACGGCGCTACCATCCCTTTTATCAGCCGATACCGCAAGGAGGTGACCGGCAACCTTGACGACTTCTCCATCCAGTCCATCGACCAGCGGCTGCGTTACTACCGCGAGCTGGAAAAACGCCGTTCCACCATCCTCAAGACCATCGAGGCACAAGACAAACTAACGCCCGAACTCGCCGAGCGCATCAACAACTGTTGGGATGCCAACACACTTGAAGATATCTATCTGCCCTACAAGCCCAAACGCAAGACACGTGCCGAGGCGGCCCGACAACTGGGTTTGGAGCCGCTAGCCAAGATCATCATGTCGCAACGCGGTGGCAATATCGAGGAACGGGCGCGCCAGTATGTTGACGGCGACAAGGTGCCCGACATCGATGCCGCTATCACTGGCGCACAGGACATCATCGCCGAGTGGGTGAGTGAAAACGAGGCAGTGCGGAATGCCGTGAGGCGCGGTTTCAAGTATGACGCGCGTCTCGTGTCGCACTTTATCAAGGGCAAGGAGATTGAAGGCCGCAACTACGAGAACTATTACGACTACTCCATGCCGCTCAAGCGCGTGTCCAGCCACCAGTTGCTGGCCATTCGCCGTGGCGAGAAAGAAGGGTTCTTGAAGGTGGGAATCGAAATCAACGACGACCGCACGCTCGACAACATCGCACGCATCGTCGTCAAGGGCAATGGCGAGGCGTCGCAACTGGTCGAGGAGGCCGCCGAGGATAGCTTCAAGCGCCTGATAAAGCCCTCGATTGAGACCGAGTTTGCCGCAGCCGCCAAGGAGAAAGCCGACGAAGAGGCCATCGAAACCTTTGCCCAGAACGTCCGTCAACTATTGTTTGCGCCGCCACTGGGCCGCAAGCGTGTGCTGGCGGTGGATCCGGGCTTCCGCACGGGCTGCAAGGTGGTATGCCTCGATGAGCAGGGCAATCTGCTGCACAACGATGTCATCTACCCCACCGCGCCCCACAACGACATCGAGGGGGCGACCAAGAAAATACATTCGCTCACCGAGGCCTACAAGATTGACGCCATTGCACTGGGCAACGGCACGGCTAGCCGCGAGACGGAGCGTTTCTTGAAACGCATCCGCTACCGCAGGCCCATTGATGTTTTCGTGGTGAGCGAGAACGGTGCGTCAATCTACAGCGCTAGCAAGATAGCGCGTGACGAGTTCCCCGACAAGGACGTGACCGTGCGCGGAGCCGTCTCCATCGGCCGTCGCCTACTCGACCCGCTAGCCGAACTGGTGAAAATTGACCCGAAGTCCATCGGTGTCGGCCAGTACCAGCACGACGTGGATCAGACACGCCTCAAAGAGGCGCTGGACTTCACGGTGCAAAGCTGCGTGAACAGCGTGGGCGTAAATGTCAACACGGCTTCCAAGGAACTGCTCACCTATATCGCAGGACTCGGCCCCACCCTCGCCCAGAACATCGTCGATTACCGTGCCGCTAACGGTCATTTTACCTCGCGCCAGCAATTGCTCAAGGTGCCCAAACTCGGCCCCAAGACGTTTGAACAGGCGGCAGGCTTCCTGCGTGTGCCCGAGAGCGACAACCCGCTGGATAACAGTGCCGTCCATCCCGAGCGTTACGCCCTTGTGGAGCAGATGGCACGCGACTGCGGATGCAGCATCGCCGACCTCATCAAGGACAAGGCGCAACGCGACAAGATTGACCCGCGCCGTTACCTGTCCGACGATGTGGGTGAGCCCACCCTGCGCGACATCATGAGCGAGTTGGAGAAACCTGGGCGCGACCCGCGCTCGACGGTGCAGGTGTGGGAATTTGACGAGAACGTCAACGACATCAAGGACCTGCGCGAGGGTATGGAGTTGAACGGCATCGTCACCAACGTGACCCAGTTTGGAGCCTTCGTTGACCTAGGCATCCACAAGGACGGCCTTGTCCACGTCTCCCAGATGCCGCAAAAGGGTCTGCCCGCCGCCCGCCAGGTCCACGTCCATCAGCATGTCCGCGTCCGCGTCACCAGCATCGACCACGACCGAGGCCGCATCGCCCTCTCCATGCGCAACATCGACCAACCGAAGTAAGTTCTTTAAACTACGAACCTTTAGCTCGGCGAAGCCAATTACACGAATTAAACAAAGAATAACTTGACAAATCTATTCAACTCAAATTATAAGAAAGGCAAAGAAGCCAAATAACTCATAATGATTTCACTATGGCTTTAGAAACGATATATAAAACAGTCAACGACAACGGCGAGTACAGTTGTGGAGACATTGGCATCTCTGCTGATGAATGGTTTCAGTTGTTGAAGCATCCTGATGCCAAACCATATTTCGATACGCTGTGCTGCTTCCTGCGAGAATACAACCACGCTGCCACATGCACCGCTGTAGCAAAGAAAAATGGAAAAACTTATGAACACTACAATGCAAAAGTGTTCAACTTCGCAAGGTGGGTGCAAAAGAAACTCAATAGATTCCAAGTCTTAAATACAGATGGCAAGGAAACCTTTTGGTGTATCCCTATGCAGAAGGGATGGGACACCGATGAGGGCTTTAAATGGCAGCTGCGAGACGAACTTGTCGAAGCCTTGCAATATTACTTGATGAAAGCATTAATTCTTCGGTTTCGCGAAAGCAAGCAGTTAAAAGAATTTGATGAATCCTACAAATGGGAGTTGCTTGATATAACAGAAGGCAAAGGAGTGCTGGACATCATCAAGAACCTTCAAGGGAAAATACAAGGGCAGACTGTTAATCTTGTTGATAATGCTCGTGTTAATGGTGTGATGAGTTATCTCTGGAATAAAAAACCAGATATGTTGACTGCTACAGGTGAACATCTGTTTGACGAGTCAAAGCCCATCGATGAGCGAATCGCCACTTTCAAAGATGAAATGAAGTCAATTTGTCCAGGTGACTGGAAGAATTTTGCTAATGATGAAAGGACCGCATCTGCTTTGTTGATGTGCAGGTATCCTGTGAGATACACAACATACAAAGATGAAGTATATCAGCTCGTCTGCAGATATTTTGGTTTCAACAAAAGAGATGTGGGCAAGAAATTCAGCCATTTCATGGAGATTATCGACAGATTTGCCGCTGATTTTGGAGAAAAGATCCAAGAAGTCATCATGCCCCATATAAGCCAATATAGAAATAAACCACTAAACCTTGCCGTTCAAACGGTCTTCTGGTGCATGAGAGACTACATGAAATCTAAAATAATCCCAAATAAAGACGAAGAACCAATGCCACAACCCAAAAAATATAAAAAGTATATTGAACTACTCCAAGAGACCCATAACCTGGTACTGACTGGCGCCCCGGGTACTGGTAAAACATACATGGCCCGAGCAATCGCTGAGGAAATGGGCGCAGAAATCAAGTTCGTTCAGTTCCATCCGTCATACGATTACACAGACTTTGTAGAGGGCCTGCGCCCCATAGATAAAGGCGACGAGCAAATGAGCTTTAAGCGTAGGGACGGTGTATTCAAGAAGTTCTGTAAAGATGCTATCATGGCTTTGCAAGAAGACAATTTAGTCGATGAAGATACAATAGTTACAGAAAACGAGACAATCTCAACTTCTTTTGATGAAGCATACGATATGCTGATAAATGAGCTGAAGGAAACAAAGAAGGAACTTACATTTGAAAGACCAAGAAGCGATGCCTTCAGAGTCACGGTTAGAGAAGACTCCAAACTGAGAATAAATGGACTCTCAATCACTAAAGAGAAGGTAAAGAGTTTCTATGATAAAACCAACACCGATAATTTTTATGCTAAGCATTGCGAACTAATTATCA
Organism: Muribaculaceae bacterium; assembly: GCA_017553785.1. Taxonomy (GTDB): domain Bacteria; phylum Bacteroidota; class Bacteroidia; order Bacteroidales; family Muribaculaceae; genus Sodaliphilus. The sequence goes on along the minus strand of JAFZKD010000121.1, from coordinate 1,266 downwards.
ACTATCTTCGTGAATATTATCATCTAGACGTTGGACAGAATCCTGTCCAACCTAAGGTGGAATCTGTAGTGATTAAGCATAAACCGTTTGTTTTCATCATCGATGAAATCAACCGTGGTGAGGCATCAAAGATCTTTGGCGAACTGTTCTTTGCCATCGATCCTGGCTATCGTGGCCAGAAAGATATTCTAGTTCAGACACAGTACCAGAATTTGGTTCCTGAAGATGATGTATTCGCCGATGGCTTCTATGTGCCCGAAAACGTGTACATACTTGCCACCATGAATGATATTGACCGCTCGGTAGAGAGTATGGACTTCGCCATGCGTAGGCGCTTCACCTGGCATGAAATTGTTCCTGATGACACCGAGGCGATGCTTGACGAGTTGCCCCGTGCTGAAGAAGCCAAGGAAACGATGCATCGCCTGAACAATGCCATCGCCGAATCAGATGGCTTAGGCGCAGCATATATGATAGGCCCGGCTTATTTCTTGAAACTCAAGGATAATGGCGGTGATTTCGAGAAACTGTGGAAAATGAATATCCAGCCTTTGCTGAAGGAGTACTTGCGTGGATTCCGTAAAACGGAAGAAATCCTCGACAAGTTCAGCAAGGCATATTTTGGCAACAATCAAGAAACAGTAACCGACAGCCCATTGTTGGAGGATGAGAATTAACCTGACAGATAATCACCAGGGGCAGACATTCCATAGGAAGGATGTCGCCGCCCTGTTCCCAATCGCTGATAAATCGATTGCTGAACTGTGCCGTGAAAATGAGAACCTGCTTATTTTCCCATTCAGTATCGAAACATCTGACGATAGGATAGGTGATTCATCTATCATGAGCATTCTTAATACCAATGACCCCGAACGAGTCCGCATCAAGACTGAGAACGTCATGGGCTTCATAGGCGTTGGTAATCTCCAGGTCAAAATCAAGTCAAGATTTGATGTCGGCCGTGACGACTTCCTGCTGCATTATATGCTGCAGCGGGTGCTCTCGTTCAACCTCATTGACCTCAGCCACAACAACGAGCATGAAGATGTCTTCGACTTCATCATGTTCATGTTCCCGTATTTCTTGAAATCCGCTTTGCGTCAAGGAGTATATCGAGAGTACCAGAACTACAGACACAACGATGCGAACATCAAAGGGGCTATCGATGTTGGCCGACATATAGCGAGGAACATCCCCTTTGTCGGGAACATTGCATATTCGACCCGCGAATACAGCCACGACAACACGATGACTGAGCTGATTCGC
>JAFZKD010000120.1 GCA_017553785.1 Muribaculaceae bacterium | reverse complement strand
GAATTTCGTTGGCGATACACTCATTGTTTGCTTCTCCAACGATTATAGCGAAGGCCAAGATCCGAACGCAGCCTCCTGGACCAATCTCGACTGCAACCTCTCCTCTGGCGGTTGGACTTGGGCTGAATCGGGTGAAATCAGTCTGAATCCGCCTACATTTAACGGAACGAATTGCCATATCGCTTTCAAATACACCTGCTCCGAAGACAGAGCCGCCGCTTGGGAAGTCGATGACATTATGCTTGTCGGCCAATCCTCGACCACATCACCCGTTGTCAATGTGACACCGCTTACCCTAACGGGATTCACCTACATGGAAGGCGGCGGTTCATCATCGGATGAACAAAGCTTCACCGTCAGCGGTTTCAACCTGAGCAGCAACATCACTGTCACCCCCAGCACCAATTATGAGATTTCACAAACACAGGGCACTGGTTTTTCACAAAATCCCATCGTGCTTGAACCTGTCAATGGAGTTATCGAAGAAACTACCATTCATGTCCGTCTGAAAGCTGGTTTAGCTGTCGGTGAATACAATGAAAACATCACTATCACTTGCTCCGATGTCGACAACATTCAAGTCGCATGCAGCGGCACCGTCACTGCACAGCCTGTTCCAGGTGACAACTACATCCGCATCAGCGATGTGAGCGAACTTGCTGAAGGCAATCAAGTCATTCTGGCTTCCCGCTACAATGAGTCAGCAAACGCCTACCTCGCCATCGCCAACACCTTAACGAGCGGCGGACTTGGCACCACCGAGTTCACCAGCGAGATGAATGGCAGCAACGAAGTCATCCCTGCCAGTATTATCGCCAACGAAAGCGATTACTATTGGACGGTGGATGTCACTTCCGACGGTTATACCTTCACCAATGCCAGTGGCGATGTGATCGGCTACGGCAACAGCGGTACCAACTTCGTGATGAACAGCGAAAAGACCATCTGGACGGTTGAATTAGGCGTTTCCGACACTGCCTCTTTAGTGCCTGAATATACTGGATTCAACATCATCAACGCCACTACCACCAACCGTGGCTTTGCTCTCCGTATGCTTGAAGGCAACGGCGTGGTCAAGGCCTACTCTACCAGCAATATGACCAACAGCAATGCAGGCGAATACAATTTCTCCCTTGACATCTTCATGCAAGGCGAAGGCGGTGTCCCGCCCACTCCTACTGTTGCTGCACCTATTTTCGACCCCGCTGGAGGTACATACTATGAAGCTCAAACAGTGACTATCTCTTGCGCTACTGCCGATGCCACCATCCACTACACTCTCGATGGCACCTACCCGAATCAGAACAGCCCCGTTTACGAAACTCCGTTGGAAATAACAACAAACACGACCGTCAAGGCCTACGCTGTGAAGGACGGCTACAACGATAGCCCCGTTGTCACGGCAGAATACATCATCCAAGACAACCTTGTCATCATCTTTAACCAAGATTGGGAAGAGGAAGAATGGCATGGCTGGACTGGCGTCGACGTGGAAGGCGAGGCCGGATGGACCATTGCCGAACACAGTGGCAACCACTACGCCTACATGAACGGCTACAATCATGGTGCCAACGAAGACTGGCTCATCTCGCCCGCCTTT
>JAFZKD010000119.1 GCA_017553785.1 Muribaculaceae bacterium | reverse complement strand
GGCAGCCGCTCGCGCACGTTCACGCCGTCGAGCGTTGCCTCGCCTTCGGCGGGCGTGAGCAGTCCGGTCATCAGGTAGATGAGTGTGGACTTTCCGGCGCCGTTCTTGCCCAGCAGTCCATAAACGTTGCCTGGCTCCAGGTCGAGCGAGAAGTTGTGGAACAGGTTCCCGCTGCGCTTGTTGTAGCTGAAGCTGATGTTTCTGATGTTAAGCATAACAGATAAATATTAAGGGTTAATAAATGACTCTTATAGTGTACCACAAAACTAGTACACTGCAAAGGTATAGCAAACTTTCCATACCCTCCAAATAATTTAACATCTTTTAAGAATTTTCTTTTTCTCAGTGACATTCTGGGAATCTCGATTCATTATGATTTAGGATTAGGATTGCCCGCATTCGCTCGCAATTAATCTAACAGAATCATCATGTCTAAAGCGTAGCATTAGGGGTGAAAGTGCAATAGAAATTGACAATTTTCATGCTAAATACAGAATTTTATTTGTTTTTTTTTAAATAAGGTGTTGCTTGAGTGAAAAAATGTTTATCTTTGCGAGTCGTCTTGTGATTATCACAAGGGATAGAAGATAGAAAAGAGCAGTTATGATACCATGTATTGTATTAAGGTGATTTGTGTGCGGTACGGTAAGTCAGTAGTTTTGCTTCTCATGCTAGTTCCGCTTTAAAAATCCAATCCTGTTGTTCTTTTCCCGTTTTTGTTTGACAAAATCAGTAAGCAGAGCGCACTTGCTGTTTAACAATTTTAGAGATAATCAACATCAATCCATGGGCGCGTTTGGGTTTGCGCTCGCTTGAACGTACCGATGGATTAACTAATTGTTTACTGTATGAAGAGACTTTTATCAACTCTCATGGCGATATGCCTCATTACGATGAGTGCATGGGCCAACAAGACCGTGAATGGTAAAGTCGTCAGTGCCAGTGACAATGAGCCGCTGATTGGTGCCACTGTGCAAGCTGTCGGCTCGTCACAGGGTACTGCCACCGACCTCGACGGTCAATTCACAGTAACCGTCAATGACAACGTGACGCAACTCAGAATCAGTTGCTTGGGTTACAAGACCCAGGTCGTTGCGGTTTCGAGTTATGTGACCGTTGCCCTCGAAGAGGACAACACCACGCTTGATGAGCTGGTAGTCACCGCCATGGGTATTACCCGCAAACAGAAATCGCTGGGTTATGCCGCCCAACAGGTGAAGGCCGAGGATATTACCGGCGCCCACACCGGTGAGGCCATGGCATCATTGAGCGGAAAGGTTGCCGGTCTGCAGGTGCAGTCCACCGCAAGTGACCCCGGTGCTGCCAATTCGGTAATCATCCGTGGTTTCAGCTCCATCAATGGTAGCAACCAGCCGTTGTATGTTGTTGACGGTGTGCCCTTGCAGAGCACCACGCTGACTGGTCAGGGTCATGCCCAGGCCGCCGGCGGTATCGCCAGCATCTCACCTAACGACATCGAAAGCATGACCGTGCTGAAAGGTGCTGCCGCTACCGCATTGTATGGTAGCCGCGCCGCCAACGGTGTCATCATCGTGACCACTAAGCAGGGTACCAAGGGTGACGGCAAGAATTTCTCCATCGAGTATAACGGTAGCCTCCAGGCCCGCCAGATTGCCCTTCTGCCCAAGTTCCAGAACAGCTGGGGTCAGGGTTGGAATGGCACCCAGACGTACATTGAGAACGGTTCGTGGGGTCCCGCATTGGATGGCAGCCGTCAAATTTACGGTCCCATTTGGAATCACCAGCAGCTGATTCACGACTTCACTGCAAAGGAAAACAACGTGAAGGACTTCTTTGATCTGGGTTGGTCACACAACCACAGCATTGCCTTCAGCGGCATTTCCAGTGACAATAAGGTGAATTACTACCTGTCTTACAACTACGTGGGTGATGATGGTATCCTTCCCTATGACAAAGATACCTACACTCGCCACACCATCGACTTCCGCAATGGCTTCGAGGCTACTGATTGGTTGCGCCTGACCAGTGGCATCAGTTATGCCAAGTTTAACACCAACACAGTTGGCAGTTTCCAGGGTACCTCGGTGATCGACGGTCTGTTGGAGATGGCCCGTGACGTGAGCATCGTGGATATGAAGAACACCAATAGCGCGTTCTTCACCCCCGAGGCATACTTCACCCCTTATGGTATCACCAACCCCTATTGGGCCATTGAGAACAACTACAACCATGTGGATGGTAAGCAGATGCATGGTAAGGTGCAGGCTGATCTGGGTCTGTTCAAGGACTTCACTTTCACCTATCGCTTCGGTTTTGACTACACGGATTATGACCGCAAGATCGGTTATCCGCAGATCGACCTTGACGATGCCCTTATCAACAATGACTATGGTTATGCTCCCAGCAACATGAACCAGGATGGTTGGGTATATGCCTCCTACAGTCGCCGCTACGAGCTGAACCATGACTTCCTCGCTGATTACACCCGCAACTTCTTGAACGAAAGGCTCAGTCTTGCCGCAATTGCCGGTGTGAACCTCAATGAGCGTTTTGTCACCTCTATGGTAGGCCAGACTGATGGTTTGACTTTCGAGACCGGTTTCTGGGATCTGAGCAATGGTGCCACCAAGAGTGAACTGAGCGAATCGCAAAGCAAGCGCCGCCAGGTGGCACTCTTCGGTGACGTGACCTTCGGTTGGGACGATATGCTGTTCCTGAACCTCACGGGCCGCAACGAGTGGTCATCCACCCTGCCCATCAACGCCAACAGCTTCTTCTATCCTGGCGCAACCTTGAGCTGGATTTTCACCCGCTTGATTCCCCAGAACAGCATCCTGAACTTCGGTAAGGCTCGTCTCGCCTATGGTCGCACTGGTAACGATGCCGATCCCTACATGGTTGATCCCCGTTTCGTTCAAGGTTTTGCCTATGGTTACTACAGTGGTACCGACCTGACGTTCCCGTTTAACGGAATCAACGCATTCCAGGCTTCGACCACGGCCGGATCATCTAACCTGAAACCTGAGATGACTACCGAGTTTGAGGCTGGTTTGAACCTCCAGTTCTTCAATAGCCGCTTAGGCATTGACGCTACCTATTACACCCGTACCACTAAGGACCAGATCTTCACCCTGCCTGTTGACCCGTCAACCGGTTACAGCAGCGTGGTGACCAACTTTGGTAAGGTGCGCAACCGTGGTGTTGAGTTGCTTGTCAACACGACTCCCGTGCTGTTGAACAACTTCCGTTGGGATTTGGGCTTCAATATCGCCATCAACCGCAACAAGGTGCTCACGATGCCCGCTTCGCTTGAGGGTGGCAAGGTGACCATCTACAGCTTCTCGGCTGGTAACGATGCCGTTTACATGTATGCCGAGGAAGGCAAACCCATGGGTTCCTACTATACTTATCTGCCTGAGACCTATACCGATGGAGAGGGAATTGTTCACCCCGTCGTTGACGCTGCTGGACAGCCCATCCTGAGCGACAAGGTGCTGGATACAGGTAAGGACATGAACTACAAGTGGACTGGTGGTATCAACACCTCAATCAGCGCTTATGGCGTTACCTTGGCTGCTGCTTTGGATATCCGCTACGGCGGCCACATGTTCTCCCGCACCAAGAACCTGATGCAGTTCACTGGTAACGGCATCATCACGACTTATAACGATCGTCGTCCGTTCGTTATCCCCGGAAGTGTCGTTTCAAACGGTGACGGTACCTATAGCGAGAACACCACTCCCATCTTTGTGAGTGATGGTAGCTATCAGGACTACTTCAACGATTATGGTTGGGGCAACGGAGGTGAGGCTTATCTGCTTGACCGCTCGTTTGCCAAGCTGCGCAACCTGAGCCTCACTTGGGAGCTTCCCAAGAGCTGGGTAAACGGTATGAAGCTGAGCAATGTCGCTCTGACCTTGTTCGGTAACAACCTGTTCACTTGGACTGCCAAGGGCAACATGTATGTTGATCCCGAGTCCACGACTACCGGTACTGACCTCGCAGGTAACTTCGGTGAGCTCTACAGCAACCCGTCATGCCGTGTCTATGGTTTGAACCTGACCATTAAGTACTAATTAATTAATGAGGAGAAAAAGATTATGAAAAAAATATTTTTTGCAAGTCTTCTGGTTCTCGGTTTGGCTTTTACGTCCTGTGACGACTATCTGGACATCAACCAAGATCCCAACTCTCCCACCCAGGAGAATATGACCCCCAACATGATGTTGCCCGCTGTTGAGCTGAATGTGTGCCACAGCTATGGCGATTTCCTGCGTACCGTGAGTGGCTACTTCACACAGTACTATTCACAGTACTTCGGTACCAGTAACTATCTGGACTACAGTCAGTTTACTATGAGTCCTACGCGTTCCAGCAGCACCTACACCCAGCTTAACACGCGAGTGCTGAACAATATTAAGACCATCCGCGAGATGGCTGCTGCCAACGAGGATTGGGGCACCTATCTGGCTGCCACTACTTTGCGAGTCTTCACTTATCAGGTGCTCGTGGACTGCTATGGTGAGGTGCCTTATACCCAGGCTCAGAACCTGGAGTACCTCACTCCTGAATATGATGATGGTCAGACCATTTATGATGGCATTCTTGCTGAGCTCGATGAGGCTCTTGCCAAGGTGAGCGGCAGTGACCAGGTGGCTACCAGCCTGCTCTACCCGGGTGGAACGGCTGCTGACTGGATTAAGTTTGCCAACGCGCTTAAACTGCGCATCCTTACTCGTGAGAGCGGTGTGAAGGACGTGAACGCTCAGATTGCTGCTCTGATTAACGAGGACAACTTCCCCACCAGCAACGTGGAATTTGCCAACTGCTGGAAGAACGAGGCCGGCCAGGCAAACCCCTTCTTCATGGAGGATGCGTTTACTAGCTATGGCGCTTCACAAAAGAACATCATTCTCAACCTCGCATTGCTGGGAACGATGAGCGAATATGGTGATGCCCGCCTTCAGGCTTACTTCACTCCCAATAGCGATGGTGACTACACCGGTGGTGTCAGTGGTACCAACTTCAGCACCACGGCAAGCTATAAGGCTGCTTACTGGTGCCGTCCCAACGCCCACTATGATGACCCCGTTGTTCTGATCAGTACTTCGGACATCAATTTCTACATTGCTGAATACTATGCCAAGAACGGCAATATCGGTAAGGCTCAAGAGTATTACCGCAAGGCCATCGAGGCATCGTTTGACAATGCTGGCGTTACTGGCGCTGATGCTGCTATCTTAGCCTATCCGCTTGATGGAAGCAACTACAAGCGCGCCATCGGTATCCAGAAGTGGATCGACCTGTCGGGTTATAACAGCTTCGAGGGTTGGTGTGAGTTGCGCCGTCTTGGTTACCCTGAAATGGGTAGCGTTGTGAAGGGTGAGGATCTGTACAATGAGCAGTCCGATTCTTATCATCCTGAATACTATATTCCCGGTACCTTGTACAAGCCAATCAAGTGCAACACTTCTGTGACGACCATTCTGCAGCGATTCCCCTATGCAGAATCTTCGGCTAACCGCAACCAGAACACGCCTGACTATCCTGGTGATAGCGCTCCCGTATTCTGGGCTAAGTAATTCTAATGTGATCAATTCTTAAAGAGAAATATGACTATGAAGAATATTAAATATTTGGTAATCGGTGCTTTGGTGGCCATGTCGCTCACTTCCTGTGACAAGGATACCGAGGGCCTGACCGACATCACTTACTATCCCGTTATCACTCTTGAGGGCGGTGATGTGGCCGTGCCGGTGGGACAGGATTATGTTGACCCCGGTTACACTGCCGACTTGGGCGGTGAAGACGTTACTAACCAGGTTGTAGTAACTACCGATTTCAACAAGAACGAGATTGGTTTGTACAGTGTGAGCTACACAGTGACCAACCCTGACGGCTTCAGTGCAACTGAGACCCGCAATGTGTTTGTTTATGATCCGTCGGTTACGCTCGACATCAGTGGCACTTATGACACCGATATGGAGGCGTCGATGTACCAGCAGGCCCGCACCTATGCCGACCGTGCTGCCTATTATGGCAACACCACCCAGTGCACGGGTATCACGTTCACCCAGTTGCTCCCCGGTATGTTCTATGTGAACGATATCTTCGGTGGCTGGTATGAGCAGATCCGCGGTTATGGCGCCCGCTATGCCATGACGGCCTATGTCAGCGTTGACAACGATGGCAACATCGAGTTGCTTGACAGCTATATTGCTGGTTGGGGCGATGGTATCGATTATCTGGACGATGGCGTCTATGCCGATGGTACCATCACTTACAGTCTGTGCTATGCTGGCCAGATTTATATGGATCTGGTACTCAACAGAGTTGGTGATTAACTATGAACCTATTTAATTGGAATATGATTATGAAAAAGACATTATATTCAATACTGATGCTGATGGGAGTGCTGGTGGCATTCACGTCATGCGAGAAAGAGGAGATCGAGAACACCGCAACCGTCAACATGGCTGGTGACTGGTACGTCACGGTTGATGCCGTTGATGACGCTGGAGGTCTTGTCTATGAGGATGCTGACCTCTTTGGTCTTGGACGTGTTCACATGCTGACCTTTAACTCAGCTGCAAATGATCCTAATGAGATGATTGTAAGCGACCTGGGTAACTTCTGGGACTTCAAGGTAAAGGTGAATTGCGACCCCGCTAACATGACTTTCTCGAACAATACGACTGAGGACAATAACCTGGTTGAGGGTTATGAGGATGTTAATGTGGCGATCACCGGCGGCAAAATCATGACCGGTGCTGCCCATTTGGCAAGCGGTGTCCCCACTGATTCGATCGTGTTCTATGTCTCGTTCAGCGATGACGGATATCCCGATGCCTATGGCTATGCAAAATACAGGGTTAGCGGTTTCCGCTACAGTGGTTTCACAGCCGACGAGTAATTTAAGATAGGTCTTATTGACCTGTTCTCTGATAAAACGAGGGTTGCGTATCGTGCGCAACCCTCGCTTTCTATTTGTGTGATATAAGGTCTATTTCTTGCTGGTCATGATGTCGAGGACCATCTGGTCGGTGGCGCACATGGCGTCGGCACCGATGATGGTGAGGTTGTGGATGCATCGGTCCACGTCGTCATCGACGATGCCTTCGGCACTGGTGACGTGGCGGCCCTCCATGGCGAGCACGGCACTCAGCAGGGCGGTGGAGACGCCCGATGTGATCTTTAACGCGCAACTGGGCTTGGCGCCGTCACAAATCATGCCAGTGAGGTTGGCAACCATGTTTTTCACGGCATGGCACATACGCTCATAGTCGCCACCCATCAGATAGGTGATGCCGCAACTGCTGCCGATGGAGGCGACCACGCAGCCGCACAGGGCGCTGAGTTTGCCCAGGCTCTGCTTGATGTAGATGGCAGTGAGGTGGCTCAGCGTGAGGGCGCGGATGAGTTCCTCCTCGGTATTCTCGTTCTCCATCGCATATACGGCAACGGGGTTGGTGGCACAGATGCCCTGGTTGCCCGATCCGCTGTTACTCATCACGGGAATGAGCGCGCCTCCCATGCGCGCGTCACACGCCAGTGCGGTCTTGGAGAGGATGCGTGAGAAGATGGTGTTGCCGAAGATGCCGTGGCTCAGCGGTCTGTTCATCGTTTTTCCCAGGCAGTGGCCGTAATTGCCCTTGAGGGACTCCTCGGCGGCTTTGAGGTTGTAGTCTCGGGTTTCGAGGATGAAACGGATCTCGTCAATTGGCGCCTGCATGGCAAAGTCATAGACCAGACGCAGATTAAGCGCGATGTCGTTACTGTCGTCGCCTGCAAAACCGTCGGGTACAGGGTCGATGAGCATGGTCTTGTCGTCGCTGGAAAGCTGTACGAAGCGGGTGTGCGAGCCTTGGATGATGGCACCGGCCTTGTGTCCGCCGCCCTCGCAGATGGCCTCAACATACAGCTTGTCGCAGCAGTCCGGCTTCAGTTGAATGTCGATGCGCCCATCGTTGATGTACTGCTTGCCTTGCTCCAGCGCCTCGGGGGTGATGTCCTTGAGCACTTCGAGTTTATACTCTGATTTGCCGATAATGGCGCCCAGGGCGATGGCGATGGGCAGGCCGATCATGCCGGTGCCGGGGATGCCCACGCCCATGGCGTTCTTGAGTATGTTGGCACTGAGTAGAACGGTGATTTTTTCTGGTATGTGGCCCAGTCCTTCGGTGGCGCGGGCCACGCACAATGCCACGGCCATGGGCTCGGTACAGCCTACGGCGGGCACTACTTCACGCTTAATTAGCGCAATAATCTGTTCTCTGATATTTGGTTCAATCATTGGTATGGTTTTTAGTTTTTATTCCTTGAATTTTGTAAGGCCTCCGTCCAGGAAGTCGAGGAAGGCGGGGACGTCCTCCTTGTAGCTGAAGGAGCCGCTCAGGGCGTTGCCCTGCGGATCCACGCACACGTAGAACGGCTGCGTATTGCTGCCGAACTTGTAGCGCTGCAGGTAGCTCCACTTGTCACCGATGGTGCGCAGGGTGCGCTTTTCGCCAGTGGCCTCGGTCACCTCGATGGGCTCGGGTAACGGGCGCTTGTCATCAACAAACAGCGAGATGAGCACATAGTCCTTGTTGAGCTTGTCGGCCACGCTGGGGTCGGTCCACACGGCGGCCTCCATCTTGCGGCAGTTCACGCAGCCGAATCCGGTGAAGTCCAGGAACACGGGTTTGCCGGCCGCGGCCGCGGCGGCCATGCCCTGCTCATAGTCGGTGTAAGCGGCGCGCACCTCCTTGGTGTTGAGGTTGAAGTCCTGGGTGTTCATGGGCGGCGCAAAGGCGCTGACAGCCTTGCACGGCGCGCCCCACAGGCCAGGCAACATATAGATGGCGAAGGCGATTGAAACCAGTCCGCCCATGATGCAGATGACGGGCATGGGCTTGGTCTCATCGCCAGGCTCAACAATGTCACTCTTGAACTTGAGTTTGCCGATCAGGTAGAGGCCGAGCAGACCGAAGATGGCAATCCACAGGCACAGGAACACCTCACGGTCCATCAGATGCCAGCCGTAGGCGAGGTCGGCCACCGAGAAGAACTTGCAGGCAAATGCCAACTCGATGAAACCGAGCACCACCTTGAGGATGTTCATCCAGCCGCCTGACTTGGGTGCCGACTTGAGCCACGAGGGGAAGAGGGCAAACAGCGTGAACGGCAGCGCCAGGGCAAGGGCAAAGCCCAACATGCCGATGGCGGGTCCCCAGAAGTTGCCGCTTGTGGCGAAGTCCACGAGCAGGAAGCCGATGATGGGACCCGTGCAGGAGAACGACACGAGGGCCAGCGTGAAGGCCATCAGGAATATGGACAGCAGGCCGCTGGTGTTGCTGGCCTTGTTATCTACTGCGTTGGACCACTTGCTGGGCAACTTGATCTCGAACATGCCGAAGAACGACAATGCGAACACCACCAGCAGCAGGCACAGGAAGATGTTGAACACCGCGTTGGTCGAGAGGGCGTTGAGGGCGCTGGGACCGAAGATGGCCGTCACGATAAGACCCAACAGCAGATAAATGACGACAATCGAGATGCCATAGGTGATGGCGTCCTTGATGCCTTTCTTCTTATCATTCTTGGCGCGCTTGAGGAAGAAGCTCACCGTCATGGGGATGATGGGCCACACGCAGGGTGTGAACAGGGCAATCAGTCCGCCGAGCAAGCCCAGCAGGAAGATTTTCCACAACGAACTGCTGGAACTGCTGTCGGTGCCGTCAAAGCGCTGGATGTCGCCAACGACGGGTTTCCACAACGCGTCATGGTCAAGGGCGGCGATGGCCGCGCTGTCCACGGCTGGAACCAGGGCGGCACTATCGGCTGCTGCAGCTAAGGCAGCCAGAGAGTCGGCCTTTGCCTTGGCAAGTGCCTCGGCATCCTTTTTGTCCTGTTCTTCTTTATCCTTGTTGCCGTCAACGGCGGGTGACTTGCCGGACTTCTTGAAACTTGCGCTCGAGGGCGGCAGGCACGACTGGTCGTTGCAGGCACCATATTCCAGGTCGGCATCGATATCGTAGTTGGGCTTGGTGAACTTCACCTTCTGCACAAACTGCACGTTGTTCTCAAAATAGCGCAATTTGGCGCCGAACATCTCATCGAACTGCGAGATTTCCTTGCCCACGGCCTTGAGTTTGCCCACGGGTTCCACACCGTCCTTCTTGTGGAAGGTAATGGCGGCCTCGGTAGGGCCCGCGTCGCCCAGGTTGGTGGAATAGACGTGCCAGCCCTTGTCGATTTTGCCGGTGAACACGATTTCGCCCTCGCTGGAGCCGTCGGTGGTCTTGAGTTGGGAGGTAAAGGTGACAGGATTGGCCAACTGGGCTGCTGCCAGCAGCGCCACTGTGACCATCGTCAGTAATGTCGCAATCTTCTTCATCGTAACAGTTGGGTTATTTAGATGGGTACAAAATTAGTGAAAAAAAACTTATTCATTGAAGATTAGAGATTTTTTAAGCCCAGTATGGGACATTTTTTGTATTTTTGCCACTGAAGAGCAATAAAACCAATTGAAACGATGAAAAAGATTCAACTACTCCTGCTGTTACTGCTCATGGCTTTGCCTTTTAACGGCTATGCCCAGAGCAATCTTTACGGTGACGTGAACGGCGACGGCGAGGTGACTGTGGCTGACGTTAACTGTGTCATTGACGTCATCCTGGGCGGCAACGGCAACCACTATGCCGCCGATGTCAACAACGACGGCGAAATCACCATCGCCGACATCAATGCAGTTATTAACATCATCCTTAACGGACCACCCGCCACCGAGTTGAAAAGCGACGTGTTCCTGATTACTGCCGATTACAATGATGTCATCACCGATGCCGATACCGTCTCGTTCACCTTGTCATCGACAGTCCCCGTCGCCAAGCGTCCCATCATGGGCAATGTGGTAGTCTCCACTGCCGACTGCACGCCGTTCCCCGACGGCATCATGGCGCGCGTGACGGGCATTGTCCCTGTAGCAGGCGGCATACGCTACAATTGCATGCAAGTGGGGCTTGACGACGTGTTCGACCAGTTGTTCATTGATGTCGAGATTGAGGCCGCTACCGACAGCACATCGGCCGATAACCTCATGATGCACGCTCCCTCACGAGCCGAGTTCGCGCTGTCACAAGAACTGTGGAACGCCACCTTTGACGCCAATTTCTCGGGTGGCGGTGTGACCGCCACAGCCCACGCGCGCGACAGGGCATCAATCTCCCTGCAGGTTCGCAAGACCCGCAACACACCGTGGTTTGTCAACATCGATGTGCGCAACGAGCTGACCAGCAACTTCAGCATGAGCGCGGTGAGCTCGGCGGACTTTTACCGCAGTTTTGACCTGGGCAGCGTGACGGTGGGCCGCATCCCCATCCTGTATATTTATGGTGTGCCTGTCCTGTTCCTCACCCCTCAACTCACGTTGAAGGGCTACGTCGAGGAGTCGGGCGAGGTGCGCCTGGACTACAGCGGCCACTTCAACCGCACCGACGTGTCATCCTACACCTACAGCGACGGTCACTGGAATATAGGCTCCACTTACAGCAATGACGGCGGCACCGACGTGGCGCAGGTCAGCATGAACGGCTATGCCGGCGTCGGCCTGATTCCCGGCCTGAGGTTTGCACTCAACGGCACCCGCAACGGTGTTGGTGTCAATGTGTCGGCTGGCGTGCGTGAGCGCCTGGACTTCGTGTTCGATGCGACGCAGTTTGCCGGAGGCAGACTTTATGACGCTTGCCGCGACAGCTATTGCAGCACCACCATGCCGTGGCAGGTGTCCCTGTATGCAAGCTGGTCGGTATTCGGTCATTCAGGCGAGGCTTCCACCCCGCCGTTACTGAGCGGTGAACCCAAGATTATGGAAGACCGTTACCTGCTGCCGCTGTTCACCACACCGTCCTATAAAAAGGGCAACCCGGCGACGACGGCGATCATCAGCACCACCTCCTCGCGGCGGGTGCTGCTGCCCACTACGGTGGGGCTGCGCCTGTTTGACGAGAATGACAACCAGTTGCAGTCGTGGCAGCAGGGCTACAGCACGACAGACCTCAATAACGTGAACCATGTCACGTCGTTCACGGGTTTGCAGCGGGACAAAACCTATCATGTGCGGCCCACGGTGACTGTTATGGGCTACACCATCGAGGCGAGCCCCCTCGCTTCGTTCAAGATCGACGAGGAAGAGGAGGGCGACTGGGTTGATCTGGGTCTGCCATCTGGCACCATTTGGGCGACGCGCAACGTGGGCGCCAGCAGTCCCGAGGAATACGGCGACTACTTCGCCTGGGGCGAGACGGCACCAAAAAGTTACTACGATTGGAATACCTACAAGTGGTATCACGAGTATTATGATGCGAACGGCCATCTTCATGACGGTTACACGAAGTACTGCACAGATAGTTCTTTTGGCCTTGACGGCTTTGTCGATAACAAGACGGAGTTGGATCCGTCGGACGATGCGGCCTGCGCCCATTATCCCGGCGGTCGCATGCCGTCTTATGATCAAATCGTGGAGTTGTGCAACTCTTGTTCTTGGCAGTGGACTCAGCGCAATGGCGTGTACGGTCAGTTGGTGACCGGTCCCAACGGTAACACCATGTTCTTGCCCGCTGCGGGCGGCCGCTGGAGCGATTCCCTCGTCGACGCTGGCTCGTACGGCTACTATTGGTCGCGCACGCTCTACTCCAGCAGCCCGTACCGCGCCTATTACCTCTACTTCACCTCGGGCTATTGGTACGACTGGAGCAGCCGCTACAGCCGCTACTTTGGTTACGCCGTACGGGCTGTGCGTGTCTCTTAGAATTTGGCACCCTTGCCCCAACTCGAAAGAACAATCATCGCCAACAGTCGGTGCGCTGGCCGTGTTGGGGGCAAGAACAGGCGGCTCACCCGAGCCGCCGCCCCCAACAGGGACAGGGTGCCGACTGTTGGCGGTTTCACAAGGATACACCGAAAAAATAATTTAAGATGGCAGCAATACAAGAAATTCTGGAATTTGAATCAGGCCGTGGTGAGCCTGAGGCTCAGCGTGTGATCCATCTGTTTCAGGAGGGATCGTTCTACCGTGCCTACGAGTGGAGCGCCTGGCTGATGTGCCGTTACCTCCACGAGTTCAAGGTCACCCATCGCCGCATGAAAGGGATAGAGCAGACAGTCATTTTAATCGGCTTCCCTGTGACCAGCCTGTCGAAGTGGGTAACGGCGGACATCGAGCGACATGACGTGTCCGACAAGCATATCACGTTCACACTTCCCGAGGATGTGTTCAGCGATCTGGAGGAAGGTGGAAATCCTGAAGAAGTGTTCAACGACTGGAAATCCAACCAACCCATTGCGGAAAAGGCTACAAGACGGCCATCCGATGCTCTCCAACCGCCGGTCATGAGTCTGTCGATGATAGCGCAACGCATCATGTCGTTTCCCCTTGAGGCCAAGTCGCCGCTTGAATGTTATCAGTTCCTGTCCGAAATCAAGCAACAAATTGCCAAATTATATTAAGGGTACACCTTTGCTATTTTTGATGAAAGGTAAATTCAGATGTAGCCTGCCTTGGCTGCCAAGTTGCAGTCGAGGAAAACACGGTGCCGATGGACGGCTTGCCGCGAAACACTGCGGAGAAACATTCCATTCATCGGTCTTATCAGATGGCTACAGTAGCGCGAGGTTGTTCTTGCCCGCTGCGGGCAACCGCTGGAACGATTCCCTCAACAACGCTGGCTCGAACGGCTACTATTTGTCGCGCACGCTCAACTCCAACAACCCGAACAACGCCTACAACCTCAACTTCAACTCGGGCAATTGGAACAACTGGAACAACAACTACAACCGCAACAATGGTTACACCGTACGGGCTGTGCGTGTCTCTTAGCACTTTCCTATCATGACAAATGAAGGGCGTGTACCCTTTTTTTTTACCATGCAATTGACCCGCCAGCAATTATTGATTGACTTGCGCCAGGCGTATTATGATGCCCGCCGTCACAAGCGAAATCGTCATTACCAGCGAGTTTTTGAGGCAAGGTTAGAGGAGAATCTTTCTGACTTGTGCGATAAGTTGAATAACCGCAATTATCATGCAAGCCCAAGCACTTGTTTCCTGGTCAAGGATCCGAAATTGCGTGAAGTGTTTGCCGCCCAATTCCGTGACCGCATCGTTCACCACCTGTATTACAACTACACCCACAGGATGCTGGAGCGCACCTTTATCGCCGACAGTTATTCCTGCATCAAGGGTCGGGGCACGCATTATGGCATTGACCGCCTTGCCCACCACATCCGCCAGGTGAGCGAGAACTGGCAATCGCCGTGCTATGTGTTGAAGATGGACATCAAGGGTTATTTCATGCACATCAACCGCGCGCGCCTGCTGCAGATTACCTTGCGCCAGTTGCGCCGTTTGTCCCAACGCTGCATAAGTAAAGGAAACCCATATCATTGGGATGATTGTTTGGATATAGGCTTTGTGGAGTGGCTATCGCGGGAGATCATCCTTCTTGACCCCACTGATGGATGCCGCGTGTTGGGAAAACCCGAGGACTGGCGCGACCTGTCTCATGACAAAAGCTTGTTCCACAGTCCACAGGGTTGTGGCCTGCCCATCGGCAACCTGACGAGCCAGTTGTTCAGTAACGTTTACCTCAATGAGCTGGACCAGTACATGAAGCGCGGTCTGGGATGCCGTCACTATGGTCGCTATGTGGATGACTTCTATATTGTGAGCAACGATAAGGAATGGCTGCGAGGATTGATACCTCCTGTTCGCCGGTTCTTGAGAGAGAAGCTATCGCTTCAGTTGCACGAGGGCAAGGTAAGGATGTATGATGCCCGTTCTGGAGTCGATTTCCTTGGCGGTTTCATCAAGCCCTACCGCAATTACATCTCCAATGCCACCTTGCACAGGATGGAGAAGAAACAGCCATCACTTCAAGATGAAGACCCTGTAAGGCTTGACTCTCGCATCAACAGCCTGTTGGGTGTGCTAAGCCATTACAGCAGTCTGAAGCTGCAACGGCGACTTTTCCATCCATTAAGCCAACAGCGAGATACAGGAAGTCTTGTTTTTGATGGTCGAAAATACAAGTGGTGCAGTTATTGTAGCAATAAATAACGACATTTTGGTGAAAGCGTCATGGTTAGTGCATCATTGGGACGGGTCTTGTTGATGGCAACGCTTCGCTTTTGCATCAAAAGAACGCGTCCCAGCTGATAGCACCCGAAGCATCAAAAGAACGCGCCTGGCTGATAGCACCCTTGTGAAGCGTAGACCTTGCTACAAGAATACTGTTGTGATATACTCTCATTCTTGTTTCTGGCGTTGGATGTTATTTTGGTGACAAGGCTCTCTCAATTTTGCTCGACAAAGAAATAGTGCTATATTTGCAGCTTCAAATTATATTGAACCTAAAAAAAACGGTATATGAAAAAGTTTTTATTTGCCATGCTTGCGGGCATGATTGCTCTGGGCGCGATGGCTCAGGACGGGAAATTCACTGTTAAGGGAACTTTTGAGGACGTGGGTGACACGGTGTCTTTCATGATTAAATCTACCTCCATTGGTAAATTTGCGCCTGTAACAGGACAGATGGTGGAAGAAACATTTGACCTTAAAGGTGCTGACGAAATCATAATCGGAGGTTGGTTCACTGGACGTAATTATTCTGAAAAAGGTGATGTCACACTTCCTGCCATCCCTGGTGAGACGCTAATCATTTCAAAGGATGCAAATGGTGATCTCTGCTTGGGCGGTTCGCAGTTTTATCTGGACTATAACGAGGCCATGAAGAGTATTGAGCCGGCAGATAAGGCAGCCGAAGAATTTGTAATGCACCTGAGGAATGAGTTGGAGGCTGGCACATCACAAGAGCAGTTGATGGAAGAGTACCAGGAGAAAATGCCGTTGTTGCTTAAGGATTATGTCAATGCTGTGATGGACTATGTCAAGGCTCATCCCGATCAGGATGCCGCTGCTGCGCTGATTGCCCAATTACCTGATGATGTCGATGGCATTGAGGCTGCTGCAGCTCTGCTGACCGATCGCGCACGTAACAGCATTGCTGCTAACTTTTATAAGAAAAACCTTGAGAAAGCCAAAAAAGAGGCCGAGGAGGAAGCTAAACAGTACTCCCTCGAGGGTTGCCCTGCTCCCGACTTCACGCTGATGGACATCAATGGCAAGCCGTTGGCGCTGAGTAGCCTGCGCGGCAAGTGGGTGATCATCGATTTCTGGGGATCATGGTGTGGTTGGTGCATCAAGGGCATTCCCAAGATGAAGGAGTACTATGCCAAATATGGCGACAAACTCGAGATCCTGGGCGTGGACTGCAACGACACCGTGGAGAAGTGGAAAAATACTGTCACCAAGCACGAACTGCCCTGGCTGCATGTCTATTGGGACAAGGAGAAGGGTGACAACCCAGTGGAACTCTACGGCGTGCAAGGCTTCCCCACCAAGGTTGTCGTGAATCCCGAGGGCATGGTAGCTAAGATCATCGTGGGCGAGGATCCCGCCTTCTACGACTTCCTCGACGAGAAGTTCAAATAATAGAAATGTCATGAACGTCAAGTTCAGAATGCCAAGGTTCAGCAAGCAGCCCAATATCAAGCGTAGCTGGGTCAAAGAGTTGCTGATGACTTTTCTGGCCACAACCATCTCGATTGTGCTCACCTTTGGCACTGCATTGCTGATTGAACAACACCAGCGCAATAAGGCCAAGCGCCAGATGGCGATGATGATTATCCATGACATTGATGAGAGCATCAATCAGATGGAGGAGGTGGATTCCATCATCAGGCGCTTCAGCAAACTACAGCTGAATGTGTTGGAAGGAAAGTATAAGGAACCCATCAAATTCGCCAGCATTGCCTTGTCTTCGTGTGACCCGAGCAAGGTGGAGTTCCCTGAGACGGCCGAGAAGATTTTTACGTCGAACACTGACACCTGGAGCACGATTGGCAAGACCGACTTTATTGACAACGTAACACGGTGCTTTATCGAACGCCGTAAATTCAAGACACAAATCATCGATGAATTCAGCCATCAGTTGAATCCCGAAGGGACTGTATCCGAGCTGCTGCCACTCGAAAGCCTGCTGGAGATTGATCCTGATCGATATGTGGGTATGTCGGAAAGTGCAATACGGCAGATGAAAGATGCCAATCGATTGAACATGAAGATTATGGGTGTCACCGACAAAGACATGGAAAAGTTCCTTAGCAAAAAGATGAAACTTGATGAAATAACTGATGACAGTAATAATCAACGTCTAATGGAAGAATATCTGGATATGGCCCTGCGTAAAGACAGTGCCCGATTAATCTTTAAAAAAAAGAAGGACGTCATGTACCCTGAACAGAAAAAATGACGTATTATTAGCAGATACAAACCAATTACAAAATGACGGATATGCAACACACTAAATGTTTGATTATCGGCTCGGGCCCTGCCGGTTACACCGCAGCGATTTATCTGGTGCGCTCGGCAATTGACTGCCTGCTCATCGAGGGCCTGCAGGTGGGCGGACAATTGACCCAGACGACCACTATCGAGAATTTTCCGGGATTTCCCGAGGGAATTGACGGATTCCAGTTGATGGACCACATGCGCCAGCAGGCGGTAAACCTGGGCGCGAAGATGCGTTCGGGCCTTGTGACGGGCATCGACATGAGCCAGCGTCCGTTTGTGGTGACGCTTGACGGCGGCGAGCAGATGACTGCCGACACGGTGATTGTCGCTACCGGCGCCACGGCCAAGTATCTGGGACTGCCCGACGAGACGAAGTACGCGGGGCAGGGCGTGTCGGCCTGCGCGACGTGCGACGGCTTCTTCTACCGCAAGAAGGTCGTGGCTGTTGTGGGCGGCGGCGACACCGCCTGCGAGGAGGCCGACTACCTGAGTCATCTGGCCAGCAAGGTCTATCTCATCGTGCGCAAGGACTACCTGCGCGCCAGCGAGGCGATGCAGCAGCGCGTCAAGGAGAACGAGAAAATCGAAATCCTGTTCAACACCAACACCGTGGGCCTCTTTGGTGACAATGGTGTGGAGGGTGCCCATCTGGTGCGCTTCAAGGGCACCGACCAAGAGGAGATGTTCGACATTGCCATCGACGGCTTTTTCCTGGCCATCGGCCACCGTCCCAACACCGAGTTCCTGGGCGGTCAGATTGATCTTGACGAGCAGGGCTACATCAAGTTGGAGGGTCACAACACCGCGACGAATGTCGAGGGCGTGTTTGCTGCAGGCGACGTTGCCGACCCGCACTACCGTCAGGCTATTGTCGCTGCTGCCGGAGGCTGCCGTGCCGCTATTGACGTGAAAGAATACCTCAACCGCTGAGGTAGGGAAGAAAAAACTGAAAAAGGCAAGACACAACGTTGTCTTGTCTATTTTGCGTTCCCGTTGGAGTTTTGAAAGGATTTTAGTATTTTTGCAGTGGATTTGTTAGGTTTTATATATTTAATTCTTTTTATTATGAAAAAATTGACTCTTTTAATTGCAGTTGTGGCTGCTTTCAGCATGTGTGCCCAGGCACAGCAAGTAAAACATGGCGTCATTGAGGTAGGCGACTTTGCAAACGTTACCGAGTTTTATGATGGGTCATATTTTGATATGGCTCCCACCAATTTCTATTTGGCCCACACTGGAGCTCAGATGATCTACACGCCCGACCTGCTCGCTGACCTTGAGGGCAAGCAAAATGTGACAATTACAGGCCTGAAGTTTAAGTTCTATAGTGAGTCTTTTGAGGAGATAACCCGTATCATGAAGGTTTATCTTCAGGAAACCGACGCAGTGGAATTCGCCAAGAATGAGGATGGCGTCAAGCAGTTCTTCGACTTTGATGGCGTGGCCTTGGTAGGTAACTATGGCTTTGACTTGCTGAATTGCTATGGCGAGGATGTTGAGGTTTACTTCCCGCTATCGTCAGCCTCGTTTTCATTAACTCCTGGAAAAAGTCTTCTCGTGACGATTGTCGCCGATGCTCAAGACGATGATAACTGCACGATGGGCTCTGACTATGCTCCGTTCTACACTTCAGGCATCGGTGGCCAGGCAATGACTTATACCAACAACAGTAATAGTTTCTTGGATTATGCCCAGGGTGCAGACTTTCCTAATGCTACCGCCACGTTGGGCTGTGGCACCAATGTGGAACTGCCCGTGACCCTGATCGAGTACACCTATACCGAAGGCGGTTGGCCTAGTCTGTATGGTGACGTGAACATGGATGGTGATGTCACCATTGTCGATGTGACTGTATTGATTGATTACCTGTTGGGAGTCGAAGTAGGGATGTTTGATCCCGTGGCTGCTGACTGTAACATGAACAGCGAAATCACTATCGCCGACGTCACAACCCTCATCGATTACTTGCTGAGCGGAACAAGACATTGATGCTCGCTGCGCTCGCAGTTTAGAGTTTAAAGGGTAGAGACGCGAGATTTTGCGTCTCTACTATTTTGATATTGTTACACGCCCAATACGATATCGGGACTGATGTCGAGTTTTTGGCTGATGGCACGAGCGACCTTGAGTGTGGGTTCGCATTTCCCAGTCATGATTTCGCTGACGCGTGCAGGGCTGATTCCTAACATTTCGGCTAGCTTGCTTTGGGAAATGCCCATTTCATAAAGACGCAGTTTGATGGTGTCAACGAGCGAAGGCTTGCAAATAATTAGGGCTCGCAGGGGACGTCGATGTTGTGGCTGGTGACCAGGTCGTGGGTGCGCTGCATGAAGCGGGTGAACTCGCCCTTGGCATCGGGTCGCAACAGGTCGGGACGGGCCTCGGGGATGAGGACGTAATTCTCGCCGCGTGAGACGGGCTTCTGAACAAAGAAGAGTTTGTAGCGTGGCTCAATGATAACGGGTTTGCCGTTCTCCAGTTTGAGCGAGACCTTGACCAAGGCTCCGCCACGGGTGTCGATATCGCTCTGGTTGCTGATGAAGTTGCCCATGCTATAAACCAACAGCACTTTTTTGTCATACTCCTCGCTGTATCGCATCTCCATAGGCTCGACCACATGAGGGTGTCCGCCGATGATGAAATCCACGCCTTGAGTGACCAGCCAGTCGGCAAGCGTGCGCTGTGAGGCGACGGGCTTTAGCTGGTATTCGATTCCCCAGTGAAGGTTCACGCACAAGACGTCGGCACCGCGTGAGCGGGCTTTCTGAATGTCATCGGCGATGAGTTGCTGGTCAATGAAATCGACGATGACATCTCCCTGTATGGGGATGCCGTTGGTGCCATAGGTATAGTCGAGAAACGCGATTTTGATGCCCTTGATGTCCTCGATGTAGGGTAGGGAACGTTCACGTTCCTGGCTGTCGCGATAGGTGCCGATGTGCGGGATTCTCAATGAGTCCAGCATCTGACAGGTGCGTATCAGTCCCTTGTCCCTGCGGTCCAGGCAATGGTTGTTGGCCGTGAGAAAAAGGTCAAATCCCACGTCTTTCAGCCTCTGGGCATAGCTGTCTGGGGCACTGAAGCACGGATAGCCCGTATAGGGCTTTCCCCCCAACGGACACTCGAGATTGACCACAGCAAAGTCGGCCCAGCGAATGTCATCTTCCACATACTGGAAACACGGGGTGTAGTCGTAGGTGCCGTCGGGTTGCAGGGCAGCTGTGATTTGCGGAGCGTGCTGCATGGCATCGCCCACAAACGTCAGATTAACCGTGTGGTTGCTTTGCAGCAGCGACACGATCGACAGCAATAGTATAGAGAGGATTTTCATAAAGTTTTAGCTGTTAGCAGTTCCCCTAAACTCCATGCTTTAAACTCAAAACTTCAAATGAGCAAGTTTGCTTGCTCATTTGAATCTATCGTCCTCGCTTGGCGGCTTTGGCCTGCGCCTTGGCCGAGCGCATCATCTGCATGGGATTGGTGGAAACCTGATGCATGACCTTGCGCATCGACATGAACTGTTTCAACAGACGGTTCACCTCCTCAACACTAGTGCCGCTACCGGCGGCGATGCGCTTGCGGCGGCTGGCATCAATGATGTCAGGATTGGAACGCTCCAGGGGGGTCATTGAGCCGATGATGGCTTCCACGCCCTTGAAGGCGTCATCGGGGATATCAATGTCCTTGATGGCCTTGCCTACACCAGGAATCATCGATGCGAGACTCTTGAGGTTACCCATCTTCTTGATTTGCTTGATCTGCTTGATGAAGTCGTCAAAGTCAAACTTGTTCTGCCTGATCTTCTTCTCAAGTTTCTCAGCCTCTTCCTCGTCATATTGCTGCTGCATGCGGTCCACGAATGACACGATGTCGCCCATGCCCAGGATACGGTCGGCCATACCAGAGGGACGGAACGGGTCCAGGTCGGTCATCTTCTCGCCGATACCCACGAACTTGATGGGCTTGTCGACGACGGCGCGGATCGACAGTGCGGCACCACCACGGGTGTCACCATCGAATTTGGTGAGGACGACGCCGTCAAAGTCCAGGCGCTCGTTAAACGCCTTGGCGGTATTGACGGCATCCTGACCCGTCATGGAGTCCACGACAAACAGGGTCTCGTTGGGGTGGATGGCATCTTTGATGGCTTTGATTTCGACCATCATCGCCTCGTCAACAGCCAGACGGCCAGCGGTATCGACGATTACCAGATCCTGACCGTCGCGCTTGGCTTGCTCAATGGCGTGCAAAGCGATGCTCACGGGATCTTTGCTCTCGGGCTCGCTATATACGGGTACCTCGATCTGCTCGGCAATGGTCTTCAGCTGGTCGATGGCCGCAGGACGGTAAACGTCGCATGCCACGAGCAGCGGTTTGCGTTTTTCCTTGCCGTTCTTGAGCCGGTTGGCAAGCTTACCGGTAAAGGTGGTTTTACCGGAACCCTGCAGACCTGACATCAGGATGACGGCAGGATTGCCCTCGATGCTGAATGTGGCTTCCTCGCCGCCCATGAGTTGTGCCAGCTCATCATGTATGATTTTCACCATCATCTGGCTGGGATTGACCGCATTGATGACGTTCTGTCCCATGGCCTTGGCTTTCACATCGTCAACGAACTTCTTGGCGACGGGATAGCTGACGTCGGCGTCAACAAGGGCGCGGCGCACTTCTTTGAGGGTTGATGCTACATTGATTTCGGTAATTCGGCCTTGTCCTTTCAGGACTTTAAATGACCGTTCAAGTTTCTCGGATAAATTCTCAAACATTATTTTTGTTGGTTTTTGGATTTCTGGTTTTATATAAACTACGAATTACGCTAATTAATCGAATTGGCATCCGCGTTCAATGATCATGAATTTGACGAATGACTAACTGGAATTACGCTAATTAAACGAAAGAATATATTCGTGTAATTCGTAGTTTGCATTACAACTTTATTTCTTTTTCTTGATCAGTCGGTTAGTGGCTGTGTCGGGGAAGACGATTTGCTGCTTGAACTCGCGGCCCTCCTCGGGGGTGACGATGGCATAAGCCATGATGATGACAATGTCACCCACTTCCACCTTGCGGGCTGCGGCTCCGTTTAGGCAGATGACGCCACTGCCGCGTTCGCCGGCAATGGTGTAGGTATCCAGACGTTCGCCATTGTTCACGTCAACGATATACACGCGCTCGCCCTCAATGATACCAGCGGCATCCATGAGGTCCTGGTCGATGGTGATGCTTCCGATGTAGTTGAGGTTAGCATCGGTGACCGTCACGCGGTGAATCTTGGATTTCATGACCTGGATGTACATATCTTTGACAGTTTTTAGTTGTTAGTTTTTTAGTTAGTGCTTCTTGTATGTGATATTGTCGATCTCGCGTACATCGCCGCAATAGACGGTGATGCATCCCACAATGTAGTCACTCTCGTCCCAGTCAGTCACGGGCTGCAGGGTGATACCGTCGCAAATCGAGAAATACTCGGTTTCCATCTCGGGCCAGGCGTTGATGGTGGCGACTACCCAGTCGTGGGTTTGCTCGATGGTGTGGTCCTTGGCAAATTCCAGGCTGCGGCGCAACGTAGCGTAGATTTGCGGGGCGACCTTGCGCACCTCGGGGGTAAGGCGCACGTTGCGGCTGCTCTTGGCAAGGCCATCGTCCTCGCGCACGCAGGGGCACTGCACGATATTGATGTCAAATCCCAGTTGCTTGATCATCGCGCGGATGACGGCAATCTGCTGGAAGTCCTTCTCACCAAAGTAAGCACGGTCGGGCATCACCCAAGTGAAGAGCTTGCTCACGATTTGGCACACGCCATTGAAGTGACCGGGGCGCATGGCGCCTTCCATCACCTGCTGGACGGGGCCGAGGTCAAACACGCGGGTGTCGGGCTCAGGGTAGATGTCTTCGACAGTGGGCATGAATGCCACGTCAACACCGCACTCCTCAAGCATCGCGGCATCGCGCTCGGCGGTGCGGGGATAGGTGCGCAGGTCTTCCTTGTTATTGAATTGCGTGGGGTTCAGGAAACAACTCACAACGACGGCATCGTTCTCCTTGCGGGCACGATCGACAAGCGACTTGTGACCCTCGTGCAGGGCGCCCATGGTGGGCACCAGACCTACCGACTTTCCAGCCTCGCGAAAAGCCTTGACGGCATCGCACAACTCATTGACCTTGCTGATAATCTTCATTCTCAATTTTTAGGATTAATGAATTATATTCAAACTGCAAAATTAATACTCAAAACCCACATTGGCAAATTTTGTGCCAAACGAGCTTAAAAAAGTGCAATTAATTTGCCGAGGTGCCGTCAAAATCATTCAAATTCCGTGTCAACTCTTTCCCACAGCTATCTTCAAGAGCACGTGTTAGGGGTGTTTTTTGTTCTGGATTGAAGCAGTGTTTTGATTTGTTTTGTATTTTTGCATCATTGAATGAACATTATCCACTTATCAACTAAATTGAGCTATGAAAAGATTTTTTTTGATTCCTGTGTTATTTGTGTTTTTAGCCATGCCCTTCGAGGCTTTAGCCGATAAAAACTACATGCGTGGCGATACCAATGGCGACAACGATGTGACCATCGCCGATGTCACTTGTCTGATCGATTACCTGTTGACTGGTGTTTGGCCCGATGCTCCCGAACCCCTCGCACCGCAGTCCTTCACGGTGAATGGAGTGACCTTCACGATGAATCCCGTTGAGGCTGGTACTTTCACTATGGGTGCGACCGCCGAGCAAGGTGATGACGCTACCGATAGGGAGAAACCCGCACATCAGGTCACTTTGACCAATTCCTATTATATTGCCGAGACCGAGGTGACACAGGCCTTGTGGCTAGCGGTGATGGGTACTAATCCCAGCAATTTCACCGGAGACTTGAACCGCCCCGTGGAGCAGGTGTCGTGGAATGACTGCCAAACGTTTATCGCAAAGCTGAACGAGAAGACAGGTAAAACGTTCCGTATGCCCACCGAGGCCGAATGGGAGTTCGCTGCCCGTGGCGGCAACGAGGGCCATGGTTACAAGTACGCCGGCAGCAATGATGTGGATGCTGTGGCTTGGTATTCGGGCAATGCCGGCAACACGACTCATCCCGTTGGCACCAAGATGGCCAACGAACTTGGGCTCTATGACATGTCGGGCAATGTGCTGGAGTGGTGCCAGGACTTTTATGGCGACTTCACCAGCGAAGCGCAGACCGATCCCGTTGGTCCAGCATCCCATTCAAACTCGGAGCATGTGTATCATAGCGGCTGCTTTAACTATCCCGCTACAGGTTGCCGCGTGTCGTTCCGCTATCGCAGCTCGCCCACCTATTCGGGCAGCAACCGCATGGGTTTGCGCCTTGCGATGTGATTTATAGTCGCTAGTTGGTTAGGACTCATTTTTGAATAGAGGGAAGATTTTACTTTCAATAATAATAAGGCACTCTGTCTGGAATTATTTCTCGTGCGCCAGCACGAGAAATCAACGACTTTTTTGATTGAACAAAAAACTTGAACAACATTTGCGACTTTACTCATTTTCGCTGGGTATTTTTACCGCTCTGTGTGCGGGAAATTGAACAAATTATAAAAAAATATATTAATTTGAATAATTTCCTGCCCGCCAGGGCGGTTATTATTTTAGGCGAGAAAGAAAAAGCTTATTGCCATAGAGTAGGGCACCCTCAGGGCGGTTGAAAGAACGGCATTCGCACATCAGCGATAGCTGTGAAGTGGGCACTTCACAATGGCTCACCCACTTTTTCTCATCCTTGCTTTTGATAAACCAGTGTAATTGCAAAGTCTAATAATCGTCAATTATATACAAGGATCTGGCATATTCAAGAAAAATCATTATCTTTGCATAAACCAGGCGACGTTTCAACAAAACCAAATCTAAATTTGCTTTTGTACTCAACTTGCACTAATTTTGCCCTCACAAAATAATCAACAACAATGGGCATTTGTCACAATCAAATATCACACGACAAATCGAATCCAATCAGCATCTTTAATTATGAATTACTTGAAGTCACTTTTCTTGACGGGATGTGTCCTCGTAGCCTTGATGATGTCGGCTGGCGAGGTGGGTGTGCGCGATGCGCAGGCCAAGGCGTTGCGTTTCATCAATCAGCATTCGGGCTCCTTACTCGCGATGCCGCAACAAGACCTGAGACTCGACCATGTCGAGCCATCGCGTGAGGGTCTTGCCGATTACTATGTGTTCAATGCCAAGGACGGAAGTGCGTTTGTCATCGTATCGGGTGACGATCAGGCTCGTGAGGTGTTGGCCTACGGCTCCAAATCCTTGAATATGGATGCCGTGCCGTGCAACATGCGGTGGCTGCTGGATCACTATAAGCGCCAGATGGCTCTGCTTCGTGAGCATCCCGAAATACTGGCCAGCGGCCGTTCAGAGCGTGCGGGACAGATCACTGTCTCGCCCCTCGTTTCATGCACCTGGAGCCAGAGTTCGCCTTTCTACAACCAGTGCCCGACCAGCGGCACACAGCACTGCCTGACAGGATGTGTCGCCACGGCGATGGCCCAAGTGATGTATTACTGGAAATATCCCGCCGTGGCTCCAGCAATGGACGCCTATACCTCCGATATCAATGGCGTGAGCGTCGATGCCTTGCCAGGCGGAGAGTTTGATTGGGACAATATGCTCGACGTGTATTCCTCTAGCGCCACGACACAGCAGACCAATGCCGTGGCGATGCTCATGCGCTATTGCGGCCAGGCCAGCCGCATGGGATATGGCACCAGTGGTAGCGGTGCAAATAGCATCGATGAGTTGGCGGGCATGAAGCTGTTTGGATACAATGCCGACGCGACGTTACTCGACCGCGATGATTATTCGGCCGACGAATGGGCGGCAATGATCGAGGCGCAGTTGGCTGCCGGCTGCCCGATCCTGTATGGCGGCATGGACGCTGACAAGAACATTGGGCACGCGTTCGTGGTCGATGGTTGTGGTGGCGGCATGTATCATGTGAACTGGGGCTACAGCGGATCGGGCAACGGCTACTTTGCGCTCGACGCTTTTACGGTGATGGGATACAAATACTCCAGCGAGCAGCAGATGCTCTATCAGGTCTATCCGTCAGGATACATGTATGGCAAGTGTGCCGCGGTGATGCAGGAGGCTGGCAATGTGGGTTCCATCTCGTTCCAGGCCATTTGGACCGATGAGACGCCCAACGGTTACGTGACCGACTATACCCTATATGTGCAACCCTATGATCCGTCGGCCCATGATGTGGTGCTCAACGAGACGTTTGGCGGCGTTGACGTCAACGTTGATGCGACAACAGCGTTGTCGTCAAATAAGGTGGGCACCTACTGCGACAACGCGGGTTGGACAGGCTCCTTTATCTATCTGGGCGCGGGCGGCTGCTTCATCGTGGGCGGCCAAAAGTATGTGGGCTCACTCACCACGCCGGCGCTCACCATCGGTGACAGTGACGCGATGACCGTCAGGTTCACCTCGCGCTACTTTGGCAGCGACAACAGTTCCGTGATCGTGACCTGTGGCGACGTCCAGCAGACCGTTGAGTTGACCAGGACAGCGACAGAGTATTCCCTCGTCTTTGAACAAGTCGAGGACGGCGCGACCGTCACATTTGGGTGCACCGGCAGGGCAAAACGTTTCTATATCGACGATGTGGTAGTGACCATCGGAGATGACCGCGACCCGATCGAGCTAGGCGCCCAGGGCACAGGTTGCTTTGTGTTTCCAGACATTACAACCAATGATTACACCGTCACTGGACTCACACCCGGTGGGACCTACCGTTACCTGGTTGTCACCCGTTTTGCCGACGGAACGACAAAGAAATCCAACAGTCGTGTGGTCACCCTGGCCGATGAACCCCAGCACGCCTATGCCCCCGGCGACGTGAACCACGATGGTGAGGTCACCATCAAAGACGTGACCATGCTCATCGACTACCTCTTGGGCGCACAACAAGGCGTATGCCCTGTCTGTGCCGACGTGAACGCCGATCAGTCTGTCACCATCAAAGACGTGACTCTACTCATCGACTACCTCTTGGCCCCGCGACAAGGCATCTGACCCATTCCATTGTCCCCAACTCACAGGGTAGAGAATGTCCCCCATCCATACGCATTTCCTGTAGTGTGGATGTATTCTTAATGAGTTTATCTTTGTTTTCGCTTCCCCGAGATTTCCTAGTTCTCCGAGCCCTCCGAGATCTATGAGCTCTTCGAGTCTAGTCGCTGTTTGTCGCGGTGTTCGATGCGGGCGCGATACATCTGTTCCTTGATTCCGCCCTGTTCCAGGAAACGCCGTTTAATACTCTCGATAAGCCTCACCATCAAGTAATCATATTGATGTATCATCGTCAAGACAATATTGGCTACCGTCTCGGGAGAGCGCTCCTTGCACTTGGCTATAAACACATTGGGATCACTATTAGCCTTGCAAAACCGTCTGGTAGCGATAGTTCTGCGGTCATTACTGCTCCAGCATTCCAATCCATGATGTGTCAGATAGTCCTCAAAATCAGCTTTCAACTCGTGCATGCTACCGCGTGCAGTGTTCATGAGTTTGATTTCCATCTCAGTAGAGGTGTTGCCGTCAACGCTGCCTTCAGCGATATTCTGTTTCGCGCTACGCGCAGCCTGAACCATTTGGTCAATCGTTCGGTCTCTCTTGGAAAAATAGGTATTGGCAAAAAGATAGGTGACGGCATAGATGCATGTCGCTAACTTGTAAACCGTCAAGTTCTCATAATTCCCTCGCTGAGGCAGGAAATCTTTTTTCTCGCCCATGATGCGTCAATGAAAGATTATTTCTCGCAAATATACCCCAATAATCCCATCCAACAAAGAAATTCTTCCAAAAATTGTCACAGATCCCCTCTTTGAGATCTCCGAGCCCTCCGAACTCTCCAAGCCTTATTAACCTCTATAAAATATCCAGGCGGCCTCGGTATGAGGTCGCCTGGATTAATAGTCAGTCCTTAAAGGACTAGGGGATTCACTTCAACACTTTGACGGTTGAGCTGCTGCCGTCGCTGTAGCGGGTAACAACAATGTTGATACCCTGGAACGGCTTGGCACTCTCAACACCCATGACATTGTAGTAACGGACACTGACAATGTCCTTGCCGGAAGCCACCTCTTTCACTGCCGTGGGATCGGGTTCGTCAGGCAAGTCGAGAGGATAAACGGTGAAGGAGCCATCAGGCGTGCTGCCATTGCGTTCGCCCTTAGCGCGCTTCTGTCCGTTGCTTCTGCTGTTGGATTTCACAAATGCGTGGAAGGTGTACTCCTCACCAACCGTCATGCCGTCGGGGGCACCCTCTGAGCAAATGGGGCTGTCATCGGTGCCACCAACTCGGTTGTAGGTCCAGTCCACACTGAAGGCACCGTCAAGGTTATAACCGTTGATCTGACTGCCTTGCATCTTATAAACGTCGAAGTAGGAACCTGTCCAAACACCCCAAACGTGGGCTACCTCTTCAATCTTAGGATTAACGAAGAAGAGCTTGGTACCCTCGGTAGCGTGTGAGCCTTCGCCAGGCAATACCACGTGGCCCAGGTTCGAAGTCAGGAAGTTAACGGGTGCATAGCAGTTGTGGCCGCCTGCGACAAGGTAACTTCCGGTATAATAACCGTCGTAACCTGCGCCTTCACCAGGATCACCAGGCTTTTTGTCCAAGCTGATGACATAGTTGAAGTCGGTGGTCTCGGTATAGGTACCTGAAACGGCCTTGGCATTCAGCACATGGCCAACATAGTCGCTGGCGCTCACACCGTCCAGGTTCGAGAAGTCAAGGACAACCCAGTTGCTCTGGTCCCATTCACCGCTCTGCAGCTTCATGAGATCCTTCACGTAGTCGATGGCGCCCAGGCCTGTGAAGTATGCGATATCGGTGGGATCAATCGACTTGTTATCGTCCTTAGCCCACAGGTAGTTGCCATGAGCCCAGGTACCAACGAGTTCGTCGGCTACAATGTAGTACTCACCCTTGGTGCCTTTACCCTCGATATAGGCGAGCGTGGTCGGTTCAACGAAGGTGTAAGTCTCGCTCACAACATTGCTCCAGATGGTGGTGTCACCAAACTCAATGCAGGTCACGGCCTTTACGGTAGTGGTCGAAGTAACGGTAAAGTCACCGTTGTTATTACTTGTCCATTCCTGGCGCGTCGTGCTCGTGCGGGGATCGCTGCCGTCGGTGGTGTAGTAGGTCACGGCTCCCTCTGCGTTATTGGCATTGGGCGTTACTGTACCGTCCAGATAATCGGCGCCGACGAACTGGCTCATCGGGTCGATCGAGGGATCATAGATGGTCGGAGCTGCGATACCATACAGGAAGATATCCTGGTTGGCGGTAGCGTCACCATAGGTCGTGAACGTGCGGTTATTGCTGTAGTAACGCAGGTAGCGCGGCATACCGTCATAGTAGAAGGTGACGGTTGCCGGGTAACTCTGGTCAACACCGCTGGTCACGCTGCTGTTGACGGTTGCAGCTGCCTCGGCATTGACGTCGGCAGCACCGGTCATCAGGTTAGCGTACTCATTGGTGGTCACGCACAGGTAGTTCTGAGTGCCCAACTGACGGAAGTAGTAACGTCCGGCATTTGCGCTCTCAAGCATGAACTCGGCGAGGCTGGTGTTACCGTTCACAACCGTCTTGGTGTTATCAGTAAACGTCACACCGATACCAGCGCGGTTGGTGGCATTCTGGGTCGTGCTCAAGCCGACTTGGTCAGCCTTGTTTACAATCACATAGATGTTGCCGACAACGGGATTGGTCGTCAGCAGGTCGTAGGTCTTGTCGTTAGGCGTGATGAACTCGTAGGTCTCGCTCACCTCGTTACTGTACAGGGTGTGCTCACCTGAAACGACTGAGCTCACCGCGGTTACCGTGGTAGTCTCGGTAACGTCAAATTCAGCGCTCTCTCCAGCCTGGAGTGTGTGTTCAACACCATTAACCGTGTAGGTCGTAACAGCGCCGCTGCCAACCTCGTTGTGATCGGTTACAATCACGTGCACGCTCTCCTCGCCGGTGGTGATTTCAATAACCCGGCTCTCGGGTGAGATGGTGGGATCCTCAATACCCTCAATCGTGTAGGTCTCGGTCAGGATCTCGGAACGCACATAGTCATTGTAGTTGGTGCCGTCGGTCTTCTCGGCGAGCACCTCAGCATAGGCCTGGATGGTGGTGGTGCTGTTTACGGTAATCGGTCCCGTGTAAACAGCCCATTCCTCCATGTCGTCGGTCTTGTAGTAGATAACAACGCCCTCGGCGGCCCATTCGGGCTGGGTAGCGGTGATGTTCACCGTTACAGGCTCAAACGAGGTCGTCGTGGCAGGGGTCATCTGGGGTTTGTAAGCCCACAGGAAGTCGATGGGACACATCTCGAACGGCGGCGTGTACTGGCTGTAATAGTCAATCACACCATATACGTCGAAGGTTGCTCCGGCATTCTGCTTAGCCGTGAAGAAGGCCTGGTCATAGTCGCCCAGACACTGGATCGGATCAGTGTAGGTATTACCACCAGTTGTGTACGTGCAAGTGCCCGCACTCCAGCGGTAGAACTTGTCGTAGTAGTAAGCATCGGCAGTGCCGTCGTTGATCAAACCGGTGTGCTTGGGATCGCTGGCACTGTAATCGTCCACGCCACTCAACCTTGTGTTGCGCAGATGCACATAGTGGCCCCAAACGTTGCTGATGGTATCACCAGCAACAACGACGTCACAGGTCATATCCTCGGGCAGGATTTCGCTCCAACCGATGGCCTGGCTGGGCCAAGTGTAAACGGTGTGGGCGTTGGTTCCCAACTGGATATGGAAGTTGCGGTCCCAGATGTTGGTCAAACCGCTGATCTGACTGCCGTCCAACCAGTCACCCATCTTGAAGATGGTGTTGTTGTTGGTATCGCGCTTACCGAAGTAAACACAAGCGTAGTCGGTATTGTCGCGCAGGTAGCAGAACTCGGCAAACTCACCATTGTTGGTGTAGGTCGAGTGGTAAACCACCTGAACGGGGTTCAAGAACGTGGCCGTCACGCCTGTCGGACAATTGTCATTAAAGTCCTTCAGGTTGGTGTAGGCATACTGCGTCGTGGGAGCCTCAAGGATAGTGTACCAGCCCTCGGCGATAGTGCTCGGGTTATTGCCCACGTAGGCGATAGCCTTTACATAGTAGCTGTTACCCACAGTCATCTCGATAGTCGAGCCGTCGTAGTGCGTCGACACGTGCGTCGGGTCTTCCACGTCGCTGGCGCTGGGAGCGGTGGTGCCGCTTACCTCAACGATCTCATAGTAGATGTCGGCGTTGGGCGTCGTGCAGCCGATCTGCAGGGTCTGGTCACCGTAATAGTTATGATTCACCAGCGGTGAGAAGAACGGTACGTTCACGTCAAGCACACTCTCCACGTGAGTATAGGTAGCAGTAGCGACAGCACTTGAGTTGCCCATTACGGCGATAGCCTTGACAGTCACAGCATCACCCACATTGGGGATACTAACCGTGAAGGGACCGGTGTACAGCGTGCCGTTGGCAGGACTGGGCGTGCTGCCATCGGTAGTGTAGTAAACCTGTGCACCAGCGGGATCAGGAGTCAGCGTCACGCTCACGCTCGACGCGGTGGTGTTGCGTGAGTCAGGATGGATATGAACGGTGGGTGCGGCCCAAGTATAGGTCACTGTGGTCACATCGCTCAGGTTACCTTGACCATCCGCAGCGATGGCCTTGATAGTCGTCGTTGCGCCAGCGGTATAGGCTGCGGTAAAGTCATCGGTGAATACCGGGCTGCTGGTCGTAGGATCGGTACCGTTGGTGGTGTAGTAGATCGTGCTACCCTCGCCGGCAGTGATGTGAACCGTCTGATCCTCATAGTAAGTGCCCGTAGCAGGAGTAATCACGGGAGCCTCAACCTCGGGAGCGCAGTCGTAGGTAATGGTGAAGCCCTTCAGATAAGCACGATAGTTGGTACTGATGGTAATCGAAGTGATTGCCGAGCCATTGAAGTCGAGTGTATAGCCACCCACGGTACTGCTGCTCACTTTCTGAGTGCTCTGTGACTGACCGTTATTGGTCGTTACAGTGAAGACGGGCTGATAGTCATCGAGGAAAGTGGGATCATAGCAACGAGCGTTGATAGTGATGTGGCTTACCTTCCACTCAGTATTATTATCAAGGTTGAAGGTAATGGTACCACCTTGACTTGAGTTACCGAACTTAAAGCCTGTTGTGCCCTTGAAAACCCTTGCAATGCCAGTGGCACCGCTGATGTAATCTCTACCGGCTTCGAAATAATTGTTATCACCCTCGCCGCCGATGGCATTCCAACTAGTGGCATTAGTTGCGTCGGTGTCGCTATTCTTGAACACTACCTCAGCATTGCAGACTGCAGCAATCGTATAAGTATTGGTCACCGTCTGACTCTGGGTGCCCTCGTCGTTCACGCAGTAGGCGCTGATGGTCGTGCCCTGGGTGATGGTCACATTATAGGGATTGGTCACTTGCTGACCGTCCACATAGAGCGTGCAGCCCTCGGGAGCGGTAATGGTAATTACGGTACCCGAAGCCACCGCACTGCTGCCCATGCTGAAGCTGGGAGCGGCAGGAGCGGGAGCATAGTCGCGCGTATAGGTTGCCTGAACCACGTTGCTCATCACACCGTTATAGGTCGAGCGGGCATAAACCGTCACGCTCTGGCCAGGTTGGCTAACGCTTGCGGTGAAGCCGTCGGTGTAGGTCGTCCAGTTGTTGCCGTCGGTGCTCCACTCAATGGTGCCGACAGGATCGCTGGTGATGGTACCGCTGATGCTCGGGCCAGTGAAGTGAGTGCCATCCTCAGGCGAAATCGTCACGTTGATATTGCGCTTCGTGATTGTGAAGGTACCATCATTAGCATTTATGGTGATGGTGAACAGACCGGTGGTCTGGATCTTGATGGGATCATCGTCGTTCGTGTCGATGGTGCCTTCGCCGTTACCGCTGACATCTAACCACCAGTCGCCACCGCTGTTGGGACCGAAGACGTAACGGGTATTCCAAGTAACACCATCGCCCAACTTCCTGGCAAACAGAATAAAGGTGTTGGGCGTTGTGACAGCAAAGTCGGCGGTATAGACGCCATTATTGTTGGTCATATGTACGCCATATTGTCCGTCAAAGTGCCAATCACCAGTCACACCGTTATCGGTAACAATCCACAGGTCAGCAACATAGTTGACCGTGGCGGTAGCATCGGTTGCGCCACTGGCTTGTGCGGTCACCGTGTTGGTGGCGCTCAAGGCTCGACCGGAATAGGTCAACGAGGCAGTACCGCCAGTACTGCCAAACGAAGTGGGATTCAGATACCAGTCAGTGTTCGTTGCCAAGTTGGCATTGATGTTACCGTTGATGTTCTCACCAGTAATCGTCAGCTGTGCAGGAGCTGCGTCACTGATCGTCTGGGTATCAGGTGTAATCGCCAATGTCGGATCAGTGCTATTGTCTTGCACATAGAGATAAGCCCAATCACCATTGCTGCTAGCGTAATGTCTGAAAGTACTACCATTGTAGCACTTAATATAACGGGAATATTCGTGATTCTGAGCAACGTATCCATTGGTTCCACTAACCGTATTGGTAATAATCCACTTTGAATTGTTAGCCGTGCCGTCACTCACAACATTGAATTGTACTCCATCAGCACCCTGGATAAATCCATTACCAGTGTATAATGTCCAAGCACCAGCAGAACCTCCAAGCGTCAATTCGAGTACGCTGGTGTTTGCAATATCAACCTTGTTGTTGCTAACAGTAAGGTTAGTGACACCACTGAAGTGTTTTGAACCATCGTATGCACCCATGCCGACCGAAGAACTGCCGTTTTCATACATAATGATGTAATTCTGGCCCGGAACAAGGTCATCGGTACTTGTCACTTTGCGGTATATCTTAGAGCCACTACTGCTACCACTGTTAATGGTATAGGTAGCCTCGGCCACTTGGCTGTCATTGTTGCCATCCTTATAGGCAATGGCCTTGATGGTAGTAGTCTCGCTCACATTTATGGCACCTGTGTAAACTGTGCCAGAGGTCGAAGTGGGCGTGGAACCATCAGTGGTGTAGCGGATAGATGCGCCACTGGTCGTGGTCGAGATGGTCACGCTCTGCGCGCTGGTATAAGTGCCAGCCGCAGGCGAGAACGTCGGTGTTGCACAGGTTTCAACAGGAGTGCTGCCATCATCCTCAACATAAAGTGCGACGGGAGACTGAGCGGTCACTACATAGGTGCCAAACTGCCCCGAAGAATTGAAACGGATATATTGTGAAGTCACATAATTACTACAGATTGAGCAAGAACTGGAACCTGGTGTAATCGTCCATTTCGTGATGTCGGTTGATGAAGAAGCTACCGATGAAGCCGAGAAGAACGTGTTGTTATTTGAACTTGAATTGCTCAAGTAATTGCCATTTTCACCCATCCTGAAAGTCCAAGCATTTGACGAACCGCCCAAGATCATTTCCATGACATCGGTGCCACCGATATTGACTCTATCGTTATCAATGGAAAGTCCAGTAATACCAGTGCCATATCGATTGTCGTTGAGTGCACCCATACCGGTGCTGTTGGCCTCGTTCACAATGATGTACTTCTTGCCCGCAGAAAGGTCACTTGTGCTGGTCACCTTGCGATACCAATTCTCCTCAACAGGAGTGCTGCCAGAAGAATAAGTGACAGTAATGCTCTTGATATACATTGCACGACCACTAGAGCCATTAGTCATTGTAATAACGATTCCTCCGGTTGCGCTACCAGTAAATGTCACATCGCCACCAGAGTTATTACTCCATGACGGCGTTGACTGACTTTGAGTGCCAAATGAACTTCCACCAACAGTAGCGCTAAGAGTAGCCAAACCATTATAAGAAGCACAATCAACAACTATGCTGGTTATCGTGCCTGAAATCGAAGTTGAAAAGGTAACTGATGTTGATGGTGAGGTCCTTGTTCCAATCTGGGCATAATTATTGACCATATTCTGATTAGTAGCGCCACCATTAACACTTACGTTCCAAGTTTCACCCCCAGAGCCAGTCCAAGTGGCACTGGAGCTAGTAACCTTAGAAGCAGTAACAGTAGTCGTTTCTGCCCAGCCGACGCTAAAGGCCAGCAGGGCCGTTAAGAAAAAGGTTAGTAATTTCTTCATAACAAAATAAAAATTAAATAGTGAATATTTGTTGTTTTAAACGATTGTTTGTCCGTTAAAAAGAATCAAAGGTTGTTTTCTGTTTAGTAATGATGTTGAAATGCAGTAGCGGCCCTATGACAGGAAAGGGCACTCAATACCATCAATGCCATCTGACAACACCTGTCAAACGGCTGAAGGATAGAGGATAGCGAAATAGACATCGCCTGTACCAATCTTTTCATTTTAAGCCCATTAAAAGACTCTCCAATATTGTTGTGCAAAATTACACATTATATTTTAAACCCAACGCAATAAAAAAAACTTTTATAACTCTTTAACTAAGATTCCCAGAGTTGTGACTGTTCAGCGAGTCACGGTTCATTATGTTATTGGATAAGGATTGATCGCGTTCGCTCACAAGAAACAAAAATCAATAATATATTTGTCAGGGCAACAGCACCATATTTTTGTTCAGGTCTGTAATATGGAGAATGGCGGCAGACGTCCGAAGAGCGGCCATTTGCGTAACATTAGTAAATCAAGCTACTAATCGCAGTGCGGGGGTTTGATTCACTGGGGGTGGTACAGTCTCATCTCATTGTCGCCCGATGGGTGGCCCCATTTCGTCGCAAGTTGGTGCCGCCTTCAGCGACACTAGTTGGGATTTGCTGAGGCCCTAGGTGATGCTCACCAGTTTGATTACGCCCAAAATTGGCGGCACCTTAGCCATTGATGCTTGCATCATGGCATTCGGCTTGCACAATTTTTCCCTATCGCTCAGTCGGTAGCATTATAGCGTTACTCAGAGTGAGGATATGTCATAATTGTTACAGGGTATCATAACCGTGCTATCTCACGGGAAATTATACAAATTATTAAATTAAAATTTTTAGACTAATGATTGTTATACAAATTTTAAATATAATATGCTAATTTCCTGCCCTCGGGCGGTTATAGTTACATCAGTTGAATTATGACATTTCATCACAGGAATGTGGATGCTTTTCTATACGTTAAACACTAAACTACGAGCATCGCGAGCATCAATGCCATGTGCCGCCGAGCAGGTAGTCGATGAGTGCCGTCACGTCAGCGATGT
The DNA here is from genome assembly GCA_017553785.1 of Muribaculaceae bacterium. Classification (GTDB taxonomy): domain Bacteria; phylum Bacteroidota; class Bacteroidia; order Bacteroidales; family Muribaculaceae; genus Sodaliphilus. The sequence continues at coordinate 91,124 of JAFZKD010000119.1, read as the reverse complement.
TGACGTGGCTGTCCTTGTCGCAGTCGGCGTTGTCGAGGTTGATTCCTGTACTGTTGCCGCTCAACAGGTAATCGATTAGAGCGGTCACGTCGGCGATGTTGACGGTGCCGTCGCCATCCACGTCACCACGCAGAGCTGCCTGGCCTGATGCCGTGAAATAGCCTGGGTTGCTGGGGCCGCCGTCGATGTGTGCGTAGGTGGCATCCTGATGCCCAGAATCATAGGCCGTGCCCTGGCCGCCCACGAGGTTCCTGCAGTTGTTGAACATAGCAGTAGAGTATGTCACGTTTTGTGTGCTCCAACCATTTTCCACATATATCGTGACCAGACTGCTGCAATTGCGGAACATCCACCTCATGTCTGTTACGTTATGGGTGTCAAAACTGCTCAGATCAATGCTTGTCAGGCGGCTGCACTCCTTAAACATGTAACCCATATTGGTGACCTGTGAAGTGTTGAAGCCAATTAGGTCCAAGCTGTTCAATTGAAAGCAATTTTCGAACATATGACTCATTTCGGTCACCTCACTCGTGTTGAGATAATTGATGCCTGTGATGGATTCTAGGCGAATCATGCCCCCGAACCAATAGTATGTGCTTGTGGGACGAGCGTTGGCGAACGAGGGGTCAAACACCGCCTTGGTGACATTTGCATTACTGCCATCGCTGTTCCAGTCAGGTATGTTGTACCCAGTTTTCAGGTCGTAGGTGGTGCCTGTGCGGCTGCTTCGCCTTGAGTCGCAGTAGAAGGTCAGCGTGGTGTTCGATGGTGTGTAACATGCGTAGGCCTCAATCGGTTCGGTAAAGTAGCCTGGGTTGCTGGGACCTCCGTCGATGTGTGCATAGGTCTTATCCACGTGGTTGGAATTATAGGTCGTGCCCATGCCACCAACCAGCTTGATGCAATTATAGAACATATCGCTAGAAGATGTGACTGCATTAGTGTTCCAGTCGCTGCCTGCATAAATGGTTGTCAAGTTGGTACAGTCAGAGAACATGTTGTTCATATTCTCCACATTGGCCGTGACAAAGTTTTCCAGGTTAAGTTTTGTCAAGGAGGTACAACCATAAAATATAGCATACATCCTGGTCACATTGGATGTGTTAAAGCTGCTCACGTCAAGGCTTGTCAATTCTGCGCAAGCGCAAAACATCTCTCTCATGTCTTCAACGCTGGCAGTATTGAAGTTTCTCACGTCAAGGCTTGTCAATCCAATGCAACCACTAAACATGCTCGACATATCTTTCACCAAACTTGTGTTGAAGCTGCTCACGTCAATGCTAGTCAAACTACGACAACCATAAAACATGCCCGACATGTCTTTTACCTTACTGGTGTTGAAGTTACTCAGGTCAAGACTTGTCAATCTGCTGCAATCTGAAAACATATCACACACTGTAGGAATCCAGGTAATTCATGCCAATGATGGATTGAAGATTGCGCATACCGTAGAACCATTTCGTTGTCTTAGTGGGCCGGGCTTCTGCAAACGATGAGTCAAAGACCACTCGGGTGACGTAACCACTATTTCCGTCTTCAAACCAAGCAGGAAAACCAGATACAGAGTACTGGTTGATATAGTAGGTAGTACCCGGTCGAGAACTCTTCTGGTCGTCATAGTAGAACGTCATAGTAGTGTTCGACGGCGTGTAATTCAGATAGGCCTCGGCAGCGCTGGCATCGAGGACGCACATCATGACCGTCCCGAGGGCGAAAAGTCTGTAGAGTAGTGATTTATTCATAATTGTCAAGTATAAAAGTTATGTTTGGCGCAAATATTGTGATTTTGAAGATGAACGACAAAAACAATAGTTGGTTTTTAGACTTTTGATGTTAGACATTAGACGTCATATGCTCGTGCTGCTCGCAGGTTAGTGTGTAAAGCTTAGAGAGGCATCCGCACACGTTGCCTGGAATCGCCGCCTAGATTATGTGACCGTGCTGGCGCACTGGAAATTAAAAAATAAGATATAAAATTTAAATATTTAATTTGAATAATTTGGAAACTTGGTGGCGCCTCAGCAAATTGAACAAGCTCATTCGCATTCGGCTTGCATAAGTTTTCCCGGCCGCAGGGCGGTTATTATTGGCGAGAAAGAAAAAGAGACGCAAAACTTGCGTCTCTACAATGAGGATTCAAAAGTATTTATTGCACTTATTGTTTTCCTTTCATCACCAGGAGCCGTTGAGCAGGCGGTCGATGAGGGTGGTCACATCGGCAATGTTGACGCCCTCGTCGAAGTTGCAGTCGGCGTTTTCGAGGTTGATGCCTGCACTGTTGCCGCTCAACAGGTAGTCGATGAGGGCTGTCACATCGGCAATGTCCACGCTGCCGTTGTTGTCAACATCTCCGCGCAGGATGCCACCATTCTTGGTCAGGAGCCACACGGTGATGTGTCCGCCAGGATAGTACTGATAGATGGTGACGTGTCGCGAGTCGATGATCTCGGCATTGAGCCAGTTGGCCTGATAAGAGTTGGCGTTGGCCGAGACGGTCTGCTGGACATAGGCGATGGGATCGCTGGCATTCGCCTGAGCGATGGCAAAGCCGTCGAGATAGTTGTTCAGCGTGGGATAAACCACTAGTTCCTTGCCGTCCCAAATGAAGGGGAATGCACCGTTGTTGTTGCCCTTGTTGGGCAGAGAGATGCCGACTGCCGTGAAATCATCTCCGTCAAAGGCCAGTTTCTTGGGAGTGCTGGAGCGGTTGACGTAGAGGATGGCATCGTTGCCGTTCAGGTCGGTGTAGTAGTTAAGCACCGTGCCGCTGTTGGGGTTCACATCATCACAGTTGGCGAGGAAAGACTCATCGGTGTCGATTTCGCCGTCGGTGATCTTGATGCGGCAGATGCTGGTGCCGCTGTTCGCGCCCACGAGGTAGAGTTCGCCGTCTTCCATCAGGTTGCCTCTAGGGAAGCCCATGTTGTCGCTGCGGCCGAAATCGATGAGATTAGTGGGCAGGGTATAGGTCACCACTTCGCCTGTTTCAGGATTGATGACCTTGATCTCGGGATTATTTGTCCATGAGTCGGGGAAGGGAGCGTTGCTCACCACTAGGTTGCCTGCCTCGTCGCGAGTGAAGCCCACGTTGCTGCCACCCTCGAATGTGGTGCCCGTCAATCCGTTTTGATCGACCACGAGGATGGTGCTGGCGTTCTTATCGTTAATGTAGAACTTGCCGTTCATGCCAAAGCCTTGGCGCGTGTCGGCAGTGGTGAGGAAACTGAGGTCATTGATTTCCCATACCTTCTCGATATTGTAGGTGACAGGGGTTGGTTGGTCGGGATTAGGATCCTCGGGATTATTGCTCACGCCCAGATAAGAGGGTTCGCTCTCGTTTCCATAACCGTCGATCACGCACACGGCATACCAGTAGCCGTTGAGGTAAGCACTAGGAAGCGTATAGGTGGGACTATAAGTAATTCCCAGCAAATAGTCGCTCTTGATGCCGTCAAAGGCTGAGCTAGCGGCATCGGCCACCGTTACAGTGCTAGGAACGGCATATACTGAGTATTTCACCAGCGTCCCTTCTTGGGGGGTCCATGTAAGAACTGATTCGTCTTGGGCTAGGTTGGCGGGCGCGTTGTAGCCCGGTGCGGTCTTCCAAGTCACGGCGGGAATCATCGACGGATGCTGGAAAGCGTTGGCAAGCAGATAGTTGCCAAGACCGCTGACACCACCGTTGTTGCCGTTAATGTTCTTAGCGCTGTAAAGAACGACGCCTGGGGCATTGTTCTCGGTGTATTGGCGGGAATAGTTGATCTGCTGGGTCACCTCGGCCCAGTCACTGGTCGTGTTGCTTGAGGAAGCGAGGAACGAGATGCTGTGACTCGCGTAGTGGTGACGTCCAAAGTGGTTGGCCACATAGCTCCACCACTGTGTCAAGGGACCGAAGGGGTTGGTCGAGTGGTTGGTCTTCCAGTAGAGCTGTGGCGATATGTAATCGATAGTGCCCTGCTCAAGCCATGCCAGCGGGTCGCTGAAGATGCCGTTATATTGCCAGTCGCTGCCGGTGGGGCAGGGGGTGACATTGTGCTGCGAGGCCGATGTGTTGGCAGTTCCCGCAACACCAGCGGGACTAATGCCGAAGCGAACCTCGGGCTTCACTTCCTGGATCATATTATACACGTCGGCAACCATCAAGTTGACGTTGTTGCGGCGCCAGTTGCCGATGGTCATGCCTGAGCCCGACTGCTGCCACAGAGTGTAGTCACCAGCTGAGCTGTTGCTGGGAATGCCGTTTGGATAGAAGTAATCGTCAAAGACGATGCCGTCCACATCATAGTTGGTGATGATTTCCCTGATGACATTGACGATGCGTTCGCGTGTGGCAGGCAAGCCCGGGTTTAGAATTGTGGTCGTCGTGCTACCGCTGGTGTAGGCAAGCAGCATGCCCGAGTTTTTCAGTTCCTGGTCCTGGGCCGTGTTCCAGTTGGTGCCTGTGCTCCAACGGTAGGGATTAATCCATGCATGGCACTGTATGCCACGTGCATGGCACTGCTCGACAGCATATTCCAGGGGATCGTATCCGGGATCCTTGCCGCGGGTTCCGGTCAGATAACTTGACCACGGCTCGTAACTGGACTTGTAGAATGCGTCACACATCGTGCGCACCTGCAGGAAAATAGTGTTGATGTTTTGTGTCTGGAACTTGTCCAAGTAGGCATTGAGCTCGTTTTTCTGCGCAGTGACATTGTTGGTTGATGTGGGCCAGTCGATGCGATAGACTGTCGCCACCCATGCAGCGCGCATCTCACGTTTCAAGGCCTCGTCGGCATTGACGCTGATGCCTGCTGTCACAGCAAAGGCAACAAGCAGGAGAAGAAATTTTTTCATCATAACGAAATTGGTTTTAGAACGTTTTTACTGCTATTTTGGTTAATTGCCACAAAGTAACGAAGAAATGGTCAAAAAGCCAAATTTATTTGTGTTTTTCAAAGATGCTTTCACCGTTTTTTTGCGACGTTAAAGATTATTTCAAAAAAAATTTACAACTTTGTGCAACTTTTTTGGTGACTTGGTGCATCTAATGCATGAACGCGGCCACTAAGTACTGCCAAATTCACAGTAAACAATACAAACAATTAAAACATAAAGAAAATGAAAAAGACGATTTTAACATTTGTGATGATGCTCATGCTGGCTCTCGCAACCCAGACGACGATGGCTGTTCCCGTGAATAAAGCCGACTCTGTTCTGAATGCCAAGATGCAAGGCGTTGAGCGGGTGAAGGAGAAAATTGACAATGCCCTTAACGACACCCTTATCTCGAGTGAGAGTGATGATTGGGTAGAATCAATGGCGAATGAAAGCGACATGAGCGCCGAAGACATTAAGGAAATCAGCAACCAGTGGGCTAGTGTGGCCAAGCAAATGTTCATCAGTGGTACTTTCTGTTTGCTGGGACTTGTAGCCCTGGTGCTGTTATTCCGCTACTTGACTCGCCGCCGCAGGTACAACATGATGGAAAAGGCCATTATGAACAACTATCCGTTGAACGATCTCGCGTTTAACGAGAGCAAGAACACTGCAATCTATGTGCCGCAACCTGTATATCCGGCACCCGGCCCAAATGGAGTAAATACCGCCCCTCAGGCTGCTCCCGTGAACATGGTATCCTTGCCTAACTGGCGCGCCCTGATGCCCGCAGTGAAATGGATGGGATGGGGTCTGGCAATCTTCCTCTTTGGCTGTGCTGTCGGTGACTTTGATAATCCGTTCTGGCCTATTGGTTTGGCTCTGATCTTCGTGGGCTTGTGCAAAGGTTATATCCTCCACAAGGAGCAGAAGGTGCTTCAAGACGCGTGGGAGCGTTCCCAGCAGATGAATCCACAGCCGAACAGTATGCGTGAAGGCATTCCCGTTCCGCCCCCCTTTGACGACTACAACAATGATGTTTCTGCCGCAGATTAATAGATAGTTTAAGGAGTTTTTAGTGATGTTATCCCGACTTGATGAGATTAAACTGCTGTCGCAATGCGCCCTGGCCGACAACCGGGACGCATTCGGCAGGCTCGTTGAGGCCTATCAGCCGCGTGTGCGTCGGTTCCTGCTGAATCTGACCATGGGCGATGAGATGCTGACCGACGACTTGGCGCAGGAGACCTTCATCAAGGCCTATGTGGGCATCCGTGGATTCAAGGGACTATCCTCGTTCGGCACATGGCTTTACCGAATCGCTTATAACGAGTTCTACAGCCAGGTCCGCAAGCACAGTGAGGAACACGTGGAAGATATTTCACGACTAGGCGAAGTGAGTACGGCAGCCAGCGACGCCATTGACGCATCGATGACTGTGCAGGAAGCGCTCACCCGCTTGAACGACAATGAGCGAGTGGCCATCACCTTGTTCTATATCGAGGATCAGCCTCTCAAGCAAGTGTCCAAGATTATGGATATGCCCGAAGGCTCGGTCAAGTCTTTAATCCACCGTGCGAAAGGCAAGATGAGACAATTTATTGACAATTAATCCGTTTATTAGATATGAATACCAACGAAGAAGACAAGAAACTGGCGCAAGTGCTCAAGCAAGGCGCCCATGACCCCGGCGAGAACCCTTGGTTTACCCGTCGTGTGCTCAATAAGCTGCCCGAGAAGCGCGAGAAAGGCACGTCATGGTCGAGTGTGGCCATCTATGCCATCGCATTGGTGGCGTGTGTCATCTGTTGGCTGCTGATGTGGCATGGCCAGAACTGGGATGTTATCACCGTGCGCGACGTGCTCTACAACGTAATGATGGGCGGTGTGACATTCACTGTGTTGTGGCAGGCCATCAACTCACTGATTCAAGCAGCAGACGTTTAATCGAAGTAACAACAAATTATTTCTGATATGATAGACAGGCATTTTATTTCGACATTGAGTGAAATCCCCGGTTATGAGATTGTGGAAACCAAAGGGATTATCCAGGAAAGCTCACCCTTCAAGGGCGAGGAGGGAAAACTAAAGAAATTGGTAAAGAAGGCCGAGGAGGCCGGATGTAATGCGATTGTCAATATCCAGCAGACTGCCGGCTATGGCTATCATGTCATGTATGGCGATGCGGTAATCGTGAGGCCTAAAAGCCATCCCGCACCTGTACTGCCCGATGTGCCTGACTTCACCAATCCCGATAACGACATGAAGTGGTAAAGGACATTGCGGTGTCCAGACTAAATCAAAGCCCTATTGGTCTCAATATAAAAACCAATAGGGCTTATCCTCTAGTACTAACCAATAAAACTATCTTTGGATGATGTCAACGATGGTGTTGACATCAGAGATTCCGATTTCGCCGTCTTCATTCACGTCACAGCTCGAATAGCCTTGTCCCGAGATGATGGCGTTGATAAGGGCATTGATGTCGGCTACATTGACTTCACCATCACCGTTCACATCGCCAATGAGTTTATCGAAGTCAAAGCCTATCACCGATGAGAACCAGCTCCAGATGTAGGCTTTTTTGTATGCAGCTACAGCATCGGTGGGAACATAGAGCGTCATCTTGTTGTAGTTGGAACGGTTAAAGCAATCTGAAGAATACATTGTGGGCGGGACTACAGCCTTGCACTTTACCGTCTTGATCATTTGGCTGTTAAAGAATGCCTCCTGACCGATCTCGGTGATGCCTTTTCCCAAGGTGACGTCGGTGAGTTGACCGCATTTGCTGAATGTCGTTTTTGCGATGGCCGTCACGTTGTCGGGGATGGTGATTTCCTTCAGTTGGGTGCAGGAAATGAAAGCCGATTCACCCAATTTGGTGAGATTCTTGGACAAGTTGATCTGGGTAAGTGCGCTGCAGTTGGCGAAAGCCGAGCTGCCAATCGTTACTACCGAGTTGGGGATTGTGATGGTTTTGAGATGGTTGCAGCCGTTGAAAGCCGAACTGCCGATTTCGGTCAACGATTCCGGGAGGTTCATTTGGGTCAGTCCGGTACAATCTTGAAAGAGTGAAGCGCCCAGGATCGTGATTTGTTCCGGAATTGTGATTGATTTCAAGCCCTTGCAGCCGAAGAACGCCTGTTTCTCGATTTCGGTCAGGCTATTGGGCAACGAGCATTCGCGGATTCCCGTACAATAGGAGAAGGCTGCCGTGCCAATCTTAGTCGCTCCCTCTTGGATGGTGACTGATTCCAAGCCAGTACACTCAATGAACGAGAACTTGGGTATCGAGCGGTTGACGGATATGGATTTCAATTCCTCGTCACCCACAAACAGGTGGTGGGCATAGCTCAAGGGATTGGAATAGTGCTCGACAAAGTTGATGTCCAGCCATGCGTCCAGACTGGGCGTCTCGACGCGTGTCAACCCGATGCAGTCCTGGAAGGCCAACTCATCCAGATGCTTCACTGATGCCGGCAACGTCACTGAGGTTAAAGCCACACAGTTGATGAATGCCTGGCGGCCGATGCTTGTGACGCCTTCAGGGATCACGATGCCGGTGAGGTCAAAGCAGTTCCTGAACGCCTTGTCGCCGATAGCAGTGACAGGCAAGGTCTTGCCGTTGTAAACGACTTGGGCTGGAATCTGCACGTTACCGCTGTAGCTGCTGTACTTGGTGTCCTTGCTGGAGACGATGGCCTCGGTTTGCTGCTCATTGAGCATGTAATAAATGCCGTCAACCTCAATATCGTGGGTGATGTCCGTTTGGACTTCAGTCTCGTAGCGTGGGTGTATCTTGTGCAGCATCTGCTGATAGGCACCGAAATTATAGGTTCGCACGATGAACGCGTCGAGCGCGAAATAACCGTTGCCCGTGTTGTTCCAGCCCCAGTTGATGTGGTATTTCCCGTCATAGAAACCATCGACCACAAAGGCGTGGCCTCCGGCATTCGGGTCATTTGCCGAGTAGAGGATGGGCATGCCATTGGCTAAGTCGGCTTTCATCAGGGAATCCCATGCCTCATAGGTGTAGTTAGTCCTGTCGAGCATCGATGCCTCGTAGCTGTAGCTGAAAGACATCATTCCGTTGAGCTGATTATGGACATAGGATCCGCTACCGTTGGGGTGGTAATTCATGCGGCATGACTGGCCGCAATAGCGCATGAGCATCGCTACGGCGTCGGCTTGCTCGGGAGTGTAGCCTTGAGTGTAGGAGTCTATCATGTTGTCCCAGTCGATGGGTTTTGACGGCAGTCCCTGGATGTTCATTCCAAGAGAAGACAACCAGTAAGAATTCAGCGCGGGCGCTGTCGCGGGGTATTTCCAGTAGTACATCACCTGTGCCATTGCTGTGGCAACGCATCCCGTCACGCAACGCTCGCCTTGATATATGGGACACTGGTTATAATATGGCTCAGACTGTCCCCAAATGCATGTGAGCATGGGGGCGATATAAAACGATTCATCGTTCAGTGAGAGCTGTTTGCGTTGTTTCACTTCAATCGTTGGATTGGCTCGCAGGTACTCCATCTGCTCCTTGTACTGGTCAAGCATGCGCTGCATGTTGCAGGGCAAGTTGTTCATGTCGAGGGTTCCCTCGCCCCATGCTAGGATGGGCTCTGCCCGGTCGTCGCCCGACACGATAACAAACGCGGCATCGTTGCTGGTGTTGAACACAAAATAGTCCACGATATGGCTTGCTGTTGCCGACGACTCGGCATGCAGCAGTTTAAGTGCCATGTTTGGCCCCATCATCTTGCTGGCAGTTTGCGATGCCAGGAATTGGCGTGCCACGGCTTGCGCCTGGGACGCGTCAATGTTAGCGGCATCAGCACTTACTGCGGCCACAGCGAGGGCTGCCAATATCCAAACGGTTAATCTTCTCATGACGTTATAATTCTCGTATATTTGGGTTTATCCAGATATTAAATAATTAGTGAATATACATTATCCAGTTAAAGGGCGCAAATTTAGGAAAATGTGTTTGGATAAACAAGCATTTGATGGAAAAATGCTCATTTATCCTATGAAATTATGGAAAAAGTCACAAGCCGGTACCGCAGGCTTGTGACGAGTTGATGAAAACCGGGTTTTGCGTTATGTCAGTCGTTTGGCTACATGAGGATGATGTTGACGATGGTGTTGATGTCGGCAATATTGATCTCACCGTCGTTGTTCACATCACAGGCCAGGTCGGTCTTTCCTGAAATGATGCAGTCGATCACCATGCTGACATCGGCGATGTTCACCTCGCCGTCATGATTCACATCACCCACCAGAGGTTGCTCGGTCTTGACATACCAGAACGAGGCGAGGCTCTTTGCGTTATCGATGCGCATCTTGGTGATGGGTTTGTTCATGTAGCCGCCGGTATAGACTGCGGCGGGTGGGGTGGAGTAATTGGTCAGCGAGTCCAGTTCCCCGTAGGGCCATGTGTCGGTATAGTTGCTGTAGCTCGACAGTGCGTTGTCGGCGGGGATAATGGTCATGCGCGGATGGCTGGAGATGTTGTTGGGCGTGTTGTTGTCCCATGCCGTCTTGTCATAGTCCACATGCAGCACCAGAATGCCCTCGGCAGGAAGATATTCGTCCCAATCGGTCTTGGTGCGGTATTCCAGTAGGTAGTATTCGTTGGGGTTGGCGTCGTTGGTCACTTTGACGGCGATGCCTTCGCTGGTGTTGAGAGGAGGCATGGTGTATTGGGTGTTCTCGGTAGGATCGGTCAAATCCATCCATCCCATGAACGCGCGTTCGTAGGAGGAGTAGCCGCAGGGTGTGTCGCCGTTGTCGAGATAGCATCCGTGATCCATCAGTGACCAGGTGCTCATGCCGTAAGAGTATCCGCCTTGGGTGTTGTAGAAGTCGGGGAGTCCCAGACAATGGCTGAATTCGTGGCAGAAGGTGCCGACACCGTCTATATTAGTGCTGTAGTTGTTGCTGCCTTCCAACTCGTTGAAAACGGCAAATTTGTCGATGGTCACGCCATTGAGTTGGAACGGTCCCGTGACGCTATAACCCCAGTCATAGCACTCCTGCATGTCCCACTGGCAAGGCCATACCGACTCAGGCACAGCGCGCCAAGCCTGGGCCTCTCCTACGCCAGCATATAACACGACGACCACATCGACATAACCGTCGCCGTCGTTGTCATAGTCCGAGAAGTCCACATCGGTGAGTCCAGTGCAAGCCTCATAGATCATGGTGCCGAGTTGGGCGTCATAGCCTTGCACGTTAGCACCATAATATGCGCGGTTGTTTGCCAGTTCTACGGGGCCAAGGATGTCAAATCGCGGTGAGAACAGTCCCCTTGACTGGGACTGGAAATAGTGCAGGCTGCTGTGTTCCTTCACGTTGAATTGGTTCTGGAAGGTGGCGACGGGATCGGTATCGATGAATTTCACATCGGTGTAGTTGACCAGAATGATGGGAATGCGTGGCGACCCTAGGGTGGGCACCTGCGGATTGCTGTTCTCCGACTCATGCCGTGGCATGCGGCGTGAAGCGCTCTCGAGTGACATCTGGTCACGGTAGGCTGTAATGAAGGCCGTTTCTTCAATGCCTCGGCTGCCATTGTCATGGGCACGCACATTGCTCAGCGAGCCGCCGGCGATGTAGCAGTAGTCGCCGTTGTCATTCAAGGCGACGGTGAGGCCGTCGAGGGTCATCAGTGAGTGGTTGAATTCTCCGCCGCGCATCACCAGGGTCACGGTCGAGCCGTCGCTCTGGGTGTGGGTGAAGGGAACCGATTTGGCGGGAACCGCCATCGCTGCTGCGCCGCACATCAAGGCGGCCATCAAGATCAAAAATATCTTCTTCATCATAGGTAATGCTCTTAAGTGCTAATTAGATGTCTTTTTCATGAGCCAGGTACTCTTTCATGCTTGCTTTCAGGTCAAATTCATGGGTGGCGTTGATGAAATTGTCGATTTTCCACACGCCATCCTCACGCACCATGTCCAGACACACTGGAGTCACGTTGCCCAGATTGTGGAGATTAAACTCGACAGTTGCGCTGTCACCATTCAGTGACGTCACTTTCACATCGTTGACCGACAACTCGTGCCAGTCTTGCCCCATGATCCAGTAGTCGGCTTCCCAAAAGCCCAGTTCACCCTGATGGCGGGCGAGGTCGTTATTTTCAATCGCCCGCAACAAGTCGTTCCACTCATGGCTGCAGTACTTGGCGGCGAACTCGTCCCGATTGTCTAACACGCCATTCACGACTGGCTCATCCAGGTTTCGCAGCGAGTCTTCCTCGTTATACACCTTGAACACCGCGGCATAGATGTCGCGTACCCTGGTCTCCAGTTCGGTAGTGGCCAGTCGCTCCTGCAATGTTGTCTTTTTGTCAGTATCCTGTTGGCCTTCCTTTGGCTGGCAAGCAGCTAGCACAACCGTCAGCGCGACTAGATAAAAAATCAGATTCTTCATAACATCAACAGTACTTTGAGGTCGCAAAGTTACATTAAATTCCAGTGGAAAAGCAATCTTCACAAAATTTTGTGCTTCCTTAAGCCCAAATACACCCCCCAACGCACACCATCAAAACAGACACAACGGATAATACCGTCATGTCTGTTTTGATTTGTAAAAAATTGAGATCATCAACTGCCCGACAGCAGCATGTCGATCAATGTGGTCACGTCGGCAATGGTGATATCTCCATTGCTGTTCACGTCGGCGTTGTCGGCGTTGAATGGCGAGACATTACCGCCCAGCAGGTAGTCGATGAGTGTTGTGACATCGGCAATGGTGACCTCGCCGTTATCGTTCACGTCCCCCTTGAGACCTGTGGCTGGAAGTGTTACCGTGCAGGTCTCGTCGCTAAAGGGAATTTCCACGCCAGATGTTGTCGTGAACAGGATGTTGCGGATGGCAATCGTGGCTGGACCTGTGAAGTCGTCGGCTGCCGTGACGTTAAAGGTCACGAGTGCGCCGCTGTTGCCCGAGTAGGGTTTTACTTTGAGCGAATAGCTTAACAGGCGGATGCTGCCGTCGGGCTGTGCGGTTGCCGACAGCGAGTGATTGGCGTTTTTTCGCTCGGTCAGTGCGAAACTTGAGGCAGTCAGTCCCTCAGGCAGATAGATGTCGCTCTGGAATGCGGTGTATTGTGCCTCATTGTCCAGCATGATGCTCACGGTGAGGGTCTCGCCCGGGTTGATGGTAAAGTCCTCGATGTAAAAGCGGTCGGTAGCTGCGGCACATAGTGCCACCATCATCGCAGCAAACAGGAATGTTGTCTTTTTCATTGTTCTATTGTTGATATTAAATTACTGATAAATCATTTTTCTCCACTGATATGTTTTATTTGATGAGTTTGGCAGTAGAACGGGTACCGTCGTTGTAGGTGGTGACAACGAGGGTCACGCCAGTGCCGGGACGTTCGACGCGCTGGCCTGCAAGGTTGTAATAGTCCACTCGGGCAATTGCCTTGCCATTACTCAACTCGTTCACGCCGGTTGCGTGATTCACGCCGATGGTGAAGGCTCCGGGCAGCACGGTCTGGCAGCCGGTGGTCACAAGTTCGATACCGTCCACGCTGATATCGCCAGCGACAAAGTCTGCTGTAGCGGTCACGTCAAAGGTCAGCACGGCGCCGCTGTGGCCATCAATCATGTTGATGGAGGGCGAATAGCACAGGACGCGCGTCTTGCGGCCCGTTAGCGTGTTCACGTCGAGGGCGTGGCCATCGGCACGGTCGGTCAGGGAAAAATTGCTGGCCGTTAAGCCGTCAGGAAGTGTCAAGTCAAGTTGGAACGCGCTATAGTCAAGCGTGTTGTCCAATTCGATGCTCATGGTGCAGATCTCGCCCGAGGCCAGTGTGATATCCTTGCCGATCATTCGGTCGCAGTTGTCGGTCAAAACGGGCATCCGCTTGGGCGCATGCATCGTGGGGTGGGTGACCAGGTTGGCGATGAGCATGATGTCGGTTACTGTGATGTTGCCGTCACCGTTCATGTCAGCGGCAGCAAAGATGAACGGTGTGGGGTTCATCTCCAGCACATATTGGGCAGCAACCACGATGTCGGTCACAGTCACGGTGCGGCTGTCGTTGACGTCACCAGGGATAAACTGCTTGGCCTCGATGGTGCAGCTTGCGTCGGCAATGCTCAGTTCCTGGAAGTCGATGGTTGTCAGCAATGTATTGCGCAGACTCATGGTGTAGAGGCCCTCGGCATCGTCGGGCACTTGAACATGGATATAGAACAGGTCGCCCTCGTTGCCGCTAAACGGTATTGACTGCGGCGTGTAGCAGATCACACGCACCGAGCCGTTGCTCACGTCTTGAGTCATGATATAGTGGTCGCTGCTCATGCGGCCCGATGGAGTTACGACATATTCGTCATCCTCGTCGGTCACAATGGTGAAGCCCTCGGGCAGGAAGATGTCGGTCTGGAACGCCGTGATCGTTTCGTTGTTGGTCATTGCTACAGGCAAGGCAATCACATCATTGTGCATCACCGTCGTGTCAGGCATCAGGAACGCGTTCTCAACTACGGGGACTACGGGATTCATCACAGTCACGACACATGAAGCGCTCAGTTCGCTGCCGTCATTGGTCGTGGCTGTGATGGTGGCAGTTCCGGGAGCCACAGCGGTCACAAGTCCATTCTCATCAACAGCGGCTATACTTTCATCACTTGAAGCCCATGTCACCGTCTTGTCTGTCGCATCCTCGGGCAGCATAGTCGCCGTCAACTGTACGGTTTCACCCACATTAACCTCAGCATTCGACTGATTGAGATCCATCGAGGTCGCCAGCACGATATTCGGCAAAACTGTCACGGCACATGAAGCGCTCAGCTCGCTGCCGTCATTGGTCGTCGCTGTGATGGTGGCAGTCCCGGGAGACACAGCGGTCACCAGTCCATTCTCGTCAACCGTGGCTACACTTTCATCACTTGAAACCCATGTCACCGTCTTGTCTGTCGCATCCTCGGGCAGCACAGTCGCCGTCAACTGCATTGTCCCACCCTCAGTAATTTCAGCAGATGTCTCATTTAGTTCTATCGAAGTGGCGAGAACGGGATCCATCTCCACGATAGAGCCAAAGTATTGGCTCCACTTGTTGTTGGATTGATAGGTGGAATCTGTGCTAAAAGGCACATGCAGTTTTCGTTCAGTATAGTTATTTGGATATCGATAGAATACATCATTGCCCATGGAAACGGCCGAGGGATTCTTGATATAACTAAAAACATCATTTAGGCCTCTGCAATCATAGAACGCATAGTTGCCAATGGAGGTGACAGAGTTGGGGATGGTGACACTGGACAGCCCTCTGCAGTTATAGAACGCATAGTTGCCGATGTTTGTGACAGAGTTGGGAATTACTGTGTTCTTGCAACCTATAATAAGCGTGTTGGTAGCAGTTTCAATGATGGCATTGCAGTTGTTGCGGGAATCATAGTTCGGATTTCCACTGTCTACTATTATGCTGGTAAGTCCGCTACAGTTATAGAACGCAGAGTTGCCGATTGAAGCGACAGAGTTGGGGATATCGATGCTGGTCAGGCCTCTGCAGTTGGAGGACGCCGCGTCACCGATTTCGGTTACTGAATTAGGGATAGAAACGCTCATCCAAGGGTAATAGTCATAATCCGAATTGTTGTTTTTAAAGACCCTTGATCCTATTCTTGTTACGTTGGATGGTATTGTTATATCTCCACTATACGGAATGGCGGTATTATTTGAATATACTAGATTATGTCGCACTTCATTATCATCTTCGTCATATGTATAATAGTAGTATTTTGGAGCATACTTAAAATCCATTTCATACCATGTTTTTATATTTACATTAATTCTTGTTATTGAATAAAAATCAAATTCATCGTAACACTCAGTAACAGAATTTGGTATATTTATGGTTCCGCTTTTAGCAATTGGTATATCTATCAATACAGTCTTTTCCTTGTTGAATAATAATCCATCCTCGGAGGAAAAGTAATTATTGTTACTATCAACAATATATTCATAAGGATAAGTTGCCCAACAATAATCTTCAGCATCAGGACAAGCATCCCAACGACCATCAAATGGGGATTCTCCGATTATTCTTAAAGAAGCTGGAAAATAAACGTAAGCAAATCGTGTATTATAGAATGCATGTGATCCAATTATTTCAATGTTTTCAGGTAGTGCGAAGTTCGTTACTTCTTGACAATTAGCAAAGGCATAATCTCCGATTACTGTAATGGTTTTGGGCATATTTATCTTGTAAAGATCGTAACATTTAGAAAAAGCCCTTACACCAATTTCACTAACTGTAAAGGTGTTGTTTCCCCATCTTACAGTTTCAGGGATTGTCACTTCACCACTATATGAGCCGTTATAGCTACTGCTATTGTTATAAGTAACACAGGCATGGCCATCTGTAATGTTATAATAGATGCCATCGACCTCGAAGTCGTAGGCATTTGCGGTGGCTGGCAGGAGTAGTGCCAGCATGAGGAGGGTGAGTTTTAAGAGATTTTTCATTGATGTTTTGTTTTTTTAGGTAATGTTATTTGGGGCAAAAATAGTGATAATCTTGCGAGTTTGCAAGATTATTATAGAAAAACCCTATTAATTTATTACTGGAATTGATTCTAATAGATATCAAGCACGTTGAAAGCGTTTTGTTTTTAATATTTTCGAGGACAAGCCTGAAGAAATAGCTGTATTATAGTCCTTTGAGTGCGATTTCTGTCAAAGTTTGCTTTATCTTGTTTTCAGAGGGGGGTTGTGTCAATAAGTATTCCACAGGCTCGGAGTAGTCAACATCGTCAAAAAAGCATAACTGTGATCGGAAGAGCTTTTCAGAAAACAAATCACCAAAAAGCACTGTTGCACATTCGGTTACCTGCTCAAGCGTAAAATGATCATTAAGTAAGAAAAACAAGTCGACGTAATCTTTCCATTTGGAGCGACGACCTAGTGCATAAGCCTTCATTGCGGTCAATTGCAATAAGGACGGTAGTCGAAAAACCTTGTCATAATTACCGTTGGCCTGTACAGGGAACGGATATTGAAAGAATGTCACTTTCACATCATTGACGATGAGGTTCATCTGCTCGTCAACACGTCGTGTTACCATGACAGGGAATCCAGCATTTGACAACTTGTCAAGGTTGCGTTTGTGATGTATTGCTGAAGGCTTGAACAGGTCAAAGTCAATTGAACGGCGATGCCCGATATGTAATGCGATAGCGGTACCGCCAACTAGATAATACTCCCTTTTGAATAATGCCATAACAGGAAGCAATGCAATTTGATTCTTATTTAAAACCTCGTTATGCATCCTGATACTTTTTCAAAACAAGCGAGAAAAAGTGGTAAATCTCGGGGTAATAATTCTGCTTTTGCCTTCCCGTGGCTGAGAAGAACACATCTGCCACATGTTTGCCGCCAAGTGTGGCAATTAACTCACGATAGTCATCAAGAGTTCCATAATTCAAAAGCGTCTCTACCAGCAAAGCATCACTGATATTCTGTTTCTCTTGTTCGGGAATGTACCAGAAGAGACCTTTGTTTTTCTCTATGATTTGTTCACGTGACATGTATATATTTTTCAGCAAAGTTACATATTTTTTGTTTACTATCAAAGAAAATAATCATTTTTTATTCAGTAGAGAGGAAACGGTATTACGGGGGTTAATCAAATGGTCCCCCTTCGGGCGTCTGTCACAATAAAATAAAAGATATGTTAAACAAAGCATGAAATTGGGGCGGTTGCTTGAATGTGGATTTCGGAAAAATTGTAACTTTGTGGTCGATATGTTGAAGTTTGTCGCGATCATACTGAGCGGAATGGCTGTCGGTTTCCTGATGAGAAAGCGGCGGTTGCGTGTTGTGCCTCACTTGGTGACGGCACTCATCTGGGCATTGCTGTTCTTCCTGGGTGTGGAAGTGGGCGAGAATCCGCAGGTGATCCACGGCATCACGAATCTGGGTGTTGAGGCGCTGTGGCTGTCGCTGGCGAGCCTCGCAGGAACGGTGTTGGCATCGTGGGCACTGTGGCGCTGGATTTCGTCCAGGAAAGGAGACTCAAGATGAAGGGGAGTTTGATCATAGTCGGTTTTTTTGTGTTGGGCATCGTCTGCGGGGTGATGCACTGGCTCCCCGACCTGAACGCATGGGGCAACGTGAGTGTCATGACGCTGTACGCGTTGCTGTTTTGTGTGGGCATGACCGTGGGGAACAACACCGCCCTGTTGAAGTCGTTTACCAAGCTGGATCCACGCCTGATGCTGCTGCCTCTAATGACCATTGTCGGCACACTGAGCGCTACCGCCATTGCGGCAATCGGCTTGCCGCACCGTTCGTTGACCGACTGTCTTGCCGTGGGTTCGGGCTTTGGCTACTATAGCCTGTCGAGCATCCTAATCACGCAATACCGTGGTCCTGACTTGGGCACCGTGGCCCTGCTTGCCAACATCATCCGCGAGGTCTTTACCTTGCTGGGCGCTCCGTTGCTGGTACGCTATTTTGGTCCGCTGGCACCCATCTCGACAGGCGGCGCGACGACGATGGACACGACGCTGCCCATCATCACCCGCACGAGCGGTCAGGACTTCGTGCTGCTCTCGCTGTTCCACGGTTTTCTTGTGGATTTCTCTGTGCCGTTCCTGGTCACTTTTTTCTGCTCAATATAGCAGAGTCGTCAGACAACCCTCTATTTATTAGACAATCCTCCATTTATCAAACAACTGGAACAACAATAGACAACTGGAACAACAATTATCTATTATATGTTGTTCATATAGTTTTGTTGTTGTTTTTGTTGTTTGAAAAGAGCAGCGTTGTTTGATAAGCGTTATTTGGCGCAGGCGTCCTTGGGGAAGGTATCGATTTGGTTCATGCGCTTGAGGACAGTGTTGTGCATCTTCTTCATCTTGGCAGTGGGATGAGCGCTGTCGCGGTGAAGTGGGTTGGGGAGCGAGACGGCGATATAGGCGCACTGCGACTTGGTCAGTTTGTCGGGTGATGTGCCGAAGTTGATGCGTGCGACGGCATAGGCACCATAGATGCCGTCGCCCATCTCGATGGAATTGAGATAGACTTCCATGATGCGTTCTTTGCCCCAGATGTTCTCAATCAGAAATGTGAAATACGCCTCCAGTCCCTTGCGTAGCCAGGAGCGTTTTTGCCATAGGAATACGTTGCGAGCGGTCTGCTGGCTGATGGTGCTCGCGCCACGCTGACGTTTGCCCTCCTGTGCCTCGATCTGTGCCTTTTGGATCTGTTCCAGGTCAAAGCCCTTGTGCTTGAG
This sequence comes from Muribaculaceae bacterium, assembly GCA_017553785.1. GTDB lineage: Bacteria > Bacteroidota > Bacteroidia > Bacteroidales > Muribaculaceae > Sodaliphilus. The sequence goes on along the minus strand of JAFZKD010000119.1, from coordinate 72,010 downwards.
GAATAGGTTATCCTCGCTGGCCATCACCGCTTGGGGCAGGTTGTGGCTGATCTGTTCCAAGGGTACCCAGGTGTGCCTGATGGTAGGCTCTTTGCCGTTAATCACTTGTTCGACAGCCCGAATGAGCATCAACGGCGTGATATAGACAGGGATATACTTCAAGATCACTACCGACAGAATTGTGGAAGTGAAGAAGAATATCAGTATGTTGCGCAACCAGCGAGTAACAATTTTCATATCTTTTTGATGGTTTAAGCCCTAACTATTAATTAATCACTATTAACTGTAAACTATTAACTGTTAACTGTTTTGGCACAGTCGGGGCAGAGGCCCTTAAGGACGTAGTTGATGCTGTGGACCTGGAAGTTGCCAGGCAAGGCGACTATCGGCACCTGGGTCGTCTGCAGGCAGAAGGTGCGACCGCACCGCTCGCAGTTGAAGTGGGCGTGCATGTGGTCAATCGTGTCGTCGTCCTCGCCGCAGTGGCAGTCGGGGCCGCACACGGCATATTTGAACATGCCCGTGCCGTCGTCGATGGCATGGATGAGGTGGTGGGTAAGGAACAGGGTGATGGTGCGGTAGATGGTCGATTTGTCCACCGTGTCCAACTCGTCCTCCAGGCTCTGCAGCGAGAAAGCGTCATCGTGGGCCATCATTGTGCGCAGCAACAGGATGCGCATCGCCGTGGGCTTCACGTCGTGCTCCTCCAGCCGGGTGATATATTTAGTCTCGTCCTTCATTTCTTACACCTGGTTAATATCAATATCCCGGATTCTGCGCACAGCCGCATGCCGAAAGGGTTTCTCCCGGAATCGGGAATACGAGGGTATAGCCATTGCGGTCCTCATCGGTCTGCGGTCGGTCGGTATAGGGTCTGGTAAACAGGCCGTAGCGGATGAGGTCGTTGCGGCGCCATCCCTCCCATGCCAGTTCCAGCATGCGCTCCTCGAGCACATTGTCGAGTGTTGCGGAACGTGACGGCATGTCTGCACGGTTGCGCACCTGATTGAGCAAGGCATCGGCCTCGGCGCCGGCCCTGCCGTCACGCAGCATCGCCTCGCATCGCATCAGCAACACGTCGGCATAGCGGAACAGCACGATGTCGTTGCGCCTCAACTGTCCGTCGCTCATCGCCGCCAGATCAATCTCATACTTTCTCATTCTTGCTCCTGCTGTCTTCTCGTAGGGATCGTTCGACAGGTCAAGTTTCACAGCCATCGGATAATAAACCAGCGACGAGCCGTTATCTAGCGTGACGGTTTCGCCCGTCTTGTCGTGGAAAACATTGTCATAATAGTAAGTCCAGAAGAGGCGGGTGTCGGCATCAATGCCCTTGCCATAGCCGAAAGCCGTCATCGCTTCGATGGTGGCGCAAGGCCCGTTCTCACCATTCAATCCCAGTGCCGAAGCATGGTTGTAATGCAGCGAGCGGAACTGCTGGGTGAAGCGGTTGGAGTAGTTGTAGATATCCATCGGAATGGTGAAAATCAACTCGGGCGACTCCTCGTTGCTGATGCCAAAATTATCCTTGAATTCAGTCGCCAGCGAGTAACCGCCTGACTCAATGTAGATGCAGTAGCGCTCCACCGCCTGCCAGGTGTTCAACATATCGCCTTCGACATTCCACATCATCGTCGAGGCATCAGGGCGGTGGGCGTCGGTCCAGTCATCATCGGCATAGACTTCGGCATTCAGCAAAACCTTGGCCAAAAGGAAATCCGCTACGTTGCGTGTCATGCGGCCATAATATTCTCCCAGCTGTGGGCTGCGGAAGACAGGCAGGTCATTCTCGGCAGCCTGCAACTCATCGATGATGTGTCTGAACGCCACCGAACGGTCTTGCAGTTTCATCTCCTGTACTGTGGGATTGTCACTCGTGAATATGGGGACACGGCCATAGAGGTCCATGGCATAGAACAGGAACATGGCCCGCAGGGCGCGGGCTTCGGCACGCATCTCGCTCAAATCCTCATCAGGATGGGTTTTGGAGAACATGTCGATACGCTCAAGTGCGCGGTTACAGGCGAGCACCTCTTTGAAGAGGTAATTCCATGTGTCACCGGTGAAATCCACGTTGCCGAAACGGTGCAGGAAGAGGTTCTGCCAGATGCCGCCGTCATACCAGTCGGCACCCCTCGTGGGGATAATCGCCTCGTCGGTCGAGAATGTGTTCAGGTCCCACACCCCTCGTGCGGTACCCTGCAGACCCTGAGACGGGGCACTGCCACCTATGTTCAGGTAAATACTTCCCAAGGCATTGTTCCACAGGTCGTTGACCGTATTGTAGGCCTCGTTCTCGGGCAGACGGTCTGAAGGATTGTCCTCAAGGAACTTGTCGCACGAAGCCATCATCAACGTGACGGCAACCAACATCAGGCTATAGGTGATATATCGTTTCATGATGGTCTGTGATTTTAGAATGTTACGGTAACTCCCAAGTAATAAGAACGGGTGACAGGATAGATGTTCTTGTCGTCGACACCTAGCGTGCCGTTGACCGATGAACTGTTGATGACAGGTGTCAAGCCGGAGTAACCCGTGATGGTGCCCAGTTCGTCGATCGTGAGTGCCAGACGCAAGCGGCTGATGGTCTTGGACAATGTCCTGCTCAGGGGCACGTTCCATCCCAGGGTAAGGTAGTCAAAATCGATATAATCGCCGCGTTCCAACCAGTAGTCGGTAGCCGTCTGGTCATAGATGGCGTGAGCTGGCGCATCGGCAAGGACGTTATATCCCGGCAGGCTGCTCATGTTCATGTAGGTCAAAGCTGTACCGTTGTAAATCTTGTGCCCGAAGGCGCCGTTTATCTGCAGGGTAACGTCCCATTGCTTGTAGCGGAAGTTGATGTTGCTGCCCAGCAGCACCTTGGGCATCGCCTGCCCGCACACCTGACGGTCTTTGCCGTTGGCGATGCTGATGTCTCCTGAATTGTCCAGGTCGGCTATGTCGTACACATAGCCCCCCTGTCCGTTGCTCTTCAGACCTGTGCAGTGCGGCAGATAGAACACGCCAAGGGGGTATCCCACCATTTGATAGACGATGTGGTTGTTGCCACCATGGAAGCCCGCGCCGTTAAGATTCACCAGGTCCACTTGGCCGGGCGCCTCCAGCCAGTAGTCCTTGTAATAGCCGCTAAGGGAGAGAAGTTTGTTGTATTGGTAGGCGACATTGGCATTGATGTTCAGTTCCATGTCCCGTGTTGTGAGCGGGGAGAAACCCAGGGCCAGCTCGACACCGCTGTTGCGCATCGCGCCCAAATTATCAAGCAGCTTGTTGTAGCTAAAAGGCGGCACACCCACGTTATAGAGGTAAAGCATGTCGGTCGTCTTGGACGTGTAGAAGTCGAGCGCGGCGATGATGCGGTTGCCCAGGAATGCGGCACTCACGCCGGTGTTGAAGCTGTGCTTCACTTCCCATTTGAGGTCGGGATTGGCATTGCTCAAGGCATCGAGCGTCACAGCCAGATTCTGTCCCACAGGAGGGAGTCCGGCTGGTGTGAGCACGTTCTGCGCCATATAACTGTCCACAGCACCTTGATTACCCGCCAAGCCGTAGCCGATGTTCAACTTCAGGTCATCGAGCCAAGTGACATTGTTCAGGAAAGCCTCGTTGCCGATGTTCCATGATGCTGATACCGAGGGGAAGAATCCCCACTGGTTGCCTGAGGCAAACTTTGAAGAACCGTCGGCACGGGCTGCGACCGTCAGCGCGTAGCGGTTGTCGTAGTCGTAGTTGACACATGCCATGAACGAAGCCAATGACGGCGCGTTGCGATAACTGCCAGTGCCGTCCCACAATGTCACGGCTCCCGCCTGGATGGCATCGATGCCGATGTCGTTGTTCGAGAAACCGGTTGAAGTGGTAAAGAAACCGGTGTGGATATTGCGCTCAATCTCGGTGAGTCCCATGACGTTAATGTGGCTGCGGCCTATTGTTTTGTCCCATGCCACGACGGCGTTGCCGAGCCAAGACTCGGTCTTGGCGCTGCTGCGGTATCCCTTGCCACCGCTCCAGATGCTTGTCGGCAGGAATTGGGCGATTTCAACGTCGTTGTGGCTGTAGGCGCCGAAGAACGATACTGTCCAGTTGGGCCTCAGGTTGAAAGTGAGTTTGACATGGGTGCTCAAGTGAGTTGTCTTGTCCTTGGTGCGGCTGTCCATCAGTGCAAGCGGATGGTTGATCTGGTTGGCATAAGTGAAACCGTCCCAACCGCCTGAGCAGTTGCCTGATGTGCCGAATGTGGGATTCCAAGCCTCGGCCGAATAAAAGGTTTTTTGCACGTCATAAACCGCCGTCTGGTTTTTCTGCACGTTGCCGAACATGCCTACCTCAATCGTCAATAGTTCGCCGAACATGCGCTGATGCATGTTCATGTTGCTGGTCAGGTTGCGCAGTTTGTCGTGCAGGATGACCCCGTTATGGTCCATGTATCCCATTGATACACGGTAGCCCGAACGGCCGTCTCCACCCATGAAGGCGATATGGTGATCCTGGATGAAAGCGGTTTGTTGTATGGCTTTCTGCCAATTGGTGTTGAAGCCTTTGTCGATGAGCATGCCGCCCTGGCTGTTGACCGCGTTGCGGTAGGCTGCGGCATTGAGCATGTCGAGGTTCTTGCTCACATGGGTGACGCCCAGGCTTCCGTTATAGGTGACGGTGGCGCGTTGGGCGGCGCCTTTCTTGGTGATGACTTCGATGACGCCCGATGCGCCACGAGAGCCGTACTGGGCAATCTCACTGGCATCTTTAAGTACCGTGAAGCTCTCGATGTCAGACGGATATATTGAAGACAAGGTGTTCAGGTCTCCGAACACACCGTCAACGATAATCAGCGGGTCGTTGCCTCCGGTGACTGACGTGGTGCCACGCACACGTACGGCATTCATCGCTGCGGCGCCGTTGTTGCTTTTCTGGATGGTAACACCCGCTACACGGCCGTTGATTGCTTCCAGTGGGTTGGTCACTTGACGCTGGCTGACTTGGTCAGCCGTGACGACGTCGGGCGATGCGAGACGGGAGGCTGTATCGGTTGGTGCGATGTGTTGGGCCACGAGGGGTAGCGATGTGATCGCTATGACCATGTCAAGCACCAATCTCAGGGTAAGATGTCTGTTCATTATTCTGTGAGCATATTGTTGATGTCAAACAATGAGAAGTTGACCTTGCCATAAACCCGCTGTTGGGAAAAATGGGGCAGGGCAGAGAAGTCGTGCTCGCGCGGATGCTCCATGATGAAAAGTGTTCCGTCATGCACGAGCGGCGAGTTGAGCACCAGCTTGGGGATGTCACTGAAACGCGGCAATTCATAGGGCGGATCGGCAAATATCACGTCAAACGACTGGCGGCAAGTGGCAATGAATTTGAAGACGTCGCCGCGCACGAGCGTGAGGTTTGGGTCGCCCAACTGCTGTTGCACACGCTTGATGAACTCGGCCTGGGTGCGTGCTTTCTCGACGGCGGTAACATGGGCAGCCTCCCGCGACAGGAACTCAAAACTCATCGCCCCAGTTCCGGCGAACAGGTCTAACACCGTCTTGCCCTCCAAGTCGATGATATTGGCCAGGACGTTAAACAGGTTCTCGCGTGCCATGTCGGTGGTGGGACGCGCTGTGATGTTTGTGGGCACGTCAAAACGGCGTCGTCCGTATTTTCCGCTGATTATTCGCATAGGGCCAACAGTATCAGGTTGAGCGGAGCCTGCATCGCATTGCGTCCCAGCCGCATCGCGGCCGCGGGGTAGACGGCAGGCATCACAAATTTAACGTATTTACGGAATTCGGGAGTCATCGAAGCCCTGACCTCGGTGTCACCCATGAGCTGCAACTCATCAGTCAGCTGGTCCAGGTTATAGGCCCGCCATGCGTTCAGGGCGAAGTAGGTGGCGTCCTGTGCGTTCGAGAACGGGTAGGTGTTTGCCAACTGCAGCCTGCCGTCACGATAGATGGCGATATCCATGCTGTCATGCTCCAGGTTGATGAACATGCGGGAGATATCGTCGCTGCGGTTCAGCTCCTTGAAATGCTCGCACAGCGGCAGCAGGTGATGACAAATCGAGGGATAATTGAACGTACGGCCAATGAACGCCTGCATGCCGTTAGGCATCATGAAGGCGATTTTCACTCCGTTTTTAGGCATCGTACAGACGGCGGTGTCACCCTCATTGTTGGGAAAAGCGTGGCGCAGCAACATGACGCAGTCCTCGTCGTCCACGTCTTGTGGCAGCAGTATAAAGTGTGGTGAATGTACAATCAGCTTGACCTGGTGATACTCATTCAACAGTAGGGGCGTGTTGTAGATGGCGTCCTCAAGTGCTTGCAGCGAGTCATCGGTCCGCTTCACTTCGCCAATGATGAGGGAATTGGCGACCGCGGGAGAATACAGGATGTAGTTCACCTGCCTGTCATCGATAGAGACAAGCAGGTCCCATGCCTCGGGATGCTGGATGTTGATGTTGCTGTTCCCTTCCATTAGTGGTGCAAAGATACTGCATTTTCTTGATAATTCAATCCCTGTTTACCCAAATTAGCAATAAAACCTGTGTCAGTTGCCGCTTCTCGTTTTTTATTCCTATATTTGCGGTGGAATAATGACTATGATGATATGAAAACGAGATTTATTTGGCTTTTGGCGGCGGTGGCTGTGTTCCTGTCGTCTTGTTCGGATAGCGGCAAAGTGCATGAAGGCAAGTTCCCCTTTCTTGACAAATTAGGGGTTACTGTGACCGATCGGCTGCTCTTGGGCGACAGTCTGACCCTGCCCGACATCTATTGCGGTGACCCAGGGCAGGAGAACGAGGTCTCAGGCTATCAACTCAATCGGGAGCAGTATGATGCGCTTATCGTGCCTGCCGGCCAGGATTTCTCTAACGATATGGCCCTGTGGCAGCTGCTTGGCGTGCGTGATGTTGGTAACGGCAACACGCTTGCCGTGTATCACTCGGGCGATAATGTGGGCTATTGTGTCATCCTGATGACATATGACAAGCAGGGCAAACTGCTTGATGCGATCAATGTCAGGGAACTGCACTTGGTGTGGCGGGTGAATCATGACGCCCCCGATGACAATAACTCGTTCACGCTCGACAGCAGCATCAGTTTTGACGGACCTGACAGGTTGACGCTACATCGCGTCATGGGACGTTGCCTGATGGACTACGATAACGACCTCAAGTCAGCGCCGCAATGGCAACAGGGTTGGGATCAGGACTATATCATCAACGGGAAGGGTCATTTTGTGTTGCAAAACCAGCACGTGACGCAAGAGAAAGGACAGGTCGATGCCTATGCCACGATGGATTTCAAGACTTGGGATCTGCTGGTGTGTTCATTGCATGACGAGGACGTCATGGATGTGTGGAATGATTATGCGGCTTTGGTCGAGTCCACCTACGACCCCGAATACAAGTACAATCCGTTCCCCTGGGATGTGGCACAGCTCTATGCGATGAATCCCGGGCGCTTTATGCATTGGATGGCCTCCCATCGCGGCTCCGAAAACCATCTTCTGCGTTGGTTCAAACTCTCGCCCAATGAGCGCTCAGGCCTTATCGACGAAATCGGTCGGCTCGAGGATGACGGCGCGCGCCAATGGCTCACGGGCATCGTCGCTTCGTGGGACGATACCCCTATCACCAAGCACCTTTGATATTTATTTGATCACCTGAAAATAATTATGAAAACGATATTCACACTGGCTGTCATGCTGCTTGTGGGCTGCAATGCGACCAATACTACCCGAATGATGAATGCCAATGACGTGCAGCAACTGGCCGATGAACTGCAAGTGGGCCAGAATATCCTTTACCGTGATACCGTTGAGAAGGTGTCCTATCCTCTGCTCAGCGATGGCGAGCGTGGCGAACTTGCCCGTCAGTTGGACCTGGAGATAAACGATAGTGTCCAGATAATCGGAGTGCGTGAGGTTGACCAAACGCACATTCTTGCCGCTTACAAAATTGGTCTTGACACAGACCCTGACCATTTCAAGGTCTATTTCGTCACCCATGGCAAAGGCGGTGCGGTTATTGATGCCCTCGACTTGGGCGAGTTCCATATATGCGAGCCGCAGAAACCCATGCGTTTTGGCGGCAACCGATCCTATACGCTAGACAGCAGCGTGACCTTTGATGGCGGCAACCATTTCACCGTTCACCGCGTGTTAGCCCTCACCAGTATCTACCTTAAAGACCGCACCCTCACCCAGATGTGGCGCGTGGAATGGGACGATGATTATGAGATTAGCAAAGACGCCCGTTTTGTCTTCATGGGCCAGCGCGAGACCTACCGTTCCGAAGGCCTCGAGGATCCCGTAATTGATGAATTCAAATCCCGCCTTCGCTAGCCAATCCCCGATAGCGCCACCCAATTTTTTTGGCCATAGACCAGCATGACTAGAACCGGCCTGTGATAAAGGATCGTGTTGCGCACGAGAAATCAAACAATCTTTTTTTCTTAACCCGTTGGCGGAATTTAGCGAGCGCATACTTAATCCTGCCGATGGTTCTGTTATTAATTGAATTCAAATATTGTGATACAGTAAAGGCGCTCACTTTACTGATGATCCTTGTGAAGAACCCGATGTGCTGCTTTGCGTAGTTGCGCATGATATTGAACTGGTCGGAGAACTGCGAGAAATCGGTTTCGACCCTTTTTCTGGCCTTGCCGAAAGGCTTGTAGAACGGTTTCCAATTCTTCTGGTTGAGGCGATATGGCACCTCGAGTTCGATATGTGCACTCTCAAACAGATTCAGCTGCACTTCGGCACTCAAATACCCCTTATCTCCAATGATTGTGCACTGGAAGAAGTCTTGTCCGACATCATTCAGATACTTGAGGTCATGGACGCTGGCTTGAGTCAAATCGTAAGAGTGAATCACGCCTGAGACGCCACACACGGCATGAAGTTTGTAACCGTAGTAATACATCGACTGCGCTGCGCAATAGCCGAAGTCGGGTGCCTTTTCCGTTTCCTTCATGCCCATTCGGTTGCGCTTCCCTCTTGAGAGCTGGCACACTTTAACGGGCTTTGAGTCTATGATGAAGATGTCCTCGCTTCCATCGATGCACTCCACTATCCTTTTGCGGATTGCCTCGCAAAGCTCGGCAGTGTATTTGCGTCTGTCATTGTACTGGCGGCGCGATATCAGGTTCGGCATCTTGCCCTTGTACTCTTCCAGCAAAGCGAACAGATAGCTTTCGCTGTCAATGCTCATGTTTTCAGCGGTCAAGTTAAGGGCGATCACTTCCAGGTCACTGAACTTGGGGACCACTCCCGGGCGCGGGATGTTACCCAGTTCATTCACGAGATTTGTTGAAAATTTCTTGCAGACACCAAGAATTTTGACGAAATTTGCGTACAAGTTGTGCATACGGTGATTTGAATTTAATGTTTTTGTCACCACTAAATTACTATAAATCAGCGATATGCGCAACTTTTTGAACATCTTTTTATTAACTTTTTAATCCCGCCAACGGGTTTTATAATTAAACTAATATCTAGGGCAGCCGCATAAAAGTCGATAATAAGGCGGTGTGTCATAATTGTTACAGGTTATCATAAACGTGCTATCGCACGGGAAATAAATCAAATTTTTATACAAAATTTTAATATCATTTGTACAAATCCTCGTCAGCAAGGTGGTTATAGTTCCAGCAGTTGAATTGTGAAGTGCGCCCATTTTAATAGGTGCTACTGTCCTTAACACGACCAGTAAGTCGAACTGTTGTCAACTGATTGGGGTAAAGGGGAGGAAAGCCTTGTACAAGTCAAAAGAATTCCTTACCTTTGCCAGCAGGAACAAATACTCAAGATCATTATGGCAACCGTTGACGACAAAAAGATTATCTTCTCGATGGTGGGCGTGAGCAAAACCATCCAGCAAAATCAGAAACAGATTCTCAAGAACATCTACCTCTCGTTCTACTATGGTGCGAAAATCGGTATCATCGGTTTGAACGGAGCGGGTAAATCGACGCTAATGAAGATTATCGCTGGCCTTGAGACCCAGTACCAGGGCCAGGTGGTATTCGCACCTGGTTATAGCGTGGGTTACCTGCCTCAGGACCCGCAACTCGATCCGACCAAGACGGTCAAAGAAGTGGTGCAGGAAGGCGTGCAGCATGTGGTGGACACGCTCAAGGAGTTTGAGGACATCAACCTCAAGTTCGGACTGCCTGAGTACTATGAGGACCCCGAGAAGATGGACAAGCTGTTTGCCCGTCAAGCCGAGTTGCAGGACGTCATCGACGCGACCGACGCGTGGAATCTGGACAGCCGTCTGGAACGTGCGATGGACGCGTTGCGCTGCCCCGAGGGTGACCAGCTGACCGAGCATCTGAGCGGTGGTGAGCGCCGACGTGTGGCCTTGTGCCGCCTGTTGCTCCAAAAGCCCGATGTGCTGCTGCTCGACGAGCCTACCAACCACCTGGATGCCGAGTCCATCGACTGGCTTGAGCAGCACCTGCAGCAATATGAGGGTACTGTCATTGCTGTGACCCACGACCGTTACTTCCTGGACCATGTCGCTGGCTGGATCCTTGAGTTGGACCGTGGTGAGGGTATCCCCTGGAAAGGTAATTACAGCAGTTGGCTGGAGCAGAAGACCATGCGCCTCGCCCAGGAAGAGAAAACCGAGAGCAAGCGTCAGAAGACCCTGCAGCGTGAGCTGGAATGGGTGCGCATGGCTCCCAAAGCGCGACAAGCCAAGGGTAAGGCGCGTTTGAACAGCTACGACAAGCTGCTGAACGAGACCGTCAAGGAAAAAGAGGAGAAACTCGAGATATTCATTCCCAACGGTCCGCGTTTGGGCAACAAAGTCATTGAGGCACAGCATGTGGCGAAGGCCTTTGGCGACAAACTGCTGTTTGACGACCTGAACTTCATGTTGCCACCAAACGGCATTGTTGGTGTCATTGGTCCCAACGGCGCTGGCAAGACGACGCTCTTCCGCCTGATCATGGGTTTGGAGAAGCCTGATAGCGGCGTGTTTGAGGTTGGCGAGACCGTCAAGGCGGTGTATGTTGACCAGCAACACACGAGCATCGACCCCGACAAAACCGTGTATGAGGTGATTTCGGGTGGCGTGGAACTGCTGCGCATGGGCGGTCGCGACGTCAACGCCCGTGCCTATCTGTCCCGTTTCAACTTTAGTGGTGTTGACCAGCAGAAGAAGTGCGGTGTCCTCTCGGGTGGTGAGCGCAACCGCCTGCAACTGGCTTTGGCGCTGAAGGAGGAGGGTAACGTGCTCTTGCTCGATGAGCCGACCAACGATATTGACGTGAACACCCTGCGTGCGCTGGAGGAAGGTTTGGAGGACTTTGCCGGATGCGCCGTGGTCATCAGCCACGACCGCTGGTTCCTGGACCGCATCTGCACCCACATCCTCGCCTTTGAGGGCAATAGCAACGTGTTCTTCTTCGAGGGCAGTTACAGCGAATATGAGGAGAATAAACTCAAGCGCCTGGGCAAGGAAGAACCGACGCGTGTGCGCTACAGGAAACTCGGTGATTAAATAATAGATAAAAGATAATAGATAATGGTTGAAATGAGACATCTTGTTATCTTACTGGTGGCACTTGCCACCATCTCCTGCAGCAGCAAGTGGCAGCAAGGTGATACTATTGACAATGGACACGATTTCTTGTGCAGCGTGGGTATATGCGATGACTCTCTGAGCGTGGCCGACGACATTAATTTCGATGACGACGGTGCCAACTTGCCTCATCATATCCTTGATATGGAATCCTGTCAAGCTTTAGGTCTTGACAAGGTGATGGGCGTGGACACGGCCACCAGCGTCTTGCGTGTATGGGGCGTACGGTATTACCCAGACAATGGCATTGCCCTTTTGCTGGGCGAGTCATCTTATGGTGACAGCCGCACCTGTTGGATGGCGACCTACGGAAAAGACGGTATGCTGGACTTTATGCGATTGGGCGAATGTGGCGGCATGAATTTGTCTTATTGGGACGATATCGACGAGCATGTCCGCAATGTGGGCATCGACTCAATGCGATTGGTCTTGCCCGACAAATTCGGCAAACCGATGAACCTGAGCCGCTGGGTTTCATATAACGAACAGCGTGATGGCATTGATACCGACTCCACCCTGTGGTTCATCCATCACGAGTTGCCCATCACTATCGCTCAGAACGGCCACTTCAATGTGGGCAAGGTGGGAATTGTCTATAGCGCTGACACCACGCTACTCACCCCGTACTGGCGCAACAAACGTCAACTTGAGGTCCTGTCATGGACACCGTTGAGCGACACGACCTTTTGTGACCGGGTCAATACCTTCCTTGATGACGCCAAGGGCTCTATCACCGACCCTGCCCAATTGCTGGGCGACTTCCACATATTGGTGGGAATGCGCCTTCACTGTGATACCGAGAGGCTCATGAGATGGTGCTGTGAACACCCTGATAGTCAGTTGACGCGAGGCATGCTGAAAGTCCTAGAGGATGTGAACCCCGAGTGGATTGTCAACGATTTAAAGAAAATCAAAGATCCCGCTTTGTTCAAGCGCAGCAAACAGCTGCTGAACGTGTGACGGAAAGAATCATCTCCTATATTGAGGACACTCTTTCAGGATTTATCAACTGCAGCATGATTCACTTGCTGCAGTTGTTGTATTTTATCATCATATTGAAATCAAAAAAGGGTGAAATGAAAAATTTTGATAAATATTCTTGGAATTTGAAAAAATAGTTATATATTTGCAATTCTTAACGACAGTGTCGTAATTTATTACTAATTATTTAAAATCTGGGATTATGAGTATCGTGCAGTCTTTCTTGCCGGCAGCTTTGCTGCTATTCTTATCGGTTGACCTGTGGGCGGCCGACGTGGATGCCGTTGGCGCAGAAGCGCTTGCGGCCGGTTTTCTCCAGTCGCGAAGTTCGGGCAAGTTGATGTCCCCAGGCAATGTCAGCCTGAAGCTTGCTTATACCGAGTGGTCGCCGTCCCGTCCAGGTTGTGCCGATTACTATGTGTTTAACTCCGATAAAGGCGATGCTTTTGTCATCGTGGCGGGTGATGACCGGGTCGATCATGTTTTAGCCTATGGTGAAAAGTCCATCAACATGAGAGATGTGCCTTGTAACACGCGCTGGCTGTTGGATCAGTACCGCGACCAGATGGAGACCTTGTTTGCGCACTCTGATTTGCGATTAAGACGCTCATCGCCACAATCTGATGTGGTTGTGGAACCGATGTTGACCTGCACATGGAATCAGAAAGAGCCTTACAATAACGAATGTCCTATGATGTATGGAAAGCGTTGTTACACGGGCTGTGTCGCTACAGCGATGGCCCAGGTGATGCACTACTGGAAATATCCTTTGGTAGCCCCTGCTGTACCTGCCTATACTTATACGACCACTTTGACTAATCAAGTCCCGGAATTGCTTGGTACCACCTTTGACTGGGATAACATGCTGGATGATTACAGTGATAACGACTATACCAGTGCCCAGGCGAATGCTGTGGCCACGTTGATGCGTTACTGTGGCCAGGCAGCAAAAATGAGATATGGCATTGATGGCAGCAGTGCCTTTTTATTGGATCAGCTTGATGGAATGAAACTGATGGGTTATTATTCGGGCGCTACGTTGGAGAACCGCTATTATTTTGACGATGATACATGGGATGAGATGGTGAGGTCTGATCTGATGAATGCCCGTCCGGTGCTTTATAGCGGAGGAGGTAGTGAGACTGGTCACGCGTTTGTGATAGACGGGTGTGACGGCATCCTGTTTCACGTGAATTGGGGTTGGGGAGGCGATTGTGACGGCTACTACACTCTGAATACGATGTCTGGACTGTCGGGCGTGTACCATTTCATGTTGCATAAGATTTTGCCCGAGACGTTATTCCATAAGTTCACGCCCCAACTCATTGATGTTAGTGACGTGGGTATCACCTCATTCACGTTGTCCTGGATTGACCGCACCCCGACAGAACTGATATCAGATTATTCGCTTCATTTGCAGACTTATGATCCAGAAAATGAGACACTCATTCCGATCAACGATGAAATTGAAGGGGAAGAAGGCCTTGTTATTCATGGCTTGACCCAAAAGCACTATACCATCAGAAATCTCACTCCTGGCGGAAGTTACAAATACTGTGTCGAGGCCCACTATACCGATGGCACCTCAAAAAAGTCAAAAATCAGACGCGTGACTCTCGAGCAGGGCATGGTGATGGACGTGAACGGAGACGGCGAGGTGAGCATCGCCGATGTGAATTGTATCATCAACGCCATCATGAGCAATGACGCCTCGCCGCGGGTTGATGTGAATGGTGACGGTGAGGTGACAGTTGCCGATGTCAATGCCGTGATAGGGGAGATTATCTCTAAATAATTGAAGTCTAATTTAAGAATAAGGCGGTTGGCTGAACAAAATGTCAGCTGCAATGAGAATTATATAAGTTTTTAGGTTAAACTATTGGTGGCACAGATGTTTTTTAATAAATTTGGGCCACTTTTCTTGATGCAGTGATGTATCATCGGGTTAACGCCATCATAGACCAAAAACATTGAGTTTATATTATTGTTATTATTCATATTTAATTAATTGTTACAATGAGAATCGTGAACTTCTTGAAATCATTGATGCTCGTTATGCTGGTATGCACAACTGCCAACATGACTGCAGCTAATGTGGATGCCAATGCCGCAATGGGCAAAGCCGTCCAGTTCTTGAATGCCCAGCCCGGCTCCAGGTTCATGGCTTCACCGTCAAGTATGCAACTCGCATACACCGAGGTGTCGAAAGTGAACGCTGCAGCGGCTGACTATTATGTGTTTAATGCAAAAGACGGTGGCGCTTTTGTCATCGTTGCAGGTGATGACCGCGCCGAGGAGATTCTCGGTTATGGTGACAAAGCGCTTGATATGGACCGCATCCCCAGCAACATGAAGTGGTGGCTGGATCAGTACAAGCGTCAGATGGAGTACCTGTATGCCAACCCCAAGTTGGAAGTGGTAACGCCCAGCAAACTTATGGCGGGAAAAGTCACCTTGAGTGTATCACCTCTGATGACCAGCAAGTGGGACCAGGAGGCACCCTATTACAACCAGTGTCCTACCCGCAATGGCTCCTACTGTCTGACTGGCTGTGTCGCAACCGCAATGGCTCAGGTGATGTACTATTGGAAATATCCCGCTCAACTTCCTGCGTTGAGCGGCTATACCACGTCGACGAGAAGAATTCAGGTGTCGGCACTCCCCGGAACTACTGTTGACTGGGCTAATATGCTGGACACCTACACCAGTGGTAATTATACGACTGCCCAGGGTAATGCTGTCGCCACACTGATGCGCTATTGCGGTCAGTCGTGCATCATGGACTATGATACATCTTCGGGCGGCGGCAGCGGCGCCTATTGCGAGGACCAGCTAACAGGAATGCAGACTTTTGGCTACAATTCAGGCGCGACCTGTATCGACCGTGACAACTACAGCGCTAGCGCATGGAACACCATGATGCAGGCCGACCTCGAGGCGGGTCGTCCCATCCTGTATGCCGGTGATGACAATTGGGCAGGAGGCCATGCCTTTGTTGTTGACGGCTGGAATGGCAGCAAGTATCACGTGAACTGGGGCTGGAGCGGCGATGGCGACGGCTACTTCGCTCTTGACGCTTTCAGTGTTGACGGTTACACCTTCTCGTCCTATCAGCAGATGCTCTATCAGATTTATCCTGAAGGCACTGCCATTGAGACCTATGCCCCTGTAATGGCCGATGCCAGCAACGTGGGCACCAACTCGTTCAAGGCTGTCTGGACCGATCAGACTGACAACGACAACGTGACTGATTACACGCTCTATGTTCAGGCTTATGATCCCAATTCTGAGACCCTGCTGACCGAAACCTTTGGCGGTGTTACCGCTACAAGTGATGGCTCAACCCGCATTGAGAGCTCACTTGACCAATACTGCGACAATGCAGGCTGGACGGGCAGTTACGTCTATCAGGCAGGCGGTGGCGGCCTCAAGTTGGGTAACTCGAGCAACGGCGGCAGTGTGACCACTCCCGCCCTAGACATGAGCACCAGCGGCGGAACCATTACCGTGAAGATCAATGCCAAGACCTATAACACCGATGCTACTGTGCTGACCATCTCATGTGGCAACGCCAGCCAGACCGTTACGCTCACTGGCACAGCTACCGACTATACCGTGGTCTTGAGCGGTGTGACCGCTGCTGCAGGTCAAAAGGTGACTATCGCCAGCAACGGCAGTCGCAAGCGCTGGTACCTGTACAACGTCGAGATAACGACCGGCGATAACAGTGCCAAACTCACTGCCAGCGAGACCGGAGATGCCAACAGCCGTGTCATCACGGGCATCACCGCCAAGAACTATACCGTCAGCAACCTGACAGCGGGCGGCAGCTACAAGTTCTATGTGGTAGCCAACTACACCGACGGCACCAGCAAGCAGTCCAATGTCAAGACTGTTACCCTTGAGGGTAGCGTGGTTCCTACTCCCGAACTGATTGCTTATCCCGAGACCCTGACGATGACAGCAAATGTGGGTGAAACCTCTACGTGTACTTTCGACATTTTGGGTGCTGATTTGGAGGGTAACGTCACACTGACCCTGAACGACGATAACGGCGTTTACTCCATCAATCCTACGACGATCAGCAAGGCGAATGCCGAGAATGGCGCCACTGTAACTGTTACTTATGCCCCGACGGCTACCGGTGCCCATCCCGCTACTGTTACCATAGCCAGCGCTGGTGCCGAAGCTGTAACCGTAACCATCAACGGAACCGCTGCGATGCAGACTAATGCTCCCGTGATGGCGGCAGCTACCAACGTGACAACCACTTCGTTCACCGCAACATGGACCGATGCCACGAGTGCCGCCTATGTTCAGGACTACACCTTGTACGTCAATAAGGTGGGTGACAATAGCAACCTGCTCCTGAGCGAGGCGTTCAGCGGTGTTACAGCGGCAAACGACGGTACGACCCGTATCGAGACATCCCTCGACGACTACTGTGATAACGCCGGCTGGACTGGCTCATACATTTACCAGGCAGGTGGTGGAGGCCTCAAGTTCGGTAACTCGAGCAATGGCGGCACGTTGATTTCGCCAGTACTTGACCTGACGAATTGCGGAGGGTCAATCACCGTGGCTCTCAACGCTAAGAATTATGGCACCGATATCACCACGCTTACTGTTTCTTGCGGTGAAGCCAGCCAGACCGTAACGCTGACTGACGCCGCTGCCGATTACACTGTTGTCCTCAACGGAGTGACTGCAACTGCCGGTCAGCAAGTGACCATCTCCAGCACAGGTAGCCGTCAGCGTTACTATCTGTATAGCGTGAATATCTACAACGGTGCTACTCTTAAGGCTGTGAGTGAAACCGGTGACGAGAACAGCCGTGTTATCACAGGCATCACTGCCAAGAACTACACGGTTCAGAACCTGACCCCAGGTGCAACCTACAAGTTCTATGTAGTGGCTAACTACATTGATGGCACTAACGCCAACTCGAACACCGAGCAAGTGACACTTGAGAACACTGTGGTTCCCACTCCCGAGCTGATCGTTGATCCCGAAACGCTGGTTATGAATGCCAACGTAGGCGAGACTGTGACCGCTACCTTTGACGTATTGGGTGCTGACCTCACTGGCAACGTGACTGTTACACTGACCGACGAGAGCGGTATGTTCACCATCACTCCCGCAACCGTCAGCATTGCTGATGCCGAGGAGGGTGCTACTGTCACCGTGACCTATGCTCCGACTGCCGCTGGCACACACACCGCTACCATCACTGTGGGTAGCGAGGGCGCCGAGGATGTGGCCGTTACAGTCACTGGTACCGCAGCCATGCCGCTTGGTGAACTCGTGATGTTGCCCGCTGATGAGAATTACATCACAACTACCTCGTTCCGCGCCGACTGGAGCGACGAGACCAATGCGGCATACGTGACCGACTACACCTTGTATGTTAATAAGGTGGGTCAGAGTAGTGAACTGCTTCTGAGCGAAGCCTTTGGCGGTGTTACCGCCCAAAACGACGGCACAAGCCGCATCGAGACCTCGCTTGACGAATACTGTGATAATGCAGGCTGGACTGGCTCATACATATACCAGGCCGGTGGTGGAGGCCTCAAGTTCGGTAACTCGAGCAATGGCGGCACGCTGATTTCTCCTGCTCTTGACCTGACCACCTGTGGCGGCACCGTCACTGTGAGGTTCAACGCTAAGAACTTTGGCACTGACGCCACCACGCTCACCGTTTCTTGCGGTGATGTCAGCGAGTCTGTCGAGTTGACCAGCGAAGCTGCTGATTATACCGTTGTGCTGAGCGGCGTGACCGCTGCTGCTGACCAGCAGGTGACCTTATCCAGTACCGGCAGTCGTCAGCGCTGGTATCTGTATAGTGTGCAGATTTATAGTGGTGAGACTACCGCTAAGGCTGTCGTTGAGACTGGTGACGAGAACTCTCGCGTAATCACAGGCATCACCGGCAAGTATTATGTAGTTGAAGGCCTTACCGAAGGCGCTACCTACAACTACTATGTTGTGGCCAACTATATCGACGGTACTGATGCCACCTCTAACACCGAGACGGTTACACTGCTCGAGAACCAGGGCCACGGATATAATATTGGTGACGTGAACCATGATGGTAGCGTGACCATTGCCGACGTGACCGCGCTCATCGACTACCTGCTGGGTAGTAACGATAACGCTTGCGTAATCTGCGCCGATGTGAATGGTGACCAGGGTGTCAGCATCGCTGATGTAACCGCACTGATCGATGTGCTGCTCGGCAATAACTGATTGTAAAACTATTCCACTGATAGAAAGTGGGCGTGCCGACTGGCGCGCCCACTTTTTTAGGAATTGGCCACCATTGAACTGATGTTCAATGATGCGCAATCAGTGGAGTTTACTTGATCATGATATCAACCACCTCGTTCACGTCGCTGATATTTACTTCCTGGTCATTGTTCACGTCACCCTTGAGGACGGGAGCCACTCCAAAGATCTCAACACTGATGCTCATGTCGCCCATCTCGATGCCGATGTTGGCACTTAAGGCACTGTTAACGAATCGGGCAGTCAGTTCGATGGGAACTTCGCCCAACATCGGCCCCAGCCAGTAGTCGTATTGAGTGTCATTGCCCTCAGTGATGGTGACTGGCTCATTATAGGTGATGGTAGTGTAGCCAAACTCGTCGACACCCTCCACACCATTCACGGTGATATTGCCAACAGGTATTTGCGCGTCATCGGCGATGAGTACAAAATTCTTCAGGTCCAAGTCATAAGCACCATTATTGTTTGTCACCTCGACGAGCACTTGATTCTGTTCAGTGACGGTTCCGTTCACGATTACCTTGAGGTGGCAGTTGTAGGTGGTGGCACTCAGTGCCATACTGCAGCAGACCGCTGCCATTACTAATGAAAACTTCTTCATTGTTAAATGTTTGAATTTTATGTTGTTATACGATTAATTACCAGACAATAACATATCGATGAGTGTGGTCACGTCGCTAATGCTGATGGATCCGTCGTTATCCACATCGGCAGCTTGGGTATTGATATCCACGTTTCCGCCCAGCAGGTAGTCGATGAGCGCAGTCACGTCAGCGATGCCTACTACACCGTTGTTATCCACGTCACCCACAATGACTTGGGTCGATGGATTGATCACGTTGATGATGTAGCAAGTGGCGGTTTGCAGGTCGGCCGAGACTACGCTGATAGCAATGCGGTAGCTGCCGTCGGTGTTTTGCTCCATCGTCTTTGTGAGTACTGCACTCGCACCCACGATGGTGGCGGTGAAGTCATTAAGACTAGGCACATCTGTCATCTCAAGGGTGTATTCGGTAACAGCGGGATTCCAGTCGGCGATGGTCACGCCCTGATAGCGCAGGTCGGTGATCGCACCCAGATAAACCAGTTCGATGTCATCTACATAGAGGGCATCGTTCTTGCTTCCCTGGCCAGGGTTGCCGTTGGTGGAGAAAGTGACAAAGATGGCCTCGGTAGCGGCATTGTTGCCAGCATAGCTGTCGTAATCAAACGGGAAAGAGTAGAATGTCCATCCACCAGCAGGAATCTGACCACCCACGATACTTCCTGACAGGTTGGTATATTCCTTGTCAACCGGCTCCTGATAATAGGTGCCGTCAAAGGTCTTTACACTCACGTTGGCCATGTTGTCGATGTTTTCAGTACCTTGGGTATATTTCAGCCAGACGTTGAACATGTCGGGCTTAGCATACAGGGGCATATAGAACAGGTCGCCGTTGGCATCGGTATTGGTCTTGTCCTTGTCCATTTCGGCATGGTTGCGCGTGTCGCTGGCGCTCATTGATCCAGCCATCAGTTGGCCGTTGGTCATGGTGCCATTGGCGACGACACCGAAGATGGACCCTGCTTTCATGACTGCACTGTGTCCAGTGGCACCCTGACGAACATCCTCGCTCGATGCGAGAGTTACCAGTCCGGCCGACGTGTTGGCAAAACTGCCGCCTGCGCTCTTGAATCCGTGCCAGCGGTCGGGCTCACCATTGCCTGCGTTCCAGGCTTCCATGTCGCTGTTGGGTAACTGGAAGTGATCTCCCACCGAGTTAAAATGAATGGTGGTATTCTGGGTCGGGATGTTGATATCAGCAACCATCATGCCATCGGTGACACGAGCGAAAATTGTGGCACGCATGTTTCCAGAGTCGGTGATCGCGTCGCGATCTGCGCTATAGACGGTAATGTTGCCGGCAGTTGCTGCGGGCACATCGTTGATCCTCACCATGCCAAACGGATTCACTTGAAGTACAAAACTTGATTGGCCGTTGCCATTGCTGTTCATTGTCATGGTGACGTCGGCATTGCTGGCCTGGCCATTTCTTGTCATAATGATATTGCCGCTAAATGTCTTGGCATTGCTGGCCAACACGGTCACTGCCAAGCAAAAAGTCAAAAATAATCTCTTCATTGATTTTGTTTTAATAATGTTAAATGCTTTTTGTTATTTTATTCGATAAATGATACCCAATGTGCCATACATGGGTCTTAGTGTCTGAACGGCGTGGAAATCGCTCTTGAATAGGCCGTTCAAACCGTAGGTGAGCTCAGCAAAGGCACCCCAGCGATGGTTGAACTGCCAGTCAGCCCCCACATCCAAGCCCCACTGCATGTGGCGCATGTTGGCGTCAAAGTCGAAGTCTCCTCGGTCGCCAGGCTCAGTGCCCATGTCGATTTTGGCTCCGATTGGCGTTCCTTCACGCAGATAGCCGTCATAGGCCCATCCCCAGAAACGGCGGTTGGTAAGCCAACCCATGAAAAATCCGCCACGAAATCTCCACTGGTCATTGAGGGTATAGGCCGCCTGGATGGGTAGTGTGATGCGGCGTTGGGTGGTGATGATGCGTACGTTGCCGTTAAAGATGCCCTTGAGGGACTCATCTCCTCTCACCACCTCAATGTCGTAGTTCTTGACACGGCTGTCAATGTCCATGCTTCCCAATTCTAACCGCAAGCCTGAGTGAAGGGACCAGTGATGATCCAGCGGCAGCGTGGCTTCTCCGGCTACCGAGAAATTGAAACCGGGGTTAAAACTGTTGATACCGCGAATCTCATTACCCATGTGGGTGGGAATCGTGCCTCCCAAGGCATAGCCGAGGCGCGCATCCACTTGCACGCTGTCCAGTATTGAGGCGTTCATGCCGATGGCAGTGACAACAGCCAGAACCGACATAACGACGATATGTTTAATGTTGATCATTGTAATCCTAATTTATTCATTTCACGCTCATCTATCCGTTGACCATTATTCCTCATGGCTGCAGATGAGCCTGACCTTGTCAACACACAACTGGCTGCCTATGGCACCGATGAAGTCACCGCCACTGGCGCTTGACGAGAATACGATGGCAAGGCTGTAGCCGCGATTGGCAAGAAGTTGATTGTCGATAGGCTCACGATATTCAAACTTCACGTCCCATGCTGTCCATTGGGGGGTAGGAGCGACATATCCAATATTGGCGACGGCCACAATCAGGTCGCTTGACAGCACGTTGTCACCATATAGGACTGCTTCGTTGCCCTCTGCATCGTGGTTGCGGTAGAAGACGGCATAGACCGATGCCGAATCGGTTCTGCCTTCAATGGGGTTGCCGTAGAAGTCTTGGACCCAATCGCCCGGCTCAAACGTGTAGTAACCCGTGAAGCGGTCTGGCTTGCTGGTGAATGGGATGCCGAATCGTGTGGCATGCAAATGGTCGCTCATCGCAATCCTGATGTCAAACGATCCCAAGAACATGTTTCCTGCTGCCAGGCGTTTGTTTGCCATTTTGCCAAAGGGTCCCGTGTCACGGGTGGTGAGGCACACAGCGGCACCGTCAAACCCTTCAATCAGTGGGGTAGTAGGGTAGTCCTCGGGCTTGGCAGAGCTCATCGAGATGCGGTATCCGGGATTGGCAGTGGCCCAGTCATTGCCCAGTGTGCCGTCAGGCAGGGTGTTTTGCCATGTGTAGTAACGTTGCGATGCGGTTTCCAGACTGTAGTGTTCAAAGTTAAAGAACAACGTGTCGGGGACACTGATAAGCGTAGGCACGACGCTGACTCTATAGTGGCGTTGCCACTTGCCGTCTTGTGAAGTGACGGTATAGGATACCGGTCCATGCGAGAAATCCTGAACGCTTCCGCTCTCAGGGTTCACTGTGGCTCCAGGAGACAGGGTGAACTGTGGAGCAAGAGCGCTCACATCGGCATGGCTTCGCACGGCAAAAGTGATGACGCTATCGGTCGAGAGCACAATCTGCATCGAGTCGGTGCTCTGGAAAAAGAAGTCTTGGGGATTGTCGACATGCAAGGTGGCCGTCTCGATATCCGCTTCGCAGTAGTCGGGCTCTTCACCAAAACATGATGTGTTCATCACAGTCATCACCATGACGAGCGCCAGGGCGATGAATGTTGAATATTTGTGGTATATTGTTGTCATTATTTTGGCCTTTTGTATTTTCAAAACCGCAAAGTTAGAAAAATAATTGCTTCTACAAGTGATTTATCCCTATTTTCTCGATCTCTTCCAGCAGAACAACACCATTTATCGGTATGAGGTGAGCAGTTGGACGATGGCACGGGAAACGCGCGTGAGGGTGCCGTCGGGGTTCATCGCTTCGTCATGGGGGAGGCCATCGCTCACAGCGACAGCATGGGCAAGACCTGCGGCTCGGACATCAAAATCAGGGGCGATCGCACCGCAGACAGCTGCTACGGGAATGCCGTGTTTATGCGCCATTTGGATTACACAGCCTGGTCCTTTTCCCATGAGCGTCTGACGGTCTAAACGGCCCTCTCCTGTAATCACCAGGTCAGCGTTTTGCAACGATTCTTCCAGTTGGTTCTGTGCCAGGACATAAGGCGCTCCTGGCAGTAACCGGCAGTCCAACAAATGCAGCATCAAGGCGGGTATTCCACCAGCTGCACCACAACCGGGCTGGTTGGCGATTTCCTCTCCCACGAGTGTCGCCACATGCGTCATGCCCTGTTCTAATTGCTCCACCTGCTCGGGAGACGCTCCCTTTTGCGGTGCGAATATCCTGGCTGATCCCCGCTCGCCGCACAATGCGTTGTCCACGTCGGTTAAAAGCGTGAAACGGCAGTCGAGCACGGGCTGGGGAATGCCAAAGGTCTCGATTTTAGCGATTTGTCCAAGGGATTTTCCACTTGGATAAAGATGATGGCCGTCGGCGTCAAAAAACTCGGCACCCAAGGCGCACATGATGCCCATCGCGGCATCACATGTCGCCGATCCTCCCAAGCCGAGAACGATGTCGCGGCTACCGCGCTCCATCGCGTCACGCATGAGCATTCCGGTACCCAGGGTAGTCGCTTCCATCACATCGCGTGCGACAGGCGGTAGCAAGGCAAGTCCGCTGGCAGCGGCCACTTCAATCAGTGCGGTGCCGTCATCACTCAGGAAGTAACGGGCCGCTACTGGTGGCTGATGCAGCAGAGGTCCCATAGCGGGAACTGTGATCCATTGGCCCGCACGGTTTGCGGCAAGGACCGTCGTGGTGCCGTCTCCACCGTCGGCGACAGGGACACACACTGTTTCCACATCAGCAAAGCCGCACAAACTGTCTTGTGCGGCCTCATTAAGTTGTTGTGATGTTACCGAGCCTTTGAATTTATCAAATGCCAGTACTAACTTCATTTCTCTATATTGAATTGAATCGTCAGTTATTGATACATAGCGCAACCGCCGACTAATTCACCTTGACCACCAGGAAATTGGTTTTTTCCCAGAACCGATTAGGGTTCAAGATGCGCAGCGTCTTGATATTGCCATGGTCAACAATCTCATAAGAATCCTTGGGATGATTGGTCATTACTTCGGCCTTGGCGCTGTGAAGAGGAATCTCGTTGAGTGTGCGGCGGTCGGCCTTAGTGAAATAGGACATCTCAAAGTCGCCCTCCAGAATCTTAGTCTTGCGCAGGAAGCCTGTCTCGATGATTTTGTTGGCTTTAAGCTCTTTCTTGGAACCGATGACATAGTAGCAGGTGTTGAGGTTGGTCACCTCGTTGGTCAGCTGCTTTGATTCCTGTTGGGCTGCCTCTTTCTCCTTGGTCACATTCTTGTTTACCGTGTTCAACGAGTCCACGCTTTGGTTCAGGTTTTTGATCTGGACGTGTGCTGCGGCCAATTGCTCTGTCAGGTTGTTGATGGTCTTTTGCTGCTCATCAAGTTGTGACTTGAGGTTGGCGATTGACTTTTGCATTGAGCTGTTGTAGTTGGTGGACTGTTTGAGTCGTTTCTCCAATTCTTCAAGGCGTTGCTTATGCTTGTTGATGGACTGCTGAATAAGTACGATATCGTCACGCAACTGTTTCTTGCGGTCAGGGGTCTCTCCGTTCAGGTTGTTCACCGACACGATGTCTTCCAGTTCCTTGATTTGCTGCATACCGTCGGCGATATCGCCCATGAGTTGCATCAGGCTGTCCTTCTCGGCATTGGCGGTGTTGATGGAATCCTGTAATGCCGCATTGATTGAATCCTGGCGCATCGCCTCCTCTTCAAGCCTGTTGCTTCGCTGACATGCTGGCATAACGGCCAGTCCAATCAACAATAACACAAAATAAGATATCCGGTTCATAATCTATTAGGATTTAAAAATGTTCTTATTTAATGAAGTGCTTATTTATAGATAAAAATAAAATACTCAAACTTTAGCGCTCTTGTGCTTGAATTCAGCATACTTGTCCACCTTGGCGGTCGCAGCTTGGGGGCATCCCGCTACCACAACGACAATTTCGCCTCGGGGAGCGTTGGCATTGAAATAATCCACCAATTCGCCTAATGTGCCGTTGTGGGTGCTGTTGTGTAATTTGCTGATCTCACGCACCACACTGGCTTCACGTTCGGCACCAAATGTTTTGGCAAACTGCTGCAATGTCTTCAACATGCGCAGGGGTGACTCGTAAAATACCATGGTGAGCGGTTGGCTCTTCAATTCCTCCAGACGTGTGGCGCGACCTTTCTTTTGTGGCAGAAAACCCTCAAAAACAAAACGGTCACACGGTAGGCCCGAGTTCACTAATGCCGGCACGAATGCTGTGGCACCAGGCAATGTCTCCACTTCAATCCCTTGGCGCCGGCATTCGCGGGACAGAAGAAATCCCGGGTCGCTGATGCCGGGTGTCCCGGCGTCACTAATAAGGGCCATCACTGTTCCGCCCTGCAACTGATGAACAACGGCCGAAACAGCCTCGTGTTCGTTGAACTTGTGGTGGCTGCGCATGGGTGTGGAGATGTCAAAGTGTTTGAGCAAGATTCCACTGGTGCGGGTGTCTTCGGCAAGGACAATGTCTGCCGACTTGAGCACCTCGATTGCTCGAGGTGTCATGTCGTCAAGATTCCCGACTGGGGTCGGCACTATGTAGAGTTTGCCCGACATGAATGATTACATGAAATGGTTGCGGACGATAGCCATGAAATCCTTGACGTCCTCGTTATCGCGATCCCAATGCAACTGACTGAAGAAATACAACTCAGCGTTGCCGTAACTGCGCATCATCTCGATGTGCTCAATCGCAGTATTCATTGCACTGGCGCTGCCTGCAAACAGCTCTCGCTGGAAGCGGAAGCGGTCGTTGACCGAAAATGCCTTGCGGATGTCCTTTGACATGTCTCGATGCAGTTTCTCGTCAACACGAATTGGCGCGGCCGATTCCTCGGGTTCGGGGAAATCGGTGGGCAGTGGTGGAATGGGGATCTCATCTTCCTGTTCGGGAACTGAGTTGTCCTCGGCCTCAATAAATTCAACAGAGATATCTGGCTCATCATCCGCCTCGGGGAGGACTGCCGGATCAGGTTCGGGCAGCGGTTCATCATTATCCTCTGGAAGATGGAATGGGGGAGGAACAGGAGTCGCTAGTGCTGCTGGTGCCGCTGGTGCTGCTTGTGCCGTCGGCGCAGTTGCAGGCTCCTCTACTTCGGGTTCATCCTCGGCTTCGATGAATTCGACAGTAATGTCATCGTCTGGCTCGCGGTCTTCGACAGGCACCTGTTGAGGATCGGACACTTCATGTGAAGGTTCCTCATAGTCAAGGGTAAAGACCTCCTTGAATTCCTCGCCATTGTCATGTTGCCATGTCTCATCGGCATCATAGTCTTCTTCGGGAAGATGTTCGGTCGTTGTTTCCTCTTTGGGTAACTCTGGAACAGGAGCGGCTTCCTCTTTGGGCAATGCGGCAGGTTCGGCAGGAGTGGGCTCAACCCCACACATTTCGGCCAGTTCACGCACTTTGCGTTTCAGTTTATTGGTGATGACATCGGGCGTGTTCTCCTCTCCCAGACGTCGGGAAACGAGCATCAGTCCTTCAATCTCATATACATGAGACAGCATTTTCTCTATCGACATGTCCATAATAGTCTGTTATTTTGTTGCTTAGCGACGTCTCGCCAAGGTTTTGTCTTACATTTTTCGTGCAAGTTTAGGTATTTTTTTTGAAACACCAACTATTTTCCTTCAAAAAGATTGCAAAGAAAGGTGCCGATTTGTTCCCTGATGCTGGATTGGGAACATGTGAAATTATTGACCAGCACAGCAAAGGCATAACGGGGTTCATCGCAGGGGTAATAACCCACAAAGCATTGCACATGGCGCATGCTGCCCGACTTGAGCACGATTTGATCGCTTAATGGGTTAGCTTTCAGTGTTTTCCCGGCACGGCCAGCGGCCTTGGGCATGAGGTCACACAGGCGAACCCCGTCGAAAGTGCGGTGAGCCATCATAGACAGCATGTCGCCAAAGAAGTTGACCGAGGCCTTATTTGCCCTGGCCAAGCCGCTGCCATCGCGCATGAACAGCGGGTCGGTATTAATGCCCTGCAGTTCCAACCAGTGTTTCACTGCATTCACACCCACGACATCCAGGTTAGACGGCATGTTTTCCATCCCTTTCGTTTCCCAATCACGGGTGCCGATAGCGCGCAACAGGGCATGGGCAAACATGTTGTCGCTGCGGTCGAGCAGTGATGTGATGATTTCGGTCAGTTCAGGTGACTTGTGCAGCACGAGAAGCGTGCGCATGGCATGTTCCATATTGTCGCGGACCTCCAGGTTTTGCCTGTAACGGATTCCGCTGGCTTTTATCGCACGCTCCACACTATCGACCAGCATGGGTGCGGGAGTTGGATTGGCATAGGTGTCTCGATGGGTCTTGGCCGTGGTCTCGCCCGTGAGCACGAGGGCTGGTACGCTGTAATCCAGATAGGCTGTGATGGCATTGCGTCCACGGTTGTTGCGGCAACGGCTAAGGACTTTTAAACCAGGAACGGGCGGCGTGATGGCCGAACTGGCGACTCGACCGCGTGAGTCCATCGTGTAGGATACTGTCACAAGATTATCGTGAAAACTCAAGGCATGAACGGCAGCACCATAATCAAACGCGAGATCACCCACATCCCAATCCTCGTCAAAGTAAGGGAAGCTATAGAAGCTGTCGTCACCAATGATTGCTCCCTCAATCTCGGTGATGCCTTGATAACGCAATGCGGCAATGATCTCGTCAGTGATATTCGGCTGATTGGGCAAGAAAACCGAGCCCAATGTGGGGTCTCCTGTACCGCAAATCACGATATTGCCCTTGAAATGCCCGTCGCAGATTTCGCCATCCAGATAAACCGGCGTCTCGAAGCGGAAATGCGGTCCCATCAATCCTAGAGCGGCCGAAGAAACCACCGTCTTCATTGTAGAAGCCGTGATGTTGGCCTGGTCAGGATGAAAACTGGCAATGGATTTGGCCGAATCCAAGTCAATGACCTGTACACCGATAGAGGCATAGCGTAACGAACTGTTTGAAACGAACTTGTTAACGGCTTCCTGTGGCGTGTAGGCCACGAGACGCAAGGTCGTGAGTATAGTGAGGACGATAGTAATGAATGTCTGTTTAAGTGTCATAGAAAATGTCATTCTTTTAAAAGGTTTTGTGTTTGTGATGAGAAGGACGGGAAACGAGGTAATGGCGCCAAGCGTATAGGCGGCGTTGCTTCAGGTAATTGAGGTTGCGCTGGTTGCTGTACGCCTCTTGCTCAAACGAAATGCGGCGATAAGCGTTGCCGCGCAGGGGCAACCTGATCAGCCATTCTATAAAATAGGCTAGATAAAAGAACACGAACAACATCTCGCGCTGTTGGGCTGAGTGGATGCGTTCATGGTTCATCAATTCCTCGCTCAAGTATACTCCATGGTGCACAAAAAGTATCCCCAGCAGATTAATGGCCGAGAATCCATGAAAGGGCAATATAGACGTCCTTATTATTTTCACCGCTGCAAATATAGTGCAAGTCGAAGACAGAACAAAAAGAATTTATTCTTTTTTTATGTTGAGACGCAGCCTATATTGGCCGACAGGCAGATTAGTGCAAGTCGAAGACAGAACAAAAAGAATTTATTCTTTTTTTATGTTGAGACGCAGCATGTCCTTACATTGAGGCGGAACCGTCTCAAAAAGCGCCACACTATGCAAAAATAATACATCGGTAACATTATTTCTCAAAAAAACCACAAAATAAATAACGGAAAACGATGAAATGTTGCAAAAAATTGTTGCTTAATTATCAATTTACACTATCTTTGCGCCAATTATTTTTAATTTTGACTTTACTCTGTATAATATGGGACGCGCAGTAAAAGTGATCATACTTGTGTTGATGTATGTCGCTGCAGTTATGATTATTGAACTTTTGGGATTTTATCATCCGTTTGCATGGACTTATGCGGCAGTGTTTGCCGCGGTAACTGCGGCATGGCCTTACTTCAAGCTTTGCCAAAGTAACCCCATGCCCGGTATGGCAATCATCTGTGCTGTCGCACTGTTGTTAGTCAATTTTCTCTTTGGACAGGGTCACGAGGTTTTTGCCGCTGGTTGCATTGGACTGGGATGTGTCGCCGAGTGCCTGCGCCGTTTCCTGGGTAACTACCGCGGCCGCAATGGTGTGATTGCCAGCTATGCTGTCATGTCGCTCATTCCGTTTTCCAAGAGTATCGTGCTGTGGATCGACTATGACACTGCGATGGAACTTGTTATCAGCCGCATGGGTGACATCTATGCTGCTGTGATGGGTCGCATGTTATCCAAGTACATGTTCGCTGCGATGTTCATCCTCACGCTCATCTTTGCCGTGGTAACCATGTGGATTCTCACCAAGAACTGGAGACCGCGTGAGTTCTACCATGTTGCCCGTAGAGAAGATTTCGAATAAAACATGTGAAAAAAATCAAGCGGCGATAACTTTGAATCAGAGGTTATCGCCGCTTCTTGTCGTCTTGATGTGTGTAGGTCATTCAGCTAGGGGCTGCAAGGCATCTTGGTCTGATGGGTGATTACTCTCGATTTCCTTGTCGATGCTCTCGAAGCGGCTGTGCTGGCTCTTGTATTCGGGCACAAACTTCTTCATGGCGTAAATCATACCATGCACATCGCCACTGTGGGCATGTTCGATGATGCTGTTGATGTTATCGCAGACGTCTTTGTAATTATAGGTCTTGACCTTGGCAATCATGATTTTCTTGTTCACGGTGGCGG
This sequence comes from Muribaculaceae bacterium, assembly GCA_017553785.1. Lineage (GTDB taxonomy): Bacteria > Bacteroidota > Bacteroidia > Bacteroidales > Muribaculaceae > Sodaliphilus. The sequence continues at coordinate 41,932 of JAFZKD010000119.1, read as the reverse complement.
TGGTCTTCTCCTTGTCGTTGAGCAGTTCCTCGTAGAGTTTCTCACCGGGACGCAAGCCAATCTCCTCGATCTTGATGTCAATATCAGGTTTGAGGCCTGCCAGAGAAATCATGCGCCTTGCCATCTCATAAATCTTGACGGGCTCACCCATATCAAAGATGTAGATCTCTCCACCACTGCCCATGCAGCCTGCCTCGAGCACTAGCGAGCAAGCCTCGGGGATGGTCATGAAATAGCGAATGATGTCCTTGTGGGTCACGGTGACGGGACCGCCGGCTGCAATCTGCTTACGGAAGAGAGGTATTACCGAACCGTTGCTACCCAACACGTTGCCAAACCTAGTGGTGATGAACTGGGTCTTCTTCCCCTTGCTCTGGGCATCAAAGAACAAAGACTGGCAATAGATCTCGGCTAAGCGCTTGGTACAGCCCATGACATTGGTCGGATTAACGGCCTTGTCAGTAGAGATCATCACAAATTTATACACGTCATATTTCAGTGCCATGTCGGCCACGTTGCGTGTACCCATCACGTTGGCAAGAATGGCCTCGGTGGGATTGATTTCCATCATGGGCACGTGCTTGTAGGCTGCGGCATGGAAGACAAAACGCGGACGGAACTTGTCGAAGGCTTCCTCGACGCGCTCACGGTTGCGGACGTCGCCCATGAACAACTCGATATCGGCATCGGGATGAGATTTTTTCATCTCAAGCGAGATGTCATGCATTGGGGTCTCGGCCTGGTCAAACAGGATGATCTTGCTGGCTGCATAGTTCGCTACCTGACGAACGATTTCGCTTCCAATCGAACCGCACGCACCTGTAATGAGGACGCAGGAGCCCTTGATGTTCTGGCTTACCAACGGGTTATTCAGCACGATGGGGTCACGGCCCAACAAGTCCTCGATCTGAACCTCCTTGATGTAGGTCGAAATGCCTGTATTGGTATCTTTTCCGCTCTCGTTCTCAAACTCTGCCACCTTGTTCATGGCTAACAGAGGGATATCGTTCTTGATGAAGAAATCGGCAAAACCACTTTTCATCAATTGATTGCTCTTGGAGTCAAAGATGAGCGCATCGATATTGTTGTCGGCAACCAGTTCATTCATGGTCATGGGGTCATAGCGGTACACCTTAAAACCGTTGATCTCGGTGTTCTCGGCACCTGACTTGATGCTGAGCAGGCCCACAGGCAGATACTTTCCGCCAATCTCGCCCTTGAGCGCGTTGGCAAGGAACAGGGAGTTAAACGAAGTGCCCAGCACGAGGACACGTTTGCGCCCCTCGGTCGCGCTGTTCATGCGCATGTAGATATATTTGATGCACAGGCGTTCGATCATCATTAACGAGAATGACAGCGCACCGATAACAAAGATGTTCCAGAACTTCATGAGCCATTTACCTCCGACCACCTGGAAAATGATATTGATGCAGGCTAGCAGGATGGTTGAAACGGCAATAACCATAAAGATCCGGTACAAGTCCTCGATTACCGACAAACGGATAACACACGTATAACTCTTGGAAATGTAAGATACAACGAAATAGACTGCCAATACAATCAGTGCATTGACGATGATATCAATCGCTACAGGAACGACATGCATTGAATAGATGTCACCAAAAAACACCGTGCTGGCATAACTTACCATTACAATGAGCATGTCAAGCAGCAGAATGATCCAACGCGGGGTTGTTCTCACCTTGAATGATCTGAAAATCCTCAGATCCAGGAGCTTATATATAAGTCTTTCCATTTGTAGTGCGATAAATTTTTCATGTTATGGAATGCGATAACCCCCTATTAAAAACAATGATGAAGGAGTATTGAGTCATCAATTCCAGCCCACAAAAATACCACTTTTATTTCAAAAAACAACATTATTTCACAAAAAACCAAACAACACTTATGCAAACGCTCATGCAAATCCCCAAAAAACATCTGAGGGCTAATCACAACTGCAGCGCATGAGCGCTTTCTTATCCAGAACTCTATATTTGTGTCGAAATGGCAAGATAATGAAATAATCAGGTTGAAATCTTTGTTTTTTTGACTTTTTTTTATAATTTTGCGATTATTCTGGCAGATTATAGATAGTCGGAAAGTTTCATTTGATATTCATCTAAAATTTTACCTATATGAAAAGATTATTAACCCTATTGTTCATCATTTGTACTGGTATTGCGGTATTGTCTGCCCAGCCACAGGTCAATGAGGCACTTCTTGAGAAAGCGAAGCAGTCAAGAAGCGCACAACCCAAAGTGCTCAAGCCCACCAACAGCGTGTCAAAAAAGCTGATGGCACCGGCGCTTGCCAATCATGTCAATGCCATATCTCCCAAGGAATTGAGAGAACGCAATTTCTCACTGTTGCACAGTCTGCTTACCGATAGGCAAGTTCGGGAAGGGTGGCTTACTGAAGAGTTACTGCTAGGAGAACGGTTGGTGTTCACCGATTTAAATGATTGGAGCATTAATTCCAGTGGTTATATTGAATACGAGCCTCAGGATCCTTATGATGTCGGCGGATGGATCTCTACTGTCGAGCGTGGTGATGTGGAAGGCGAATTGGTGGCCCGAAACTTCTACAACGGCTATGACTTGCCGTTCAGGGTGTATTGCAATGATGATGAAATAAATTTCCATGTGGGAATCAGATATAAATTCATGGGTACACGCACCAGTTCGTCGGTGACATCAGGCATTAAGACCGATACCGTGCAGAAGATGTATGTGTTCCCTGATTACTATATGGTCAATCACGACTTGGATGACGAGTCTTTCGGATTTGCTGGTGACGATGGCTCATTTTGGTTTGAATCAGGATTTCTTTATTACTTCGAGAATTACATCACGGTCTCTTCGGTTTCGACAGGTGCAGTGATTTCACGTGACACGGTCGTCACGACATCTCCTGTGTTCTCGATCGCTTATTTCTTGCCAGCTAACGGTGAACATGAGTTTCAGGAGGTTATCGCAACGCCCAAGGACAATTACCCGTGGGTTGAGGGTGACGAGTTCTGGGTTACTGATACTGTGACCAAGGTCGCTAAGGTGTATCTGCAGCAGGCTTTTGACACGACAGTCTTTATTTGGAACATCTATGGCTCGGGCATGTTCTGCAACGATATGGATATCCGTGAGGATGGTCGGATGTATTGGCGTGCGCAGGGCTTCTGGGATTATGTTGACACAACCGAGTATTACTACTATGGTGTTGGCTGTTGGGTGAACTATAGCGCCGAGTGGACTGGAGCCGGTTATAACTATTCCACAATGGTTGAGGGATGTGAAGGTACTGTCAACCCTGACCTCATCAGTTGGGACATCACGGTGCCTTATGATTACTATACCATTAAACCGCCCTTGTTGAATAACAAGTTGTATTACACTAACGGCAATAAATTTATTGGCGGTGGATATGACTTTGTGGATGGTGGTATCTACTATAAGGTGAATGGCGATCAGGCGACAGTGAACTATGTGACCGAAGATGCCGTGTTGGGTGGCAACCTGATTATTCCTGCTACGGTCACTCATCATAAGATATATGAAGGGCAAAAGACCTATTCGGTGACCGGTATCGGCCGAATGGCACTCGCCGGATTCCAAAGGCTGACCTGCATGACGATACCTGTGACCTTGACCCGTGTGGGTGAGGGAGCGTTCGACAATCTCTCTCTCCAAGGCTTATATATAACCGGTTCGGGCCCGTGGCAGGGTGGAGCGTTGTCGGCAACAATGGACACCTTGTACGTTGGCGGCGCGGTGACGTCGATCGAAGGAATGAAACTGTCTCCCTCGGTCATCTACGCTTTCGGCTCGACTCCCCCGGTGTGTGACGACAACACCTTCGTTATCACCGACGCAGTTCTGCACATGCCGTCCACCTCGTTCGCTTCCTATTTTGTGGCAGACTATTGGAACGATTTCCTGAACATGGAAAATGATGCTGTAGAACCCGTGTCAATGTCTTTGAATACCAGTAGTGCCGATCTTATAGTTGGTGACCTATCGCTTCTCAAAGCGATAGTGGAGCCGGAAAACGCTTCTCCTGCCGAGATTGTATGGGTGTCAACTGATAATGACGTAGCATCTGTGTATGGCGAAGGAGGAGTGACAGCCGTGGGCAAGGGTGAATGTGACATCATTGCTGTTTATCTTGATAAGCGTGCGAGGTGCCATATCAATGTTGACGTCATCCTTCCCACGTCAGTGACTATCAGTCAAGAAAGCCTGATGCTTGAGACAGGGACGACCGAGCAACTCACAGCGACGGTTGAACCCGAAAATACCACATACAAGGACATCACCTGGACAACGACAGACCCGGATGTGGCTACGGTAGAAGATGGATTGGTAACGGCTGTCGGGCCGGGCGAGTGCGATATCATCGCTGCGTGTCAGGAACAGCAGGCTGTGTGCCATGTGATTGTGGTTAACCGCTTTATCTATATATCGCTTGACCATCATCAAGACTCGGTAATGCCGAACCACATGATTATCTTGACTCCCACCATGACACCCGTCAGCACCGATCTGGCAGTGACGTCGAGCAATCCCGACGTGGCAGCGGCCCGTGTAGCCAACGGTGTGATTCAGGTGATGGGTATCACCCCGGGTAAAACGACAATTACTGTTGGCTCTGCTGACGGTTATGCTGCTCCCGACTCATGTGAGGTGACCGTATATCTCATGCTGGGCGATGTGAATTGTGACGGCTTTGTCAGCATTGCGGATGTGACTTCGTTGATTGACTACCTGTTGGGCGTTGAGGTCACGCCATTTGACGTCGCTATGGCCGACGTGGATCATGACCATTTTGTGACGGTTCAGGATTTGACAACACTCATTGACTATCTCCTGGGAGTGATTGACCATTTTGAGGAATTGGAGCCAGGCGTTTATGCCGTGCGTGGCGCGAAGTTCAAGATGATTCCGGTTGAGGGCGGCACCTACATGATGGGCGCTACCGAGGACCAGGGACCAGAGGCGTTGGATGGTGAGAAACCAGCCCACCAGGTGACGGTGTCGTCTTTCAGTATAGGCGAGACGACAGTGACACAGCGATTATGGTTAGCTGTCATGGGTTCTAATCCCAGCTATTATACGGGAGACTTGGATAGACCAGTGGACAAAGTGAATATATATGATTGCGAGGAATTCATCAGTCGCCTTAACGAGATAACAGGAGAGCATTTTCGTTTGCCCACCGAAGCAGAATGGGAATTTGCCGCGCGTGGTGGCAATTTGAGTCAAGGCTATAAGTATGCCGGCAGTAACGATATCAATGAGGTCGCCTGGTGGGGATATGAGTATCATGAGTGGAATATCCCTTATGATGGCGGCGATATCGCATCAACACATCCAGTCGCTCAAAAGAAACCAAATGAGTTGGGCTTGTATGACATGAGTGGCAATATTTGGGAGTGGTGTTCAGATTATCTGGGTACATATACCAGCGAGCCTCAAGTTGATCCGGTAGGTTCCAATACTAGCTACAGTGCCATTCGTGGTGGTGGCTATTATCATTGGGCCTATTACTGCAGATCGTCTTCCCGAGATTACGGACCGAAAGATTATCGGTATAGAAACATTGGTTTCCGTTTAGCCTTGTAGGCTGGGTTGAAATGAATGGAAAAGAACGAGGGCAGGATCGATAGCGGTCTTGCCCTCACTAATCACTAATCAGTTTTAGTTGAATGTCAACTAAAATTTCATGTACAGGCGGCGGTTGCGGCCTTTACGGTGGCTCACATGGATCCAGCGGCACCCTTTCTCGTCGATGCATTGGTCCACAGGCAGGTCGAGGCGCTTGATCAAGGCCAGCAGTCTGCGGTTTGCGCTTCGGGATCCCACGGTGATGTCGGCAGCCTCACCTTTCTGGTGTTGGCTATAGGGTGTTCCGCCCACAAGTCTGTTCAGTTCAGCGCAGCGGTATCCGCTATTGACCCAGATGGGCCCGCCCCATGCATCCCTCAACGGGTCCAGCACATTGTCCACCAGTGCGTGCAGTGCCTTAACAGCGCTGGCCGGCGGCGTGTTGTTGATGCCTAGCCGTTGAGCGGTCGCCGACCGGATGAGCTCCTTGAGCGTGAAATGCTTCATCGGGTCCTGACACGCAGGTGCGCCTTGGGGTAACGCAATACCAGGCACGAGGCCTCGGTCATCACCAGCGCGTCAACGTTGCGCACGCCGCTTTTCTTCAAGTTGAGCTGCTCGGTGCTGAACGGGATGTGGGTGTACTTCTGGATATACTCGGGATCAATGATGATACCGTCATCCTCCATGCCCACCTCGTCAAACACTTCGCTCAGCAACAGGTAGAGACAACCGAACTTGCTGCGCAACTCGGTGAAATCGATGCCCCACTTGCTCACATGCTGCCCTGCGGTGATGATGCGCGAATAATCAAGCTTGCTGATGCGGCTGATGAGTCCGCTGCCGCCGATGAGGATTTTGCGTTTGCTGCCCGCGTTTCCGGTGAAGGCCTGACGCATCAGTTCCACCATCTTATCGGCGTTGAACTCAGTTGACGACTCCACATACGCTGTCTTACCCGCCTGATTCCAGATGCCGCCGGTGAAATAGACATATTCCTTCTTGTTGTTGTCCCACAGTTTGCGCGGAGCTCCAAAGAGGAACGACTTCTCCATGCCCAAGCGCATGTCATAGATGGCTGCTTCCTCCTGGTCGGTCATGGTCCAGCCCACTTCCTTGTTGGCAAGGCGTTGCAGGGTGGATTGCTCGACCTGCATCTTGAAAATCTGGCAAAGGTTCCGGCTCTTAGTAGGCAAGGCCTCGAACTGAGGCGACTGCACGTCAAGCTCGCTGGCGGCACGTCCCATTCTCACCAGATTGACGCCGCTGGGAATATTGGGGAAACAGTTGGGCACGCCGTCCACTGTAGGGCCGTTGACAGCTTTCACCGTGATGCCGTCGTTGGTGCGGCTCATGACGTAGAGCATCAGCTCCTGACTGTCTTCTTCGGCGCCATTGCTGCTGTAACCCGACACGCCCTGGACAAGGATGGTGTCGGTGGGGTCAAAGATCTCGTCATTCAGGGTTTGGATGGTGATGCTGGGACTATCCTCACCGTCAACCTCTTCGGTCTCGGCTACATCGCCTACCAGCTTGGTTTGGGTGGGTTTGGTGTCAACGCTGTAGTAATCCACGACCATGCTGTTGGCGTGTTTGCTACCCGCATAGCGCGAAATTTGGTCGATAGGCGTGGACATGGGGCGGATTTTCACGATTTGCTGATCGATCTCATTCAGTAGCAGTTCGGGAGAGCCTTCGTTCGTCAGGTCGGTCGTGAGCGGGCCGTTTACAACGTGCTTGCCGTTCTCGATGCCTGCAATCAGTGCGCCCACGGCAAGTGCAGTGTTAGGATCGCTGTTGCCCATGCACGAGGCGAGAATAGCGATGAGAATAACAATGATGGCGAAGATGATTAACTTCTTGTGGCTGCGCATCCAGCGAACAGCCTTGAAAAACTTGTTGAATTTCATGTTTTTAATAGTTTAAAGTTAAAGAAAAAATAAAAGTTTACAGATGTTGGTCTCGGACCATTAATCAAAGTGTTGGCTCAGTTCAGTCCCACACGCTGCGCCGGCAGTAACGTGGAAACACGGGGATGGACTCGCTCTCATCAGGTGAGTCGGGCTGGGGATGCAGCACAGCCTCGATTTTCTCGTTGCGGCCTCTCAGGTAGCCTGCCGCGTCGGCGTTCTCCACATCGTTGTCGTGGGTTACCCCTTGGGCTAGAGTGGTGAGCAACTCGGTAGTGACGTTACTGGGGTCAATACCTGCTGTGAGTGATTCAAGTTGACGGGCTGTCTGCTCGTCAAGTCCCATGGCGCTGATGCGCTCGTTGAGGCTAGGTGAACTCTCGGGTTCCTGGCGTTCGGTTTTCTTTTCTTCCATTTTTGTCAATGATTTAATGTGAATAACAACTTGTTAGTGTATGATGGCAGCGATTTTGCGGTCTCGCTGGCGACGGAACGCTTCAAATGTGTCAAACACATCGCTCAACGCGATATTGGCGTTCTCGCTCTGCAACTGATAGGCATTAGCGCTGTCAACTGTCGGATTCCTGCCCTGCAAGGCGCCGCTCACGCCACTGATTTCCTCAAACAATTTCATCTGCAGCTCAATCATCTGATATGCGCCGAAGTTGCTGTTGTTCGCACTGATCTGCTCGGGTTTGGCTTCGCCGTAGCGTGGGTTATAAGGCAACAGGCCGTTAGCGCTCGACCAGCATCGTTTGGCATCTTCCCAGGTCCATCCATCGGGCAATGCCGTCTCGGGAAACAGGAGTACTCCCTTGGCGCTTGAGCGCATCACTTGGTCCAACAGTGAGATCATGCGGTTAACATGTTTTTGGGTGTCTATGATGTCCTCTATGACCGCGTGCACTTCTCCGTCGGTGAGCGGATACAGTTTGATGATGAACGGATGGCTGCCATGCTCCCAGGGTGAGTCATATTCGTCCAACAGGTCGCCCATAGGGGTGAACCATCGGCAATGCCACACTGTGGCGATGTCCCATTGGGTAGAGATTTCGGGCTTGTTTTTCATGCGTTGCCATGCGCTGGCAGGCTCAACGGTGAGTTTTCCTTCGTGGCGGTTGTGGCAGACGATGACTTCGCGACTCTCGAGCGTCCAGACCTCGATAGCACGGCACTTGCCGTCGCTGGCGTGCCAGAAGTCGCTCCCCAGTTGTGAGTCAGCCCCCAGCCTTGAAGTGAAGTCGGTAATACGGTTGTCGGCCATGTCGGTGTACAAGCGCCTCACCCATGCCGCCTTACGCTGGTTGCCGCGCGCTATCCGGCGCAGCAGTTGGGCAATATTCAAGTCATGCAACTGGCCAATGAGTTCACAGTCCCAGGCGCGGGTATCTCCCAAGGTGTTGACAAACAGCTTGTTCACATTGACATTGTCCACCCTGACGTGCTCATGCTCTCCTGGCTCATGGCAGGTGTCAATGCGCTGGATACAGCATCCTGATATCAAGAACTCTTCCAAAGCCCGACTGTCGAGTTCGTCGAGTTCGTTGGCTTGTGAGACCTGTGCCAGCGGCGTCTCATCATCATACTTGATGTACTGATTCCTGAACCGACCCACGATGGTCTTGACCAACTGTCGTATCAGATTGTTGGTGATGCTTTCGCAGCCTTGACTGGCGAGGTGTTCGCCCTCGGTCATCGTGCGTCCCTGGCTGTCTTTCACCAGGTCGCCCCACTGGTCGCCGTAAGTGAACCGCTTGTTCCTTAACCGCGCCTGTCTGAGCCCTGCGGCATTCATCCATGCCTGGTAGGCGGCCCTTAGCACACGGGAGTGTTGTTCGATGGTTGTTGGTGTTTTCATGATAATCATATAAGGTTCAAAAATATTCCGTGTCATTGTTGACGCCGCAAAATTACAACCTTCCAAATTCTTCCACCATGTCAAAAAGCAGCAACCCCTAAAAAACGGTGTTTTGTGGCATGAAAACGGATAATATGTTGTATCTTTGCAGGAGAATCAATAATTATGTGTCCAACCTTTAAAAAATAGATGTGATATGAAAAAAGCTACTTCTTTACTAATCGCGTTATTGTTGATGCTGGCCTCGTTCACCGCAGGCGTGCAGTATGAGCGTGGTGATGTGAATCAAGACGGTCAAGTCAGTATTTCGGATGTCACGGCTCTCATTGATTACTTGTTGACAGGAACTTGGGGAGATGAACCCGTTACCCCTCCCGATGAGCACGAGTGGGTTGACCTTGGCCTGCCCAGCGGCACACTGTGGGCGACGATGAACGTGGGTGCCAACAGCCCCGAGGAATGTGGAGACTACTTCTCTTGGGGAGAACTTGAAACCAAGGATTACTATGACTGGGAGACCTACAAGTGGTGCAACGGCACCGACCGCTCAATTACAAAATACTGCACAGTGGACACTTATGGTACTGTTGATAACAAGGATTATTTGGATCCTGAGGATGACGCCGCCTATATGATTTGGGGACAGAATTGGTGTCTTCCCAGCAGGATCCAAGTAGAAGAACTGATCAATAATTGCACTTGGACATGGACATCGGTCAACGGCGTGAACGGTCAACTGGTGACTGGTCCCAATGGGAACACGATGTTCTTGCCTGTTACCGGCACACGTTATCATGATTCGACTTACACCACCAAATGGGGCTTCTATTGGTCTCGTACGCTCGCAGCCGGCAATCCTGACGTCGTCTTCACTCTGGACTTCAGTTCAAGTGGCCCAGACTTGGACTTCGTTAGCCGATCCAATGGGGAACCCATTCGTCCCGTCCGCATCAGATTAGAATAAGATTATTTCCCCAAAAATAGATTTAGATATTGTTTATGGATATTTTACAAGAAATCAAGGATTATCTGGCCGAGTGCAAGGTATTTTATCTCGCCACGGTCGATGGCGACAATGCCAGGGTGCGCCCTTTTGGCGTGAGTGAGATTTATAACGGCCGCCTCTACTTCATGACCGCCAAGAACAAGGATGTGTTCAAGCAGCTAGTGGTAAATCCCAAGTTTGAGGTGAGCGCCACCAAGGCCAACGGGGCCGAGTGGATTCGCGTGAGCGGCAAGCTGGTGAATGACGATGACAAAGTGATGAAGCAGTTCATCCTCGACCAGAATCCCGAACTCAAGCAGTTCTATCAGGCCGACGACAACATGGCGGCCCTGTACATTACCGATGGCGAGGCACGTTTCTTCTCTTACTCTGACCCTGAAAGAAGAGTGAAATTCTGAAATGGAGAAGTTTGCTGCTGATCTGCTCGAGGACCTGCACTGCTACCTCGTGCAGCGTGACAAGGTTGACGAGCGACTGCCCGAGTGTCCCGATGTGGAAGAGAAGTGGCCTGCTATTGCCGAGGCTTACCTTCCTGACGGTGTGCGGGAGTTTGCCAACTATCCCGTCGCCTCGCTCGGGTGGATGATGTTTGTTGCCATGGCAGTTGCCAAATACTGGGACGTGGATTGGGTTCGCTATGCCGATGTCCAGGACCTGTACACGCCACTGCGTGACAAGAGGGGATATGACAACCTGGACGAGTATATCATGGACGAAGTGCTTGACCTGCATGGTGACGCCGCCGAGTCGATGCAGGAACTTGTGGGGGATTGTGCCGAACGCGTGAAGCGCACCCTCTTCGCCCTGGATGTTGAGCCAGGCACCGCCGACGCCTTCAGGGCCTATGTCGCCTGCCTGCAAGTGATGTATCAGATGGGTATGGCCGTGCAACTCAAGGCAATGGGGTATCACATGGTGAAAAATGAATAGTCTATGGCGCTACCATTGAATAAAGATCCGATGGGACAAGCCATTGCCGACTATTACAAGAATGGCAGTGCGGCGCGGTTGCGTGTGTTCTCGCAGTCGTTTGACGAGGATGAGATTCCCGTCAAGACACTTTTTCGCTCCTGTGATGAAATGCCTGCTGTTGAACAGGAAGCGTTGCGACTGGCAAGTGGGTTGATTCTCGATGTCGGGGCGGGTGCCGGTTGCCATTCGCTGGCTTTACAGGAGATGGGGAAGACCGTCATGGCTATTGACATCTCACCCCTGGCAGTGGAGACCATGCGCGAGCGAGGTGTGAAAGACTCGCGTGTGCAGGATTTCTTCACGCTTGACGGTCATTTTGACACAATCCTGATGTTGATGAACGGCATTGGCATTGTGGGGACGCTGAGCCGTATGCCGGCATTTTTCATGCAATTGGATTACTTGCTTACTCCTGGTGGGCAACTGTTGTGTGATTCCAGTGACATCTGTTACATCTTTGAGGACGAGGACGGTTTCATCGACCTCACGGGCGTGGACGGTTATTACGGGGAACTGAACTACTGGATGCAATATAAGGGAATCAAGGGTTCCCCGTTCCCCTGGCTTTTTATCGATCCCGAAACGCTGAGTGAACAGGCCGAGGCCCATGGCTTCAAGGTAGAGATCGTTTCCCGTGGTGACCATTACGACTACCTCGCCCGCATCACCCGCAAGTAATATCATCGTCTTCGACATCAAAGAATTCGTTTAACAAAAACATTCAGCCTGTTTCCCCCAAAAAACACATGTTTATTCTTGTTTTTCTCAATAAAAAGTTGTTTATTTGCAAGGTTTAAACTTTTAGACTTGATGAAATTAACCCTGAGGCGCGTTGTTCTTGCCGATCAACTTAGTCCTCGCGCTTCTTGAAATTTATTTTTAAAGCCGAATGTAGGGGACTCATGAGGCATCTTTCACGCTTATGAAAAAATCACTATTACTTAAATTGCTCGTCCTCGTGGTGTATTTGTCAACGACTCTATCCGCCAGCGCCGTTGATTATGATTTCACCTATAACAATCTTCAGTTTGTCATCACGAGTTCAACCACGGCCAAGGTTGTTGGTCATGTCGTTGCGTCGCCATCCGGCAACTATTCCATTCCCGATTATGCCAATGGATATAAGGTAACAGAGATTGGTTCGGAAGCTTTCATCAGATGTTCCAAAATTACCTCCATGACCATCGGCTCCAATGTGGAAACTATCGGTGGCTATGCGTTCTATGATTGCACAGGATTAACCTCAGTGTCCCTTGGCAATGTGAAGAATATCGGTAGTGCAGCTTTCTGCTATTGTTCCGGCATAAAGTCAATCACATTACCCACTACACTGGTAAATATTGGTTGGCGTGCATTCAATGGCACTGGCTTGACTTCAGTAACAATCCCCTCATCGGTGCAGACAATGGGCGAGAATCCGTTTTATTCTTGCTCATCATTGACTGCTATCAATGTGAATAGCTCAAACGCCTATTTCTCATCAAAAGATGGCGTTCTGTTTAACAAGGCAAAGACAAAGTGTCTCGCCTATCCCGCAGCTAAGAGCGGAACAAGCTATACTGTACCATCCACGGTGACTTTTATTGCTCATGGAGCATTCGTTTATAGCAATTTGACAAAGGTGACTCTGCCATCTAATTTGACCACAATAGAAGGTTTTGCGTTCGCTTATAATAGTAAGTTGACTACCGTGATCAGCGAGGCTGTCAATCCTCCCACATTGGAGGCCGATGTTTTCTACTCAACGCTCAACAACAGTGGCATCAAGCTGTGGGTACCCACACCGTGGGCTGTGTTATGCTACAAACAGGCAAACTACTGGAAGAATTTCCCAACAATTATTGCTTCAAGGCATTATGATTTTGTGGTCAATGGGCTTGTTTATGCCAAGACCAGTGCCACAACAGTTGAAGTGGTTGCTTCTGGAAGTGAAGACGAGGCCGTCCCCGGTGCCAACTATAGTGGTGAAATCAGTATTCCTGGCACGGTCACTTACGGTGGAACGACCTATACTGTGAAAGGCATTGGTGAAATGGCTTTTGCGGGTGAAAATGTCACGGAGGTGACAATTACTAACAATGTCACCTACATTGGCAAAAACGCATTTACGCAGTCAAGCTTGAGAAGTGTCACCATGGGTAATTCCGTGACTGAAATAGGCGAAAGGGCATTTGAATTTTGTTCAAGCTTATCAAGTGTGACCTTTGGTAATTCGCTCACTACAATTGGAGTAGCGGCGTTTTGCCAATGTTCGGAACTGTCAGATGTTACACTTCCCAACTCCCTTGAGGTCATCGGTGATGAAGCATTCAGTCACACAGGGCTGCAAAGCATTGTCATTCCCGATAAAGTTACTTATTTGGGGTGGTGTTTCAGCTTCTGCCCAGAATTGAAAAGCATCGTAATAGGCAAAGGTGTGACAGAGATTGAAGACGGAGCCTTCTACAGGACAATGCCGACCTATGTGGAATGCCGCGCTACGACACCTCCTACTATATATTCTGACACTTTCGTTCATTACTATTACGATGATTATACTGGTGAGTATACATTGGATGATGTCACCCTGGTTGTGCCCGGTGGTTCAATAAGCGCCTATCGTTCACATACTTATTGGGGTGAGTTCAATAATATTGAGGCTATTACCACTTTTGACTTCTATGTGGATGGACTCTACTATAAGAAGACTGGTACAAACACCGCAAGCGTGACCTACAGGGACACGGGCTATGGCAGTTACAGTGCCAGTACAATCACCATTCCTGCCACTGTTACCTATAGCGGTGTGACCTACAAGGTGACAGGAATTGACAATAATGCGTTCCAGTCAAGTCCCAATCTGACGAAGGTCACTATCGGCAGCAATGTGAAATCCATTGGTCAGCATGCCTTCAGGTATTGTCACAAAATGACCAGTGTAACCATCCCTGACAATGTGGAATCAATCGAGTATAACGCTTTTGGTGATTGCAACACGTTGTCATCAGTGGTTATAGGCAAGGGTGTGACATCAATCGGCACCTATGGTTTCGACAGTCCGTTGACCAGTGTGACTTGTCTGGCTAAAACGCCGCCCACGATAGATTACACAAGTGCCTTTAAAAGTTCGACCTATAGCAATGCAATACTGATGGTTCCCAGTTCATCGCTGACGGCATACAAGAATGCGTACGGCTGGAAGAACTTCACCAATATAGTGGGTATAGTCACTATTGACGAAGCATTGAATGTCTCGGGAGGTAATATCAGTTTCTCGACAAGCACCGATTACCCGTGGACCGTAATGTCCGATAACGGCAGGACCTATGCTCAGTCCGGCAATGCAGGTGTTCACAGCAGCTCTTCAATATTGACCGCCACGGTCAGCGTTTCCAAGAAGACCACACTGACCTTTGATTTCAAGGCATGGGGTGAAGGCTCGTCAACAATGTATGACCAGTGCGTGTTCTCGATTGACGGAACAAACAAATTCGTCTATGGCGCAAAACAGAATAACTGGGAAACCTACACTGTTGAGATTCCTGCAGGCACACATACGCTGACGTGGAGTTACACCAAGGACGGCAGCATTCATCCTACTGGAGATTACTTCGCGGTGGATAATGTCGCCATCAGTTCCATCACAGCAGGCGATATTGACGGCGACGGCAAGGTGAACATCGATGACGTGACAGCGCTCATCGACATGCTACTGTCAGGCAACACCAGCGGTAATCCTGGTGCTGATGTGGATGGTGACGGCAAGGTGAACATCGATGACTTGACCGCACTGATCGACAAACTTCTTGCTGGAGCATAGGCAGTAATTCTGTCTTTTGGGAATACTCAGGTGCGTCTCGGTTTGCGGGGCGCACCCTTGTTCTTCCCGAGGCAGAAGCATGGCATGGTTTTTGCGGGTCTAATGAATGCGTTAATCGTTGCGAAAATCCTAAAATTTCAATAAAATTTGAAATATAGCTTAAGATTGATACTTCGGCAAAGAAAAAAACAGTACTTTTGTAGTTAATATCAAAATGATCACTTATCATTTGAACAAATGAAGTCCGATAGTGTAGTTATCATTCCTACTTATAACGAGAAGGAGAACATACTCAACATCATCACAGCTGTGCTCAATGTTACTGAGCACCATTTCGATGTGCTCGTTGTTGATGACAACTCACCCGATGGAACCGCTGCAATCGTCGATGCGATTATTGCTCAACGCCCCGACCGCGTGAATATCCTCAAGAGGCCTGGAAAACAGGGATTGGGAACAGCCTATATCGCTGGCTTCAAGTGGGCGCTGGATCATGGTTATGAGTACATCATCGAGATGGATGCAGATTTCTCTCATCCAGTTGATAAACTCGCCGAGCTTCAGGCCACCTGCGCAACTGGCGGTGCTGATGTATCGGTTGGGTCGCGTTATATCTCAGGGGTAAATGTCGTCAACTGGCCGATGGGTAGGATGCTCATGAGCTACTACGCATCGGCCTATGTCCGCTTGATTACAGGTATGAAGGTGCGTGACGCCACGGCAGGTTACGTGTGTTACCGTCGCGAGGTGCTCCAGTCCATTAATCTGGATGCTATCGAGTTCAAGGGATATGCGTTCCAAATCGAGATGAAGTTCACGGCTCACCGCATGGGATTCGTCATCAAGGAAGTGCCCATCGTGTTTATAAACAGGGTTCATGGCACCAGTAAGATGAACAGTAGCATTTTCTTCGAGGCCTTGTGGGGTGTGATCAAGTTGAGGTGGGAATCGATATTCAACAAGCAACGATTCGTTCGCAAACCTCTCCCCAAACAGATTTCCGCACGACAATAGTTAATCAAGGAAGCCAATCTGATTATCACTACAAGAAATCAAATTGGCTTCCTTTGGCATGGTATTTGCCAAGAATATGGTGTCAAAAAATGAAGAACTGAATTAAATGGCTAACAAAAGACACATTACAGGCTTGACCGACGAGCAAGTGATTGCAAGCCGCAACCAACATGGCACAAATGTGCTGACTCCACCTGAACGGGAGTCCCTATGGAAACAATTCCTCGCAAAATTCAACGATCCGCTTATCAAAATCCTTTTGGTGGCTCTCGTCTTGTCTGTTGGCTTGTCAATATATGAGTATTTCTGGCTCCATCTGGGGCTTAGTATATTGTTTGAGCCTATAGGTATTTTCATCGCAGTGGTTTTGGCGACATTGGTCGGTTTCCTTGTGGAGGTCAATGCCAATAAGAAATTCCGTTTGCTTAACCAGACCGACGACCATGTGATGGTGAAGGTGATGCGCGACGACCATGTCACCCAAGTGCCGCGTTGTGACATTGTGGTAGACGATATTGTCATCTTGGAGACTGGTGAGAAAGTCCCTGCCGACGGTATTGTGATTGAGAGTATTAACCTCACTGTCGATGAGAGTTCTTTCACAGGCGAACCTTCGGCGTGGAAAACTCATGAACCCGAAGCAGCGGCACGAGCCGAAGAGGTGACCTATCCCGCTAACAGGCTTTTGCGCGCCAGCACGGTCATCGAGGGTTGTGCCATGATGCGCGTCGATGGTGTGGGGGACAAGACTGAATATGGAAAAGTATTTCGGGATGCCCAGATATACAACAACATAAAGACTCCGTTGACGCAACAGCTTGACCGATTGGGGCGTATGATAGCACGAGGCAGCTATATCATGGCTGCTTTGTTGGTACTGGGACGCGTTATCGAGTACTTTTTGGGGGGTAGTGAGGGTCTGATAGCCGATGCCCAGTATTTTATTGAGACGGTGATGCTCGCGGTGACTCTCATCGTGGTGTCGGTTCCCGAGGGACTGCCCATGAGCGTGACGTTGTCTTTGGCGTTGAGCATGCGCAAAATGCTCAAGCACAATAATCTGGTGAGGCGCATGCATGCCTGCGAGACGATGGGCGCCGCAACCGTTATCTGTACCGACAAGACGGGAACACTCACTCAGAACAAGATGCAAGTCTATGAAGCTCGTTTCTATGCTTTGGGCGAGGGTAAACAACTTGTTGATGATGAAGCGAGCATGCTAGTGAAAAAGAGCATCGCCTGCAACACTACTGCATTTCTGGACGACAATGATGCTGATCATGTCGTGGCGCTGGGAAACCCCACCGAGGGAGCATTGCTGCTGTGGCTGCGCGAGTCGGGAAATGATTACCTGGCGTTGCGTGAAGAGACCGAGGTGCTTGCCCAGTTGCCTTTCTCGACGATGAACAAGTTCATGGCGACTATCATTGATGGTGCAGACAGCAAACCGATTCTGCTGCTGAAGGGTGCTCCTGAGATTGTGATGCGCTTGTGCGATAAGGCAGTGTGCGACGTGCCGTTCCAACAGATCACCGATGAATTGAACAACTACCAATCCAAAGCGATGCGTACATTGGGCTTTGCTTTTTGCAAACTTGATGGTGACGTGTCTCCCGAAGAGGTGCTTAAGCGTTTGAATAGCGGCCAAGCCCCATCGCTCACGTTCTTGGGTATTGTGGCTATCAGTGATCCCGTGCGTTCTGATGTTCCTGCCGCGATCCAGGATTGCCGCAACGCTGGCGTGAGGGTGAAAATTGTTACTGGTGACACGGCTGCAACCGCATGTGAGATTGGACGTCAGGTCGGACTTTGGACCGATGAAGATAGCGATGATGCCATCATTTCAGGACCCGATTTCGCCGCGCTTTCCGATGATGAGGCGGCACAACGGGCTCAACAAATCAAGATTATGGCCCGTGCCCGTCCCGATGACAAGGCGCGACTGGTAAAGCTGCTTCAACAGCAAGGAGAGGTTGTCGCCGTTACTGGCGACGGCACGAACGACGCTCCCGCCCTCAATGCGGCTCAGGTGGGCTTGTCTATGGGTGACGGCACTGCCGTTGCCAAGGAAGCGAGTGACATCACGATCATCAACAACTCATTCGCCAGCATCAACAAGGCCGTGCTGTGGGGACGTTCACTGTATAGCAATATCCAGCGTTTTATCTTGTTCCAGCTGGCGGTTAATGTCTGCGCCTGTCTTGTGGTGGCTATCTGCTCGTTCTTCAGCAAGCAGCCGGCACTAACCGTGACCCAAATGCTGTGGGTCAACCTCATCATGGACACCTTCGCTGCGCTGGCATTGGCATCCCTACCGCCTAATAGCATCCTCATGAAGATGAAGCCGCGCAATTCCCAGGATAGCATTATCACTCCCGTGATGATGAGATTCATTTTGGTTTGCGGCATTGTTTTCGCCGTTCTGATGATCGCCATGTATTATTGTTTCGTGAGCGAGGCTAACGGAGGACGTTTCATCGCTCGTGGCATCAATCCCAACATCAATCCCCACGAGATGGGCATCTTCTTCAGCGTCTTCGTTTTCCTGCAGTTCTGGAATATGTTGAATGCCAGATCATTCGCAACAGGAAAATGGGCTTTCAACAACATGGAGGACAGCAAGGTGTTCTGGTCGGTGGCCGCTGTAATATTTATTGGCCAAATCGTGTTAGTCCAGTTCTGCTATCCGTTCTTTAATTGTGCTCCTCTCTCATTCAAAGACTGGTTATGGGTTATTTTAGGCACTATGCCTGTCTTTATTGTGGGCCAGTTGGTGCGCGGCATCAAATTCTCACGATAACAACCAATCGTTGCTTGATCCAATAAGATTTGTGGTGGAGTGGAATATGTTTAATTCGGTGCGGTGGAGGCGTGAAAAGTAAAAAGTTTGTACTATCTTTGTCGGTTAATTGTATCGACAATGCGGATTTATAAGTTTAATAGCATCCTCAAACCTGTTCTGTGGGGCGGTGACAAGCTGGTGGCATTCAAGCGTTTGCCAGACTTGGAGGAACCCATTGGTGAAAGCTGGGAGTTATCTGCCATGCCTGGCCGGGAGTCTATTGTTGCCGATGGTGAAGAAAAGGGGCTGACTTTAACACAACTGGTGCAGCGTTATGGAGTTGGCCTTGTCGGTGAGGATGTCTATCGGTGTCATGGCGACGCATTTCCGTTGCTCATCAAGTTTATCGACGCCAGGCGTGATCTGTCTGTCCAAGTACACCCCGATGATGCCATGGCTCGCAGACTGCATGGCTGCTCGGGTAAGAATGAGATGTGGTATGTCTTGCAGGCCGACGGGGAAGCTGTTATTCGCACGGGTTTCAACCGTGACATTTCGCCCGAGGAGTATGACCGTAGGGTGGGGGATGGTACAATCCTGGAAGTCATTAACAGGTTTGTTTCGCATCAGGGCGATGTCTTCTTCATCCCCGCTGGACAGATCCACGCCATTGGTTCAGGAAATCTGGTTGTCGAGATTCAACAGTCATGTGATATTACCTATCGTGTATGGGATTATGACCGTCGTGATGCCGATGGCAATTTGCGTGAGCTCCACACTCAACAGGCAAGGGAAGCGCTTGATTTCTGCGCCCGTGATTGTTTGGTGAGTGATAAGCCATTAATTTCGACTGGGTTATCCCGATTGGTGAGGTGTCCTGAATTTGAGGTGGATCGTCTGGAGATTTCAAATGGGCGCTCTCTGAACTTGCCGTTACCCCATTCTTTTGTGGCGATGGTGTGCATCGATGGTAAAACGACACTTCGAGCCGAGGGTATGCCTCAGGTTACTCTTCGCCAAGGCGAGATAGCCCTTGTTCCTGCCATTGTGCCACTAGTGGAAATGGACGGAACTGCTGAACTCTTGATGGTTTCGATACCGGTCGATAAAGAGACTGATCTATAAAAACTGAGACAATAACACTAAAAACTGAGATATGACAAAAAAGAAATGGATTATCGGTGCTCTTGCAGCCCTTGTAGTGATTATATTAGGTGCTATAGCCGCACCCTATCTTTTTATTGGTGCTCCTGCCGAGGGACTTATCAAGATGCGTAAGGGTGGTACCATCGAATCAATCAGCGATAGCGTGCAGTCTAACGTGGATGTCAGTTATGGCAAGCGTGTGGGTGCCATGCTGAAGTTGATGAGGGCAAAAGTGGAGAACCGTGAGGGCGCTTTTAGAATCACTAAGGGCATGTCGCCTCTCATGGCTGCCCGTTATATCAAGAATGGTGCCCAAAGTGGTGTGCGCTTCACTTTCAACAATGTACGCACGCTCGACGAGTGGACCGATCGTTGGGGAGAGACCTTCATGGATGGTCCCGACGATATGCGCAAAGCATTGAAGGATAGTACCGTGTGCGCTAAATACGGCAAAACGCCTCAAACCATGGCTTGCCTGCTGATGCCCGACACCTATGAGTTCTACTGGAACATCTCACCTGAGAGGATGCTTGACCGCATGTTCGACTACTACAATGAGTTTTGGAATGACGAGCGCAAGGCTAAAGCCCAGAAATTGGGTCTCACGCCTGACGAGGTGGCAACGATAGCATCAATCGTGGAGGAGGAGACAAGCAAGGCCGATGAGCGCGGTAAGGTTGCACGCCTTTACTTGAACCGCTACCATCAAGGCATGCGCTTGCAGGCAGACCCCACGGTTAAATTCGCAATTGGAGACTTCTCGATCAAGCGTATCACGGTTCCCATGACGCAAATCAATTCCCCCTACAATACATATCGCGTCAACGGATTGCCTCCAGGTCCCATTCGTCTGCCCGAGAAGTCAACGATTGACGCAGTGCTTGATGCGCCACAACACGATTTCCTGTACATGTGCGCGAGGTCTGACTTCAGCGGTTATCATGATTTCACGCGTGATTATGCGGCACATCTCGAAAATGCCCACCGCTATCAGACTGCTCTCAATACCAAGGGAATCAAGTAGTCCCGTTAATGTTGTGTGATTGTTAACAGTTAATACTATCGTGTTATGGATGACGAACAAAGACTGGTTGTTTTCAACAAGTACGCCAACCCGATTGATGCCAATATTGTCAAGGGGGCACTTGAGACCGCCGGAATTCCCGCTGGCGTGATTGGCGATAACTATGCTAATAACTTGTGGAAGGATGCGATCATGCTTGTTGTGTTCCGCCGTGATTTGGAAGATGCGATCAAGGCCCTTTACGGTGGCGAGTTCAATTATGACTTTTATAAGGATGAGATGGATCTTGATGCTTTCGAGAACATGAAAGCATGCAACGAGACGTTCTGTGAAATCGCTCTCAAAATCCATCCTGAGTTGGATGGGGGAAATCAAAAACTGTATCTTAAGGCACGTCTGGCCTTTGATGAAGGTGACCTTAATACCCTAAAGCTGATTCAGCAGTCGTTGAAATGAAACGTGCTATCACCGGGCCGCTGATTGGCAACTTGCCCTTGGTGGCGCTTTGGATGATTGCGCTCATGGCTGGGGCTACGGGTGACATCATCCACATGGGTGACTTGGAGCATCTGAGTCATTCTTTGGCCTTGGGACTTTTGCGGATTTTCGCTTGCTCGGCGGGCACCTCGCTTGTGATTGCATGGGTGGTTGCTGCGATTGCCCGGAGCAAATATGCTCGTTGGATAGCTGCGTTCTTGGCTTTCTGCATCATCTGTTTCTATGTGTTCCTGCGGCTGAATTACGGCACTCGGCTGACGCCAGAGATTGTGACATTCATATCTGAGACCAATCATGGCGAGGCGATTGATTATCTGGTCACTTACCTATATCCTTTGCTGAAATCTCCTGTATTGCCCATATTCATTCTGCTGATGCTTGCCTGGGCGTGGATCGACGGGTGGTGGCACCGCAAGAAGAAAGATCTGGATTCTTCCCGACTTGTAATCAAGGCTACGAATCTGGTGGCTGGCATATCTGTAGTGGGAGCAGCGTGTGCCCCGATGACGTGGTCACTGATATCGTCAATGTCCGACAAGGAAAATTCAGCGCAAGGTAGTTCATTCGCTCTAGATGCAGTGTCTAATGTGGTGTATTGCTGGCAACAGTTGCACGTCACTGATGAATTGACCAATCGGTCGGTGGTAGTTGTGCGTCAGGCTCTTGCCGAGCCCTGCTTGATGTCGAATGACGCTCCAACGGTGGTGCTGGTGATAGGGGAGTCCTATATCAAGGCCCATGCCACCATCTATGGTTATCCCCTGCCCACGACACCTGATATGAGCAGGGAACTGAAAGATGGGAATCTCATCGCTTTCACCGACGTGATCACGCCATATAACAATACCAACATGTCCATTCGCCATCTGATGAGCTTGAACAGCATATCCGATGGCGAGCAGTGGCAGGACCTGCCGCTTTTCCCTGCGCTGTTCAAACGTGCGGGATACCAGGTGGATATTTGGGATAATCAACGCGAACTGCTATCGGGCTCCTCGTTCACACGAGGCCTGAACGGCTTTATCTATCATCCCGATCTGGTGTCGCTTTGCTACAGCAACGTGAACGCTCGCAACTATGACTATGATGAGTCTTTGATCGAGGATTATGCCAAGAGCGATGCCAACACCACACAGCGTCCCCGTCTGGTGATTTTCCATCTGCGCGGCCAGCACCTTCGGGCGTTGAACCGTTATCCCCACGACAAGACCTTCACACGGTTCACATCACATGACTATGATTACCGCACCGAGCCATTCCTGGATGAGGGGATGAAGCAGAAGATTGCCCACTATGACAACGCCACACTTTACAACGACCATGTGCTGTCTAGAGTATTTAAGGCTTTTGCGGCCACCGATGCCGTAGTAGTGTATTTGAGTGACCACGGCGATGAGGTGTATGACTTCCGCCCGAGCATTGGCCGGAGATCAAATGCAGAGGACACAGTGAAGATGGTTCATTACCAGTACGACACCCCGTTTGTCGTATGGTGCTCTCCTGCCTTCAAGGAGAAACACGAGGAACAGTTCAGGCGGATATGCAGCGCGGCGAACCTTCCGATGATGACTGATGGGGTGGGGCAACTGCTGATGGGACTCGCTCGGTTGGAAACTCGGTACTATCGCCTTTCGCATGATGCGTTGAGTGACGAATATCAGCCAGCAAGACGTTTGATCAACGGTCAAGTTGATTACGATGGGTTGGTGAAACCGCACAACCAGGCTAGGTAAAAAAGTATGGCACGATATACTAATGTGTGCAATGCGTTCGTTATAATGATATTACTATTGGAGATAACTGACTAGACGATATGACTACCTGTTTGCGTCACTTCATATTGCTTACCGCTTGTTTTGTGGCACTGTTTGTTGCTGCCGACGATAAGCCGACCACAACCGCTTATAAATTCCTTGATGTCCCCACATCGAGCCATGTCTATGGTTTGGGTGGACACAACCTGACTATCATTGATGACGACATTAACCTTGTGGAACAGAATCCGGCACTGTTGGGTCCCGAGTTTGACCATCAGGTGGGCATCAATTATATGCGCTACATCGGTGATACAAATTTCGCGGGATTGCGTTATGGACAAGGTGTGAGCGAGCACGGTGCTTTGGCAGTAGGACTCCAGTATTTTGGTTATGGAGACATTCAAGGCGCGTCAGTTGATGGTGTTTTGACGGGCACATTCACAGCAAGCGACATCGCTTTCAATCTGACTTACAGTCACGACATCAGTGAACGCATGCGTGGAGGTATCACTTTAAAATATCTCTACTCGAAGTATGAGGATTATACTGCAGGCGCTGTCGCCGCCGACCTGGGTATCAATTATTATAACCCTGATAATGAATTATCGGTATCACTGGTGGCCAAGAACCTTGGTGGCCAAGTGAAAAAATTCAATGAGTTCAAGGATAATCTGCCGTGGGATGTTCAAGTGGGCGTCAGCAAAATGTTAGGCAATGCGCCTATTAGGTTGCACCTCACCGCTTATGAGCTTTCCCGCTGGAATTCTTCATATTATAAGATAGAAGATATCAACAACCCGAATAGCGGACTCATCAAGGAGGATTCGTTTGGCAGTAACTTGATGCGTCACCTCGTGTTAGGCGCCGATATTCTGCCCAGCAATAATCTCTATTTAGGCATCGGCTATAATTATCGGACACGCACCGACATGGCGACCTACAAGCGAGACTTTATGTCGGGTCTTTCGGTGGCCGGTGGCTTGAAGGTTCGCGCATTCGGAATTGGTGCCGCATTTGCCAGGCCTCACACTGGTGCCACCACTTTCATGTTTAACCTCACCACTAGCCTTGGTGAGTTATTAAAGTAATCCCAGACAGACTATACTTGACAAATAGCATAAAATTGCCATGCTTGCATAATCAATGTCAAGCGTGGCAGTTATTTTTATAATATGATTGATCGTGAGTAACGCCATGCGTGTAGGAGCAGTCTGGTTGAACGATCTCTTGGCCATAATGAGTCCTCATGGACGCACTTGAATGAACTCACCTCCATGTACCAAAACAACCGACCACATCGTGATCGGTTGTTTTGCGGAGAGGACAAGATTCGAACTTGCGGTAGAGTTACCCCTACGGCAGTTTAGCAAACTGCTGGTTTCAGCCACTCACCCACCTCTCCGGTAGCTAGCTGAAAGTATTTTTTCATTAGCGAGTGCAAAGGTAAAGCTTTTTTTTATACCTGCAAGACTTTTTGGCGATTTTTTTTGAAAAATCACCATTTATAAACGTGATAGATTATTTTTATTGAGTTTTTAGATACTACTTTCACTTATTGTTGTAAATTTGCATTTCGTTTAATTGGGCAGATGTGCCCTTAATCGTCATCTAGACAGAGAATAGATCATGGCAGATATAACAATTGCGGGCATAATGCGCGCCGGGGCCTACTCCCCAAATCATATTGGCAATGACACCGCCATCTTTAATCTTGTGGCTGAGCAACTGCGCAAGCGCGGGTGCCAGGTGAATGTTTATAGTGAAGAGCAGTTTAATAACCAGGAAATTGACGAGCCCATAATTCTGGCCATGTGCCGAGAACGTGAGAGCATCGCCAAACTCCAGCGTCTTGAAGACGAAGGAAGACTGGTCGTTAATTCGGGATATGGCATTGAGAACTGCACACGTGAACGCATGACGCGCATTCTCTTGGGCAACGGAATACCTTATCCTGAGAGTCTGATTGTCAACACTAACGAGAACATCAAGTCCCAATTGAAGAAGGCCGGCTTCAAGAGCTGCTGGATCAAGCGTGGCGATTTTCATGCGATGCACAAGGAGGACGTGAGCTATGTGCGTCATCCCGAGGAGGCTCAGGAGGTGCTGCAAGAGTATTTTTACCGTGGTATTACCCGTGCAGTCATCAATGTTCACTTGCAAGGTGATTTGGTGAAGTTCTACGGTGTCAAGAATTCGCAGTTCTTCTATTGGTTCTATCCGTTTGATGAAGGCCACAGCAAGTATGGTTGGGAAGAGGTTAATGGTCATTCCCAGGGTATTGACATTGATCTTAAGGAGTTAAAAGACATCTGTACCCGTGCAGCCGAAGAGTTGAACGTTGTGATCTATGGCGGAGATTGTATCGTGGATCCTGACGGCACAATCCGAATAATAGACTTCAACGATTGGCCTAGCTTTGCTCCTTGCCGCAACGAGTCGGCCCCGCATATCGCTAAAAGTGTTCTGGCGCTAGCCAAAGCCCATTTGGGATTATAATCTAACCATATTAAAACATACTAACGCATGACATTAAAAGAAGAATATCAGGCATCTCTCAAGTCGATGGATACCGAGGAGTGGATAGATCTCCATTTTCACCGTCCGTTGGGTTTCCTCTGGGCCAAGTTTTTTGCCAAATTAGGTGTCAGTCCTAACGCCATAACAGTTGCCAGCATCTTTATGGGTGTAGCTGGAGGTGTGCTCCTATACTTTGGCCAGCCTGATCTGGCATGGCTCAATTGGATTGGCATGTTACTGATTATCTGGGCCGACACATTTGATAGTGCTGATGGACAATTGGCCCGTCTTACTCAGCAGTATTCACGCATGGGGCGAATTCTTGACGGCGTTAGTGGCGATTTTTGGTTTGCCGCCATCGGTTTTGCTTTGGTGTTCAGGGAGTTGGATTTTGGCGACAGCCTATTGGGTTCGCATTATTTTGCCGAGCATGAGTGGATGATTTGGACTCTTGGCATTTTGTCTGGCCTAAGCCATGCCATGCAGGCAGCTATGGCCGACTATTATCGCCAGTTCCATCTGTTCTTCGTCAAGGGGAAGCAAGGCAGTGAGCTTGATAGCTCGGTAAAACTTGATGAACAGTACCATCGGTTGGAATGGGGCTCGAACTTTTGGAGTAAGATGCCGTTGTTCTTCTATCGCGGATATACCAAACGTCAAGAGTCCATGACACCCAAAATGCAGTGTCTGCGTCAGGCCTTGATTGAGCGCTACGGTGAGGATGGTGTTCCATCACAAGTATTCCGTGACTATTTCCGCAAACTGAGTTTGCCATTGATGAAGTACACGAACATCTTGACTTTCAACACCCGCATCATTGCCTGCTTCATCGCTGTGATCATTAATATTCCTTGGCTTTATTTCGCTTTTGAGATTGTAGTGTTGAACATCCTGCTGGTTTACATGGTTATTCGACATGAAGGCATTTGCAAAAAAGCAATCAAGGTTCTGAATGAATGATCGTTACTAACCTGGTTTTATCATATTGCCCTGAGACTGCTGCTGTGGTCATCAGGGCTTTTTTTTGTAAGCTTGATTAAAAAATCAGTGAAGTCTGCTTTGTAATCGGTAGAAAACTAAAGAATACTCAACATGTTGCTGTGTTTTTTAGTATATTTGCGAGCTATAAATTACAAACAATTAAAATATTAAATAATCAGATTGAGTTATGAGAAAAAAACTAAATTTCCTGTTGCTGCTCATAGCGATGGCTGTGAGCATGCAGGCGGTGGCGGCTGTACCCAGCGGGTACTATAACAACGCCAAAAACAAGAGTGACAAGGCGCTGATGAGTGCCCTGCACCAGATTATAAGGGGGCATACGAAACGGAGCTACACGAACCTGTGGAGTGACTTCAAGACCACTGACTGCAACGGCATGACAATCATCGACCGCTACTCGACCACTCAGTTCACTTACAGCACTAACCAATGTGGCACATATAACGCACTGGGCGACTGCTACAACCGTGAGCACTCCATACCCAACAGTTGGTGGGGCAGTTCATCAAGTGACACTGCTTACACTGACCTTCACCACATGTTCCCTGTTGATGGTTGGGTGAATTCTCAACGCGGCAACTATCCTTTTGGTGACTGCGCTAATGGCACAGCAAAAGGAACCGGTAAGTTGGGCTCATGTACCTTTAGCGGATATAACGGCACCGTCTTTGAAGTGGCCGACGAATACAAGGGCGATTTTGCACGTGTGTATTTCTATTTTGCGACACGATACATGTCCCGTATCGGCGACTTTACAAACGGTACTGGGAGCGTTGTGTTCACTACCAGCACAACATCAGGCTATTTGGGGTTGACGACATGGGCTATCAACCAGTTGCTGGAATGGCACCGTAACGACCCTGTTAGCACACTTGAGACGACCCGCAACGATGCGGTTGACGGCATTCAGCATAATCGCAATCCGTTTATTGATAATCCTGAACTGGTTGAGTACATTTGGGGCAACATGAAGGGCAATGCATGGGGTAACGGTACCACCCCGACTCCGACCCCGACTTTGACGGCACCCACTAATGGCTCGACAGTGAATGTCGGCACTAACACAGGAAGTGGCGTCAGCAAGACCATTACCGTGAGTGGCAGCAATTTGACGACTTCCTTGTCTGTGACTGTGAGCGGTAATGGTTTCATCGTATCTCCAACTACTCTCTCTGCCAGCAGTGTCAACAACGGCACCAGTGTAACGGTTACATACAATGGAACAGCAACAAACGCTACGGGCACCTTGACGATCAGCAGCAGCGAGGTGAGTTCAACGGTCAACCTTACTGCCAGCTATAGCAGTGGTGAAGTGCCCTCTGGTGACGAAACTATAGAGACTTGGGAAGGATGTGGCACGGGCGGCTATTGGACTAAAGACGTTCAAGGCCATACTTTCAGTTGGTATTTCACTGATGCCGGCATTTGGGCCGATAACAATAAGAACGGCGCTTTGAGTTGCCGCTTAGGCAAGTCTGCATCTTCGTCTATCCACATGACCCAGGATGTCGCCGGTGGTGCCAGTAAAATATCATTCTACGCGGCTAACTGGAGCGCAAACGAGGCCGCGCCAACTATTCAAGTAATGTATAGCACCAATTCTGGTAGTACATGGACAGCCATCGGATCCTGTTCTCCCAATACGGC
This sequence comes from Muribaculaceae bacterium, assembly GCA_017553785.1. GTDB lineage: Bacteria > Bacteroidota > Bacteroidia > Bacteroidales > Muribaculaceae > Sodaliphilus. Next base: position 13,400 of record JAFZKD010000119.1, on the reverse strand, counting down.
TTGGCAACAGTACTCCTTCGTACTGAACGTGACGGGTAATGTGCGCTTCAAAATCCAGCAGACGGCAGGCGGACGTCTGAACATAGACGATATCACGATCACAAGCAACAGTACTCCTGTTCTTAATCCGACTATCACTATCAGTGCTCTCAGTTTGATTGAGGCAGAACAGGGTGGAGCTTCATCAGTTGTCAGGGGAACTGTTACAACCGAAAATAACGACGAGAACATCAATTTGACAGTGAGTGGTAATTTCCAGATCAGTCTTAATAAAACCACGTGGTTCAAATCGTTGGTTCTTGACCCGTCTGGTGAGGTTTTCTATGTTCGTCTAGAGAATACCAATACAGCAGGTGAGTTTAACGGTACTATTCAGGCAAGCACCACTCAAGTGAGTGCATCTGCCGATGTTGATGGCGTCGTAAACGAGAAAGCCATTAATTATGGCGATGTGAACATGGATGGAACCGTGGGCATAAGTGACGTGACTGCTTTGATTGACTATTTGCTGGGCGGCAATGTTTCTCCCTTTGATGCTGATGCTGCCGATGTCAATCAAGATGGGATGATTTCGATAGGTGATGTCACATCCCTTATTGACATGCTCCTAGGTTCTGGCTCTAAGGTGGGTGTACCCTTGTGGGACGCAATGCCCGCTGTTGGAGGTGTTGCTGTCGAGAATCCCGAAGGAATCGCTCTTGAAATCTATAATCTTGATGGTATCTGCGTTTCAACCATATCCGAAAGTGGCATTGTGGAATTGACTGCTGGAATCTATGTTGTAGCAAGTGATGATATCTCACGCAAAGTAGTGGTCAAGTAACACATAGGATTTCGATAAAAATTTGAGCCGCATGTACCAGTCAATGCATGCGGCTCTTTATTTGGCTCTCTATTACTCCTTTTATGACTAGATGTCTGTGCAGATGTGTCTCAAGAGGGTGCTATAAATAGATAAAAAACTCAACTTATATTTCACTGGCGAAATATAAGTTGAGTAGTCGCTTAAGCTAAATTGCTTGATTAGATTTCCTGATTGCCTTCAAGACCGAAGCTCTTTGATACGGAACTGTCCATGGGTGTGTCATCGACGTAATAACCGCCGCTGTCACCACCGTAGCCGTAACCGTAGCCGTAGCCGTAGCCATAACCGTAGCCCTTGCCATAACCATAAGCGTAGGAGTAGTTATAACGGGTCTTACTCATCTTGATATCGTTGATAAGAATGGTAAGGTTCTTAATCTTGTGCTCATCGTTGAGACGTTCAAGCTCATACATATACTGTTGCTCAACTCGACCATCGCGTACTACATAGATTGTCAAGTCTGCATAACGGTTAACAACAGCAGCGTCCGCAATCAGGTTGTAAGGCACGGTATCGAGAATGACAAGGTCATATTCCTTTTTCAGCTTCTCAATCATCTTGCGCATATTGTCACTGAGAAGGAGCGCTGTGGGGTTGGGTGGAATTGCACCAACACTGATGATGTCAAATCCTTCATGAAGGGCACCGCGGTGAATTACCTTGTCAAGATCAGGCTCTTTGCCTGACAGATATGCGGTAACTCCTCGACCATCTTGTACACCAACATATTCCGAGAATTTACCTTTACGCAAGTCAAGGTCGACAACAATGACACGTTTGTTGACGTATGTATAAGACAATGCAAGGTTTACAGCCACAAAACTCTTTCCTTCACCAGACATGGTCGAAGTGAACTGGATGACCGTTGCCTCATCGCTTGGCATGTTGTCCTGGCTGGTGACAAAGTCTAAGTTGTTTCGGACAATACGGAACGCCTCATTCATGCGGTCATTTGACGTCTCGTTAACAACAATTTCACCAGTAACATGACTCTTCTTGGCTGGAAGCTCACCCAGGATGGGTATGTCACACGCCTCTTCAACCTCACGGCGTGTATGAATGGTCTTATCGAGAGAGAAGTACCAGAAGACACCATAAAGGATGAATGCCGGTATCAAGAGGCCGATGACCATACCTGTCATAACAATACGTGACAAAGGAGCAGTGATAGGTGTATGGTTGGGAAGAGCGGGTTCCATTACCTTGGCATTGGGCTCGGTAATGGCCATTTGCAAGGCGTTTTCCTCATGTTTATTCAGCAGATAAAGGTAAAGTTGTTCCTTAATCTTTTGCTGACGGGTAACCTCAGTGATCGCTTTCTCGTGAGAAGGATTAGCGGTCATGCTGCTCCGTGCAACGCTCTGCATGCGTTGGGCTTGTCCTTGTTTGGTTCGAAGGGTGCTGATGTAGTTGTCTAGACTGGCAAGAATTGTCTTCTTTTGTGAAGCTAATGAACTACTCAATTCCTTCATCACGGGGTTCTCGGCACTTGAGGTTGCAGCAATCTTTTGATAATCCTGCATCGCCAGGTTGTAATCATTGATCTGCTGAGTGATACCCGTATTGCTCATGCCGTTATTGACAGGAATCAAATCATTGGGACCCATGCTAGCTATAAAGTGACGGATTTGGGAAGCAAGATTGATCTCAAGGCTGACATCTTCGGTGTTGAAGATCTGTTGCCTTGTATTAGATGCATCACCCATCATGATTGAGTTGGCAGAGTTTGCGGTCAAAATGGCAACCTCGTTATCCACGCTGCCCAGATCTTTTGAGAGTTCGGCAACGCGTTCTTCAATAAAGGCTTCGGTATTACGTGCCACTTGGTTCATATCGTTGATACCCTCCTGGTTGTATGCAACAACAAGGGCATTCAGGATATCGGCGCACATTTCAGGGTTATCGCCTCTGATGGCTAGATTCAGCACATCACTGTGCTCATCAGCATTCTCCACAACCATTGATCTAGCAAACGATCTTGCAACTGTGGTCGGGTTGTTGATGCGAACAATGATATTGAAATCTTTATGTTCTTTATCATTAAATAGTTTTGTCTTTGTGATCGCTACTGGTCCGAATTGAGTGTTGACTTTATTCCCAAAATGGGCTTTCATCCAAGTACCTTCATTAACTCTGAATTCATATTCGTCAGCATTCTTCGGAACAATAGTGATTCTATAGGGTGTGGTCACTTCTTTCAAAGGCGTCACCAAAACTGGAGTCTGCTTGTACATGTTGAAGTCACGCAAGAATTTGTGGCCATAGTACTGTACGTTCAAACCTAACGAATTCACAACGATTTCCATGATTCTGGACGACCTCAGTTTATGTGGCTCGTTGGGGATGTAATTCACGGTATTGAGACCTAGATCACTGAATGTCATCGATGGTGTGCCTTGGGCGCTGTCCTTTGACCTGATGAGGATAGACGACTTAGCCACATAAAATTGTGACTGACTCTTTCCATACAAATAGGCAAGACAACCGCATACAATCATAGAGAGCACAAACCAGTACCAGTTGTAAGCGCAGGCTACGAACAATCGATCCCATTTGATTCCATTGCGTAGGCGTCTTTTCTTTTTCTTTTCGGCCGCCGCTTTCGCGACGAGATCTTCTTGAATTATTTCTTGCATGATAAGCTAATTTTGTTCAAAAATCTATGGATATTAATTCTGTGACGTGCTAATACATTCACGTAACTACATAATTCGGTGCAAAATTAGTGCAATTCAATTAAAAAACAAACGAAACAATATAAAAAAACTATATTAAATATTTAGAAATGTTTTCAAAAACCATGAAGCTGCTACCATGATTGGCAGCAGCTTCAAGATATGGGTTGCGGTGTTGTGATCAGTCGATTTCTTCGTCGGCCTCGTAGCCACCCATTTCACGAATGGCGTTCTTCAGCATGACATACTGCTGGAAGAGATGGTTAACGGGAATCTCATCCTGGGTGTAGTCGTGCATCGGGCTTTTGAGGAAGAAGCTCAGGAAACGCTGGGTGCCGTAACGGCCGGCGCGGTGAGCAAGATCCATGAGTAAGCACAAGTCGAGGCACAATGGAGCAGCCAGGATTGAATCACGGCACAGGAAGTTGATCTTGATCTGCATGGGATACCCCATCCAACCAAAGATGTCGATGTTGTCCCAACCTTCCTTGTTGTCATTGCGGGGAGGATAGTAGTTGATGCGAACCTTGTGGTAGTAGTCGCTGTACAGGTCAGGCTGATCGTCAGCTACAAGAATAGACTCGAGCGTTGACAGCTTGCTGACCTCCTTGGTGCGGAAGTTGGCGGGCTCGTCAAGCACGAGGCCGTCACGGTTACCGAGGATGTTGGTCGAGAACCAGCCGTTCAGGCCAAGCATGCGGGTGCCGATGATGGGAGCGAAACCACTCTTTACAAGAGTTTGGCCGGTCTTGAAGTCCTTGCCTGCGATGGGCACTTGGGTCTTCTCCGAGAGTTCCCACATGGCGGGAATGTCAACGGTGGTGTTGGGAGCGCCCATGATGAAGGGGCAGTCTTCCATCAATGCTGCATAAGCATAGCACATCGAGGGAGCAATTTTGTCAACCACATTGTCCTTCATTGCCTGCTCAAGAGCGGCGATAGTGCCATGGTACTTCATGTCAGGCTCTACATATATCTCGGTCGATGCGGCCCACAGTACAACAACGCGGTCAACACCAGTCTCTTTCTTGAAGTTGCGGATGTCTTCGCGAACCTGTTCGGTCATGTCCCAGCGGTCCTTGCACTGTTTCACGTTGTCACCGTCAAGACGTTTAGCGTAGTTCTTGTCGAAGGCAGCCTTCATGGGCTTGATCTTCAACAACTCGTCCTTAACAGGGTTGATGTCCTTCTCTTTGAGTACCTCGGCGTTGAGCGCACTCTCATAAGCATTCTCAGGGAACACATCCCATGCTGCGAAAACGATGTCGTCGAGCGTGGGCATGGAAACGATCTCATTATAATGCAAATACTTCTTGTTTTCGCCTTTTCCAATACGAATCTTGTCATACTGTGTCATGCTGCCTACAGGCTTTGCAAGACCCTTGCGGGCCATCATAACACCAGTCATGAAGGTGGTGCTCACAGCACCCAATCCTACTACCATAATACCTAATTTGCCGGTAGCGGGCTTAACGATTTCTTTTGCCATAATTTTGTAGTATATTACAGTTAATGTTCAGGTTATTGACGAATAAAATAACACATTTTTGTGAAAAACGTTTTACCGCAATATTTTCTCTTGCGAAAAACGGCGCTAAATTACTGCCTTTTTTTAAATTGGGAAACGAAAGAACGTAAAAAAATATCAAAAAACAGTTAATTATTGACCAAAATATATAAAAATACTAAAAACCAATACTTAATAGTATTTAAATTGTTAAATCATGCTAAGCCTACCTCATGATATTTTCTCCAATTTTGGTCAAATATCGGTTGTTTTTACTCCTTCATTCGCTCTTGTAACATTTTTTTAGATTATCTGTTATAATCTGTTTATTTGTTGCTTTTGATGGCAGAGAGAGGAAATGTCTGATTGGTTAATCGGCGGCGTTGAGGAACGCTTCGGCGGTTGCGATGTCATCTGCGTGATCCACGTCAACAATCTTGTCGATGCTGTAGGCCTGAAGATGTTTTTTGGCCTTAACTAAGGCGCGCTGGAAATTGCGCATGCGGCTAATTCCTTGTTCAATGCACTCGTTGAGGACGGGGAATGCATCGTTGGTCATCGCATAGATGCCGCCTGAAACATATTTTGCGCTTTTCCACCTATTGTCTCTGATGGCGATAATGTTCATCTCATCGTCAACCTCTACCCAGAGCGGTTTCTCGTCATCAACAAATGGCGTCACGGCCCACATGCCGTCATGGATCTCATCGGCCTCAAATGCATCTATATAGCCTTTAAAATCCTTTTCACGGAAAATGGTGTCGACCGTAGTCAAACAGAATTTACCGGCAGGTATCTTGTGACTCAGATGCCACAGGCTGTGCATCGAACTTGGTGTGGTTTTGACAACTAAATTGAGAGGTATGGGCAACTCAAGGGCTTCGAGATACTCTCTCACTTCTGTCATGTGTTCATTGACGATAATGCTTATGCTCTCGGCATTGCATCTCAGCATGATGTTGATGAGCCGACCAATCATGGGTTCGCCTTGCAACTCAACGAGGGGCTTGGGCTTGGATATGCCTTCTTGGGCAAGTCGCGAGCCTTCGCCCGCAGCTATTATCGCATAATTCATTTTAGCTACTGTTATATTTAATGTTCACATCTTTCAAATAAGGTCGTTATCGGATTGACCTTCTTTCTCAAGCCATTCCGGAACTTGTACTATGCGGGTGATTGTGTGAGGGTGTGTTTGCTGGTCTTCTTCGTCAGTCCAGCCTTTCCCTTTAAGCCATAAAACATGACACCCTAAGCGCTCAGCCGGTTCAATGTCCTTGCGCAGGCTATCGCCCACCACTAGCACTTCATCTGGTTCAAGTTCCAAGGCATCAACTCCTAAACGAAAAAGCGTGGGGTTGGGTTTTCGTATGCCGACAACGGAACTTTCAATAATGCCTTTGAACAGGTGCCGTATACCGTAGGCGTGCAACACTTCGTCAATGTTACCATAAAAGTTGCTGACCAGCATCATCGGGAATCGCTCACTCAACTGTTCCAGCGTGGGTCGGGCTTCATTGATGCAGGCGCGTGCCGAGTTGTCACAGTATCCGGCGATTTTTTCCACCCACTGGAATTCAGTTGTCTCTGAAGGCCTTTCGGGCAAATAGCTGAGTTCAAGCGCCACTTTTTTGCGCAGTAGCTCATGAAAGTCATCATGGGGGAGAATAATACGGTTTTTTGCCAGGGCGCGTTCTCCCTCAACATAGATATTCCTGAATGTGTCCTTGTCGATGGGCACTTGTGCCTGCTGATATCCTTCCCACAGCACTTCGCTCCAGTGAACGCCTCGGCTGTCTAGAGTTCCACCGTAATCAAAGATGATTCCCTTTATCATTGTGGTGCCGGTATTGCGTTATTCGGTTTTTGTGAGGTCGAGTTTCACGTTATCGCGTCCACGGTCTTGAAACAGCTTGGGGAGCGGATTCTGGCGAGACTCGTCATATCTTACCCTGTTGCGGTAGATGTCGATTGCCATGTATATGGCATGGCGCATCGATGATTCGTTGGCAATTCCCTGTCCGGCGATGTCATAGCCTGTTCCATGGTCAGGACTCGTTCTCACGATGGGCAAGCCTGCCGTGAAGTTCACGCCCTCGTCCATGGCGATGGTCTTGAAGGGCGCTAGGCCTTGGTCGTGGTACATGGCGAGCACGCCGTCAAATCGTCGGTATTGCCTTGCTCCAAAGAACCCGTCGGCTGCGTATGGTCCAAAGCATTGAATCCCTTCTTCGTCCAGGGATTGCAGCATAGCGGGTAAGATGATTTCTTGTTCTTCTGATCCCAATATGCCATTCTCTCCAGCGTGAGGGTTGAGGGCCAGGACGGCGATGCGTGGGGTGCCGATATTGAAGTCGCGTTTCAGTGACGTGTTGAACAGCCGCAGCTTCTCTCGGATGAGATCTGTTGAAAGAACTGTTGGCACTTGTGTGATAGGAAGGTGGTTAGTCACCAAAGCCACCCTCAGATCGTTGGTACACAGGATCATTAATGCCTTATTTCCTTCACCTGCAGCGCTCTCAAGATACTCAGTGTGTCCTGGGAACCTGAACTGCTCGCTTTGGATGTTCTCTTTACTGATGGGAGCGGTGACAAGCACGTCAATAAGCCCGTTCTTGAGGTCGTGCACAGCCGATTCAAGAACTTGGAATGCTGCCATACCTGCTTGTTTGCTTGGATGGCCAAGTTCTATCTTGATGTCTTGGTCAATGCACTCCACAAGGTTAGGCATGTTGTCTTTAATGTTGTCGGCGCTTTTAGTATGATAGATTTGAAGGTTGGGCAAGTTGCATGCGTTGCGATGATAGCTCACGACCTTGCTGGAGCCATAGATGACGGGGATGCACATCTCCATCATTTCAGGTATTCCCACTGCCTTGAAAGCCACTTCAATACCTATTCCGTTGGTGTCACCGATAGTGATGCCTATTTTTAATCGCTTGTTATAGTTCTCGCTCATGATAGTTGTTCTCGTTTTGATTTCAAACTGCAAAGGTATACATTTATTCCCAACCCTGCAATATCCTTTGGGCGCCTTTTGCGTGAAATGCACCAGGGGCGCCCCGAATCGGAGACGCCCCTGGCAGTTCTTTATTAATTATAATGAGTGGCTCTGCTATTTCATGACTTTAATGGTCTGTGTGGAGCCGTCACTCATTTGACGAACAATGATGTTCAAGCCTTGAATTGGTTCGCTGTGTTCAATGCCGCTCGAGTCATAATAGCGTTCGCTTACTACATCGGGCTGGGCCAGACCGTCTTGTGTGGTCTCTTCAACCGATGTGGGTTCTCCGGGTGGAGCCCAACCAAGACCAAATGCCGAACCGCCGCCGCTCTTTTGCGTGCTGGATGCGGGACGGCCGTCATCATAGAGGTACTCAATGTAGTTGCGTTCGGGGTCATACTTTCTGACAACAGTGATTCTGCCATAAATTTTGTTGGTATCGATTTGTGAGTCAGGGCCAAGGGTCGTGTCTGCTCTCCTTGGAGCGTTATTGTTATCCCTTGTTCCCACATAAATCGGTGAAGCGTTGACGGTGAACGTGATGACCTTATCAGGATCAAAACCGTCATCTTCTAACTGCCTCATGTATCCTTGGTTGTTGGCGCCTGCAATCGTGTCGTGTCCGCATTTGTGACCCAGGAATGTGTCATGTCCTGGAAGTGCGTCTCCAGCATTTTGCACCAGTTGCAGGTAATACATGGAGTTGGTGTTGATCTCATTGTTTTCATCTCTGGTCTCCCATTGAGCCAGTTCACCCGTGAAAACACCCCTCACATTGTGGTAACAATTATAATTCTGGATGTTACCGCAACCTCTCAGGTCAATAGCGTTGATGTGGTTATAGCTGTATGTGAGCGTGTGAAGGTCATTGTTGTTCTTTAGACCGGTCATGCAGTACAGGTCATTGTTGTCGGCCTTGACAACTTGTAGGTTGGTGCTGTTGAAATGGAGGTCGGCGATGCTGTTTTTGCCTGGCTGGCTCATAGAGGTAGGAACAGCGGCAGGCATCTCAAATCCGTAGTTATTGAACGTGTTCCATCCCGCACCGATGCTATCCATGTTGCTGCAGTCGAAGTAAGTGAGTTGACTGTTATTGCTGACGTCTAAGTCTCTAATCATGCAATTTCGCAAATCAAACCATTTGAGTGCGGAATTCTGTGATACATCAAGACTGCTCAGTTCTGGGTTCTGCCAAATCTTGAGCGTGTCAAGTGTCTGGTAGGCTTCGTTATGGAATCTCTTCAAGTTTGAATTGGATACCCAGGCCGAAATGAGATTGGTGTTCTCTTTCAGATTCATTCCACTACCACCAAGCGCATCACCAAGCGCCTTGTCATTGTAGGCATGCAGGTAGTGCAGGTTGTCGTTCTTTGTCAGGTTCAATTCGATGAGCGAGGGATCGTCATTCACCCAAACAAGGTTGAGAGAGTCAGCATCAGCACCGTATCCCAATGCCAAGTCTACCGAGTCTTTGGGATAGGCCAGGTCATCAAAACCGGTAATTTTCGTCAGCTTGGGATCAAAGTGGCAATACACGTCAGTCAGCGCATTGCAGTTGTTGACCAGTACAGTCGTCAACTCGGGGCGATGGTGGGCACGGATGCCTCTCAAGCCGCTATAGGGCGTCGTGATGGCACCAGTGTAAACGCCGCCAATACGGGCACCGTTCATCGTAATTAACCTTGTGGAGTCGATGGTAACTGGCGGAACGCGGTCGTAATAGGTCCATTTGAACCTCTGGGTGAGGGTGTCGGGGATGGCGACGGTTTTATGGGTTTCAGGGTCATAACCTCGTTGCTTAAAGGCGCACTCTCGGGCATCAATATAGGTGATGGCCGGCACATCTTGAACATCGATGTAATGAAGTGGGTTGCCCCTGACGATGAGCGTATCGATGTTCGGGTTATGGACACCGATAGAGTCAAAATCAGAATATGAGACATTGACATAGTGGAGATTAGGACACCTGCCGTTGTTCAGGAAGTTCATGGAACCCTGCATGGTGGTCACATCGGCTCCGCGCATACCGATTACCGATAGCCTTTCAAGAGATTTGAGGGCTTCCTGATGATGCTTGCCGTTCAGCGTACCGACACCCATTGAACGCATACCGTTATAGTCGGCGTAAAAATATTTAAGGTTGTGCAGGTCTTGGATCCAGATGAAGCGGGCATTGGAAACGTGGCAATGCGTCAACGCTGTCTGTTCGATACCCGTGTAACTGATGTCAAGGTACTCCAGTTTGTCATTATCCATGAGGTCGAGGATATACAAGCCTGTGGTGTCGTTGTAGTCCATCGTGTAGTACTCCTGGTCATAGGCGTGTTGCCTGTAGGGGTATTGGGGGACGGTGTCAACCAGCCATAAGTATTTCTTGTAATCAGGATAGTCATGATTATAAGTGCTGTGGGCCGGGATGGATGCTCTGTAGCCAGCACCCTTGTCCTGTGAAGACGTGTAGCGCTTGATGGTGCGGTTGTGGCTCACGTCGAGATAGCGCAATTCGGTGTTCTTGTGCAGATATACCGAGTCTTTTAGCTGGCAGTGGCTCAAGTCGAGATATTTGAGGTTGGGCAACTGCTCAAGAGAGGCGCTATCCACTCGAGCAACCATGGTCGGCCAAAATGCCGAATAGTAGTATCGTGGTGAAGGCAACGTGTCGGATACGCTATAGGCATAATTGCTCCTACGGCAGACCTCATACTGGCCACCCGGCACAGTGGTCAGGTTCCTGAAAGTGTAGAATTTGTTGTACTGACCCCTGATGGTGTCGATGGGAACACCTTGCAGTGAGAAGTTGTTACCGATGCGCTGGAAGTAGTTGCATTGGGTGCTGTCACCGCTGATGTCCATATAAGTCAAAGCGGTATTACCCAGCAGGTACAGGCCGCTACCGGCACTCATAATGGTATCGGCTGTCATCTTGGTGATGCCAGGGTTGTTATGCATCTCCAAGCGCGTCATGCTCGGGTTCTTGCCCAGCATGAGCGCCGACAAGGTAGAGGGCAGGCTGGGGGCTCTAAAACTCGTGAATCCATTATTGCCCAGGTCCAGACCGGTAAGGCTTCCGCAATCGTTGGCTTCAAGGGTCAAAGGACCGCCAGCAAATCCGCTATTGTTTTGTAAATATAGGAAGGCGAGCCCGGGAATGCTGTTGAAGTCACTGGTTGCGGCACTTACCGAGCCATAATTGTTGCCGTTCAGGTACAGGCTGTTCAATGCGGTACAGTCATCGCCACCAATCAGTGTGAAGTTATTGCGGGGCAGGTTGTCATTGTTCAGTTTCAGGTAGGTCAGTTCAGTATCACCGCTGATATCGAGCTGCTCCAGCAATGGGCTGCCGTTTACCCAGAATTGGGTCATGTCAATGGTGCCACTTGTGACATTATTTGATACATCAACGGTTTTCAGGTTGGTGAAGCCGTCAAGACCTTCGGTCCTTGTTCCAAGCCTTGAGTTGCTGCACAACAGGGTTTCCAGGTTGGGGTTGTTGCTCGGTGTGAGATAGTCAAGCAAACCGCCGGTGCGGAAAAAGATGTCGCAATTACTGATGTCCAGATACTTGAGGGCGCTCAAGTACTGGATACTGCTGCTGTAACCGAAACTGCTGTTACCCTTCAGGATGAGCGTTTCAAGATTGGTATGAGAGGATGTCAATCCCAAGGTACTGGTTTGGGCTTGCCCCGTGTTGCCTAGGTTCAAGTAGGTCAACGCGGTCACATTGCTAAGTGCGCTCACACCTAGCGGGCTGCTGATGCTCTCAAGGTCGAGGTGAGTCAATAGCGGATCATTCAGCAGGTACAGGCCATTACTTGCACCCAAGCCATTAACTGTACCCAGGCTTGTCAACCCGGCAGCATTATGGATTTCAACGCTTTCCAATGTTGTGCTGTTGCCAAGAAGCAGTGTGGTCAGTGAAGATGGCAGACTCTCGGCCTTAAAGCTCTTGAAGCCGTTTTTCCCGAGGTCCAATCCCTCCAATTGACCACAATCACTTGCCGACATGGTGTAGTCCAATCCATTGAAGCCGCTGTTATTTTCAAGGTAGAGGTTCTTCAATGAATTGATGCCGCTCAAGTCGCTCATCGCATCGCCCACCGAACCATACCGATTGTCATTGAGTGAAACCGTAACAAGCGACGAATAGTTTGTTGAGCCGGTTTCAAGCGTGAAACCGCCACTGGGAGGCAGGTTGTCTTCAATCAGATTCAAATAAGTGAGCCCCGAGCAACCAGTGATATCCACTTACTCGAGCATAGGGCACTGATTCACCCAGAACTGGGTCACACCAGGATTACCCGATATGTCCACAGTTTTCAGTTTCGGGAAATTGCTCAAACCTTCGGTATTCGTACCCATCTTGGAGTTGCTAGCCAGCAGTGTCTCAAGGTTGGGGTTGTTGGAAGGCGTCAGATAGTGTAAAAGATAATAAGGTGATGAGCCTTCACGGAAGTAGATATCACAGTTGCTGATGTCCAAATATTTAAGGGCGCTCAGATGTTGGATACAACTGCTGTAACCAAAGCTGCTATTGTTCTTCAGAATCAAGGTCTCCAACTTGTTATGGCTGGCCGTAAAAGCAAGACTGCTAGAGGTCTGTGCTGTGTTGGTTAAGTCACAGTACACCAGGCCTGTCTGGACTGCGATTCCGTTAGACCAGCCAGCCATTGCGGGATTATTGGCAAGACTGAGCCATGTCAGCGAAGTGATATGGTAGCCATTATAAATAGCTACAAAATAGCCGATGTTGCAGTTGGACAAATCCAGATGCGTCAACGGCATATTATTGGTCAAGGTAATCCAGTGATTGGATGCCGTTCCACTTCCTGCAGTCGAGTTAAAACCTTGCAGGTCATCATTGTAACTCAGGTCAAGCCATTCCAAATGAGGATTGTTTGTGAAGTTCGCAAACTGGATGTCGTTGTTCGCGGCAACAAACTTTGTCAGGGCGGTGAGCAATTCAACACCTTTGACGCTTTGGATGCCCTTTCCCGACACGTCCAGCGTGGTGAGTGTCGCCTCGTTGAACGAGCCACCGTCGCTGACGCCCGCTGCTGTTGCTACAGCATTCCTGAACGCATTGTCAGGAAAATTGGTGGAATTGAGTGTTACGGTGGCCATAGCTTGGCCTGTGCCCAGGAGCGCAAGCAGCATGGCCAAACAAACTCGTGTTAGTAATAGTTTTTTCATAATAACTAAGAATTATTTAAATTAGAATCAAAATACAATTTGTTGTAAGTGCACTTTCTAAAAGAAAGCAATGTGAGGAATGCTCAACTAGAATGGTTGTCTCTCTCATTAATTTCAACTTGCAAAAGTAAAAACACATTAACAAAACCAATAAAAAATAGT
>JAFZKD010000118.1 GCA_017553785.1 Muribaculaceae bacterium | reverse complement strand
GTGGTCATAGCGTGAGGGTCCCACCTCTTCCCATTCCGAACAGAGAAGTTAAGCCTCACCACGCCGATGGTACTGCGAAAGTGGGAGAGTAGGTAACCGCCCCCTAAGAGAGGTAATGCTCGATCCGAGTGTTGCCTCTCGTTTTTTACAGGCGAGCCACTGTAAACAGCGGCTCCCCCGTTTTTGCAATACTTGATGGATTGCTAAAAAACACGACCCGTATCAAACGAGTCGTGTTATTGATAATCCAGTAATTAAAGTTACCAGATAGTAACGCGGTCGGCGGGATTGCGCCACATCTGCATTTCTGGCTGGATATTAAAAGCTTTGAAGAATTCGTCCAGGTTGCGGATCGCTACGTTCACACGGTTAACACCCAGACTATGGGGGTCAACCTTGGTGCGGCGAAGCATTTCTTCCTTGGTGATGTTTGCTGCCCAAACGTTTGCATAGCTAAGGAAGAAGCGCTGGTCGGGAGTGAATCCGTCAATGAGTGTCTCGCCCTTACCTTGCTCGGTATTCTTGAATGCGCTGTAAGCCACTCTTAGACCTCCATGGTCAGCGATGTTTTCACCCATAGTGAATTGACCGTTGGCATGCACGTCGTCAGCTACAATCTCGGCACTATATTGCTCACCCAACTTGTTGGCTAGTTCTTGGAACTTGGCAGCGTCTTCGGGAGTCCACCAGTCCACCATGTTGCCGTTGTGGTCAAAGTTGCGACCTTGGTCATCAAAGCCGTGGGTCATCTCGTGTCCAATCACAACACCTATCGCACCATAGTTGCAGGCATCATCGGCATTAGGGTCGAAATAGGGCGCTTGAAGAATGCCGGCAGGGAAGCAGATCTCGTTGCTTGAAGGCTCATAGTAGGCATTCACCGTTTGAGGAGTCATGTACCAGCGTTCCTTGTCAACGGGTTTGTCCAGTTGGGCGTATTCATATTCTGCTTGGAAGCGACGGGCAGCAAGCACATTTTCCCAATAGCTCTTGCTTGGGTCAATGTCAAGGCCGCTATAGTCGCGCCACTTGTCGGGATAACCGATTTTCACGGTAAAGCTGTTGAGCTTAACCAGTGCGTTCACTTTGGTCTTGGCACTCATCCACGACAGGTTGGCGATGTGATCACCCAGAGCCTTCTTCAGGTTGTCCACCAGGTTTTGCATCTTCTTCTTGGCGTCAGCAGGGAAGTATTTTTCAACATAAAGCTGTCCGACGGCTTCGCCTAACAGTGAGTTGGGTACTTCAAGCGAGTGTTTCCAGCGGGGCATCTTAACCTGCTTGCCCGACATGGCACGGCTGTACATGTCGAAGTTGGCATCGGCAAATTCGTCACTCAGATAGGGCGCTGCGGCATCCATATATTTATAGATGAGGTATTCCTTCATCTCGTCTTCATTGAGACTTACCATCATGCCATTGACTGCCGCTAACGATTTGGGCTGGAACACACAAACCTTGTCAACGTTCTTTACATTGATGCCATCGAAGTACTGTTCCCAGTTGAAGTTGGGATAATCGTTCTTGAGCTTAGCGACACTGATCACGTTATAGAGCTTGCTGTAATCGCGGGTCTCTTCACGCGTCATGGCTACGCGAGCCAATGCTGTTTCAATTTCCAAAACGTGAACGGCGGCTTTCTTGGCATTGCCTTTTTTATAGCCGATGAGTTCGAACAACTGCTGAATGTAGTTGATATAAGCCCGGCGGATATTCACCGTGTTGGCGTCCTTGTCCAGGTAGTAGTCACGGTCGCCCATGCCCAGTCCACCTTGCATCAGATACAGCATGTTGCTGTTGGAATCTTTAAGGTCGGCCATGACAGCAGAGTTAAAGAATGGAGCGCCGATGCCATTGTGCAAGAAGGCGATAGCGCCAGGAACCTGGTCTCTGGTTAAGGCTTTGATCATTTCAATACCGCTAACGAGAGGTGCCATTCCCTCATTGTTCAGTCTAACACTGTCCATGCCCATGGCATACAAGTCACCTACCTTTTGCTGGATTGTCCCATGTGCATGGTTGTTGCCCAGTGTGGTGATGATTTCCTTGACCTGGTTGCGGCTGTTTTCGGCCAACTGGTCGAACGTGCCAAATCTCGCGTACTGTGGGTCCAGAGGGTTGTTGAGTTTCCATCCACCGCAAGCATACTGGTAGAAGTTCTCACCCGGATTGGTGCTGGGATCCAGATTGCCGCGGTCGACCGCCTTGATCGGATTTCCGGCAGTTGCTGTCATTGCAAATAATGCCATGAAAAGAATGATGGTTTTTCTCATAAATGTGATATGATAAAGTTAATAATTTGATTGGTTCAGTATCTTGAGGATTTCCAGCAGTTTCACCTCCATCATGTCGTAGCCACGGGCATTGGGGTGAACGCCATCATCGGTGAAGCTGGGAATCATCGAATATCCGTCATTGGTCATAGAGCTAAAGTAGTCAAGATAATGCACCTGGGGATTCAATGACACGTAACCCATGATGCACTTGTTGAGGTGCTCGATTTTCTCTGGAGCATCGGTTATCGCCGCATTCCAGCAGAACTTGTCGCAGGGAAGTACCGATGAAAGCACGACCTCTATATTGTGGGCTAGTGCCAGCTCGGTCATCGAGATGATGTTGTCCATTGTGATGTCCTCGTCATAGTGGCCGTTATTCTCGGCAATGTCGTTGGTGCCGCAATTGATGACCACGATGCGTGGGTTGAGGTTAAGGACGTCTTGACGGAAACGAGCCAGCATTTGGCTGGACACTTGTCCGCTGATGCCTCGTCCCACAAGATGGTTGACGGTAAAGAACTGTGGATGGGTATCGGCCCAGAATTCGGTGATGGAATTGCCCATCATCACGATGCGCAAGGGATCGTTATCCCGAGTCATTAATTCACGATTGGCTTGTGAATAATAAGCTTTGTTAGCCCAGTCAACAGGATCGGCCGCATGACCGAAAATCATATTCCATATCATCATTCCCAGTAAAAGAAGACGTTTCATAACAACATCAAAGGTTGGTTTCAATGGCCAAAGGTACAAATTATCCACATAATGCGCTATATTTAATGAAAGAAACTTTCGTTTTAGGTTACCTTCAGCCTTACTGCCATGGGTGGTGGGATAATGAATCACAATGGTTGTGTAGGGGACACGTTCTCGACATTCTTTCGGAATTGTAGCGGACTCATGCCGAATTGCTGCTTGAAAGCCTTAGAGAAATGCGACAAGTTCTGGAAGCCGCATTTGCTGGCAATAGTGGTGAGTGAGGTGTCTTGCGTCATGATCATGTGCCGGGCGTAGTTGAGCCTCAATTGCAACACATAGGCCACAGGTGTCATGCCCGTGATTGACATGACCCTTGTCCTCAACTGTTTGCGGCTGAGTGTCATTGCTGAAGCGATGTGCTCCATGTCAATGTCATCTTTGAGCATTTGGGCGTGAACAACGTCGACCAGTTTATTGATGAACATCTGGTCATTTTTGCTCATGGCAGGAGCCTGATCGTTGTTGCTGATTTCGTTGCCGGTTCTCACATACCATTCACGCATCGTTGAACGCATCTTGATCAGGTTGTTTGCCAGTATTCTCAATTCACTGGAATTAAATGGTTTGATCAGCACATTGTCGGCTCCAGTCTCAAAACATGCCATTCTTTCTTGCTCGTTGATGTTTGATGTCATGGCGATGATTGGGATATGGCTGAGTGAGGGGTTTGAGCGAAGTCGTTTGATTAGTTCCCATCCGTCCATGACAGGCATCACCATGTTGGTGATGACCAGGTCGGGAATCATATCTTGAGCATTTTGGTAGGCCTCGCGCCCGTCACGTGCGATGCGCAGTTCGTATTTCCCCTTCAGGTGCCCGGCAATGAAGAACGCGACGTCCTCATTGTTCTCGACAATGAAGACAAGAGGCTTTTGTCGGGTCTCATTGGTTTGCCTAATGTGCTTCTCGGCAAACTCTGATGCTTCTTCTGTCCCCACGTCAAAATTGTTTTCTAGGACTTGTGCGGGAAATTCAATCTTGAATGACGTTCCTTGTTCGAGCTGACTATCTACGTCAATGGTTCCGTTGAGTGTCTGAACCAACTGGTAGACCAATGTGAGACTTGTGCTGGTATTGACGCCATTTTCATGGCGATTGGCTTGAGAGAACGGTTCAAATAACCGATTGCGTTCTTCGGTGGGGATGCCAACACCAGTATCGGTGACAACAAGCCGCAACTTGTTGTTTTCGGGTTGTGACATTTCAACAGTGACAGTTCCCTGGTTAGTGAATTTGATGGCATTGAACACAAGGTTGTTCACAATCTTGCGGACAGGATCTATTGGAAAAGCGACCATCAAAGACTTTTGTGGGGATGAGAACTCCAAATTGAGATTCTTTCTGCGGGCTTCGTCTTGGAAATTCTCGACGAGCATCCTCACGAACATGACGATGTCTCCTTTCTTAATCTCCGGTTTCTCGATAGATGATCTAACCTTCTCGATATCAATGAGCTGGTTTACGAGATTCAGCATCTCTTTGCCGTGGCTGACAATCATCTCTCCGATATGCTTATTTTCACCGTTATTGGGCTTCCCGCCTTCGGCCAGCTTGTAACCTGCGCTCATGATTACTGTGAGCGGGGACTGAAGCTTGTTGGCGATATTGGAAAAGAAATATGACTTTAAGTCCTGTGTCTCCTTTTGGAATTTTAAAGCTTTCCTGTTTTTTAGCCAGGCGTGGTAGAGCGCAGTGAGTGGCAGCAGAATCAAAATGGTGAATAGCAACACTCCCCATCTGAGCAGTTTCTTGTTAGCGAAAAAGTTGTTGTCACTTCCTTGAAAACCCGGTTGGTCGGAGTTTAACTCCAAGATCTTTGACTCGATTGACGCGCGCTGATCCATTAGTGAGTCGCTCAAAATGGAATATCGTTCCAGATGCAGCAACGCTAAATTGGGATCATGGTCACGCAAGGTTTCCCACAAACCTTTCTCGGCAATGCGCTCGGTCATCGGCGAGCCGCATTTGATACTTTGTGCCAAGGCTTTCTTGTAATAGCTCACAGAGGCCTCACGGTCGCCCAACTTGTGGTTGATGTTGCCCAGATGATTATAGCTCACGGCCAGCGAATAGGTGACGTTGGCCTTCTCCAGTTCGGGAAGGGCTCTCATGATTGTCGTTCTGGCTTCATCGAATAGTGACGTTGCTTCAAGGATTGCCCCTTTTTGAGCCAGCCTAATTGCGGCTTTCACTGCTCTTCCGTCTTCATGGTCGATACGATAGGCCTCATCGATGGCCGCCATCGCTTTTTCGGGCTCATTGTTCATCAGGTATAACTCGCTGGCGATGCCCAGCCTGATGGCCAGGCGATCGCGGCGGGCAAGTTGCCGTTCAATGTCGATGGCCTTGTTGATATAGGGTAAGCCTTTTTGGGGGAGTTCGATTGCGAGGTAAGTCGCTGCCAGAGAGCTCAGGTCACTGCTGATCAGTTTTTTGTCATCGAGCGCCAAGTCAAGTTTGTAGGCTTCGTTCAGTGTTTCGATAGCTTGATCATATATTCCTAGCCTGAATTGCGAGTTGCTTACTACCCCGAGGATGTCGCTGATGAATATGTCAGGTTTGTGGTTAGTAGTCAATTCCCGTGCCTTGTTGCCGTGAGCTAGTGCTTCTTCGAACTCTCCTTGATCGTAAAAGTGTTCCGCCATCAGGTAATGCATGGTGGCATCCACCTGTGTCTCTTTGGTGCCTTGGTCGCACTTGTAAAGGGAGTCGGTGATATCTTGGTTGTGGAGTTCGGCTGAAGTCTTGTTCACGATCTCGATTTTGTGGGCTCTGTCGGCTTTAGTGAAAACCAGATAGAGTGAGTCAACCGTGTCGCACCACGATGGCAGTTGTGCGCCAATCACAACAATGGCAGTCATTAGAATTCGCAAGCTGCGGAATCTCGGGATCAGTATGTTTCTGGCATGAATCATTGACGGCAAAAGTACTTATAAAATGTGAATAAAGGATAATTTTAAGAATAAAAAGTGGCTTCAGCGGCTTTCTGTCGGGATTGGAAACTGCCAACTGCATGATTGGCATGTTTCTTGCTGGAGTGAATGAAAATGAGTACCTTTGGGGTCATAGAAAATATGAAGGAATAAATATGGCAGAGAAAAGACCGGCTCAAGGCAGCGGAGGCACCAGTGCAGCGACCCTGGATCGCGTGCGCATCGAGGAACCCCGTCAGTATAAAGTCATTTTCCATAATGATGATTTCACCACGATGGAGTTTGTCACCGAGGTGCTGCGTTCAGTATTCGGAAAACCCGCCGACGAAGCTGTCGCACTGATGATGCGTGTCCATCGTGAGGGACAGGCTATGGTTGGCATCTATAGTTATGACGTTGCGATGACCAAGGCTTCTCAGGCGATATCCTTGGCCCGTCAGGAGGGCTTCCCCTTGAATATCACATGTGAGCCTGAATAATTCAATAAAGTACAACGAAAAACAAGGTAATATAAACCGTGGAGATTTCAAAAGATTTAGAAGGCATTATCACATCGGCGTTGATCCTCGCCGAGACCTGCGAGAACAGGCTGGTCACACCAGAGCACCTGCTGTTAAGCGCATTGGGTGACATGATGGTGGATAAAACTCTTGAAGCAAGTGTTGTGGACCCTCCAATTGATGACGTGAAAGAACGTTTGCGTGACTATGTCATCAACAGGCTCGAACATTTTGCCGAGGATGAAGAGGAACGCCAGATGCTCGCTTCGCACCAGTATGGTGAGCTCATGCATGATCTTGACCAAAAGAGCCAATCGGCCCTGGCTGATGCCATTGTGGGTGTGCCCCAGTTGATGGAGTCAATCTTGTGTCTCAAGGATTCCTTTGCGGGAAATTGTCTCAAAGCCCTTGTTGGCGATGACAAGGATCGTTTCATGAGCATGCTCGCGCGGGTTTATTCTTCCCATGATCAAGAGAACGATGACAAAACAGTTGCCGATGACTTGTTGAATGAGTCGATGGAGATGGCCGATGCAGGCGCTTCTAGAGGTGCTCCAAAAAGTGGTTGGCGGGACTATGTGCTGTGTGTCAATGACCATCTGGCCGACCACAATCCGCTCATCGGGCGGGAGGCGGAGCTGGAGCGCACCATTCAGATCCTTTGCCGCAAGGACAAGAACAATCCCTTGCACATTGGTGAGCCGGGCGTGGGAAAGACATCGATCGTCTATGGTCTGGCGCAACGCATCGAGGACGGAAATGTCCCCGAGTCGCTGCGGGGCGTGCGCATCTATATGCTGGACCTGGGGTCACTTATCGCCGGCACCCAGTATCGCGGTGAATTCGAGAAGCGTCTCAAGACCGTGATGAATGGTATCGCTGCCGAGCAAGGAGCCATCCTTTATATTGACGAGATCCATAACATCGTGGGAGCTGGTCAAACCGGAGAAGGCTCAATGGATGCCAGCAATCTTCTCAAACCCTATCTTGAGGGTGGTCGGGTGCGCTTTATCGGGGCGACGACCTATGAAGAATATAACCGTTACATCATGCGCAACCGTGGGCTGATGCGTCGTTTCCAGCAAGTCGCCATCGATGAACCCAGCATTGAGGAGACACTCAAGATTGTCGAGATGCTCAAAGAAGGTTATGAGACCTTCCATCAGGTGAAGTATGATGACGATGCGTTGGAACTGGCTGTCACAGGCAGCGCTAAGCACATTACCGACCGCTATTTGCCCGACAAGGCCATCGACCTGCTCGACGAGGCGGGGGCATGGCTGCAGATGAACCGTAAGGAGGACGAAAGCCGCCATGTTGATAAGTCGCTCATCGCAAGCGTGCTTGCACGTATCGCCAAGGTGGATGCGTTGACCATGGACGAGAAGGACAACAGTCGTCTCGAATCACTGGAGCAGCGCATCAAAGAAAAGATTTATGGTCAGGATGAAGCTGTCAAGCAGGTAGTGGAAGCCGTGCAGATGTCCAAGGCCGGACTTACTGATGAGAACAAGCCATTGGCGTCATTGCTGTTCGTCGGTCCCACTGGCGTGGGCAAGACTGAGGTGGCCCGCGTGCTCGCTAAGGAACTGGGCGTGGAGCTGGTGCGTTTCGACATGAGTGAATATGTAGAGAAACACACTGTCGCCAAGTTGATCGGTTCGCCCGCGGGATATGTGGGCTACGACGACGGCGGCCTGTTGACCGATGCCGTGCGCAAGCATCCCGATTGCGTGCTGCTGCTTGATGAGATCGAGAAAGCCCATGATGACATATTTAACCTGCTGCTGCAGGTGATGGACTATGGCGTCTTGAGCGATAACAAGGGACGCAAGGCGGTGTTCCGCAATGTGGTGCTTATCATGACGAGCAATGCCGGCGCCCAATTCGCGCGTCAGGCATCGGTGGGATTCGCGTCAACGGTTTCAGCAGGCCAGGCGATGCTCAAGCAGGTGAAGAAGACTTTCAAGCCTGAGTTTATCAATCGCTTGTCATCAATCGTGGTGTTTAACGACATGAGTCGCACGATGGCTTCCATGGTGCTTGACAAGAAACTGCGGGAATTGCAGGAGAAACTGACGGCCAAGGGCGTTAAACTCATCCTGGGAGAGCATGCCCGTGAACAGTTGCTGCAAGAAGGCTACAGCCAGGAGTATGGCGCTCGAGAGATGGACCGCGTCATCCACAACAGACTGAAGGCTCGCCTCGTACATGAGATCCTCTTCGGAACGCTCAAGCAAGGCGGTGAGATCGAAATACAGGAAATAGCAACTGGGGAAGGGTAGGGCTATGGTATTTGAACTCACTGATGACATCGTGTTTCCTGACCCCCGACTGGGCGATGATGACGGACTGTTGGCCGTTGGCGGAGACTTGAGCGAGGAACGTCTGTTGCTGGCCTACAGTTACGGCATTTTCCCATGGTTCTCGTTCCGCGACTGGCCTTATCCCGCATGGTACTGCCCCATGAGGCGGTTCGTGATTTTTCCGGGAGAAGTGCATATCTCACACTCGATGCGTTCGTTGATGAACAAGGATGAGTATAAGGTGACCTTTAATCAGGATTTTGAGGGCGTCATCAAGGGATGCAGCACGGCAGGTGGCCGTTTTTATGCCAACGGAGCTTGGTTGGGCGATGACATGATCAAAGCCTACAGCCGTATGAACGCCCTGGGATATGCTAAAAGTGTTGACGTCTGGAATTCAAAAGGCGAGCTCGTCGGTGGTTTGTACGGTATGGTGATGGGTGATTGTTTCATTGGCGAGAGCATGTTCTCGCTAGTCCCTAACGCGTCCAAACTGGCGCTGATTTACTTGGCTAAGTTAATGGAGCGGGTTGGAGGAAGAATGATAGATTGCCAGCTGGAAACAGCGCATCTCCGGTCCATGGGCGGCCGCTTTATCTCCTACGATGAATATCTTGAGATTCTTCATCCAGGCGCCTTGGCGCTGCTTGACAAAGAATCTTCCGAATCGTCTAATACTATCGAGTGAACCATCGGTATACTATAAAAATGAAAAAGACTCGCCGTCCCGGCGAGCCGCTTTCATTTCTTAATCTTTACCTTATGAAAAAATATTACCTAAAAAACGTGGTGCAAAAGTACTGCTTTGTTGTGAACTGACAGTAGAAAAAAGTGTTAAAGAAGATTAAATTTGCCGATATTTCTGTTTTTTTTCTGTTTTGCCTCGCTTTTTTCGGCATTTTTTCAGATTTTCTAACCCGAAATCTGTATTCGAGGGGAAGGTTTCAATTATTAAGTTGCGGTGCGCCACAACTCGGCGATCATCACCAACCCCTTAGCTGATAAGACATCATTTGCCGTTATTCGGACTTGAAATGGCCGTTCTCATTTGTGTTGCTGCTGTGTCGATTGGCCCCTGGTAGCAGACTGTTGCACACGATGATGATTAGCGGGGATATGATCAGCGCGATGATGGCGATTATTGCATTAGCTTTGGCAGGGTCTGCTCCCGTTAAGTGGCCCGTGAGGGACCCTATCGCTCCACTGAGTGCGGCCGAGATGATGCCAGCCAAGAGATATACGCGTTTAGAGCGTGGGGCAAACTTGGATGGCTCGGTCTGCTTCTTGGGCAATAGGTATAGGGCTTGTGCAGCCAATGCTATGGCCAGAATCAGCACTACGATCCATGAGACCTGTGCCATTGTGGTGAAGACCCCAAATAGGATAGCTACAGCCAGTAGCCTTTTGATTGATGTGAATTCACCGCTGTTTTTCAGCCATTTGAAATATTGGCTGTTGTCTGAGTTCTCTTCCTGCAAAGTCAGTGTGTCCCGATAAAGCATTGCGAAAAGGTCAAGCACTGCTGCGAAGAGTAACGTGATGTGGGCTACATGTGTCATATTATTCTCTTTTTTCTGCAAATGTAATGTTTTTTCGGCAAATGCAGGTATTAGTGGTCGAAATATACGTGCTTCGACAGGGATCTGCCCCTATATTATATATAATGTGTATTAATGGTCTTGTGTCTTATAAGGCTTGGGTGAACTGCTCTATAGACTTATTAATTGCGGTAGCGCCGATGAGCCGGATTTTCAAAAATCATGGTCAAATCGCTTGGTTTTTAGATAAAGTATATTAAATAATGTTAAAGTTAAATAAGTTTCAGAATTTACAGGTGTTAATATTTTTAGTCTACGATTGTGTTATATGGGTGGAATCCAGTGGGTTATGGCTGTGGACTGTGATAGTAGACAATACATTATCTATAATTGAAGAGGGTTGAAAAGTTTGGCTATTCCAGGAATTCTTTGTAATTTTGCCTCGCTTTTTTGCGCCGAAAGGTTCAAAATTGATGTCTAAACGCTTGATAACGTGGGATGTTAAGGGGCTTTGAAGCGCAGGAGCAAACTGAAAAATAAATGTCAAATTAATTAATTTCAAACAAAACTAAGATGCCTACTATTCAGCAATTAGTAAGAAAAGGCCGCACTGCGCTGGAATCGACCAGCAAATCGCCCGCCCTGGATGCATGTCCTCAGCGTCGCGGTGTTTGCGTTCGTGTTTACACGACCACGCCTAAAAAGCCGAACTCGGCTATGCGCAAGGTTGCCCGTGTCCGTTTGACCAACGGTAAGGAGGTTAACTCCTACATCCCTGGTGAGGGCCACAACCTGCAGGAGCACTCAATCGTCATGGTCCGTGGTGGCCGCGTTAAAGACCTTCCCGGTGTACGCTACCACATCATCCGTGGCACTCTTGACACCGCCGGTGTCGAAGGCCGCACCCAGCGTCGCAGCAAGTACGGTGCCAAGCGTCCCAAGAAGAAAAAATAATCAGTGACGCAACCAAGGCCCTGACTTACTAAGAAACAATTCAAAAGTAAAATTAATTTCAAACTTAGTTTTCAGTTTTATTGGATTGGATATTTGGTTGAGTAAACGCGCCGCAGCGGCGGGCGTTGAAGAACAAAGCAAAAGACAACCAAGCAGACTTAAAACTACAACTGTGTAAAAAAATGAGAAAGGCTAAGCCAAAAAAACGGATCATCCTTCCCGATCCTAAGTTCGGTGACGTGCGCGTAACAAAGTTCGTCAACCACCTCATGTATGATGGTAAGAAGAACACATCTTACCGTATCTTCTATAGCGCCCTGGATCTCGTGGGCCAGAAGATGTCTAGTGAAGAGAAGACCCCTCTCGAAATCTGGAAAGACGCGTTGGAGAAGATTACTCCCCAAGTGGAGGTTAAGTCTCGTCGCGTGGGTGGTGCAACCTTCCAGGTGCCCACCGAAATCCGCCCCGACCGCAAAGAGTCGGTTTCAATGAAGAACATGATCATTTTCGCTCGCAAG
>JAFZKD010000117.1 GCA_017553785.1 Muribaculaceae bacterium | reverse complement strand
CGGTTGCCGCCATCACGTGAATGACCAGCCTTGCCGCCTTGACCCTTGGCAGTCATCGTCCATTCCTGAACCATGGTCCAGTTGCCAGTACCAGTCTCAGAAACAGCAACGCCGAAGTGCTCGGAAGCCCAAGCGTTGTCCTGAGCGCAAGCCCAGAAGCTGAAGGTAGAACCAGCAGCCAGGTTCACAGCAGGAGAAACGAGGTAGTTGTCAGGAGTCAGAGCACCAACGTTGTTGTTGTAGCTCTGTGACAGGATCAGGTCGCTTGAGCCGTTGTGGCCGTAGCCAGTGCCCATAGCGGTTGAAGCAAGCATCCAGTTGTAGCCGTCGCCGTCAGCATCGATGGTGGTCCAGCCAGAAGGCATGCCAGCTTCGAAGTCAACGCTGAAGGTGTCGCCGTTGCCACCAGGACCTGGGCCAGGACCAGGACCAGGAGTGCCAGGATCGCCGTGGCCTTCCCACATGGCCCAGCCAGTGCGGGAGACGTAGAGGTTGTCAACACCGTAGATGATCTCGATCATCACATAACGCAAGCTCGTGGGTTCCCAAATGCTCACATTAGCTTGGATGGGCTCGTAACCCTCGCGAGTAATGTTCAGCTCATAGTCACCCTTACGGAAGGTATCCCAAGCGTAGAAGCCAGTCTCATCGAGAACAATGTCAGCGATAGGATAGAGTTCCTGTTCAACCTCATTGAGGTTGGTGAAGCTCACCGTCACGCCCTCTGGGCTGTCGGCGCTGTTGAGCAACACGGTGATGTCAACAGCATTTTCGCCAAGCCACATATCCTTGTCGAGGCATCTCGACCACACGATCTCGCTCTCGCGAGGCTCTTGCAGTTCGGTGCCAGGAGTCGGAGGTGTAGGAGGAGTCGGAGGAGTCGGGCCAGTGCCGCTACCTTCAACGATGGTGATATCATCGACATCGAGATAGAAGAAGTCAGTGCAGTTGAAGTGACGGATGGCCACATAACCGCTGCCGCTGTAAGCGCTCAGGTCGACAGTGTACTGATACCAGTTACCCTGTTCACGGTTGCCACCATCGCGGCTGTAACCAGTCTTGCCATTGCCACCCTTAGCCGTCATCGTAAACTCTTGGATGGTGGTGAAGGCCGAAGCACTGGTGTTGCTTGTGGTGCTCACAGCAACGCCGAAGTGCTCACCTGCCCAAAGGTTATCTTGGGCGCAAGCCCAGAAGCTGATGCTACCGCCAAGAGTCACTTGAGGCGACACGAGGTAGTTGTCAGGAGTCAGAGCACCAACGTTGTTGTTATAGCTCTGTGAGAGCACGCAGTCGGTGGAACCATTGTGGCCGTAACCAGTGCTCATAGCACTGCTAGCCAGCATCCAGTTGTAACCGTCGCCGTCAGCGTCAATGGTAGTCCAGTTTTGGAAGCTGCTGTCTTCGAAGTCGTAGGTCAAAGTAGCACGATTACCATCGGTAGGTTGAGCCCAATGGATAGGACCAGCAATCTCTTCACCGCGGTTGCCAACATAGACGCAACCAACGCCCCACTTGTAGACGCCAGGAGCAACATCCGGCCAATCCACATCGATGTAGAGGGTGTCGTGCAGTTCGCAAGCGAGAACCACAGTGTTGTCGAGGGTGTAAGGACCATCGTTGTAGCAGTTCGTACGATACACTCTGTAGTGCGAGAAGGCACGGTCGTTGGTGTTGACCGAAGTCATCGGGACGAGGGTAGCGTGCGGGTTGATGCACTCGGCAGTCGTGTCTTCCTGACCCTTAACGTAGGTGCGGAGGTTGCTGCTGAGGTTGACATTTGAAGTGACAGCGGCAGGTCTGACAGACTCAGCAGTGCCGAGAGCCACAGTGCGGCCAGCACGGTTGGTGAAGTAGTTCTTCATCGTCCAAGTGCAGCTGCCCATGTGATCCCAACCATCCTGACCGTTGTTCCACCAGTCACCATATTGGCTGGCGTGTGAGGCGCAACCGGCAGGATAGCCAAGGCTGCTGCCATAGCTGTTCACAGTCCAGATGACCCAGATAGGATCGTTACCAGTGACGTTGACAGGAGTCGTCAAGTCATATTCGCACCATGCACCCAGGCCGACGGGAACGTCGACGGTGATGGTCGAAGCCAGCGTACCAGCGGCAGGAGCGGTGCCACCAACATACACGTTGCAGGTGAAGTTACCACCCACGGCGTTGTACATGTTGTCGCTGAACACAGCAACCTTGGTCAGGTTCCAACCAGCAAACTGGCTGGCAATGCTCACAGGATATTCATAGCCCCATGAAGGATCGCCAACATTGCTTCTGTAAGCGTTGTCGAAGTCGCTTTCAAGATAGGTGTGCCAACCGGGTTGTGCAGGTTCGGGTCTCTTGTAGAAGGTAATGTAGTCGACATAGAAGCAGTCGTCATAGCTGTTCACGCTGCTATCCTTCGTGTATCTCCACTGGAAGGTGTGGTCACCAGCAGTGACGTTGTATCTTCTCTCGCCCCAGCTGCCTTGGCCACTGTACTGACCCATTTGCACGTTGTCGATGTAGAACTTGCCATAGTCATAGTTGGCCTCTGAGCTGATCTTGCTGAAGAAGGTCATCTCACCGTCGGCGGGGATGTTCACCGTCACGGTCATGTTGCTTGTCACGCTAGCCACGCCAGCGCCACCGCTCTTCATGCAGTAAGTACCTTCGTACGGGTTGTTGGTAGTGATGCTCCAAGGATAGTTGTTGTCGAGCTGCCAATCAAACATGCTGAAGTCGCCAGTCTCGAAGTCTTCGATGATTTCCTCACCGGGCAGGCCGCAGCCCCAATAAACCTTCACATACGGAGCATTGATGTCCGTTGAGTCGGGATAGTATTGAGCAATGACCGTGCAGACGGGATCGAAGTTTTCATCGAGGATGTAGTCAATCGGGCTTGTCGTCACGTCGTAGGTGATGCCAATCGGGTTGCCTTGGACAGGCTCGTCAATGGTCTGGTAGCCATTGCAGGCAGCCTGGCCATTGTAGGAACCAGCATACACAGCGCCGCTGTAATAACCCTGGGCGTTGGTCTGGAAGTTGTAGGTGTGGCTCACACCGAACTCATCCTGACCCACCATAGTAACGGTGGCGTTGGCGATGCCGGTCGTACCGTCTTGTTCGTAAACATGACCGTTCACATTGCCGCGGCCGCTTACCTTCACGTTCACGGTGTTCGAAGGAGCGGATTCGCCCTCATCGTACACGGCAGTGACATAGTAGGTGTAACCATCCATGTTATAAGGCTGAGCCTCATCTGTGTAAGTCGTATTGCCGATGTTGTTCACTTGAGTGTGGCCGATGAGTTGACCATCGCGGTACACGTTGTACATACGATAGGTGCGGTCGACAACAGCGTTCCAGTTCAGGACAATCTGTTCGTCGTTGAACACAGTCTCATCAACAGCTCTCAGGTTCTGCGGGACGTTGAGGTGGGTCGTGAAGCCCCAGATCGGGCTGCTCACGCCATCCGGGCAACCGTCATTGTTGAACTCGACATGCCAGAAGTAGTTGGTGTTGTTCCACAAGTTAGTGACAGTATAGCTGTTAGCCATTTCATTAGTGAAGCTACCGTCCTCAGGGAAGATGATGGTCTGAGGATGACCTTGTTCCGGATGATAGGTGGAACCGAAGACCAGACGCCAACCAGTGGCATAGGCAGGAATGCTCCAGGTGAGGGTCACTCGGGCGGGTTCAATCTCGTCAGCGTCATCAGCCGGTATCGGAGCGAAGACAAAGTCCTCAATCGGCGGGCAAGGCATTTCCTCAGCATTGATCGTCACCTCGAAGTCAGGAGTGGTCGAAGAGGCAACCAGGTAGTAGGTACCAGGAAGCACAGGCAGATCCTCGATGACGGGACCAGCATTGTATTCGACAACTGTACCAGGAGTCGGAGGAGTCGGAGGTGTAGCGTGGTTCTCAACATAGGCGCGAATCATCCAGCCATAACCAGCCAGTGATGATGCCAAATCACCGATGTTGTACCAGCCGCCATTTTCAACCCATTGGTTGTTGGCCACGGTGGAGTTGCATGATGTCAAGACATAGGTGCCATACTCAGAGAGCACAATCCACAGGTTCTGAGAAGGATCGATGGCCACGGGGCTCGACAGCATCACTTCCTGCAATCCTGCAGTAGGTGTAACCGTCTTGGTAGCAATCAGAGTACCAGGTGCATTGGTACCACCTTGATAGATGTCGATGGTGATGTCTTCCACATTGTACGTGGTGTTATAAATGGCAACCTTTGTCAGGGTGTTGTTGGAACCCAGCATGGAAGCGGGATACATTGTACCCCAGGTCCAGTCATAGGCAGTGCTGTTGCCAATGGAGGTGGCATAAGTGCCATCATCATAGTACAGCCAACCATCTCTGTTCGGAACGTTGGCAGGCATACCAGGATCATTAGCCGAAGCACTCAAAGCTATAGAACGACGGCCTTGTGACTTCATAATGATGTTCGGGCGGGTCGTGCTGGTGTACATCGTGTTCGGGATGGTCTCGTCATAAGCGCCGCTGTCCTGATAACGGTAAGCCATGGCGTTGAACGGCATGCTTGGAGTAGCCTGCCATGAGATAGTGCTGTTCCATGCGCCGTTGTTGCGCTGGCAGAAGATCAGGATGTTGCTGTGGCCGTCCCAAGCGAAGGTACCCTCGTTGAAGACAAACTCGTTCCAACCAACCAGAGGAGTCATTGCTCCAGTGTAAACCTTGGTCATGCCAGTAACGACATGAGAGGTGGTTGTCAGGGTCTCGTCATTCACATTGGCCATCCAGATGGTGATGCCTTGCTGGTTGTAACCAGTAGTGTTGGTGGCATACCAGCTCAAGCTGGACATCGGGGCGGTGGTCACACCGGCAGCCTCAAGCTCGGAAGCGAGGAAGAGGTTCTCGGCGATGGAATAATTATACAAGGTGTAGAAGGGGAAGTAGCCAGTCGTGCTGGTGCCTTCACCAATCTGGGCCTCAAACGGAGCAGCAGCAGCGCCGCCGCCACCAGTGATTTCAGCACCAGTGTAGTAGTTGGTGGCCATGGGGCCGCCTTCACCTTCGAAGCCTTCTCTATAGAGGGCCACCTTACCATTCTCACCAACGCTGACATTAGCGCTCAGCATTTGGTCATGGTCAAACACGAGTTTGTAGACAGCATCCACGCCTTCCGGAATCTCGGGGAAGGGCAGGGTGTAGTCGTTGTGAAGGACAGTGTTGTGAGCCGTTGCAGGAACCTCCACGAAGGGGAACGTGGTGGCTTCTTCGCAAGCCTTCTCCCAAACATCAGGAGTCTCGGGATCGTAGAGCTCAACCGTGACAGGCCAGATGTGAGCGGCACGGTCACCTTCGGTGATGGCCACAAACTGACGTGCAATCGCACCGCCTTCAGTGCCGTTGGTCATCATAGTCAGGTCAACGTCTTCATTGCGGACCACCTGGAAAGGCAGTTCCTCACCATCAACCGTGAACATGCCATCGCTCGGCGTGAAGTCGAGAATGTTGACAGTGTAGGTAGCACCATCGGTGTACATGGTGAAGTTGAAGGGCTCCATCCAAGCATCGGCAGGGCGGACACCAAGATTCAGCTCATCGACGACTTCAACATCACCGTCCATGTACTTCACATGGAGTTGGTCACCGGCACCGCCACCGCTGGGGGTGATGTCGAGCTGGAGCTGGTTCTTCAAAGTCATCGTAGTACCGCTGTAGCTCGTGGGAGCCAAAGCATCATAGTTGGTACCGTCGCTGTAGATACGAAGAGCGCAGTTGCCACCGGGAGTGAACACGTACTTGCTAACGCTGCTAACGTAGCTGCCCGTGTTGTCATCCACAATGAGGCAAAGGTTGTCCGTACCGTTGTACTCGAACGGAGTGCTCAAAGTAATGGTGTTCCAACCATTTGCAGTGTAGGTCACATTACCGGAATAGACCATGTCGGCTGCCGTAGGAACGACCCAAGCGGTCGATCCGCTGAAAGCACTCATGGTGGTGTGGACCATGTACACTTGCAGGTTTCTGGTAGCAGAACCTGTAGTGTAGAAGGCAAAGCTGTTAATCGTACCAGCTGTGCCAATCTCATCGGCAGTGTAGATCTGCTGCGTCAGAGAGTAATTGTAGAACTCATAAGTCGGGAGGTACGAGTTAGTCGCAGTTCCGCTTCCGATCTCTACAATCTCCGCCTTTGCCACGCCAACGAAGGCAAGCAAAAGCGTCATCATCAAAGAAAATACTTTCTTTTTCATAATGAATAAATTTGGTTAATAAATAGGTGAATTAATAGGATTTGTTGCATATAAACACGAATAGCCTCCATGCAAAAAGGCATAGCGGCATCATTTTTCCTAAGCATAATACGAACATTCGAATGCATAGTAAACGCGTTGTTTTGTTGTCTAGACATTGGTATGACTAACAACTCGGGATTTACCCTTAGTCAAAAATGAAAAAATGTGATTTTTTTTGCGTTTTTTGGAAAAAAAGAAAAATTTTCGCAAAAATGTTTGGCGGATTGAAAAAAGTTGTATTTTTGCAGCCGCAAACGAGGGGCATTAGCTCAGTTGGCTAGAGCGCTTGCATGGCATGCAAGAGGTCATCGGTTCGACTCCGTTATGCTCCACAAACAAAAACCTCACCTATCGGTGAGGTTTTTTGTTTTCAGTTCCTCCAAAGCCCTTTGCAACACTTCATCCATCGAGGCGTAAATCGGATAGAAGCCCTCGTCATCGAAGAGGTTGCGAGCAATGTAGGCCTTCAACAAGGTGTTGGCTTCACGGCGGGCCACCTGCCGTTGCTCTTCCGTGCCCTTGATGCCTTTCTCATCGGCCAACTTCACCAACTCATCGAACATGGCATCGCTCACCACAAACGACTGGTCGAATGACTTGACGGTCTTGTACTGTTGCAGCTGTTTACGGTGCTTGTCGGTGTATTCAAAAGCATATTGATAGAGCAAGCCTTTGTTCACGATGCGGTTGAAATAGTATTCCGTGCTGTCGTTCACCAAAGGCACATAGATATCGGGCATGATGCCGCCACCGCCGTAAACCGTCTTGCCCTTGGGTGTGGTGTATTTCAATGAGTCGGCGAAATGGATGCTGTCCTCGCTGAAGAGTTCTCCATTCTCATAGCGTTCCAACGACTCAAGCATATATTCTTCCAAATCGCCGCTGTACGGTTTCTGGATGCAACGCCCCGTAGGCGTGTAGTAACGCGCCACGGTGAGGCGGATAGCGGAGTTGTCGCTGAGCACAATTTGTTCCTGCACCAAACCCTTGCCGAAAGAGCGGCGGCCGATGATGGTGCCCCGATCATTGTCCTGCAAAGCTCCAGCCACAATCTCGCTCGCGCTGGCCGACTCTCCGTCGATGAGCACCACCACAGGCATGTCCTCCAACATCCCGTGTCGAGAAGCTTTCATATACTGGCGCGGACGGTTGCGACCTTCGGTATACACAATCAGGCTGCCCTTATGCAAAAACTCATCGGCGATGTCGACAGCAGCGCTGAGGAAACCTCCCGTATTGCCGCGCAGGTCAAACACAAGTTGCTGCATTCCTTGGGCTTTCAAGTCCCTTATCCCCTTCTTGAACTCATCGGCTGTAGTGGCAGAGAACTTGCTGAGTTTCAAGTAACCGATATTTTTGTCAAGCATATAGGCAATGTCAACGCTGTAAGTGGGGATGGCATCACGGGTGATGGTGTAGTCAAGCAGACCCTCTACCCCACGGCGCAACACACGTACACGCACTTTGGTGTTTTTCGGGCCTTTCAGCTTGCGCATCACGTCTTCGTTCTTTAGCTTCTTGCTGGCCACCAAAGTGTCATCGACATAGATGATGCGGTCACCAGCCATGATGCCCACCTTCTCGGAAGGGCCGCCTTTGATGACGTTGACAATGGCGATAGTATCCTTCTCCAAGCGGAACTGCACCCCGATACCGTCGAAGCTGCCCAAGAGCGGGTCGTTCACCTCGTTGAACTCATCCAAAGAGATGAAGGCACTATGCGGGTCGAGCTTCTCCATCATAGCGGCAATGGCCTCATCTTGCAACTTCTGGGCATCGGGCTTTTCGACGTAGTCGTTGTCCACATACCACATCACCTCATCAAACTTGCTGCCGCCTTCGAAAGTGACTTGACGTTTGCCTACACCTTTATTAATATAGAGGCCCAAAAGAAGTCCCGACAAGAGCAGGATGATGACCCAAGCTGGGCGGATTCTGTTTTCCATTTCGATGAATCTTCAAATATGTAACTATTCGGTAGTAAATAACATCTTGTTTTGATGCGAACTTTTTATCGACAATGACCGCTGACTATGACTATGACCGCTTCGACATATCGTAAAAGCGGTCATAGTCATTGTCACAAGTCATAGTTGAAATGCCTTGTGTCTTATTCAGACTGTAGCGCTCGACAGCTCCAGATTTCTGTCCATCTTGCGGAACAAGCCTTGCAACACCGTGCCCGGACCCACCTCGACGACGGTGCGCACACCAGTGGCAAGGATATTGCTCATAGTTTGCGTCCACATGACGGGCGAAGTTAGCTGGGCAATAAGGTTTTTCTTGATGATCTCTGGGTCGTTGACCGACTGACCAGTGACGTTCTGGTAAATCGGGCAAATGCCTTGGTTGAACGTGGTTTCATTGATGGCTTCGGCAAGCTCCAAACGGGCAGGTTCCATCAACGGGCTGTGGAATGCACCACCCACGCTCAGCGGCACCACACGCTTGGCGCCAGCTTCCTTCAGCTTTTCGGAAGCCTCTGCCACACCCTCCACCGAGCCGGAGATGACTAACTGGCCAGGGCAGTTGTAGTTGGCGGGAACCACCACCGCATCCTTAACGGAGGCGCAGACGCTCTCGATGAGCGCATCTTCAGCTCCGATGACAGCCGCCATCGTGCCGGGCTGGGCTTCGCAAGCCTTCTGCATAGCCATGGCACGTTTGCTCACCAAGCGCAGACCATCTTCAAAACCGAGCACCTTGTTGGCGACAAGCGCCGAAAACTCACCCAAGGAATGACCTGCCACCATTGTGGGGTCAAACTCTTCGAGCAGCGAAGCCAAGATGACGGAATGCAGGAAGATGGCGGGTTGGGTCACCTTGGTCTGACGCAAGTCCTCATCGGTGCCTTCAAACATCACATCCGTAATCTTGAACTTCAGGATGCTATTGGCTCTTTTGAACATCGTCTTGGCTTGTGAGAACTTGTCGTACAAGTCTTTGCCCATCCCCACAAATTGGGCCCCTTGACCGGGGAAAACGTATGCTTTAATCATTGTTTG
>JAFZKD010000116.1 GCA_017553785.1 Muribaculaceae bacterium | reverse complement strand
TGCTCAATGCGTCGTTCAGGCTGAGAGACAAAGAGTCAAGGTGGTCATAGCGTGAGGGTCCCACCTCTTCCCATTCCGAACAGAGAAGTTAAGCCTCACCACGCCGATGGTACTGCGAAAGTGGGAGAGTAGGTAACCGCCGCCTAAGAGGGAGTCGCTCGAAATGAGTCGGCTCCCTCGTTTTTTTATAGGGTTGTTATGCGTTCAACGCGTGAGCGTCACCGCCTCTTCCCGTTCCTGGCACAGAGGCCTAAGCGTCACCACGGCGCTGGCCAGCGACATGGGAAGGCGCAGGTAACCGCCGCCTAAGAGGGAGTCGCTCGAAATGAGTCGGCTCCCTCGTTTTTTTGTGGGGCATGATAAGCGGGCTGACGATTTTTTACTATCTTAGCAACCGTAAGAATCGGATTATTAACCAAAATTTATATATTGTTATGAAAATGAGGTGCTTACAGTTTGTTGCCCTTGTGATTGGTCTGAACATCCCGTTAATGATGTCGGCGAGAGTTGAGACTGTCTATTCACCAAGTCATAATATTGCGGTGAACTTTGATGTGGTAGATGGCATTCCTTTTTATAATGTGATGTTTAATGGCAAGGAGGTCATCAAGAACAGCCGCTTGGGTCTGGAACTTGTCAGTGCTAAGGGTAATGGCGAATTCAATAGTTTTGATAATAAACAGGTAGTGGATCAATGCTCTTTGCAAGATGGTTTCACGATGATGACAGCACGGTATTCCTCGTTTGATGAGACGTGGCAACCTGTGTGGGGCGAAGAGAGCAGCATACGCAATCATTATAATGAGATGGCAGTCACGCTCAATCAGGCTGATCTGGATCGCTATATTGTCGTTCGTTTTCGTGTATACGATGACGGCTTGGGATTCCGTTACGAATTCCCGCAGCAGCCTAATCTCACTTACTTCGTCATCAAGGAAGAACATTCGCAGTTTGCTGTGCCTGGTGACATGACGGCATGGTGGATCGCTGGTGACTATGACACACAGGAATATGAATTCACCCGCTCACGCCTGAGCGAGATCAGGAGCCTGTTCGGCAGCAAGATTACGCCCAACGCGTCACA
Source organism: Muribaculaceae bacterium (assembly GCA_017553785.1). GTDB lineage: Bacteria > Bacteroidota > Bacteroidia > Bacteroidales > Muribaculaceae > Sodaliphilus. Next base: position 64,948 of record JAFZKD010000116.1, on the reverse strand, counting down.
GGAGCAGTTTAGCGGCACTGGTGTGCAAACCGCCCTTCAGCTCAAGACTGATGATGGCATCTACATCAACCTGCACGAGGCCGCTTTGGTCGATTATCCCTGCATGCACTTGAATCTTGACGACAAGAACATGGTTTTTGAATCGTGGCTCACCCCTGATGCCCAAGGCAACAAGGGTTATATGCAGACGCCCTGCCAAACCCCCTGGCGTACCATCATGATTGTTGATGATGCTTGCAAAGTGTTGGCATCCAGGCTGATTTTGAACTTGAACGAGCCCTGTAAGATTGAGGATACCTCATGGATTAAACCTGTGAAATACATGGGTGTGTGGTGGGAACTCATCACAGGTAAGAACACGTGGAACTATACCGACCAGCTGCCTTCGGTGAAGTTGGGACAGACCGATTACAGCAAACTGCAGCCCAACGGACGCCATGGCGCTAGCAACGAGAATGTTAAGCGTTACATCGATTTTGCGGCAGCCAACGGCTTTGACCAGCTGCTTATCGAAGGCTGGAACGAAGGTTGGGAAGACTGGTTCGGCAACAGCAAGGACTATGTGTTTGACTTTGTGACGCCTTATCCTGACTTTGACATCGCGATGCTTAACGAATATGCCCACAGCAAAGGCATGCGCCTGATGATGCACCACGAGACATCATCCAGCGTCCGCAACTACGAACGCCATTTGGAGGCTTCTTACGCCCTGATGGATAAATATGGCTACAATTCGGTCAAGAGCGGTTATGTGGGTAACATCATTCCGCGTGGCGAGCATCACTATGGCCAATGGATGGTCAACCACTACCAGTATTGCGTTGAACTGGCTGCCAAGCATCATATCATGGTTAATGCGCACGAAGCCGTGCGACCCACTGGCTTGTGCCGCACCTGGCCCAACCTGATTGGCAACGAGAGTGCCCTCGGAACTGAGTACCAGGCCTTTGCCGGCACTCAGCCTGGCCATACCGCCATTTTGCCTTTCACTCGCCTGCAGGGCGGACCGATGGACTACACGCCTGGTATCTTTGAGATGGATATCGCCAAATTCTCGCCCGAGAAGCAGACCCATGTGCTTTCGACCATATGTGGTCAGTTAGCGCTCTACGTTACGCTCTACAGTCCCCTGCAGATGGCTGCTGACCTGCCCGAGAACTACGCCCGCTTCATGGACGCGTTCCAGTTCATCAAGGACGTGGCGGTGGACTGGGACCGCTCGGTATATATCGAGGCTGAGCCCATGGAGTATGTCACCATCGCCCGAAAGGCCAAAGGGCGTGACGAGTGGTTTGTCGGTAGCGTGACTGGCATGTCCGCCCATGATAGCGCCATCAAACTGGATTTCCTGGATGCGGGCCGAAAGTATGAGGCAACCATCTATGCCGACGGCAAGAATGCCGATTACCGCAACAATCCACAGTCTTACACTATTACCAAGAAAAAGGTGACATCCAAGACACTGCTCAAGCTGCATAGTGCGGCAGGTGGAGGCTTTGCCGTTAGCATCAAGCCATTATAAAGATTTGAGTCCCGAGGCATGCCTTGGGACTCGAAGTTTAGAGTTTAGAGTGTGGGCTGAACGCAAAAAAAGAATGGGCAACCAGCCGAAGCTTGGTCACCCAAATCCTCTCTCCACTGCGGTGTGTACGTGACTCGAACACGCGACCCCCTGCGTGACAGGCAGGTATTCTAACCAACTGAACTAACACACCATCATGTGAATGCTATCGAGATTTCTTTCTCAAAGCGACTGCGAAGGTACTGCAAGTTTTTGAACTGACAAAGGATTTTAGGGTAAATTTTTGAAGAAAAATTAGCTATTTGTCATAATATACTGATTATAAGCAAGTTATAATTAACGATATTCATCTTCAAAAAAAGGCTCACACTACGCTTGGGCGTCTGCATTGCCCTAACGCGGTGTGAGAGAAAAATGAAACAGGCTTTTAGGAGAGAGAAGATAGAAGTTGTTTCGAATTCTTAACTCCTAACTTCTCACTCTTAACTACTTAACTTTTATAGTCTCTCCTTCTCTTCTGAGCCTGCGCCGGTGCCCTTGTACTTGCTCTGGGCGGCGTTGAACTTGTAGCGTACGGTCACTTCCAGTTGGCGCGAGTCTTGATGGAAATTCTGCCATAGGGTGCGCTCACCATAATTCAGTCTGACGTGCTGCTGCGAATTCAGCAGATTATGGCCTTTTACCTGAACTGACAGGCGATCGTTGAGGAATGACTTGGTTGCACTCAAATCGAGCACGTACAAAGCCTTTGTCAATGATACATTCTCTTGGTCGCCCTTGCTGGTGAACATGAAGTCGGCGCTGGCGGTGAGGCTGGGAGTCAACTGGAAATTGTTGTTGAACTGTGCAATCCAAATTGGTCGCTTGGGGCTGATAACACCAGTGGGTGAAGGTATCTTCATCCATTCCTTCATCATGCCCATCGTGAGTGAGGGTTGATAGAGGCCGAAGCGTGGGCTAAGCGTCACCATCAGCATCATGGCATCCTCGTTATCGACATTCTCACGGTAGAGCCACGTTACCGCCTCGCTGCCAGGCACCTCGCGACCTACGTTGACGATAATGTCATCGGTGTGCTTATAATTCAACATCACGGTCACCCAGTGGTATATCCCCATTAACGACGCCTCGTGACGGATGGACGGCTTTAACAGCGGGTTGCCACTCTCCCATGTGAAACGGTTGGCGTAGGTCACGCTACTGCTCAATTCATGGTAATAAGGTCGCTTAATTTTCGCAGCATAGTTTACCATGAGTTGCACTTGACCGGCCTGTGCCATCAAACCCAGACTGGGAAACAGATGGTGGTAACTCCGGCTCTGTTCAGCGATGCGAACACCTTGGTTGTAGTAGTCGGTGGTCACGTTCTCGTTGCGCAAGCCTACCATCATCTGGCCGAAGGGCAGCGGGTGGGCATACTCGGCAAACAGGATGTAGTTGTTTTCCTTTTGCTCGGTGAATGACGTGGGCACAATTTGTTCAGGGTTGATGTAGTCATCGTGGCGGCGCGTGTGGTCAAACTCGGTACCCACTTCCATGTTGCCGCCCCACAGGTTCCAAGAGAGCACAAGTTTGGTGGCACACAGCTGGTTGCGCACAACACTCTGACTGGTCACTTTGCGACTCTGCTGCTCCAGACTCACCTCATTATTATACTGCCACTGGCGGTTTTTGGAGAAGACATAGTCGCTGTTGAAGTCTATCGAGGTGCCACCCACCTGGCCGTTATAATAGATGTTGAGCGTGTGGGGCATATTGTACTTAGAGCGCTGGTAAATGCTGTTGTCCAGATGGTCATAGAATTGGCCATTGGCGGTCACGTCGGCAGTGAACGTGCCACGAGTGCGATCCAGGAAATAAGCCTTGGTGTCATAGCGGAATCCGGCTGCATGAGCATCGTTGAAGATGTAGTTGGCTCCTATCGAAGTATAGAGCGAGTTGGAGTGGTTCTTTATATCCATGTGCTGGTCCATGTGCCACACGGTATCAGCCTTCACAGCCAGTATCACTTCATCGTCCTGAATGGAACGGTCATCGTTATACCACACGCTGCCGAACACGTCAAGCCCCCGATAACGGAAGTTCCAATTCGTGCCAAGTGCCAGATCGGGACACTCGCTCACATAATAAGATGTCTGGGTGTTGAAACTGAAGCCCTCGCCCTGCGGACGCTTGGTCTTGATGAGGATCACAGCACCTACCGTAGCATCATATTTGGCCCCAGGATTGGTAATCAACTGCACGCTCTTGATATCCTCGCTGCTGATCTGGTCCAGTTCGTCGTTGCTCTGGAGTTTGCGGCCGTTGATGTAAATGAGCGGCGCGCCCTTGCCGAAGACTTCGATGCCGTCCTTTGTGCGCTGGACACCGGGCAGATTCTCGAGCACGGCCTTGGCGGTGCCCACATTGCTCAACAGGGTGTTCTCCACATCAGTTTTGAGACCTTCGGGGTTCAATTTGAACACAGGGCGTTCGCCCTTGACGATGACCTCGCCCAGCGTCGTTGCCTCGGGTTCAAGCGTGATGATGCCCAGGTCGGACTGTTTTCCGTCCATCAGATGTGTCTTGTAACCCAGATAGGAGACCTTGATGACAGGCCTTGCGGCATCACCTGCCAGGCTAAACATGCCGTTGGCATCGGTGACTGTACCTGTGACAAACGCACTGTCGCTGGCATTGAGTAAAACAACGTTTGCGAATGCGGCCGGCAATCCCGTCTCATCGACTACTTTGCCGGTGAATGTGGCTGCTGAGGCCATTAAAAAGGCCACCATAACCAAAACTTGGGTGATAACTATTCTTTTCATTGTTCTATAGGAATTATTGTTTGTTTCAATTATCGTTTGGCGGCATATTCTTTCCGCCTTACACCCTATAGACGCAACAAGGGCAATGAAAAGTTGCAGCGGCCCCAGACTTTTTTAATAGAGCTGCTCCGTAACGTCCATTGTCTCAGGCGTTACGGAGCAGTATAAAAGTTGTGATCCCGTTTGTTCTGATTTATTCGGTGTAGTCGATGAGTTCCAGGCCGTAGGGGGTGAACAGGCGCTTCATTTCCTCGGGTTTGAGCAAATAGGGGTAGATGGGTGCGTCAATCATGCCTTGGGCATAGCTTGCAATCTCATAGACTTGGTAGACAACATGCAGCACATGGTCCTGTATATAGAAATCACCCGGCAGGGGCAACAGTCCGTTGTCAGGAATGAACAGGTCGTCCTTGTCGTAGTTATTCACCTGCTTGATGGACTTGAGGATGGTGGAGCGCAACAGTGTGGTGTCGGCAATGACATCGCTCAGCGCGACCGCATTCTCGGTCAGGAGGTCATAGGTCGTGTAGTTGTTGGCATAGATGCCGTGGGCTCCACCTGCCATATAGGAATAGGTGGCGAGACGGTAGGTGATCAAACGGTCGGTCATGCTCTCTAAAGTAACTTCCACCTCGCTGGTCGAGAGCTTGTTTTCATCGTCCTTGACGGCTTTTATCGGAATGAGCCGTTTGCTGTCGCATTCAGTGTAACTGCTGGGATTAAGCAGAAATTCAATGACGATATCCAGCTTGTTGAGTTCGGCGCTGTCGGTCATGGAACGCAGCAGGGCCTGCTGGAGTACCGGGCACGGTTTGCCGTTGATCATCTCGGGCCAAAGAGCCTTGAACGAGTTGTCGAAGTAGAGCGTGTCGCCATCCCTATCACTATAAGCAAACATCTTGTGCTGCTTGATATTCTTGAAATTGCATTGGGCGGCATCGGTAACCGCCATTTCCTCATTGACTGGGGATTTACTGTTGTTGCCACAGGACAACAGGGTGGTCAATGCTACAAGGACAAAAATGAGGTTCTTGTTCATAGTTGCGAAAAGTAAATGATGTATTATGGATGCAAAGTTAAAGATTTATTGGTGAATGAGGCATTCTTTTCGCCATAAAAAAAGGAAATCCTCGACTCACGTCGGGGATTGCTTAACTAATTAACCTTCTAATACCATTAACATAAACCTTAAACATTCTTTAAAAAACAACTGCCTCACGGCACTTGAGATTTAATAACCTTAAAAACTATTACCATGAAAAACCAATGCAAAAATAGTGCAAACATGTTATATAACATAATTTTGTGACATAAATTGGCCTAAAATTAACAAAAATTTGCGATAACGTCATATTGTTATCACAAAATTTAAATTCGTTAACAATTCTAAGCGGAATTATCTCTTGGTCAGTGTGGCGAAATAAATCATATCGATTTCCTCGTAGGAAAAGTCGCCGCTAAAGAAATTACCAGTCTTGAGTTTCAGGCAATCGGATAGCCGCTGCAGCGCCTGTTCGAACATCTGTTGATGGTCAAAAGCCAGCTGGGGCAGATGATTGATGGGAAACCATTTTGCCACCCGCGCATCGTCGCCGCCCATGACTTCTTGAACGCGTGTGAGTGTGAAATAGGCGATGGAAATGATGCGCTCCCGCGGATCACGGTTCGGGGCCGTAAAGGCACCCAGTTGCTCGATATTGGTCACATGGAGTCCGGTTTCCTCATGCAGTTCACGTCGGGCGCCGTCGGGTGCGTCCTCGTCGATGTTGAGGAATCCGCCGGGGAAAGCCCAGCAGCCCTTGTACGGCTCACCGCCCCGCTCGATGAGCAGCACGTTGAGGTGTAGTCCATCATAGCCGAACACGACACAGTCGGTAGTCACAGCAGGGTGCGGGTATCGGTAACAGTATTCTCCCATAGTTGCCTTATTTTTCGAGGAAGAAGAACTCCATCTGTTGTGAGTTGGTCGGTTTGTCGAGGGCTACAGCGGTGAAGGGCATCATCGTGTAGGTTGTCTTTTCGCCCCGATCCACCTTGTAGCAGAACACCACCTTGTTGCCGTCCTGCCTCACGTCAATGGGCGTGACGGTCGTCATGCGGTTGGTCTCGGGCAGGACAACAGCTACCACATACTGCTTGTTCCAGTTGATGTCGGTGGGCAGACCGCCCATGGTGGCCGCCATTCCGAAGAATCCTTCAAAGTCGGCTTTGTTGGTCAGAATGAGGTCTTGACGCTTGTTGTGATTCACGTCGTTGCGCACGAAGTAGTTGTCCAGTGTGGTATAGGAGACAGACATTGCCGCATCATAGACGTTCTGGGCCATGTTCAACTTGTTGAACACTGAACAGTTGCAGCACAACAACAGCACGGCGCACATGGCGAGAGCGATTGTCAGACATTTCATTGCTTGGAATTCTCTTTAGTGATTTTGTCGTAATAGAAGTTGAGCACGTCGCTGGCAGCGACAAACGAGGTCTGCTTGCCGGCCAGCACAGTTTCCTCCTTGATGTTGAGCAACCGTTCGATTTCAGGGTCGAAATAGAAGCGTGCCAGCAGCTGCTCGTTGATGGTCTCGCGCATCCAGTAGCGCTCCTGCTCATGACGTTTCTCATCGAAGTAGCCGCTTGCCTTGACATGGGCAAAGTAGCGGTCTATCATGTCCCATACACCTTCGATGTTCAGGTCGTAATAACCCGAATAGGTGATGACCTCGGGAAGGAAACCGCTGGGGGGTAGGGGATAAAGGTGGAGGGCGTTGCGGAATTGGGCAGCCGCTAGTTCGGCCCGCTCGATGTTGTCGCCGTCACACTTGTTGATGACGATGCCGTCGGCCATCTCCATGATGCCTCGTTTGATGCCTTGCAGCTCGTCGCCGGTTCCTGCCAGTTGAATCAGCAGAAAATAGTCCACCATCGAGTGGACGGCGATCTCGCTCTGTCCCACGCCGACGGTCTCGACAAAAATGGTGTCATAGCCCGCAGCCTCGCATAGCACGATGGTCTCGCGAGTCTTGCGCGCCACACCGCCCAACGAACCTGCCGAGGGGGAAGGGCGTATGAACACATCGGGTTCAATGGCGAGCCGTTCCATGCGTGTTTTGTCGCCCAGGATGGACCCTTTGGAGCGTTCACTGCTAGGATCGATGGCCAGAACCGCCAATTTGTGCCCCTGCTTGATGACGTGCATGCCGAAGGAGTCGATCGAAGTGCTTTTTCCAGCGCCAGGCACTCCCGTGATGCCGATGCGTCGGGAATTGCCGGTGTAAGGCAGGCATTTCTCGATGACCTCTTGGGCAATAATCTGGTGCTCGGCATTACGGCTCTCAACCAAGGTCACGGCCTGTCCCAGCACTGCGCGGTTGCCCTTGCGGATACCCTCGACATACTCGGCGGGTGTCAACTGAGGCTTGCGCTTGCGTTTGAGGTAGGGATTGACGATGGGTGGCTGCTCCACACCGCTGTTCACCTGTAATCCGGAATACTGTTCTTCGTTTTCAGGATGGTGGAGTTCAGGGCACTCTTCGGTATGTTGTACGATTCTTGATTTTGCCATATTTGTCGTTTGTTCTTATTTATTTGTCAATGATGCCTACCAGCCTGATGGTTCGTCGCGGTGAGTCGGGATCGTTAGATATGAGCGTGAGCGGCACATCCAAGATGTTTCCGTTTAATCTCGAGGTGTTGACAGTCACTTTGACGGTTGCCGACTTGTTGTGTTTGATTTCGATACGATCGATGGTGATTGTGATGTCTTCGTCATTGGGTATCCACAACCGCCTGATGAGAAGCTTGGCTTTTCCCTTGTTGGTGATGGTGAACGTGCGCGTGACGGTTTCTTGGGTTGTTATTGTCCCAAAATCGATGCGGTCGTCACAATCCGTCCAGGCGACTGGGGCATCCTGTCGTTCTTGATCGGTGAGGTTGCTGAAGTCTTCCATCACCTGGGCCATCACATTGATGGTCTCGCTCCCTGATTTTACATCAGATGGTTGCCTGAGGGGTACGCACGACAGCATCAGGGTATCTATGTTAAACCCCCATAGAGGCGCATGCCCAGATAGGTAATGTACGGTAAGCGCTGTGACTTGGGCCGGTGGTACTGTATCGGGGACAATGGCGGGGTGTATATGGGGCTTTTCGCCCGTGACGTGCACCAGCATGGTGTCGGTCGAGGCATTGTAGGCACTCAGGTACAGCATCTTGTTCTTGCCTTTCACAAGCTCCCCAAAGGGGATGCTCCGTTGGCTGATACGCAACGAGCCAGCCTGCAACGGATATTGCCTGTCTAGCGTGGCATCGGTGGGAATCACATTGCCTTTGATTTCCAGGATAGTGCGTTTAGGCTCTGTGTTAGTAAAGATGATGGCCTGCTTGGTGAATTTTCCGGGACGCCCCGACGGGTTATAGGTAATTCCTACGGTAGCAGTATCCCCGGGCATGATCGGCTCATCGGGGTAAGTGATTGCTGTGCAGCCGCATCCGGCCTGTGCCTTGACGATGAGCAATGGCTCATCGCCCGTGTTCACCAACCTGATACCGCACTTTACCTTGCCGTTTTTTTCCTGGAAAACGCCGAAATCGTGTTGTCGCTCCAGCCAAGTGGCTTGAGGCTGGGCGGTTGACGTCAGTGTAATCACTGCTAGCAGCAGGGTCAGTATTTGTGCGTGAGGTTTCACTTATTTCTTGGGGATGACGGTGCCCTCGATGCGTAATGTCGTGGTGCGCTCACGGCCGTTTGTCTTGATTTTGACGCTCTTTTTAAAGGCGCCAGGACGCCCGATGGGGCTATAGGTCACCTTGATTTTCCCTTTCTTGCCGGGCTTTATGGGCTTTGAAGGGTATTCGGGCCTCGTGCAGCCGCAGGAGGCTGTCGCATCGATGATGAGCAGCGGTTTGTCCCCCGTATTGGTGAACTCAAAGGTACAAGACACGGGTCCGTTAGCCTCCTTGATGGAGCCGAAATCGTGGCTCTTGACCTCAAAGGTTGCTTCGGCATAATTATCATCGGCCCAGCCACTTAAGGCCACTATGCACACGGCGAAAAAAGCTATGAAAAACCGTTTAGTCATATTCAGTTGTTAGTTTTAAGTATGATTTATAACGCCTAAAACATTAGAGTTTTCCTTCCACCAATTCCTTGTGAAGCAATTGGTAATTGTATCCGGCACTCTGATAATATAGACCCGTTTCAAGATCCAATATTTTATCATAGAGTTGAGAATTATAGACAGCATCCAGTGCTTCCTTGATGGAGATTCCAAAGTCTGTCATCACCCTAAGAACCAGGTTCTTGGTGAGAGTATCAATTAAAAACTTTATTTCATTGTTCATTATAATCTTTTCAAATAATTTATAGCTTTGTCTGTCCCAAAGAAGTATTGACGATTCAGTTTGTGATAAGCCAGTTCGCGAGCCAATGTTTCAAGATCTATTGCGCCTTCATTATACCTTTCAAGCTGAAAAGCGACTCCGTCATTGGCAACCGGACCAATTACAATATCAAAAGGATGTGTGAAGCCCGTTTGCGAGGCATTGCGATTGGCATTGACAAACTCAGCCCATTCTGTGCTGACTTCATCAGAAAAAAACTTTATGTTCAAGTTGGTGCGTAGCAAACAACTGTCATCCAAACCAAAAATGGTAATAATGGGCTCTCCATGTCCCATAATGCGCACTCGCCTTTGTGCCATTGCCATCGCTTGTGATTCGATATCGGTAAGGTAAAAACCTCTACCGAAGTCCTTATCTGCAAGACTTTTCGATAAGTCTATTGTTTCGATAGCGACATTTGAACCGTGAAACAGCTTTATTATCATACCAGTGCCCCTCCGTTGCGATGACAAATGACAGATAAATCATCAACAGCATCATTGATTGATAACTGATGCTCAGCTTCGTAGCATTCATCAAGGAAATGTACACCCTTGAAACGGTTCAGATAGGAATATGCCTGCTTGTTGCTCAAGCCGTATCTATTGGCAAAAGCGCTCACACAATAAATGATATATGTTACCCTATTTTGAGTTTCTCTTTCCATGAGTCTGCTAATACGGAAATAACTAATCTGCAAATTTAGGAACTTTTTTTGTGATACATACCTTAAAACGCAAAATTTGTCATGATGTTGTGGAAGTAATGCCGTTATAATTTGAATAATTGGGGTAATGTGATTGATTTGTGCACCTCAAGATCACTTGCTGTCTTTATAGGCTTGCATTATTATTGGGACTATTAGTCCGTTGAACAAAGTTGGAGGTTGGCACACCCAAACCTCGTTTTTGCCCATGAAGATAAGCATGGTCTTGACTTTTTTATCCTCCAGGCGTAAAAATCCAACATTTTTTATTTACTTTTGCAGGATAAAACCCAATCAAATTTATAGAATCTTATGATAAAGAAAATTTTGCTTTCCCTCGCCGTGGTGACGGTGATGACAGCGATGGCCGACACGCCATTGTGGATGCGCTATGCGCGCATTTCGCCCGACGGTAACAAAATCGCGTTCTGCTACAAGGGCGACATTTATGTTGTGCCTTCCAGCGGCGGTCAAGCGGTGCAACTGACCTCACAGCCGAGTTATGAGACGCAACCCGTGTGGTCTCCCGATGGCACAATGCTGGCGTTCGCCAGCGACCGCAAAGGTAACTTTGACGTGTTTATCATGCCCTCTACCGGCGGTCAGCCCCGCCAGTTGACGCGCAACAGTGCAGCCGAGACCCCTTGGACTTTCAGCCCTGACGGCAAGTACATCTATTTCAGTGCCTCGATTCAGGATCCCGCTAGCAGCATGCTATTTCCGAGCGGCCGCTTGACCGAGGTATATAAGGTGCCCGTCGAGGGTGGCCGCACCACGCGTGAATTGGCTACACCGGCCGAGTATATCACTTGGAATAAAACGGGAGACTACTTCGTCTATCAGGACCGTAAGGGCGGCGAGGACGAGTGGCGCAAGCACCACACCTCGTCAATCACGCGCGACATATGGCGTTATGACGCTAAAACAGGCAAGCACACCAATCTGACCGACATCGGCGGCGAGGACCGCAATCCTGTCCTGAGTCCCGACGGCAAGACTGTCTATTTCCTGAGCGAGCGTAACGGCGGCTCGATGAACGTCTATTCGATGCCTATCGACCATCCCAGCCAGCTCAAGGCTGAGACCAACTTCACGGTCAATCCCGTGCGTTTCCTGTCCATTGACAATAACGGCACCCTGTGCTTCACCCAGGATGGTGAGCTTTACACCATGCGTCAGGGTGGGCAACCCGGCAAGGTCGACGTGAGCCTGTGGCATGACGATAGCGATCAGATCCAGAATATGTCGCACACGCGCGGCGCTACCGATGCTGCCGTGTCGCCCGACGGCAAGATGGTCGCCTTTGTAGTGCGTGGCGAGGTTTTTGTGACTTCTGTCGAATACAATACCACCAAGCGCATCACCAATACCCCCGCTGCCGAGAATTGGGTTTCGTGGGGCAGCGACAACCGCACGCTGGCCTATGCCACCGAGCGCAACGGCAATTGGGAACTTGTTCTTGCCACTATCGAGCGCAAGGATGATCCTAACTTTGCCAACGCCACCCTCATCAAGGAGGAAATCCTGTTGCCCTCGACCACTGTTGAGCGCACCCGTCCCAGCCTGTCGCCCGACGGCAAGAAGCTTGCCTTCATCGAGGACCGTTTCAGTCTCAAGGTGCTTGACCTCAAAAGCAAGCAGGTCACCCAGGTGACCGACGGCTCGACATGGTATGAGACCAACGGCGAGTTCAACTATGCTTGGTCGCCCGACGGCAAGTGGTTCACACTTGAGTTCATCGGCAATCAGCGCGACCCCTACACCGATATCGGTATCGTGTCGGCTAACGGCGGCCCCATCACCAACATCACGGGTAGTGCCTACATCAGCGAGGATCCCCGTTGGGTAATGGAGGGTAACGCTATCATGTTCCACAGCAACCGCTATGGAATGCGCAGCCACGCCTCTTGGGGTTCCCAGGATGACGTGTTCCTGGCCTTTGTGAACCAGGATGCGCTCGACCGTTATAACCTCAACAAGGAGGACTATGAACTGCTGACCGAGGCCGAGAAGGAAGCCAAGAAGGCCGAGGAGAAGAAAACCGAGGATACCAAATCCAGTAAGAAGAAAGGCAAAGCTGCCGACAAGAAGGCCGACGAGAAACCCGCCGGCAAAGATATCAAGGTGGAACTGGATGGAATCGAGGACCGCATCGTGCGCGTGACGCCCAACTCGAGCAATATCTCGGGCTGCATGATTACGCCTGATGGTGAGTCGCTTTATTACCTCTCGGCATTTGAGAAGGGTTATGACCTGTGGAAGATGGATCTGCGCAAGCACGAGACCAAGCTGCTGAACAAGATGGGTGGCGGTGGCGCCGATATCCAAGCTAGCAAGGATGGTAAGACGCTATTTGTACTGGGTGGCAGCAAGATGCAGAAACTTACTGTTGCAGGTGATAAACTTGCGGGCATCGACTACAAGGCCGATATGAAAATGGATCTGTTTGCCGAGCGCGAATACATGTTCAACCACGTGGACAGGCAGATCGAGAAACGTTTCTATAACCTCAACTACCATGGCGTTGACTGGAAGGCCAATGTGGAGACCTACCGCAAGTTCCTGCCTCACATTAATAACAACTATGACTTTGCCGAGTTGTTGAGCGAATTGCTGGGTGAGTTGAACGCCTCGCACACCGGCGGACGCTACTATCCCACTAGCGGTGAGGCTACCTCTGACTTGGGTCTTATCTACAACTGGAACTACACCGGCAACGGCCTCCAGATAGACGAGGTCATCGAAGGCGGTCCGGTCGCCAAGGCTAAGAGCCAGATCAAGCCTGGCGTAGTCCTTGAGAAAATCAACGGTGTTTACATCAACTTGGAAAATGACTATACCGAACTGCTTAACGGACAGGCCGGCAAGAAGACCTTGCTCTCGCTCTTCAACCCCATGACCGGTAGGCACTGGGAAGAGGTGGTGAAGCCAATCAGCAAAGGTGCGTTGAACGACCTGATGTACAAGCGTTGGGTAAAACGTAATGCCCACATCGTGGACAGCCTGTCGGGCGGTCGCTTGGGCTATGTGCACCTGGAATCGATGAACGACGCAAGTTACCGCGACATCTACAGTGATGTGCTGGGTAAGTACAACAAGCGTGACGGTATCGTCATCGATACCCGTTTCAACGGCGGTGGCCGTCTGCATGAGGACATCGAGGTGTTCTTCAGCGGTCAGAAGTATTTCACCCAGGTGGTGCGAGGACGTGAGGCTTGCGACATGCCCAGCCGCCGCTGGAATAAACCCAGCATCATGCTGCAGTGCGAGGCCAATTACAGCAATGCGCACGGCACGCCTTGGGTTTACAGTCATGACAATTTGGGTAAACTCGTGGGTATGCCTGTTCCCGGAACCATGACCAGTGTATCGTGGGAGCGGTTGCAGGATTCTTCGCTGATCTTTGGTATACCCATCATCGGTTACCTGTTGCCCGAGGGCAACTACCTCGAGAACACGCAGCTCGAGCCGGATATCAAGATTGCCAACAATCCCGAGACCGTCTTCAAAGGCGAGGACTTGCAGCTCAAGGCTGCTGTCGAGGAGCTAATGCGCGAGTGTGGCTTGAAGTGATTAAATTATTAAAAATGGTTAAACGTTTCGAATGCCAACATCCATATTGTGAAATTGTTGTAAGTTTGCAGCCAAACTAAGGAAAGATGTTATCAACATTCAACATATCAACCAAGATGATGCGGATGACGTGGCTTTTCTTTGTGGCTTTTCAAACTAAGAAATTTTATAACATTGAAATAAGAATGTGATTTATTGGGATCCGATTTTCGGGTCCCATTTTGTTTAATCGTCACTAATGAATAACGTTATGATTTCAGATTTTATCTCTACCCACTTGACTGACATCATCGGTTACACTGCATCGATTTGTTTGGTATTAGGCTATATGCCCCAAGCGATTTACACTATCCGCACTCACGATACCGACGGTATCGCATTGCCCACATTCCTGATGATGGGCCTTGGCGGCATCTTCTTCGCCATCCAGGGTTTGTTGCTCAAGAATTGGCCCCTATTCATCACCAATGTCATCACCACAGTGTCGAGTGCGATCGTATTCGGCATCAAGATGTATAATGACTATTGGAAAAAAGACAAGTAGTGGCGGTTATCAGTCGGCGGTTTGACTTTTTGAGGATATGGATTGAAAATGTGGTTTTTTCTTTGACGAATCAGAAAAAACGATTAATTTTGACAAATTTTCATGGCCTGTCCGCGAGGCTTGCTGTGTGGTTTTGTGATATGAGCTCCCATTGTGGTGATAACTATAAATATTAATATACTTATTGATGATTTTATGAGACTTAAACTGTTTTTGCTATTAGCACTCTTTGCTACACTGCCGTTGCTGGCACAGCAGGCTGGTGTGCGAGGCGTGGTGATTGACGCCAAGACGGGTCAACCTGTTCCTGGAGCGACAGTCATACTCGACAATCAGAGCAATGCGGCAACCACGGAGTCTGATGGTACGTTTGTCATTGATGACGCGCTTTCAGGCCAAGACCTGCTGTTAGTCCTCGCCTATGGCTACAAGGACTGGTCCACAACGGTCAGCATTGTCAGCAATGTTGTCGAGAATTTGGGCACTATTCAAATCGAGCCTGTCTCGTTTGAAACAGCGCAGGCCCTTGAGTTCCGTAGCGCAATGGCCGATATGGCACTCTCCGAGTCGCAGCTTGAGGATGAGGAAGGTAACACTCAGGAGATCGCCCTTCTGAGCGGAGCCACCGACAATCCGTTCTATCAGGCCTCGAGCTACAATTTCAGCACGATGCGTTTCCGCATTCGTGGCTATGAGAGCAACAAGACCGAGACCTATATCAATTCTGTGCCGTTCAACGACGCTATCCGTTTCTCTTTCAACTACTCCATGACGGGTGGTTTGAATCAGGCGTTCAAGAACAAGACCATCGGCATGGGTTTGGAGGACAACAGTTATGGTTTTGGTGGCATTGGCGGTGCCAATAACATCAAGACCTTTGCTGCTGATTACGCCCCGGGCACCCGCTTGAGTCTGGCCTATACCAACGGTAATTACCGCTGGCGCGGCATGGTCACCCACAGCACGGGTTTGAACAAGCACGGCTGGGCAATGACAGTTTCGGCCGTCGCACGCTATGCCGACGAGGGTGTCTATCCTGGCTCGTTCTACAACAGCTGGGGCTACTTCCTGTCGTTGCAAAAGGTGCTCAATCCGCAGCACTCGCTGACGCTGACTACCTTTGGCGCTCCCACCAAGCGTGCCGCCAACTCGGCCGTGTATGAGGAGGCTTGCCGTTTGGTCGGCAGCAACATGTACAATCCCGACTGGGGTTGGCAGGAAGGCAAGAAACGCAATTCCCGCGTGGTGGAATCATTCGACCCCACCGTGATATTGAACTGGCTGTGGAAACCCCAGGATGGCGTCTCGCTGAATACGGGTCTCGCTTACCACAAGTCATTCTACAGTAAGGCCGCGCTCAACTGGCACAAGGCTGCTGACCCGCGTCCCGACTATTATCGCTATCTGCCGTCGTACTATACCGACGAGGCCACTGTTGACCTCTATACCGACCGCTGGACTAGCGAGAGCGAGTACACGCAAATCCTCTGGAATGACCTTTATCAGACCAACTATCTGAATAATATGCTCGCCGACCAGACCGGTGTGGAGAGAGGATCAACTTATATTCTGGAGAAGCGGCACAGTAACCAGTCAAGCTTCACGCTGTCGTCGGTACTGAACAAGCGTTTCTCCAACCAGTTGACGATGCAGACCGGCGCCAATGCCAACTACACCGTATCGTCTTACTACAAGACCATCAAGGACCTGCTGGGTGGCCGTTACTGGCTAGACATTGACAACTTCAGCGAGCGTGACTTTCCCGACAATCCCGATATGGCACAGAACGACCTTGACAACCCCAACGGCAAGGTGGGTGAGGGTGACCGTTTTGGCTATGACTATGACATCCTCACGTTGAAGGCCCAATTGTGGCACCAGTGGGTGCTCAATCTGGCCAAGTGGGAGTTGTTCGCTAGTGTCAAGGGTGACTATTTCCAGTTCCAGCGCGATGGTAAGATGCGCAACGGACGCGCACCCGAGAACTCCTATGGCAAGGGTGAGGTTCATCGCTTCTTGACCTACGGCGCCAAAGCAGGTATCACCTTCAAGCTTGATGGACGCAACAGCTTCACGGGCCACGCATTCTACGGCACCGAGGCACCTCGCCCCTATGACGCCTACATCTCGTCTCGCACCAAGGACGATGTCATCGACCTCAAGGTGGAGAAGATCTTCTCGTCCGACTTGAGCTATGCGATGAATTTCCGCAATTTCAAGAGCATTGTCACCGTATTCTTTACCGACCAGCGTGACAACACCGAGCGCACCGCATTCTATGATGACCAGTACAGCACCTTCTGTAACTTTGCGCTCACTGGTGTTCACAAGCAGTACAAGGGTGTTGAGGTGGGAATGAGCTACAAACTCTCCCCGTCGTTGACTGTGAGCGGTGCCGCTAATATTGCCCGTTATCAGTACAAAAACCGTCCCATCGGCACTCGCAGCTATGAAAACGGTGTGCAGGAAGATGTCACTCAGACGGTTTATCTCAAGAACTTCTTTGTTTCGGGAACACCCCAGGAATGCTATTCACTGGCCTTCAACTGGGCAGGTCCCAAGCAATGGTATGTTGAATTGAATGGTGCTTGGATGAACCGTTCTTACGTCAGCATTTCGCCCGTGCGTCATGTCGAGATGTCTAATCTGTACACGATGGCCGACAGCGAGGCACACCTCCAGCAGATGATTAAGGATATCAGCCAGCAGGAGAAGCTCAACGAGGCTCTGGTGATCAATGCCAGCATCGGACATGTGATCTACATCAACCGTTCGGCATCGTTCAACATGAACCTGAATCTGAACAACATTCTCAATAACAAGGAAATCCAGACCGGTGGCTACCAGCAGGGTCGTATCGACACTAAGGACATCGCCAACACAGCTAACAAGTTCCCCAACAAGTACTACTATGCCCAGGGGTTCAAGGTGTTCCTGAACTTGGGTCTGCGTTTCTAACATCTTATCAATCACATCAATAAACAAGATATAAATAAAACTAACAATACAATCACTATGAAACGTTTTAATTTTTATCTCAGCTTGATGCTTCTGTTGGTGTTTGCCGCTGCTTGCAGTGATGAGTTTGACCAGCCGCCCATGGTGATTCCCACCGCCGAGCACCACGCCAACATGACCATCGCTGAATTCAAAGCCAAACACTGGCAGGATGACCGTAACTACATCGACACGGTTAAGGAGGACGAGATCATCCATGGTTGGGTTACCAGCAGTGATGAGTCGGGCAATGTCTACAAGAGCCTCTACATCATGGACGAGTCAGGTTATGGACTCTCCATTTCCATCAATCAGAACAGCCTGTACAACAAGTACCGCATCGGTCAGGAGGTTGTTCTTCCCATGAAGGGCTACTTTGTGGGCAAGTACAACGGCCAGCAGCAGTTGGGCTATCCCCAGTGGTATGCCGCTGGCAGCGCTTGGGAAGCTACCTTCCTGCCCCAGGCTATGTGGGAATCGCTTGTTGAGATGAATGGTCTGCCCGACCTGAGCAAGGTGGACACCCTTGAGGTGAGCCTCAGCGATTTTGTGGGCAAGACCGACCCTGAGACCCTGATGAAATACCAGGGCCGCCTGGTGCGCATCAACGGTGTCACCTTTGAGGATGCTAATGGTGTGAATACGTATGCCGAGGCCAGCGCATCGACTAACCGCAACATCACCGACGAAGATGGCTTGTCATTGATTGTGCGTAACAGCAACTATGCCGATTTCCGTGCCGACATCCTCCCCGATGGCGAGGTGGATGTTGTCGGACTTCTCGGTTCTTACGGAACCAACTGGCAGCTCGTGCTCAGGAGCGCCAACGACGTGATTGGTGGCGGTTCGGTTGGTACCCCGAGCAATCCTTATACCGTGGCTGAGGCCATCGAGTCCCAGAATACCGGTGCCAAGGGTTGGTTGGCCGGTTATGCCGTAGGTGCTGTGGCTCCTGAGGTGACCACTGTCACCAGCAATGCCGACATTGAGTGGAAGGCTCCGACCACGTTGGCTAACACCCTCGTGCTTGCCGATGATCCCAACTGTAAGGACTATACCAAGTGCATCATCGTGGAATTGCCCCAGGGCAGTGCCTTCCGTGAAGAAGCCAACCTCAAGTCCAACCCAGTCTACTACCAGCAACTCATCAAGGTGAAAGGCCGCTTCGCTACCTATATGGGTGCAGCGGGTATTGCCGGCAATACAGGCACGACAAAAGAATACATCTTGCCATTCGCACCTCCCGTTATTTCACTCGAGGAGACCTTTGACACTGCACTGCCCTCGAACTGGAGCAATGTCGTTGTGAGCGGTGACAAGAAATGGTATCAGACGGTTTACACCAGCACTGGCAACGGTTATGCCGCAATGACGGGTTACAAGGGCACACAGCCGCCCTTCGATGCTTGGCTCATCTCCCCGCCGCTGGATATCAAGAATGCAGCAAGCCAGAATCTCACTTTCAGCACTCAGGTGAACGGCTATGGCAGCACAACGACCGTCTTTGAGGTCTATGTGCTCGATTCCAACGATCCCACCCAGGCCACGGTTAAGGCTAAGTTGAATCCTGTCCTTGCCAAGGCTCCTGCCAGTGGCTACAGCAGTTGGGTTGAGTCAGGTGACATCGATTTGAGCCAGTGGTCCAATGGCGTTTACTACATTGGCTTCCGCTTCTATGCAACCCAGGATGCTAACTATGCGACTTGGTGCGTGGATAACGTGACCTTCGGTAAGGCACCCAAGCTGGTTACGTCATCTGACTTTGAGACGATGCCTAACCGCACGACAACGCTGGGCACCTACACTTCGACCGCTGGTTGGGTTGCCACCAACTGCACGCTGCTCGAGGGTGGTGCGACCGACGGTAACCCTGTGTTCACCTTTATCGGCTATGCGCTGGATTCCAGCACCGAGTATGCCAAGGCTCCGACCATGAACGGTGGAACTGCCTCTGTGGGTAGCATCGTTTCGCCCGTCCTGAAAGGTGGTATGAAGAAGCTTCGCTTCAAATATGGTTATGCTTACTCGGGCAAGGTCATGTCCTTCCGTGTTGATGTGAAACAGAATGGTAACGTTGTGAAGACCTGGACGGTCAACAACGACAATGTGACTCAAAAGAACGCTTACACTTTTGAGAAAGATTGCTCTGTTACGGGCGACTTCACCATCGAGTTCACCAACCTGTGCCCGTCTAACGCGACCGGCAACAAGGATCGTGTATCGATCTGGAATGTCAACTGGGATTCTGCTGAGTAATTCACAGGACATTAAACTGATATCGTCATGATAAAGAAGATATTTTTCGTAGCTCTTGCGCTGGTGGCATTGCTGCCAGCCAGGGCTTTTTGTCAGGATCAGGATCAAACACTGGAGCAGGAGCGCCGTTACACGATGTATGGTGTGATGTTCTACAACCTCGAGAACCTGTTCGACACCATCAACAACAATGGTGTCTATGACAAGGAATTCTCTCCTGAGGGCGCACGCCAGTGGAACGGTAACAAGTACTGGCAGAAGGAGCATAACATGGCCTATGCCATCAGCCAGATAGAGGTCAAGGGGTCGCCCGCCGATGGCCCCGTCATCATCGGTGTGAGTGAGATTGAGAACATTACTGTCTTGCAGGATCTCGTGCGTCAGCCCGAAATCAAGGACCGCCGCTACCAGATCGTGCACCATGATAGCCCCGACCGCCGTGGCGTTGACGTGGGACTGCTCTACAATCCCCGCTTCTTCAAGGTGCTGAATGTCACTAACCAGCGCATCAACAAGTATCTGCCCGACAATCCTGATTTCCGTTCTCGTGACCAGTTGACCGTGACAGGTCTGCTGGCCGGTGAGAAGGTATCGGTTATCGTGAACCACTGGCCCTCGCGACTGGGCGGTGAGGAGGCTTCGAGCTACCTGCGCGAGGCTGCCGGCCGCATGGCGCGCGAGACAATGGACTCGTTGCTGCGTGATGACCCCAATCAGGGCATCATCTTCATGGGTGACTTGAACGACGACCCGCAGAACAAGAGCTGTAGCGAGGCACTGGGTGCCAAGAAGGAGATCAAGGACTGCACTGAGCCCGGCTCATGCTTTAATCCCTGGTGGAATATCCTCAACAAGGGCATCGGTACGCTGGGTTACAAGGGCAACTGGAACCTGTTTGACCAGATTGTCTTCACCGATTACTTCCTGAAGAACTATGACAGCAAGGACAAGCCCACTTTGACCTTCTCGCGTGCCGAGGTGTTGAACCGCAAGTTCCTGCGTAGCGAGGAGGGCGACCGTCAGGGCTATCCCCTGCGCACCTACACGTCAGGCATTTTCCTGAACGGTTACAGCGACCACTTCCCGACCATTATTTATTTGGTAAAGGAAATCAAGTGACATGAATAAGTGTTTTAACATAGTGCTGGCGCTGGTAGCTTTGCTGCCGGCGCTAGCTTTTAGCCAGGTAGGAGATGTCCTGGAACAGAATCCGGAACGGCAATACACGATGTATGGCGTGATGTTCTACAACCTCGAGAACCTGTTCGACACCATCAACAACAATGGCAAGTATGATTATGAGTTTTCGCCTCAGGGCGCTTATCAGTGGAACGGCGCCAAGTATTGGCAGAAGCAGCACAACATGGCCTACGCAATCAGTCAGATGGAGGTCAAGGGTTCACCTGCCCAGGGTCCAGTCATCATAGGTGTGAGCGAGGTAGAGAATATCTCGGTATTGCAGGATCTCGTTCGTCAGCAGGAGATCAAGGGGCGTCACTACCAAATTGTCCATCATGACAGTCCCGACCCCCGTGGCATCGACGTGGCTCTTCTGTACAACCCGCAGTTCTTTAAGGTACTCAACGTCACCACACAGAACATCAACAATTACCTGCCCGACCCCGTGCGCACCCGTGACCAGTTAACTGTGACTGGCTTGCTTGCAGGCGAGAAGGTTTCCATCATGATCAACCACTGGCCATCGCGCCGTGGTGGTGAGGAAGCCTCGAGCTACCTGCGTGAAGCCGCTGGCCGCATGGCCCGCGCGACCATTGACTCGCTGTTGCGCGATGATCCCAATCAGGGAATCATCTTCATGGGTGACTTGAACGACGACCCCCAGAACAAGAGCTGCTGCGAGGCGCTGGGTGCCAAGAGGGAGATCAAGGATTGTGTTGAGGCGGGCTCGTGCTTCAATCCCTGGTGGAACATCCTTGACAAAGGCATTGGGACGCTGGGTTACAAGGGCAACTGGAACCTGTTCGACCAGATTATCTTCACCGATTACTTCTTGAAGAACTACGATTGCAAGGAAAAGCCCTCCTTGACCTTTTCGCGTGCCGAGGTGCTCAATCGCAAGTTCCTGCGCAGCAGCGAGGGCGAGCGTCAGGGCTATCCCTTGCGCACCTATGTGTCGGGCATTTTTACGAACGGCTACAGCGACCACTTCCCCACCATGATCTATCTGGTCAAGGAAATCAAGTGATATAGCTCTAGGTGTTATTTTCTCCGTATCGCCACTTTTTGGTGTTACGGAGCATTCTTTTCGTGAGAAAAAGAGCATCAATTTGCAGGAGAATGCAATTTTCTCCTGTTGTATGAGTCTATTTATATAAAAAAGGTGACTTTATTTCATTTTTTGGAAAAGCTTGTAGTTTTTTGGCTATGGGTTGCGTCTAAAAAGCAAACAATAAATCCTAAATAGTATTCATGATGAGACTGATTGGTTATATAATTTTTGCTGGCATGATGGCATTGATGCCCAATACCGCTGATGCTCAAGACAGTATAGCTGTTGATGCAGAGAAACCATACACTTGGACTTTGCAAGATTGCATTAGTTGGGCGAAGCAGCAGAACATCACTATCCAGCGCAACAAGGTGAATGTGCGCACGTCGCAGATTGATTTGCAGGATGCCAAAGCTAACCGTCTGCCCACTGTCGATTTCTCGACTAGCCAGTTTTTGAGCAACCGCCCTTTCCAGGAGAGTTACAGCGGTGTCATTGGCTCTGAGGTCGTTTCCTTCAGCAATAGGAACAGTTACAGTGGCAACTATGGCGTGAACGCCTCAATGAACCTGTACAATGGTGGTCAGACCAAGAATAGCATAAAACTGGCCGAAATCAATTCGCAGATTGCCGAATTGCAAGTACAGGCCAGCGAATTGAACGTCGAGGAACAGATCACACAATTGTATGTTCAGATTCTCTACTCGCAGGATGCCGTGACGCATGACGAAGAACTTATCGCTCTGGCGCAAACCCAGCTGGAACAGGCGCGTGCCCGCAAGAAGGCAGGATTGCTCAATAAGGCCGATGTATCACAATTCGAGGCCCAACTGGCTCAAGACAAATACCAGAAAGTAGCCGACGAGACCACACTCGAGGGTTTTCGTCTGCAACTCAAACAGTTGATGGAGCTTGATGGAGATGATAAGCTGTTGCTGGCCGACCCCAAACTGGAAAAAAATGTGCTAGCCGAGCTACCAAGTAAGCAAGAGGTATATCAGCATGCTGTGATGACCCGTCCCGAACTTCAGGCCCAGCAACTTGCGATGGACCGTACATATCTCAATGAGAAAATTGCCGAGGCTGCCGGTAAACCCAATATCAATGCCAGCGCCGGCATCAGCACAACCAACTCAACGGGTAACGGCAACATGTTCACCCAGCTCAAGAACCAATGGAATAACGGCATCGGGGTGACGCTGAGCATACCTATTTGGGATCACGGCAGGACCAAGAACGCTGTCGCTAAGGCCCGTCTTGAACGCGAGAACACCTACCTTGACATGGTCGAGACGCAGAAGAGCCTGTGGAAGACCATCGAGAACTATTGGCTGCAGGCCCGCAACAACCAGCAGCGCTATGTCGCCGCCAAAGAGAAAGTGGACTATTGCCGCGAGAGTTACAACCTCACCAGCGAACAGTTCCGCCTGGGATTGAAGAATGTCGTCGA
The DNA here is from genome assembly GCA_017553785.1 of Muribaculaceae bacterium. GTDB lineage: Bacteria > Bacteroidota > Bacteroidia > Bacteroidales > Muribaculaceae > Sodaliphilus. The sequence goes on along the minus strand of JAFZKD010000116.1, from coordinate 41,493 downwards.
GCTCACACAGGACAAAACTAACCTGAGTACCGCAATTCAGCAGATGTTGCAGGCAAAGTATGAGGCACTGCTCAACATGGCGCTGCTCAAGTATTATAACGGGGAGAATATTCAGTTTTAGCCGCGACTAAAACTGAAGTTTAGAGTTTAGAGAGAATAACAAAACAACTATAGAATCATGAAAAAGAAAAGTATTATTATTTTGGCTGTGTTCAGTGTGTTGGCCTTGGGGGCCATCGTAACGATGTGCAAGAAGGATGGTGACGAGAAGATCAGTTTCCAGACCACCGCAGTGGGTCCAGGTGACATCGCTACCAACATCACCGCCACGGGCACCATCGAGCCGGTCACCACCGTTGACGTGGGCACCCAGGTGTCGGGTATTGTCAAGCGGCTGTATGTGGACTATAACAGCATTGTCAGGCGTGGACAGGTCATTGCCGAACTGGACCGCACAAACCTGTTAAGCGATCTGTCAACGGCCCAGACCCGCTTGCGCGCGGAGCAGATTGAACTGGATTACCAAAAGAAGAATTTCGCCCGCTATGCTGAACTCAAACAGAAGGATCTCGTGAGTCTGTCGGAGTATGACGTGGCCCTTGAGAATTACCGCAAGGCGCAGGAGAGCGTCAGGATTGCCCAGCAGGATGTCGCTAGGGCCAAGACCAATCTGGGCTATGCCACGGTCTATTCGCCCATCGACGGCGTTGTCATCACCAAGGCGGTCGAGGAAGGGCAGACTGTCGCCTCGGGTTTCAGCACTCCCACCATCGTCAAGATTGCCAAGGACTTGACCGACATGCAATGCATCGCTAAGGTTGATGAGGCCGACATCGGCGAGGTGCGTGAGGGGCAGCGTGTGACATTCACGGTCGATGCCTACCCCGATGACGTGTTCTCAGGAAGCGTCAAGCAAGTGCGCCAGAATCCTGTCATGACCAACAACGTGGTGACCTATGAGGTGGTCATCAGTGCCCCTAATGCCGACCTCAAGCTCAAGCCGGGTCTGACAGCTAACATCACTATCTACACGATGGAGCGTAGCGGTGTCAATAGCGTTCCTGCGGCAGCATTGCGCTTCACCCCTGAACCCAGCGTCTTTGGCAACAAGTATGTCATCAAGGACACGACAGCCGAACACAAGCTGTGGACACTCAATGGTAATGTTCTGACCGCCCACAAGGTGGAAATCGGTGCGACCGACGGCATCCGCACCGAGATTATCAGTGGCATGGAAGAGGGAGACACTGTGGTGCAGAGTTTTGAGATCGGCAGTGCTGCACTTCCTGATAAGAAAGACTTGTCAAAGAAAGATGACAAAGAAAACAAAAAGTGACAATGGAACCAAAACCTGTTATAGAACTTGACGGCATCCGCCGCGACTTTGTGGTCGGTGAGGAGACAGTTCATGCCCTGCGCGGGGTCTCATTCACCATCCATGAAGGTGAGTTCGTCACCATCATGGGCACATCGGGCTCAGGCAAATCTACGCTGCTCAACATCTTGGGCTGCCTGGACACGCCCACGAGCGGGGAGTACCGCCTCGACGGCACGCCGGTGCGCCAGATGAGCAAGACACAGCGTGCCGTGCTGCGCAACCGCAAGATTGGCTTTGTGTTCCAGAGCTACAACCTGCTGGCCAAGACCACCGCAGTTGAAAATGTGGAGCTGCCGCTCATGTACAACACTGCTGTGGGTGCCCGTGAGCGCCGTGAGCGTGCCATCACCGCCTTGCAGCGCGTGGGATTGGGTGACCGTCTGAACCACAAGAGCAACCAGATGTCGGGCGGACAGATGCAGCGTGTGGCCATCGCCCGCGCCCTGGTCAACGACCCCGCCGTCATCCTTGCCGATGAGGCGACGGGTAACTTGGACACGCGCACTTCGTTTGAGATTCTGGTGCTGTTCCAGCAGTTGCATGCCGAGGGTCGCACCATCATTTTTGTGACCCATAATCCCGAGATCGCCCAATATTCCACCCGCACCATCACCTTGAGTGACGGCAAATTGCGTGAAGACCGCGTGAACGACCATATCCTGAATGCCGCCGACAAGTTGGCATCTCTCCCCGTTGAGGACGATCAATAATCCAAGATGTAGAACTGAAAATCAGCAAAAGCGATGAATATCACCAATTTGTTTAAAATTGCTATGAGGGCCATCGGAGCCAACAAAATGCGCAGTTTCCTCACTATGCTGGGCATCATCATCGGCGTGTCGTCGGTCATCATCATGCTCGCACTGGGAACCGGTTCCAAGGCGACCATCATGCAAGTGCTCGAAGACGTGGATCCTGGAGCATTGAATATTATCCCTGGGCCGGAATATGAAGAAACAGGAGGTAATTGGCTTCCAGAATATAGCCAAACCCTCACCCCAGCCGACTATCAATGCATTCTGGAGAAGAACAAATATCTGAAAGCCGTTTGTCCCGTGGTTTTCACATCGGGTCAGTTCATCAACGGCAAGAATAACCATAGCGGCTCGGTGCAGGGTGTAAATAATGAATTCCTTGATATCAATGGGCTTTCAGTCAATAACGGTGATATGTTCACCGATGCCGAAGTCAAGGGCTCGGCCAAGGTATGCATCATCGGCAAAACCGTCGTAGATAAGCTTTTCCCCAACGATGCCGACCCTATCGGGAACGTGATCCGCATCAATAGCATCCCCGTGAGGGTAGTGGGTGTGCTCAAGAGCAAAGGGCGCACCGCGTTTGGCCAGGACCAGGACGACATCGTGCTCATGCCCTACACGACTGTGATGAAGCGCATGGTTTCACAGAATTATTTCGACATGATTTATGTCGCTGCTACCAGCAAGGAGATGGCTTCGTTGGCCAAACAGGATGTAACTGAGATTCTGCGGGCAAATCACAAACTCAGAGAGAACGACATTCAGGATTTCAGAATTCAATCAATAGAAGAAGCCACATCGATGATTGATACCGTCATGAATATCCTCACCTTGCTGTTATCGTGCATTGCCGGTATCTCGTTGCTGGTGGGCGGCATCGGCATCATGAACATCATGTATGTCAGCGTGACTGAACGCACGCGTGAAATCGGTTTGCGCATGAGTGTCGGTGCACGCACCGTCGATATCATGAGCCAGTTCCTCATCGAGGCCGTCCTCATCAGTGTAACGGGCGGACTCATCGGGGTACTCATCGGTGCCGGCATCTCCTATCTGGCGCGGTTCATCCTCATGAACTTCACCCCATATCATATCCTCATCTCGGTGGAGCCATGGACTGTGCTGCTGTCATTCGCCATCTGCACCATCACAGGCATCTTCTTCGGCTGGTATCCCGCCAAGAAGGCCGCCAACCTCGACCCTATCGAGGCACTGCGCTACGAGTGACCTAACTATCCTTCTATAGGGAGATAGACAACAAATAACAGGGTGGCTATCAAGGTTTGCCCTGTTATTTGTCGTGTTGTTTTGGTTTTTTGTCGATTATATTTGTTGAAGTGGTAGCGGTTTATTATCTTTGTCCCTTAGACGAAGATAGGCTGCGCCTCAACATAAAAAAGAATGAATTCTTTTATTCTGTGTTCGGCTTGCATTATCTTTGCGAAAGATAAGGCAAAAACGGTTATGGCGATATGACGACAATTGATGATAACAAGCAGACGTACCGCAACCTGATGCTGCACATCCTGTGCTGGGCGTTGCTTTTTATCGTGCCGCTGTTCTTCCACGGCTCGGACGAGAGCTGGACAAACGCGTGGCACCGATACCTGCGCGGACTGGGGGCGACGGTTTCCTATCTGCTGGTATTCTACCTGAACTACCTGTGGATTGTGCCGCGCTATATGCTCAAGAAAAAGGACTGGAAGATGTTCCTGCTCATCAATGTGGTGGTGCTGGTAGCTGGTCAGCTTGCGGTGGATCTGTGGCATGTTATCATCAATAACTACATGCCCGAACTGAACAATAGGGGATCCCGGCTACCGGGCAAGCAGTTCTCCAAAGTTCCGCGTTACTTCTATGGCTCGCTGGTCAATGTGCTGTTTATCGCGCTGGCAGTGGCGGTGCGCATGTATCAGCGGTGGCAGCATCTGGAGGAAGCCCGCAAGGAGGCCGAAGCCGCCCGTGCCGAAGCCGAACTGAGCAACCTGCGCAACCAGTTGAACCCCCATTTCCTGTTGAACACGCTCAACAACATTTATGCGCTCATCGCCTTTGACCAGAACAAGGCGCAGACTGCTGTGGGCGAACTGAGCAAGCTGCTGCGTCACGTCCTCTATGAGAACCAGCAGGATTATGTGCCGCTGTGCAAGGAGGCCGATTTTATGCGCAACTATATTGAGCTGATGAAGATCCGAGTGACCGACAATGTGAAGATTGTGGACAACATCAATGTGCAGCCCAACGATTCCACCCCGGTGGCGCCGCTCATCTTCATCTCGCTCCTCGAGAACGCCTTTAAACACGGCATCTCACCCCAAGGAACGGGCGAAATCGACATCTCATTGTCTCAGGAGAACGGTGAAATCACCTGTGAAATACGCAACACCCACTATCCCAAGCGTGAGAACGACAAGAGCGGGTCGGGCATTGGACTGGAACAGGTGAGCCGCCGCCTTGAGCTCATGTATCCTGAAAGCTACACCTGGGAAAAGGGTGTGATTAATGACGGAAAAGAATACTTCTCTAAAATCACGATCAACAAATGATTATCAAGTGTGCCATCGTTGACGACGAGCCGCTGGCTGTGGAACTGCTGGCGAGCTATGTGAATAAGATACCGTTTCTGGAATTGTGCGGCAAGTACAATAATGCCACTGATGCTTTGCAGGGCATTACCGAGAGTCCCGTTGACCTGCTGTTCCTGGACATTCAGATGCCTGAGCTCAATGGCTTGGAGCTGAGTAAAATGCTGCCCGAGAACACCCGCATCGTATTCACGACGGCATTTAACCAGTATGCCGTTGACGGTTTCCGTGTCAATGCGTTGGACTACCTGTTGAAGCCCATCAGCTATGCCGACTTCCTGGAGGCTTGCAACAAGGCGATGCAGTGGTTCCAGCTCATTCAACAGCAACAGGGTGAATCCCTCTCGCCCGCTGCCAATGAGGAGATCAAGAGCATTTTTGTCAAGAGCGAGTACAAACTGCTTCAAATTAACTTAGACGACATCCGCTACATCGAGGGACTGAAGGACTATGTGAAAATCTACACCGAGCAGTCGCCTCATCCCATCCTGTCGTTGATGAATATGAAGGCCATCGAGCAGATGCTGCCTGCCTCGCGTTTCATTAGGGTGCACCGCTCGTTTATCGTGCAGAAGAGCAAAATTCGCGAAATCGAGCGCAACCGCATCGTCTTTGGTGACGTCTATATCCCCATCGGCGACAGCTACAAGCAGGCGTTCCAGGACTTCATCAACGCCCGCTAAAGCCGGCTATAATTGCTTTAAGGCCCTTAAGGACACTAAGGCCTTTAAAGCCCCCTTTCCTAAAAAAGCATTATTTTCCTTGCGTAATTAAAAAATAATTACGTCCTTTGCGTTATTAAATTTTAATAATGCTTTTTTGATAATCGATTATGGCCAAGGACAAGAAGATAAAACTCAAGAATCCATTTGTAAATCAGGGTTATATCGGACCAGAGTACTTTTGCGACCGTCAGCATGAGACTGAGTTGATGCTCAATCACTTCGATAACGGGCGTAATATCACCCTTGTTGCCCCGCGCCGAATAGGTAAAACAGGACTGATAAAACACCTTTTTTATCAAATTGAGCAAAAAAACAAGAATGCTATTTGCCTTTATATAGATATTTTTGCCACCAAAAACCTGCGTGATTTTACCGAGATGTTAGGCTCAGCGGTCTTTAATGGTTTTGTCAAGCGCGAAAAATCATTTTTGCAAAAGGCGACAACCCTATTGAGTAACGTGCGGCCAGTGTTCACGACCGACCCGTTCACCGGGATACCCAAGGTGGCGATAACTGTCGAGCCTTCGCGCGCCCAGCTCACCATCCAGCAGATATTTGAATGGCTTGCCAAGAGCCGTCGCGAGATTTATATCGCCATTGACGAGTTCCAGCAGATCGCCAATTATCCCGAGGATGGCACCGAGGCCTTGCTGCGTTCCCACATCCAGTTTGCCGGCGGTGTCCACTTTATCTTTGCCGGAAGCAAGTTCCACCTGATGGCCGAGATGTTCGGGTCGCCCAAGCGCCCCTTCTTCCAGAGCACCGAGATGATGGACCTGAGGCCGCTGGACAAGGAAATCTATTACCAGTTCGCCAACGGATTCTTTGGGAAAAAGCGCGGCAGCCTGGACCACGACACGTTCATCAGCTTGTATGACCGCTTTGAGGGACACACCTGGTATATACAGAATGTGCTGAACAGGCTCTATGAGAACTGTCAGCACGTGAAAAGTATGGATGAGGTGAACCGTGAGACTGTCAGGCTCGTCGAGAGCAAGTTGCCGCAGTATGAGAGCCTGGCACAGTTTCTGTCGTCCAACCAGTTCAATCTCTTGAAGGCCATCGCCAGTGAGGGCATCGTCGCCGAGCCCATGGGAGGCAAGTTCATCCGCCAGCACAATCTGTTATCACCCAGTATCGTGCAGTCGGCGTTGCGTGGCCTGCTTGACAAGGAGATCGTCTATCGCACCCCACGCGGCTACATCATCTATGACCGTTTCATGAGCATCTGGCTCAAGCGCACCTTCGGCTGATGGTGCGTCACTCGTCATCCATCGGCGGGAATTTGCGGTTAATGACAAAGAGGAGTGCCAGTGTGATGACGGTTACAATCACAAATGCGATTAAATAGGCCCGGAAGCTTATCTTGCCAAACTCCATGAGTACGAAGATGGTGATGTAGATAAGGGTCTCGATGATGGCCAATGCGATGATGGCGCGTTTTCTATTCATAACTTTTTTACAGGTTGATTGATAACTCTTCTATCGTTTTGGGGCAGTGGGTCTTATTGGTTGGTGGATTCATCATCCAGCAGCCTATTGTAGTCTTCGAGACTATATTTAACCTTCTTGATGCGCCAATTCCAAATGATAGAACCTATAAAGGCGACACCCAATAAACAAGCCATCAGAATTATAACCACTGTGCTTAAAGGCATCAGTTGATGAATGATAATGAGCAAAGTCGCCAGAGCATTGACAAGTGCCATAGCGTGATAGAAGATGGTTTGCTGCTTGACCTGCTTGATACCAATCGGTTCCCCTAAGCCGCCATATTTCTTGGGCAGATAGTTGTTGAGAACGCACAAGATAGCGGCTATCGTGCAAAGCACTAAAGTATAGTGGGCTCCGTGTTGGGCCTCGATGGCGTGGTCGAGCATTCCTTTCCTGAAAATAAGTAGCCATGTGATGAACAAGATGACAAATGTGATCACATCACAACACATTCCCGCAAGAGTGGGTCTCAGTTTGACGGTTTGGCTCACGTAACGGCTCATTCGCACATTGAGGTTATCTCCCGCAGCATCGAGTGTCCTTGTGAGTAACTCTTGGTCTCGTTTGTGTAATTTCCTGTACTTGAAGATATTGGTGGCGACACCAATCACACAGATAATGGTCAGCGAGCTGAAAAGAAAACTATCGATGAAACCTATGTGGTACAAGTAGTATAGCCCCGGCACAAGAAGCAACAAGAGGCAAATCAATACTATTGGTTTTGAATCTGTCATAATAATGAGGTTTTGAATATTTTTACTGTCTTAAAATACGGAATATCCAAAGAATTTATGCTTTATTTGATTGCGTAAAAGAAAAACTTGGATGAGTACCCAAACATGAACATAATAATCGCAATAAAGAACCAGGTGCCAAAACTTATATTAGGAGTCAATATGTAGCAAAGGAGGAAAGCGCCGCAAATGATGCCCAAAGCCCTCTTGCGGTAGATACACAATTTAAGTTGCTTGAGGTTATTTGGTCTGATACCCATTGTCATGTGGAAATAGGCCGAGACATGAAACCAGATGGCGCCTACAGTGCCAAGTCCACCTATCTCTAACAATAACGAGCGACCAGTAGGAGTCATCGACTTGCAATCGCGCAATATCAGTATCCAAGACGCGATGAGCAATATCGCCGTGATGAACTCACAGACTGTGCCGCCCCACGTGCGACTGATTTTCAAGCGACTGATTTCCTTAGAGGCTATATCTTCCATTTCCTTCTCTTTGAGTTCGGCTTCGTAGCCCTCAGGATCAACTCGCTTATGCATATATTCCACGGCCACAAGCGCGCCTCCTGCGATGACAGGAAACAGCCAAGACCAGCCATCACCGATGACGTCATTCATATTTAATACCACAAAGGCAAGGACCAATCCTCCGCCGATAATCCCCATGATTAAACCCTTCTTTTTTCTGTCTAGTTTCATAATCCTATGATCTTTATGGTTATAATGCATTTCTGGCGCTCATGAAATCGCACATCTTACATGACCTTGTCAATCAGTGCCATTGTCATCGGTTTGGTTATCGGTGTCGGTTTTCTTCTTTTTGGGCAGACGGCGGGCCTTGCGCAGCGCCTCGGTGATGATCCACTGCAACTGGCCGTTGGTGGAACGGAACTCGTCGGCTGCCCATTTTTCAATGGCATCCATCGTGTCGCTATCAACACGCAGGATGAAACTCTTGGTGGCTTTCTTTGCCATAGTCTGCTGATGATTTAGATTGTTCTGTTCTTGTGGTTTAGAGTCTAGAAGATACCCCACCTCTAAACTCTAAACCCTAAACTCTAAACTTTCTGTTTTACCGAAACAGAAATAATTTACTGATTGAGTGTGCCGGTGTTGACCACGGGCTGGGCCGACTCGTCGGCGCAGAGGACAACCAACAGGTTGCTCACCATGGCCGCCTTCTTGTCCTCGTCAAGTTCGACGATGTCGTCGCTCGAGAGCTTGTCAAGGGCCATCTTGACCATGCTTACGGCGCCTTCCACAATCTTCTCGCGGGCGCTGATGATGGCACTGGCCTGCTGGCGACGCAGCATCACGGCAGCGATTTCGGGGGCATAAGCGAGGTAGTTGATGCGGGCCTCTACAATCTCGATGCCTGCCATCGACAGGCGCTCATTGAGCTTGGCTTCGAGTTGCTCATTGATCTCGTCACCGCCCGAGCGCAGGGTGAGTTCACTGGTGTACTCCTCGTTGTCGTCGTAGGCGTATTGTCCGGCCACTTGACGCAGTGCGGCATCGCTCTGTACCTTAACGAAGTTCTCGAGGGCGCCCATGAGGCCCTTGGTGGTATTGCCCACTGTGGTGCCTTCGACCATGGTCTGGGCATCCACCTCAAACATGGCCTTGTAGGTATCCTTGAGTTTCCACACCAGCACCATGCCGATCATCACGGGGTTACCCACCTTATCATTGACCTTGATGGGCTTAGCGTCGAGGTTGCGGGCGCGCAGCGAAAGCTTCTTGGTTCCGTAGAAGGGGTTGATCCAGTAGAACCCGGTCTTGGTGAAAGTGCCGCTATATTTTCCGAACCAGGTGGTCACGCGGGCCGTATTAGGCTCAAGCATCAAGAACCCGCAGAGGCCGAGTATGCAAGAAAGCATTAACAGAATGCCGATGATTAGTAAAGATATGCCCATCCAGTTGTTGGATGACATGTCAAGAATGCAAATCGACTTGACGATGCTCCAAATGCCCAATACAGGTAAAAGCAGACATACGAACAGCATCAAAAATCCGTTCAGTACAGTGCCTTTGAAATTGAATTCTTTAGTTTCCATAATATAATGTATTTAAAAGTTGGTTATTAAAGTGATATCATTTTGATATCGCAAAGATATATGCAAAAACAATTCCTTGTCAAGTGTTTTGTGCAGATTTAACATTAATTTAACATATATGGTTAAAAAATGTAAAATCAACGTCTATTGTGTTGTGTTTGTGACAAAAAGCGTATTTTTGCCATCATGCTATGGCCGAGGGTTCTGTCTCGGCACATGATTTGCATGTGCGTTATGGAGTTTTTTTGAAGTTGAATGAACATTTAATTAGACATTATTATGGAGTTTCATCTCATTGTGAACGGAAAACAGGAAGGTCCGTTTTCCATCGAAGAATTGTCGCAGAAAGGCATCAACCCCGAGAGCGAAGTGTGGGCCCCTGGAATGGCCGACTGGGTTCAAGCCGGTGATGTGCCTGAACTGACAGCCGTTTTGCAAAGGGCCGAATTTGAGGCTGCCCAGCAGGCTTCAAGGGCTGCCGAGAACCAGCCCACAATGGGGCAGCCTTATGAGCCTTCGACACCTCCAGGCTACTTCCCCTCCCAGACACCCCCGCGTGTTCCTATCGAGGAGCCTAAAAAGAAGAGTGGTTGCACACCATGGCTCATCGCAGCCCTGATTCTTGCGATTCTGTTATCCACGATGGTGTTCACCTGTCCTAACCGCCAGGATCATGAGCAGGCCATTCAGGAAGTCACCAAGGCGTGGGTAGGCGACAAGGTCGATGAGAACCTGGGCGCCATCACCGGCGTTGGCGGAGTGTTTGGCGACCTCATCAACAAGGCCCTGAAGGAACTGACAGGCTTTGGCACCGACAAGGTCATCTCCAACTACCTCGACGTGAAAAACTACATCGTCTGCTCGGTGGGTCGCATGAGTATCGGTGACAATGAGGAAAAGATGGTGTCGCTGGGACTGTTCGGCCATGTGTTCACCTTCGGTAAGGAGGACATTGAAAAAGCCTGGACCCGTGCGATGGATGACTATGAGGCTCGCCACAACGTGACACCGCCGCCCACTCCACAGCCTCAACAGGACGAGGAGGGCGAAGGTTATCCCGAGGACGAGGATGCTACTGTCGACCCGATGGGTCTGCCCGACAGCATCATGGGCATCGAGGTGCCCGAGGGCATGGACTCGATGGTCAACCAGATGGCCAACGAAGCCATAAGAATGGCCAAGGAATGGGCCAAACAGCAGATCGACAATCTGGGCAAGTAGCTTTCAACAATTAACATTGAACAAGCCGGATAGCCGCCAACAGGGACTGTCCGGCTTCTTTTATGGTGGTCTCCCAAGGTGGCCGTTTGAGGAAAACGGATTGAAAATTGTGCTGATGTCTTAATTTTTTGTACCTTTGCCCCCCAATAGAGTGAAAATAACTGACTAAATAACAATCATACGACGATGAATTTTGTAGAAGAACTGAAATGGCGCGGGATGATCAACGACATCATGCCTGGCACCGAGGAGCAACTCAACAAGGAAATGACCAGTGGATATGTGGGCATTGACCCCACTGCCGACTCGCTGCACATCGGTCACCTGGTGGGTGTAATGATGCTCAAGCACCTGCAGCGGGCTGGACACCGTCCCATCGCTTTGATTGGCGGCGCGACAGGAATGATCGGCGACCCCTCAATGAAGTCTCAGGAGCGCAAGCTCATCGATGAGGAGACACTGCGTCACAACCAGGAGTGCATCCGCCAGCAGTTGGCCAAGTTCCTGGATTTTGACAGCGATGCCCCCAATCATGCGATTCTGGTGAATAACTATGACTGGATGAAGGATTTCTCATTCTTGAGCTTCATCCGTGACGTCGGCAAGCACATCACCGTGAACTACATGATGGCCAAGGATAGCGTGAAGAAGCGTCTGGCTGCCAATGCCGACCACGGTATGTCATTCACCGAGTTCTCCTACCAGTTGCTGCAAGGTTACGATTTCCTGCACCTCTACGAGACCGAGGGCTGCCGCCTGCAGATGGGTGGCAGTGACCAGTGGGGCAATATCACCACAGGTACCGAGCTCATCAGGCGCATGAGCGGCGGCGAGGCTTTCGCCATCACCTGTCCCCTGATCACCAAGGCCGACGGAGGCAAGTTCGGCAAGACCGAGAGCGGAAACGTGTGGCTGGATCCCAAGCGCACATCGCCCTATAAGTTCTATCAGTTCTGGCTCAACGTGAGTGACGAGGATGCTAAGAAATACATCAAGATCTTCACCAACTTGACTCAGGAAGAAATCGCCGAACTGACTGCCGAGCAGGATAAGGATCCCGGCTTGCGCCCGTTGCAAAAGCGTCTGGCCAAGGAAATCACCATCATGGTACACTCGGCCGAGGAATATGAGAACGCTGTCGAGGCTTCGCAAATCCTGTTCTCGAACAAGGCCAAAGACATCCTTCACAAGATTGACGAGGAGACGCTGCTGAGTGTGTTCGAGGGTGTGCCCACCTTTGAGGTGCCGCGCGAAGCCATCGATGCTGCCACACCGCTCATCTCGTTGCTCACCGAGGTGGCTGCTGTCTTCCCCAGCAAGGGTGAGATGCGAAAGCTCACCCAGGGCGGTGGCGTGAGCATCAATAAAGAGAAGGTCGCCGACCCGAATATGGGCGTCAGCACCGATATGCTGCTCAACGGCAAGTACATTCTTGCGCAGAAAGGTAAGAAGAATTACTATCTGCTCATTGTCAAGTAATTGGTTGCAGTTTGAACGGCAATAATGCAAAAATTATTGCCAAAATGATTGCAATTCAAAAAAAAGCAGTAATTTTGCACCGCATTTAGAACAGGCAACTGTTTTGATGATATGAGGATTGCCTTGTAGTGTAATGGTAACACAACGGTTTTTGGTGCCGCATTTCCTGGTTCGAGTCCGGGCAAGGCAACCACAACGAAGGGAGGTGAACAATAGGTTCATCTCCTTTTTTTGGGTACTGTGACAGTTACCAGTTAAAGATGTTGCGGAGCAGCCACCACATCAGCACAAAGGCCAGGAACAGCCAAATGAGCAAGGGGGAGTTCAAGCGGACATACAATTGTGGATCGCGCTTGCGGCGGCTCTCGGCGAAGAGGCACAGGGCAACCCATGGTATGGCGATGAACAGCATGGCGTTGTATTTGAACGCTGTCGCCACATCACCATTAAGGAGCGAGTGGATGGCGCGTTGGCTGCCGCATCCGGGGCATTTGTACCCCGTGAGTGTCAAGAATCCGCACTGCGGGAACACGGCCGATGACGTCGGGTCAACGGCATAATAAATGAAGCCAAGCACCAGGAGTGCGGCCACGGCCAATAGAATGATGAGCGTGCGGCGCATGGCTTAACACCAATCCGTCATGTGGCCAATAGGGTCAAGATGAGCGGCCTCCAGACAACTCCCACAACGGCCGATGCGATACTCCACCAGGCGCTGGCCTCGCTGGCCTCCTTGGCGCCCATGATGTTGCCGGCAGCATAGAGTTTGCTCACCTTAGAGGCATAATACATGCCCACGATACCAAAGGGGATGCAGCACAGCACCGTGGCGGCAATCGCCCACACAAAATTCGTTGGAGGGCATTCCTCGGGCTCGATAGGTTGCTGGTAGTCATACTGCTGCTGATGGAAGTCGGTTTGGGACGCTTGAGGCTGTGCCGTTGCGATAGGCTGGCCTTGGGTGATTGTCTCATACAGGCCTTGCAGTTCTGGCACCTGGGTGATGCTCACCCAATCAGATAACCCTTCATGCCACACGTATGCATTCGAGGTCAATCCCATTTGCTTGATGCCATCGAGGTCAACCGGACCGGATTGGACACCGTTATGATTAATCCAAAATTGCATAATATTATCGGTTTTTGACTTTTGTCACAAAGGTAGTATATTTTTCCCAATACCGACCATTTTTATGAAACTATATTGTTTCGAGGTGGTTTTTGGGAGCTAGAAGTCGCTGAAGAACCTGGGCCTGATGAGCAGGCCCACCCTGATTCTCGAGTGGTATTGGTTATAGTCGAGCAGGTGTTCGCCATAGCCGTTGTAGTACTGCAGCATGATGAACTGGTTGGAATTGTGGTTGATGCGGTAGCCCAGTTGAACAATGGTGTTGAAGTTGAGGTTCCGTCCTTTTCGCTTGACCAGCGTCATGTCGAGCACCCATTTGTCGTCAAGACTCTTGGCCTGGAATCCGGTTTGGTAGATGCCGCTATATTGCAGGATATCGCGGTTATATTTACCGTCAACGATGGGAAACCAGAATTTGGCGTGGGCCATCAGGTAGGGCGAGATGTAGGCTTCGCCGGCTACCGACACTTTGTTCCAACTGCGGGACGCGGTGCCGTCACGGCCGTTTGACTCGTGTTCGATCATCATGGTGGTTTTGCCGACAAGCCTGTTCTTGATGATGATGAAACGCGAGATGCCGATACCCGGATTGAAGTTCAAGTCATAGAAGGGTAGCGAGTTCCTGAAGACGTGCCAAATGGCCTTTTGGGTGTAAAACAGATATAAATAGGTGTTCCATGGCAGGTTGCTCTTGGTGAGGCGCTGCTGGAAACTGATCTGGAATTTCACATCGCTGTTGTAGCCGTCGGGCTTGCCTCCCAAGACGGTTCCTCCCACAAAATAGGTGTCCTTATAGAGACTGAAGTAGGGGCGGCTGTCCAATTCCGATCGAATGCTGTCGGCAATCTCCTTATCCGATTTCTCGATGGTCACAATCTGCCCCATGGCGGAATTGTTTATCCCGGCCAAAAGGACGATGCAACACACCACTATAAAACGCCAGCTACTCATATATAAATAACACTATTGTTATTGTATTAACCACATAATGATGAACCACAACGGCGGCACAAGCAGCGCGGGAAGCATGTTGAGCACATGGCAGTCCTTGATGCGCAACAATGAGAGTCCTGAGCCGGTAATGAGCAGGCCACCCACGATGAGGAGCTCGGCCATCAGAGACTCACTCACGGCGGCACTCGAGAGAGTGGCGACGAAATAGAAAAATCCCTGCCACAGGAACAACACCGGTGCGGCCAGCAACATTCCGATACCGTAGGTTGACCCGAATATCGTCGCTGTCACCAGGTCGAGGGTGGCATTGGTGAACAGGAACGTGTTGTCGCCCTGCAAGGCGCTGATGACGGGGCCGAGCATCGACAAGGGGCCGATGCAATAGACCAGCGTGGCCGTCGCCAGGCCGTCGGCAAGATGGTTCTCTGCACCGTTCTTGCTGCGTCGTTCCACCAACCGGTGAAAGCGTCCGTCGATATCCAGTGCCACGCCCACGACACTGCCTATTGCCATAGCGGCGATGAACAGCACGGGGTACTGGCTCTTGGGCAGATTGGTGACCACAGCGTTCAGGCCGATGCCAAAGCACGCCAGCCCCAAGGCATCATACAGCACAGTTTTGTATTTCTCCTTGATGCCCTTGTGAAGCACTACTCCCACGAGAGTCCCCGCCACAATAGTGCACGTGTTGACGATTGTTCCGATCATGTCATCATTATCCTTATGGGGCACAAAATTACATAAAAAAGCGCGCCTTTGGGTTAATCTGTGGTTTTTTATCGTTAATTTTGCGATTTCTATGTGATGATAATGAGCAAGATTATGGGAAGGCGACTCTTGATATGTGCGATGGCGTTGTTGGTGACCATGGTTGCCGGCGCGGTGGGAAACAGTGACACCCAACAGGCCCGGGCGCTTGCGGCCCGTCTGTCGGCCCGATTGGCCGATAAGGTGGAATTCGTGAAGACTGACGATGCCTGTGGCAAGGATGTGTTCACGCTGGAGAACCAGGGTGGTAAGGTGGTGGTTGGTGGTAACAACGCCAACTCGATGGCGGTGGGTCTGAACCGCTATTTGAACCGTTACTGCAAGACAACGGTGTCGTGGTATGCCGATGTGCCACTGGATTTGCCGGCGGTGTTGCCCGATGTGCCCGCTGCCGAGCGGGTAACGGCAAGAGTGCCGCAGCGCTTTTTCCTCAACTACTGCACTTGGGGATACACAATGCCTTTTTGGGACTGGGATGATTGGGAGCGTTTCATCGACTGGATGGCCTTGAACGGCGTGAATCTGCCGTTAGCCATAACAGGCCAGGAAGCCGTGTGGTACAACGTGTGGACCAGCCTGGGCATGACCGACGAGCAAGTGCGCAACTATTTCACGGGGCCGACCTACCTGCCTTGGCACCGCATGGCCAACATCGACGGCTGGTGCGGTCCGCTGCCCAAGGAATGGCTCGAAGGACAGACCGCGCTGCAAAAACGCATCGTGGAGCGTGAGCGCGCCTTGAACATGCGTCCCGTGCTGCCCGCTTTTGCCGGCCATGTGCCCGGCGTGTTGCGGAATCTTTTCCCCAAGGCCGACATCCAGGCCCTGGGCGGCTGGGCTGGCTTTGATGAGCAATACCGCACCTATTTCCTCAACAGCGAAGACCCTTTGTATAGCCGCATCCAGCGCATGTTCCTCGAGGAGCAGACGCGTTTGTTCGGCACCGACCACATCTATGGCATTGACCCCTTCAACGAGGTGGATCCGCCCAGTTTCGAACCTGATTATCTGAACAAGGTCTCGCAGCACATCTATGAGAGCCTCACCGCCGTGGATCCCGATGCCGAGTGGCTGCAGATGGCGTGGTTCCTCTACTATCAGAGCAAGGACTACACCCGTGAGCGCACACGCGCCATGCTCACGGGCGTGCCTCAGGGCAAGATGACCATGCTCGACTACTATTGTGAGTACAAGGAGATGTGGCGTGAGCATGACGGCTTCTACGGTCTGCCGTTCATCTGGTGTTACCTGGGCAACTTCGGTGGTAACACTAACGTGCAGGGTAGGGTAAAGGAGGCTGGCCAGCGCATCGAGCAGGCCCTTAAAGAGTGCGGCGACAACCTTGTGGGCATCGGTTCAACGCTCGAGGGATTGGATGTACAGCAATTCCCCTACGAGTACATTCTCGAAAAGGCATGGGATTTCGCAAAGACCGATGAGCAGGTTATCACCGAACTCGCCGACCGCCACGCTGGTGGCGAGAGTGCGCCTGTGCGCGAGGCTTGGGATCTGTTATATAACAAGGTGCTGGACATCAATCCGTCGAATTTTGCCGCTCCGTTGCCTTGCTCCTACCCCAAACTGGGCAAGGAGAGCCGCAAGATCAAGTATGAGCCGGGCGACCTGCTCGCTGTGTGGGACCACTTGTTGGCTGTGGAAAAAGTCACCACCGACGCCATGGCCATCGACTTGGTGTGGGTGGGGCGGCAATTGCTGGGCGACCTCTTTTTGGTCGAGAAGCAGGCGCTCGACGCCGCATACAATCAAGGGGACAAGGATGGCGTATTCGAACACAGCAACACGATGTTTGAACTGCTTTCCGACATTGATGCCCTCAACGGTCACCATCCCCAGGCGACACTAGCGACCTGGCTGCAGCAGGCACGTGACATGGGAACCACCCCTCAACTCAAAGACTATTATGAGATGAACGCTCGACGGCTCATCACAACCTGGGGCGGCAGCCTGAATGACTATGCCTGCCGCTGTTGGAACGGATTGGTGTGGGATTATTATACCAAGCGATGGGAAATCTACATACGCGAGGTCACGGTAGCCCTACTCTCACGGCATGAGTTTGACGACAAGTCCTTTAGTACTCAAGCCGACAAGTTCCAGGAAAAGTGGGTCAACTCGACCGACGAGGTCGTGCAAGGCATGTCCGACCAGGATATCCTCACCCACAGCCGTGCCCTGCGTGAGAAATACAGCCAGCAACTCGACTCCTGGTCTAAGTCTAAGCTCTAAGGTCTGTAGTCTAAAGTCTAACGTCAAAACTTTTGGCATTGTGTTCGGCTTGAACTATCTTTGCGGCCATGAAACAAGAAACGAGAGGCAATGTTTGTGTGTTTTGCGCTTCCAGCGCTAACATTGACGCCAGCTATCTGGAGGCGGCGCGCGATTTGGGCGCGTTGCTTGCACGGGGCGGCTGGCGATGCGTGAACGGCGGTGGCGCAGTGGGACTGATGGGTGCTGTGACCGACGGTGCGCTCGATGCCGACGGAGAGGTCACAGGTGTCATCCCCAAATTCATGGTCGATAACGGCTGGTGCTATGACCGTCTCGAGGACGTCATCATCACGGCCGACATGCACCAACGCAAGCAGATGATGAGCGAGATGGCCGATGCTGTCATCGCTCTGCCTGGCGGAGTGGGCACGTTCGAGGAATTGCTCGAGACCCTCACATGGCGACAACTTGGGCTGGTCAAGGTCCCTGTCATCATCTTGAACACAATGGGTTACTACGATTCCCTGTTGGCGATGCTGCGCCACGCCATCAACGAGGGTTTCATGAAACCCTCCCATGCCCGGTTGTGGCAGGTCGCCGCAACCCCCCAGCAAGCCATCGACCTGCTAGATGATGGTGACACCGTGGAGTTTGAGTCAAAATACTGATCAGAATGATGCCGGCCACTACTCAACACGTCAATGTGATTTCCCCAAGCGATACCGTGGAGCATTACTATGCCCCGCAGTACCTTGACGGATTTCCCACCGCCGAGGCGGCCGACACTTCGCTCCAGGACATCAACGCGATGCCTGTCATGGAATTACCTGCGACAAGCCAGCCACAGACTTTTGCCCGTTCGCCGTTGCACGACACCCCTTCGATGCTGTTGCTGCTGGCGGGATTATTGTCCATGGCTTTGAGTTACCACACGGGTTATAAGTATATCGAGAACTTTTTCCACTACATGTTTTCGGTAAAACGTCGTGAAAACCTGTTTGAGGACCACACGCTCAACGAGACCAAAATTTTGGCGGCACTGATCGCTAACACCTGTATTGTCGAGGCGTTCATCATCTATTTTGCGGTCCAGATGTTGAGACCCGAATGGGCACTGTCGTTGCAGGCTAACGTCTTCAGGCACATTGCGGCCTTTTGTGCGTTGGCTGTGGCTTTTTATGCGGTGCAATGGCTGGTTTTCAGGATTTTAGGTTACACTTTCAGCGACAAGGTAGGGACAAAACTATGGCTAGATGGATTCAAGGCCTCACAGTCATTTCTCGGCTTGTTGTTATTGCCGGTGCTGGTGCTGATCATGATATTTCCGACTCATGGCAAATTGCTATTGTGTGTTGCGTCATTACTGTATTTGGTAGTGCGGCTGATTTTTGTCTATAAGGGAATTAGAATTTTTTATAGCAATTTGTCATCAATTGTCTATTTTATTTTGTACCTTTGCGCCGTCGAAATCGTACCCCTAGTCATTATGACAGGTGTAACTTACTGGATTTGTGGCATTTTACAGTAGAAAATAACTAAATGAACGTTAAGAAGATTCTGGTTTCTCAACCAAGACCGACGTCCGAAAAGTCTCCATACTTTGAACTGGAGAAGAAATACGGAGTAGAAATTGTTTTCAGACCTTTTATCAAGGTCGAAGGCTTAACATCCAAGGAATTCCGTCAGTCCAAAATTAATGTGCCTGATTATTCGGCGATTATTTTGACTGCGCGTACCGCAATCGACCATTTCTTCCGCCTGTGCAAGGAATTGCGTTACAATGTGCCCGACACATTGAAATACTTCTGTGTCAGCGAGACTGTCGCCCATTACCTGCAAAAGTATGTCATCTACCGCAAGCGCAAGATTTTCTATAGTGAGAATGGTCTGATGGAGGGTCTGATTCCCATTATCGCTAAGCACCACAAGGAGACTTATCTCATGCCTGTCAGTGATGTCCACAACGATAAAGCGCTCGTGCTGGATAATAACAAGGTCAAATATGTCAAAGCGGTGATGTACCGTACCGTGAGCAACGACTTCACGCCCGACGAGCCCTTTGATTATGACATGTTGGTGTTCTTTACCCCTGCGGGTATTAAATCCTACATCACCAACTTCACCGATTACAAGCAGCGCAATGTGGTCATTGCTGCCATGGGACAGACAACACTTGAAGCGGCTGCCGAGGTGGGACTGAAAGTGGATGTGACCATCACGCCCGAGGCTCCCTCGATGGCTAGCGCAATTGAGTTGTACCTCAAGAAAGCCAAGTTCGAGGAGGAGAAGGAAGAGCGCAAGGCCGCACGCGAGGCCGCGAAGCGCGAAAAGGCTGAAGCCGAGGCTGCCGCCAAACGTTCGGCTGCCGCTAAGAAGGCTGCCGCCACCCGCAAGGCTAAAGCCTCTGCCGAGGCTGCTGCCGCCGCCAAACGTTCGGCTGCCGCTAAGAAGGCTGCCGCCACCCGCAAGGCTAAAGCCGCTGCCGAGGCTGCCGCCGCCAAACGTTCGGCTGCCGCCAAGAAGGCCGCTGCCACCCGCAAGGCTAAAGCCGACCAGGCCAAGAAGGCTGCCCCCAAGAAGAAATAATGTCTTCCTGGAATCGGCGGTCGCGAGCTGCTCAACCCTCTAAACTTTAAACTCTAAACTCTAAACTTCAAGTTCTGAAACATCGATTGTTTCAGAACTTGAATTACAAAATGGATCTCAAGTTAAATAAAAACGAGAAATTGTGCAGCCGAACCGCTGTCAATAGCCTCTTTGACGAGGGCAAGTCATTGATGGCATTCCCGCTGCGTGCCGCCTACAGGGTGAGACCTCGGGGCGAGCAACCCCTGCAATTCCTCATTTCCATTCCCAAGAAGCGCATCCGCAAGGCGGTTGACCGCGTGACGCTGCGGCGGCGCACTAGGGAAGCCTACCGCCTGAACCGTCATGAACTGCTCACCCCTGTGCTGGAGCGGTTGGATTGCGGAGTGGACATCGCTTTTGTTTACTTGGACAACACCCCCGCGCCTTATAGCGTCGTTAACGAGAAAATGATCAGCCTGCTCACGCGCATCGCCCAGGAGGCGATCGGGCAGCAATCTCCTGTTGAAGGTCAAGCGCGGCAACCATGAAAATCTTCGATGAAATCGGGCATTTTTGTCGTGAGGTCTTACGCTTCATCGGCTGGTTGCTTATCCTGCCCATCCGTTTTTACCAGAGGTTTATCTCGCCACTCAAGCCCCCCACGTGCCGCTTCACGCCCTCGTGCAGCCAGTATGCCATCGAGGCTATACGCAAGCACGGCCCGTTCAAGGGCTTAGCGCTCGCCATATGGCGCATCTTGCGCTGCAACCCCTGGGGTGGCAGCGGATATGACCCTGTTCCCTGATGAATATCCTTGATTTCCATACACATCAGACCGATGCCACCGATGCCCTCATCGCAGTGGATCCGAGGCGTTTTGATCCGTTGCCGGGACATTACTATGCGGTCGGCTTTCACCCTTGGGAGACTGTGGAGACGATTACCGAGGAGGACTTCATGCTGCTCGAGCGATGCGCCCGGCATCCCCAGGTGTTGGCCATCGGCGAGACGGGAATGGACCACCTGCGGGGCGGCGGCATCCCGGTCCAGACGGCGGTGTTTATCCGTCACCTGCAAGTGGCGAACGAGACGGGCCTCCCCGTTGTTGTCCACAACGTGAGGTCAACGCGGGATATCCTGGATGCCCGCCGCACGGCCTCCCTGGCTGCTGTGCCGCTTGCCGTTCATGGAATGAGTGGTAACCGGCATGTGGCGCGAACACTGCTTGATGCGGGCTGTTATCTCTCGTTCGGGCAACGTTTCAACCCCGGCGCGCTACTCGAGACCCCACTTGACAGGCTCCTCCTCGAGACCGACGACGCGCCTGTCACGATTCATGAGGTCGCGACACTGGTTGCCCAAACGCTTCACCTCACAGTTGACGATGTCAAGACTGCCGCCACGGGCAACGCCCGCAAGTTTTTGGGAATCAACCCTGCGTTATAACAAGGCGCTGCATGTTGATAACCTTTAAACTGGTTCCAGTAGGATTTTAAGGTTTTTTAAGAAAAAAAATCTGTCGATGCTTTGTCATTTGTTTGGAAAATTGTAATTTTGCGAACAACTATAGCTGTGATATCACTTGAAGTAAAACATAAGTTACGAAAGATGAAAAGTTTATGTATTGTTCTCCACCCACGTGCATGGCACCCGTTGTCAAGCAGTGTGTAGTGTAACTGTACCTCGTGAATAGTGTTAAATGAATAATGTATAACAGTTGATCCGGGACTTTTTAATGAATTGAAGATAAAACATTCCTTTAGATGCACTTGATTATTGAATAACAGATTTTTTGTATTACTTTTTTATTAACATTTAAATTCTATTCAATTATGAAGAAATTTTTATTTACTCTTGCTGCCCTTCTGATGGCAGGTAGCCTCTGCGCCGAGGAGTATCTCTACATCGATGATTTCGAGGTATCACAGGAACTCCTTGCTCAGACCGCTGGCAAGAACCGTCGCATGGACGTGCCCGTTAAGGCCCACTTCGACTACTATGTTAGCGCTTGGACGGTTGAGCTGACTTTGCCCGAGGGCGTTCAGCTGAAGAACGCTGTTGAGGGTGCCGACATGACCCTTCACACTCTGGACGCTGTAGGTAACGACAAGGACATCCCCGTTACCTTGAACACGAGTCTTGAGAACCTTCGTTTCATCGCTGCTAACGCTGGCGCTGGTTACTACTGGCCCGAGGGTGCTGATCCCGACGAGGACGATCCCGTAACCTGCGGTGCCGCAAAGTGGATTGGTGACTATGCTGAGATGTTCATCGTTACCCTGCAGTTCGCTCAGGACTTCACCGGTGGTGACTTGGTTGTAAGGACCCAGCCCTCGAGTGGTGCTGATCCCCGTGGCGAGGTTTGCCCCAAGAACCAGGACAACTACAAGACCTGCGTTATCACCGTTGAGGGTGGCACTGTTGAGCCCGAGATCCTCGCTGGTGAAATCGTGATCGGTGAGCCCACCGAGGACGGTCTTCTCGCAATCAGCTACACTGGTGAAGAGGATGTAACCATCGTTGTTACTCTGAATGGTGAGACTGTTGAGCTCGTTGACGGTGCTATCCAGCTCGTTGAGGGTATCAACCACATCACTGTTACCGTAAGCGCCGAGGGTTATGAGAACAAGAGCGCTACCGCCGAGATCGAGTGGACCGCTCCCGTGGTTCCCGAGGTTACCGCTACCCCCGTTATCTCTATCGAGTACAACTATGATGAGGAGTATGCAACCATCTCTGCTACTGGTGACGGTACCGTTAAGCTGTACATCGACGGTATGCTCGTTCCCAACCCCTTCGTTTACAACTTCCAGGATGAGGAGCACGAGATCGTTGTTACCGCTACCGCTCAGGAGGATGGTAAGGAGATCAGTGAGACCGCTACCGAGACTTACGTTATCCCCGCTAAGACTCCGGAGCCTCCCACGCCCGAGGTAACCGACGCTCCCGTTATCACCTTCGAGGAGACTGACGACGCAGTTATCGTTACCGCTACCGGTAATGGTACCGTTATCCTCTACATGGATGGCGTTGAGGTTGACAATCCCTGCACCGTAGCTAAGGGTGAGGAGCCCGCTACCTACACCTTCACCGCTACCGCTCAGGAAGATGGTAAGGAGATCAGCCCTGTTACCACTCTCGAGGTAACTGTTCCCGCTGTTGCTGTTGAGCCTCCCTATGAGACTCCCGCTCCCGAGGTTGAAACCGAACTGACCGACGACGCTCTGATCATCACCGCTACTGGTGAGGGTATCGTAACCCTGTACATCAAGGTTTACGACGAGGATGGCAACCTGGTTATCGACGAGGAAATCACCGGTGAGGGCACTGCTACCTATACCGTTGACCGTACCGATGAAGCCCAGACCGTTGCTTACTGGGCTGTAGCTCAGGCTGACGACGAGGCTATTCCCGGTGTTAGCAAGAGCGAATATGCTGACGTTCCCGCTAAGGAAGTTACTCCTCAGGAGGGTCACGTAATGTATGTAGTTATGGTTTACGCTGACGGTACCGAGGAGATGGTTCCTCTGATGATTGGTGCAAACGGTGACTATGTAACCGCTTACGACGTAATCTATCCCTTGTTCTACAACATTGGTAACTTCTACTACATCATCGACGGTGTTAAGTACTATGCTACCGAGGATGCATTCTACAACCAGGGTGAGTACTATGTTCCCGATGCAACTGAAATCCAGGCATTCCTTGGCAACGCTATGAACAACCCGCTGGGTACCGAGGGTGAGATGACCTACTTCGTTTACAATGGCTACAGCTACAGCCTCGGTGTTCACATCGTGATCGACCAGACCACTGGTGAGGAAGTTGGCTATACCGCTTATGTAGCACAGGGTGGTCCCGTGAGCGTTGACGAGCTGAACGCTAACAAGACCGTTGCTGGTGTACGCTACTTCAACATGGCTGGCCAGGAGATGCAGGAGGCTAATGGTGTAACCATCGTTGTTACCACCTACACCGACGGCACCACCAGCGCTGTTAAGGTGATGAAGTAATTCATGCCACTGGCAAGCTGTTAGCTGATTAGCTGCAGCGAACAATAAAAGACAGGCGACCACATGGCCGCCTGTCTTTTTTCTCCTCCGCTGGACTTGACTGGACTTGACTGGATTGGCTGGATTGGCTGGACTCACTGGATTAACTGGATTAACTGGACTTGCTGGAGCCTCCAGTCCAGCCTCTCCAGTCCCTCCAGTCTCTCCAGCCTCTCCAGTTTCTCCAGTCTATCCTTTTTTTTCTAGCAATTGCTTGCATGGCCGGGTAAGAAAAATTACCTTTGTGGGGAAGAACTAATCAAGAACGATGGGAAAGAATCAAGAGGTGAACCGTTATGATGACGGAACGGCAAGTGTGTTGCGCAGGCCCGCCAATTACAAGAAGCTGCGCTTTTATCAGCGCAGTGACGTGCTGTATCAGTTGACCCAAGTTTTCTGTAAGCGGTATTTCAAGAAGTGGGGCGACCGCACGGTAGATCAAATGGTTCAGGCAGCGCGCAGTTGCAAGCAGAACATTGTCGAGGGCAGTGAGGACGGCCGTGCGAGCATGGAGATGGAAATCAAGTTGCTGAATGCGGCCAAAGGCAGTAACTGCGAGTTGCGTGAAGATTATCAAGACTTCTTGAAACACTGCGGCTTGCCGCTGTGGCAAGAGGGGCACCCCAGGTTTGAGGCGATATTGGCTTTTTGCCGTGGTCACTACCTCTATGAGGACTACAGGGAGCTGTTTCCCCGGATGGATGCCGAAGAGATGGCCAACATGGCATTGTGCCTTTCTCATCAGGTGGACAAGGCGCTGCAATCTTATATTGAGCGCAAGGACCGCGAATTCACCACCGAGGGTGGCATACGGGAGCGGATGACAGCAGCGCGGCTTGGCCAGCGGGAGTCCCAGCGCCAGATCATTGAGCGTCAAGAACAGGAGATCAAAGCCCTGAAAGAAGAAATCGCACGCTTGAAGAACAAGCTCAATGCCCTGGAAAGACTGGATTGCCTGGATGCACAGGACGTGCTGGAACATCCAGTCCAGTTCCTCCAGTCTCTCCAGCCCCTCCAGGACTCGCAATTCCAGTTCTTTTTTTAAAAAAAAGTGTATTTTTTTTTGTCAGTATAAAAAATAGCAGTATCTTTGCGTCACGAGATAAACCAGCTAGCATGATTTAGTTCTGAATCTAGATGATAGAATTATGAGCAAAACCTTCTGCAAACAGCGTTTTACTGCGGCTCGACGAGCCGGAGTTTGTCATGTGGCAACACATGGCAGTTTGCGGGAAATAACGTGAGATAATACTTTACCTTAATAATCCGTAAATGAAACAAAGATTACCTGGATGTTTAGTTAATCCGTGACTCTTTAACAAATAAGAATAGTTTAATCCCTGAATGTCAAGAACTTTTGTGTTATTTATTATATTTTTTTATTAATCAATTAAAATTTTATTCAAAATTATGAAGAAATTTTTATTTACTCTTGCTGCCCTTTTGATGGTAGGTAGCGTTAGCGCTGCAGAGTACCTCTACATCGATGATTTCGAGGTATCACAGGAACTTCTTGCCCAGACCGCTGGCAAGAACCGTCGCATGGACATTCCTGTTAAGGCTCACTTCGACAACTACACCAGCGCTTGGGAGGTTACTTTTACCTTGCCCGAGGGTGTTGCTTTGAAGAATGGTGTTGAGGGTGCTGACATGACCATCCACACTCTGGACGCTGTTGGTAACGACAAGGACATCCCCGTTACCCTGAACATGAGTCTTGAGAACTTCAAATTCATCGCCGCTAACGCTGGTGCTGGTTACTACTGGCCCGAGGGTGCTGATCCCGACGAGGATGATCCCGTTAGCGTTGGTGCCGCAAAGTGGATTGGTGACTATGCTGAGATGTTCATCGTTACCCTGCAGTTCGAGCAGACTTTCGCAGGTGGTGACCTGAATGTTAAGACCGTTCCCGGTAGTGGTGCTGATCCTCGTGGTCCCGTTACCGATGGCGCTACCCAGAACAAGGTTTGCCACATCAGCGTTGAGGCTACTCAGCCCGTTGAGCTGACTGGTAATCTCGTTATTGGTGATGTAGATCAGGCTACTGGTCAGATCGTGGTTACCTATGATGGTCCCGAGGCTGTTACCGTTACCGCTACCTATGCCGAGGTTGTTCGTGGTGGTGAGACCACCGTTCAACTGCCCGCCTATGGCACCTATAACATCCACGCTGAGGCTGCTGCCGAGGGTTATGTAACCAAGGAAGCTGATGCTACCCGCACTTGGGAAGCTCCCGCTCCCGAGCCTTGGAATGACGCTGTTGTAACCAACATGGGCGTTGTTGATGGCTGGTTGACCTACAAGATCGAATGGGAAGAGGGCGCTGACCTCTACATCGATGGTGAGAAGGTAGAAGGCGTAAGCAGCCCCTACATGTACAAGGTTGCTGCTGAGGCTCTCTATGATCAGGAAGGCTCATTCTTCGTACAGGTGAAGGGTGGCGACCGTCCCGACAGCAATAACAATCGTTATGCTTGGGAGTTGCCCGCACGTCCCGCTACCTACGCTCCCGTGCCCACTCTGGAATGGGATGCTGACAACTACGTGATGACTGTTACCGTTCCCGAGGGCTACAGCGTTGTTGTAACCACTCCCAACGGCACCGAGACCATCACCGAGACCACCGAGTATCCCTTCGTTCAGCAGACCTACGTACAGCAGGGTACCTTCAGCGCTTACACCCTCGCCAAGACCGAGGACTATCAGAGTGCTGTTGTAAGCAAGCCCTACTATGTACCTGCTAAGGAGCTCGAAAAGACCCCGACTCCCGAGATCGTTATCGATACCGAGATGAAGGACGGCCGCATCTATCAGTATGTTGAGTTCCACGTAAATGCCGTTGAGGGTGCTGAGGTACACGTTTACGACGGTGAGGGTAACGAGATCTTCCCCGATGACAATGGTCACTACAAGGTATATGCTGACCAGAACGAGCAGACCATCCACATCATCACTGCTACCGCACAGGAAGAGGGTAAGGCTATCAGCGATCCCGCTACCAAGACCATCATCCTGCCCGCTAACCCCGATGCAGTTAACGAGCTGAACGCTAACAAGACTGTTGCTGGTGTACGCTACTTCAACATGGCCGGCCAGGAGATGCAGGAGGCTAATGGTGTAACCATCGTTGTTACCACCTACACCGACGGCACCACCAGCGCTGTTAAGGTGATGAAGTAATTCATGCCACTGGCAAGCTGTTAGCTGATTAGCTACAGCGAACAATAAAAGACCGGCGACCACATGGCCGCCTGTCTTTTTTCTCCTCCGCTGGACTTGCTTGGATTAACTGGAGGAACTGGATTAGCTGGATGTACTGGACATGCTGGAACATCCAGCCTAGTTCCTCCAGTCTCTCCAGTTCCTCTTGTCATTCCAGTTCCTCTTGTGCTTTCTGTGGCGATTCGGGCAATTTTTCAAAAAAAAAGCAGTATCTTTGTCGGTTAAATATATTTATTTGAGAATGGAAGTGGAAACTAGATATATCTTTGTTACAGGCGGTGTGGTTTCGTCGCTGGGCAAGGGCATTATCGCGTCGAGCATCGCGCGGCTGCTGCTCTCGCGCGGCTACCGAGTCACATGCCAGAAGTTCGACCCCTACATCAACATCGACCCGGGCACGCTCAACCCCTATGAGCACGGCGAATGCTATGTCACCGTCGATGGTCATGAGGCCGATCTGGACTTGGGGCACTACGAGCGTTTCACCAACATCAAGACCACCCGCGCCAATAATGTTACCACGGGACGCGTCTATCAGAGCGTCATCGACAAGGAGCGCCGCGGTGACTATTTGGGCAAGACGGTGCAAATCATCCCCCATATCACCGACGAGATCAAGCGTGACGTTAAACTATTGGGCACAACGGGAAAATATGACTTTGTCATCACCGAGATTGGTGGAACGGTGGGTGATATCGAGGCGCTGCCTTTCATCGAGGCGATTCGACAGCTGCGATGGGAACTGGGACGCAGGTGCATCTGCGTGCATCTCACCTACGTGCCCTATATCAATGCCGCTAAGGAGTTGAAAACCAAGCCTACGCAGCACAGTGTGAAACTGCTGCAGCAGGAAGGTATCCAGCCCGATGTCCTCGTCTTGAGAACCGAGCACCAGCTGCCGCCGACGATGCTGAAGAAGGTAGCGCAGTTCTGCAACGTGAGTGCCGACGCGGTGGTCCAGAGCCTTGACGTACCCACCATCTATGAGGTGCCGCTCAAGATGCATGAGCAGCGGCTCGACAACATCATTCTGGAAAAAACGGGGATGAGTTCTGATGGCGAGCCTGACTTGACCAAGTGGAACGAGTTCCTGGACAAGCTCAAGGGGGCTAAACAGGAGGTGCGCATCGGTCTGGTAGGCAAGTATGTGTCGCTCCAGGATGCCTACAAGAGTATTGACGAGAGCCTGCTGCATGCCTGCGCCTATCATGACCGGCGCTTGAAGCTGGACTATATCAACAGTGAGCACATCAACGACGGTAACGTTGAGCAACTGCTTGCCGGGCACGACGGCATTGTTGTGGCTCCCGGTTTCGGACAGAGGGGTATCGAAGGGAAGTTTGTGGCCCTGAGATGGTGCCGTGAGCATGACGTGCCCACCTTTGGTATCTGCCTGGGTATGCAGTGCATGGTCATCGAATTTGCCCGTAACGTCCTGGGTTTGAGCGATGCCAACAGCACCGAGATGGATGCTAAAACCAGCCACAATGTCATCGACCTGATGGAGGACCAAAAGACGGTGACTAACCTGGGTGGAACAATGCGTTTGGGCGCCTATGCCTGCCATGTGAAAGATGGAACGAAAGTTGCACAGGCCTATGGCGTGACCGACATCGAGGAGAGACACCGCCACAGGTTCGAGTTCAACGACGAGTACCGTGAACGCTTCGAGGCTGCCGGAATGACCATTGCGGGTGTGAACCCCGAAAGTGGATTGGCCGAGGTGATTGAACTCGACAAGTGCCGTTGGTACATCGGTACGCAGTA
Source organism: Muribaculaceae bacterium (assembly GCA_017553785.1). Classification (GTDB taxonomy): domain Bacteria; phylum Bacteroidota; class Bacteroidia; order Bacteroidales; family Muribaculaceae; genus Sodaliphilus. The sequence continues at coordinate 12,372 of JAFZKD010000116.1, read as the reverse complement.
CCACCCTGAGTACTCAAGCACCGTACTCAACCCGCATCCGCTCTTCATGTCGTTTATCGAAGCGGCCATCGCTGCAAACGCCGGGAAGGCAGAATAACACTGAAAAAGAAGATAACTGAATAATATGGATAAAAACACTTTATTAGCTTTGTTGCTGATTGGACTGGTCATTATCGGTTTCCAGTGGTTGAACCAGCCAAGCGAGGCCGAATTAGCCGAACGTCAGCGACAAATGGACTCGATTGCTGCGGTTCAAGAGGCTGAACAGCAGCACGACATCGCTGCCGGCGATGTGGATACCCTGAGTACTGATGAGATGACGCACCTGATGGGTGTGCTCCAGAACATGCCCGATGGCAATGCCGCCATCAACAGCGATGGTGTGATGCTGTCGTTGAAGGACGGCAAGGTGGACGGAACGGTGACGGTCGGCAACAAGACCGTGAAGTGGGACGAGGTGACCGCATCGACCAGTAGTGACCCTGCCACCCACAACCTGGCGGTGCAGGCGGTGCAACGGGTGCTTGACGTGTATGCCAAGAATGGCTCGTTTGCCGCTTCGCTTGCCGGAACCGAGCAGATGGTGACCCTTGAGAACGACTCCCTGAAGGTGGAACTCAGCACCAAGGGCGGCATCATCGCCCGCGCGACGTTAAAGGGCTACAAGACGTATAAAACCCCGCAGCTGGTCCTCTTTGACAAGGGTGACAACGACTACAGCTTCACCTTGAGCAACAACACGCAGCGCTTCGAGACCAAGAATTTCTATTTTGAGCCTAAAAAGTTGAACGACAGCACGGTGCTGATGAATCTTGAGCTTGAGGGCGGTGCGCAATGGGGACTGAAATATACCCTCGTTCCCGGCAGCTACATGGTGCGCATGGAGATGGTGCAGCAAGGCATGAACCAGGTGATTCCGCTCAACATCAACCTGGTTGATCTGGATTGGCACCAGAAGATCTCGCGTCATGAGTTCGGCAAGACCTTTGAGGAACGCAATAGCGGTATCTATTACAAATTCTCGGGCAAGAGCGGTGACGTGAAAAATGTCAACGAGAACAGCAGCGACGAGAAGGAAGTCAAGGACAACCTCAAATGGGTGAGCGCTAAGAACCAGTTTTTCTCGAGCGTCCTCGTCGCCGACAGCGTGATGAGCTCAGCCAAGATGACCAGCGTGGTCATCGACAAGGACATGCCTGATTATGAGAATTATATCAAGGATGTGAACATCCACACCCTGATACCTTACTCAAGCGACAAGCCCAATCCCGCATCGTTCTATTTCTATCTGGGTCCCAACCGCTACCACATGCTGTCGAGCTATGACAAGTTCTCGCCCAAGGAGGACCTGAAGCTCACTCACCTCATTCCCTTGGGGTGGAAACTGTTCCGCCTGATCAACGTTGGTGTGATCATTCCCGTGTTTGACTGGCTGGGCAAGTTCATGAGCAATTACGGTATTATCATCCTGGTGCTGACCATTATCATCAAGACGGTGCTGTGGCCACTGACCTACAAGAGCTATGTCTCGCAGGCCAAGATGCGCATTCTGGCGCCCGACATTGCCGCTATCAACGAGAAATATCCCAATCAGGAAGATGCGCTCAAGAAACAGCAAAAGACGATGGAACTCTATCGTCAGGCAGGTGCGAGTCCCTTTGGCGGCTGCCTACCCATCATGCTGCAGATGCCCATCCTGATCGCGATGTTCACCTTCTTCCCTTCGTGCATCGAGTTGCGCGGACAGTCGTTCTTGTGGGCCGATGACTTGAGCGCCCCTGACAAGATTATTCAATGGACAACCAACATACCGTTCATTTCCAGCATGTTTGGTAACCACTTGAGCCTCTTTTGCCTGTTGATGACGGTGACCAATATCATTTACACCTACATCACCAGCAAGTCACAGGCGTCGTCCCAGTCCATGCCGGGCATGAAGGCGATGATGTATATGATGCCCCTGATGTTCATGTTCATGTTCAACAACTATGCATCGGGCTTGAGCTACTACTATTTCATATCGTTGCTCATCACCATTGTGCAGACCTTCGTCAGCCGTATGTTCGTCACCGAGGAAAAGGTGCGCGCTACCATCGCCGCCAATTCCGCCAAGCCCAAGAAGAAGAAATCCAAGTGGATGGAACGCCTTGAGGAGGCCCAAAAGCAGCAACAGCAGCTCCAAAAGCAGCGTAGCAACGCCAGCAAGCGCCAAAAGCGCTAAGCTTGTAGTTGTTAGTTCTTAGTTTTTAGTTGTTAGTTAGATGACTTGTATAATGAGAGCTGAAATGAAATCAAGTGATTTTAAAGAATTAAAGGTATGGCAAAAATCAATGGACTTAACCATTGAGATATACTCTTTAGTTAAATGTCTTCCCCGCGAGGAACTTTATGGTCTCTCAGATCAAATGCGTAGATCTGCAGTATCAATTCCGTCGAATATCGCTGAAGGTGAAGGCCGCAATTCTGAGAAAGACTTTGTTCGTTTTTTGGCTCAGGCAAGAGGTTCATTATGGGAGTTATCTACTCAGCTGGATATCTGTAAAAGACTCAATTATCTTGATGAGAATAAAACATCAGTTGCTGATGGCATGATTATTGAGATAAGTAAAATGATAAATGCTCTTTCAAATGCTATTTTATCGAGACATCATGAGTCTTAAAAATTTTCTGGTATAATTGAAACTTTTTGGCTAGTCAAAACGTCTAACGACAAAACTAACAACTAACAACTAAAAACTAAGAACTAAGAATATGTATATCCACAATTGCCCCGAGTGCGGGAAACAGTACAGCACTCAAGAGAGAGTGAACCGTGTGAAGTGCCCCTATTGCGGCGCCGAAACCAATGTGTCCTATGCTGAACAACAGCAGTATACGAACCCGAACAGTACCCTGATCGATGATGACCTGTTCTGCAACGGGCCGTCAGGTAAGAGTCGTGGTATCGCTGGTCTGCTCGCATTGCTCATGGGTGCACTGGGACTCCATTACTTCTATTTGGGCAAGTCCACAGCAGGTATTGTCTTTTTGCTGGCTTCGCTGCTCTCGTGCGGTGTCCTGGCTGTTGTGGCCCAGGTTGTCAGCATCATCCAGGCTGTGCTGTTCTTCACCTGTTCACAGCAGGAATTTGAGCAAAAGTGGGTGTATACCACCAGTAATTTCCCGTTGTTCTAACACCCTGACTGCCTATGGGGAAAAACCGAGTGCCTACACAACCCGACTTCATCAAGTGGCTGCTCCTGCTTGGAGCAGCAGCACTTGTTGCGTTGATGGGGGCCTATGTAGTGTGGTCCTACGTGTTGCCCCATTCGGTATATGTGGACCGTTACCGATATCCTGTAGCCGGCATCGACGTGTCGAGGCACAACGGTGACATTGATTTTGGTCAGGTGAGGGATGACAACTATCAGTTTGTCTTTATCAAGGCAAGCGAGGGGAAGACCTACAAGGATGATGCTTTCGCTAAGAATTACAAGCGGGCGCATGAAGCCGGCTTGAAAGTGGGGGCTTACCATTTCTTTCGCAAGAACCGCACTGGAGAGGAGCAAGCCGCCAATTTCCTTTCCGTAATCAAGGGAAAGACATTAGACCTGCCACTGGTCATCGACCTGGAAGACGACTGGGGTAATGGCGCCACAACAGACCGCAAGACTGCCGTGAACCGGGTCATGGAGATGATTAACATCCTCACCGACAAAGGTTATAGCGTGATGATATACACCAATCTTGACGGTTACAACAAGTATTACAAGGACCTGCTGGGTGACCATGACCTGTGGTTGTGTTCGTTCACCAGCCCCGACCTGCAGCCCACGATGCCACACCGCATCCAGCAATTCAGCCACGAGGGCTCGGTCAAGGGTGTGAAGGGTAAAGTGGATCTGAATGTGTTCCGTGGCAGCAAGCGGGATTGGTCCCGTTATCTGGATCAAGTGCAACATCCATAATTTATAGCTCTGTATCAGAATGAGAAGAATGAGACATATCCTGTTAAGGTCCCTGATGCTGGCGGTGATGGCATTCGTTGCCATTGATGCCACAGCAACGGTCTATACCTGGAGCCGGTACAACCTGTCGTTTGAGACGCCCGAGGCGGGTTTCGTCACTTATCAAAGCAATACCCGGTTTGAGATCCACTGGGAGGACATGGTGATGACGATACAGCTCTATAGCAAGGACAAGGGCGACGATAAGAAGCTGCTCAACGAAAACCTGCAGCGCAAAGCGTTGGGCTATAGCATGTATGACCTCCAGGACGGACGCATCAAGGTCAAGGGGTTTAAGGTCTATAGTATCAGCGGTTCAATGCCCGACGGTTCGCGCGCCATCATCGCCGACCTGGTTTCCAAGCGGCAAAATCTCATTATCGAGGTGACGGTCAATTATTTGTATGGGAACAGGGAGACTGTCGAGGATATGGTCAAGAGCTTCGCCGAAAACAAAGATCAGAAGCCGAACCGAGAGCGTAAGAAGCAAAAGGTGCAGAAGAACAAAGGCAAGGATCTTGAGAAACCCAACGAGCAGCAACGCCCTGCCCGAAAAGAGAAACTCTATGAGGCGTGACAGAGATAACGATAGCAACAACCCGAAGAAGTGACCATCCAAAAAACATATGACCCAATGAAACAGCTGATTACATCAAAATTATGTGTGGCACTTGCCGTCTTAGCGGCAATGTGTGTCAATGCTGCCGCTCAAGACAGTGAACAGCCATCACAAAGCGCCGACATGCTCTATGCGCCCTTGGTTTTTGACCAGTATGAGCTTGTGCCAGAGGCCCATGTGAAAGCTTGTAAATCCCAGGATCTATATTGTCTGGACGCCAACGACGCCTGGTTGCAGGAGGCCATGGAGAATTCCAACCACGTCATGCGAGTGAGACAGCGGGCAATGATTGAACATCCCGAACTGGTGGCATATAACGCCAAGAGCCTGCCCGAGGCACCCCCCGAGGGTGTCATCTCCAGCTCACCGCGCCAGGGCATGCTGACGATTGCTCCCCAGAATATTGAGGTGCCTGATGATGCGACTCCTGCCGATGCCCCTAAAATCGACATGCATGACTGGCTGCACGTGTTCAACGCTTCGCTGCAGTTCACCCAAGCCTACATCAGCGGCAACTGGTACCAGGGCGGCGAGAACAACCTGGCTCTGCTCGGTTCTGTGAACTGGAACTGCAACCTCAATCAGGACTTGCATCCTAACTGGTTGTTCAACAACTCGTTGTCCTATAAGTTGGGTCTGGCGACAACCCATGGTGACAGCATTCGTAAATACCTCATCAACGAGGATAACTTCCTGTTTACCTCACAGTTGGGTTATAAAGCGGTGAAAAACTGGTACTATAGTGCGATGATGCAGTTCACGACCCAGTTCCTGAACAACTACAAGACCAACACGCGCACCATGACTGCCGCATTCTTGTCTCCTGCCGAGTTGAACATCGGTTTGGGTATGACCTACAACTACAAGAAGACCGATGACCGCATCTTCACACTCGCCATCGCTCCGCTGTCCTATAACTGGAAGTATTGCAGGAATATCACTGATATTGACCCGACGAGATTCGGCATCGATGCCGGATGCCACAGCAAGAGCACATTCGGTAGCAATTTCGAGGCAAAACTGTTGTGGAGATTCACGCCCAGTGTGATGGTGACTTCCAGGCTTTATATGTTCACCAACTATGAGTACGTTCAGGGTGACTGGGAGAACACGCTCGATTTTGCCATCGGCAAGTACCTGACGACTCAGTTCTACACGCACCTGCGCTTTGACCGTTCGCGTGCCCGTGACGATGACTGGAACTTCTGGCAATTCAAGGAAATCCTCAGTCTGGGAGTGATTTACCGTTTCGCGACAGTGAATTAGTCACGATAACATGCCCTGCAGCAAGACCATCATATCATTCCTGCTCATGCTGCTGCCCGTCATGGCGGTAGCAGGCAATGGCGTGCCCAAGAAATCGGTGGTGATCGATGGATTGGACCTCGATTCGATGAAGGTGAGGCTCGATGAGACCGACATGCAACCCCTGGAGGGCATTTGGTACTATCCCAACGAGGAAATGACCCTGGGAATCGAGCGTAGTAAGGGACCGCACAACATCGGCTACCGCATTATCTTGCTTGACTCGCCCGACATCAATCTGGTGCCCGGTACCGTCATCGGCTACATCGCCAGCAGTGCGGTCGATAACAAATACCAGCTGTGGCTGTACAGCCAGCGGGACAAACTGACGCTGATCAAGCCCTTGGAGTGTGTCGCTACGCTCAACAAGACCGCAACGACGCTGACATTTGACCCGCCGCATTGGAAAGTTAAGGTAAGAGTGAACATCGCCCGTTTCCTGCCAACACTTTTCCGAGGGGTGAGTGTGGTGCCCGAAAAGGTAGAGGAAAAACTGCCTATCGGCTTCAGGAAAATTTATCCCGAGGGAGGCGACGGGAACCCCTTTAACCATGTACGATACTTGTGATGAAACAAAGAGATAAACATATTTTAACACTTCCGCTCCTGCTGTCGGTTATAGTGATGTCGCTCTGTATCAGCACGATAGATGCGAGGACAAAGACTACTCGCAAAAACCTGCAGTCGGCCGAGGTTCCTGTCGTTGTGCTGGAACCGAGCGATGGCCTGTTGCCTGACAGCCTTGCCCAAATCGACCCCAATGCGGTGACCCTGAAAGGCTACAGCAAGCGCGCCAGCGACTCTAAGGAATCGTTCTTCATCACCAATAACACATCTCACCGCATGAGTGCCGTCAGGCTGCTGTTGCGTTACACTACCATGAGTGGTGAAATGCTCACCCAACGCAGTGTTACCGTGCCTGTCAGCCTTAAGCCCGGTGAGACCAAACTGGTCAGCGTCAAGTCATTTGACGTGCAGCGTCTGTTCTATTATTATGCCGGTCCAAAGCCTCGCAAACAGGCGACAGCTTTTCAGGTGGCGTTCCGTCTCACGGGCTACGATATTCCTGTGGGCAACTAATTGGAAATCAACACTTAATTCATATAACGATTAAAACTAAAGAAAAATGAAACATCTGTCAATTAAATTGTTATCGGCCGCTATGCTGGCATTTGCCGGCTGGACTGCAGCCGAGGCATGCACCAATCTGCTGGTGGGTAAGAATGCCAGTGCCGATGGCTCGACCATCATCACCTATGCTGCCGACAGCCACACGCTGTTCGGTGACCTGCAGTATCTTCCTGCTGCCGACCATGCTCCCGGATCCATGCGTGAGATCAAGGATTGGGACAGCGGCAAGCGATTGGGTGCGATTCCCGAGGTCGCTCACACCTATGCCGTTGTGGGCAACATGAATGAACACCAGGTGACCATCGCCGAGAGCACTTGGGGCGGACGTGAGGAACTGTGGGATACCAGTGGCAAGTCGATCATCGACTACGGCAGCCTCATGTACATCGCTTTGCAGCGTTCCAAGACCGCGCGCGAGGCCATCAAGTGGATGACCGAGCTGGTGGCTCAATACGGTTATGCCAGCGAGGGTGAATCGTTCTCGATTGGTGATCCCAACGAGATCTGGATCATGGATATGATTGGTAAGGGTCCTGATGAGCTTGGTGCTGTTTGGGTAGCCATCCGCATCCCAGATGACTGCATCGCCGGACATGCCAACAATCCCCGTATCTGGAAATTCAATATGAAGGACAAGAAGAACGTGATGTACAGTAAGGACGTCATCTCGTTTGCCAAAAAGAAAGGCTTGTACAGCGGTAAGGACGCCGACTTCGCCTTCGCTCCTGTTTACCAGAAGTTTGACGCCGGCGCGTTGCGTGGTTGTGATGCCCGCGTTTGGAGCTACTTCAACCGTTTCCACCAGGGCATGGACGCTTATCTGCCCTTCATCTACGGCAAGACCAAGGCCGATGCCGATGTGATGCCCTTGTACGTGAAGCCCGACCGCAAGGTCAGCGTGCGTGACATGCAGGATATGATGCGTGACCACTTCGAGGGAACACCGTTTGACATGACTAAGGATCCCGGTGCCACGACAGCCTATGGCGTGCCTTACCGCTGGCGTCCCATGGACTTTGAGGTCGATGGTGTGAAATACAGCCAAGAGCGTGCCATCGCTACCCAGCAGACGGGTTGGGTCTTCACCGCACAGATGCGTTCATGGCTGCCCGATGAGGTGGGCGGCTGCTTCTGGTTCGGCGTCGATGATGCCAACACCGCTGTGTTTGTGCCCATGTATTGCAGCATCACTGAGGTTCCAGAGAGTTACCGTCAGGGAAAGGCCGACCTCTATACCCTGGATTGGGACTGTGCCTTCTGGGTGAATAACTGGGTGGCTAATCAGGCCTATCACCGTTATTCACAGATGATTGGCGACATCCGCAAGGTGCAGGGAGCCATCGAGGATAACTTCGCCAAGCAGCAGTCGGTCATCGAGGCTCAGGCAACCTCGTTGCTCACCACCGATCGTGCCGCCGCAATCCGCTTGTTGACGAGGTATTCGGTCAATGCGGGACAGGATGCTACAGCCCGTTACAAAAAATTGGGCGAGTATCTGTTTGTGAAGTACCTCGACGGCAACGTCAAGAAGGAGAAAGACGGCAAGTTTGAGCGCAACGAGGCTGGTACACCCGTATCTCCCAATTGGCCCGGATACACCAAGGAGTACTACGAGATGCAGGTCAAGGGTAGCGACGTCCTGAAGGTCGAAGAACCCGTATGGTTGGATCCCAAAGACAGAAACTAATAACAAGTGTCTAAAACCGCCTAAAAACGCCGCATCGATATCACATCGGTGCGGCACTTTTATCTGTTTACTCTAGATGAATTTTTAATCAACTAATAACTAATTCACTTTTTCACATTGCAAAATTACATCTGTAGTAACGGGTGTACAATCGCTATAATCGGTCATTTTTAGTGAATTTCTTCATCATAATAAGGGATTTTATGAACATTATTACATCATTTTGCTGGTTTCATAAGGATAATTACCTAACTTTGTAGTTGAGAACAAAAGATAAATCAGATAACTATGAAAAGATTATTCCTTTTTTTGACTGTGCTGACAGTCGCTTGTGCCTTACAGGCCCAAATCTTGTGGAAAGTGAGCGGTAACGGATTGGGACGACCCAGTTACATCATGGGTACCTATCATTTTGCGCCGTCATCGATGATGGACAAGATTCCGGGCATGGAGCAGGCCCTAGAGGACTGTGACATCGTTGTGGGAGAAATCGAGAGTGAAGAGATGATGAGCCAAGAGTCACAGATGGCGATGGCTCAAGCCATGGTCGCACCCCCCGACAGCACGCTCGATAAGTTGTTCACGAGCGAGGAGTATGCTATTGTTGAGAAGGTGTTCAACAAATACTTCGGCATCATGGGTGTGAAGATGGAGCAGATGAAGAGTCTCAAACCTAGCGCCATCAGTATGCAGATGCAGGCTATGCAGGCCATGAAGTACTTACCCAATTTTAATGCTAATGATTTGATTGATATGGCGGTACAAAACCGTGCCAATGAAATGGGCCGCCCATCGGTTGGATTGGAATCTGTCGAGGAACAGATAGATCTGCTCTTTAATGCTCCTTTGACCGAGCAGGCTAAAGGTCTCTTGGATGCTTGCAAAAAGGATGAACTCTTCATGGTTCAGTCTTCGGCGCTCGTCGAGGCCTATATGGCTCAGGACCTTGACAAGATTGAGAAAATCATGACCGATCCTGAAATCGGTGGTGATGATGCCGAGGCGATGGATGCCCTCATCTATGAACGCAATCGCAACTGGGTCGAGAAGCTCGTCAAGATGATACCCGAGCGCGCATGCCTAGTGTGTGTTGGTGCAGGTCACTTGCCCGGCGACCAGGGCCTGCTGCAACTGCTCCGCAACCGCGGCTACACCGTCGAGCCCATGAAGTAAAAAGAAGAAACGATAAAGGGAAGACAATAATTACAATTGACTGGTTTTTAACAGTTTGTGTTTATTGTATTTATTGTTTTCCTTTTCATTGGTGACGTCTGGTGCTTTTCTTAACTTATTTTTAAAAGGAATAGTTATGTTGCTTGTTGTGTAGATGCTAAAAAAGCACTAACTTTGTCGCATTATTCAACAATATTACATTTATTTTGGATCCTGACCCGTTATCGTGCCTGTTATCGGTACTCTGCAATTCGAGCGTTCATCCGCTTGTCACTTTCAACGCGCCCACTGGGGGTAGCATCATCGCAATCATAGTCGCCGTATTGGGACTTTTCCTGTCGGCTTTTAACTCGGGCAGCGAGATTGCCTATTTCTCGTTGCATGACGATGATATTGACAACATTGAGGATCAATATCGCCGTGAACGGGTGAAGGAATTGTTGAAGAATCCCGAGAAACTGCTTGCCACCATTCTGGTGGGAAACAATCTGGTTAACATCATGATTGCCATCGTATTGAACTATGCGATGAACCAGATCTTTGATTTTCGGAGTACGGTGCTCGATTTCATCGTGCAGACGGTAATCCTCACCTTCCTGATTCTGCTCTTTGGAGAGGTGATTCCCAAGTTATATGCCACTAACTTCAATTCCAAGTTTGCCGCTTTGACTTCGGCCCCGCTCAAGGCGGCAGTCAAACTCTTCTCGCCGTTGACGGCACTGCTGGTGCGCAGCACAAGCCTGGTGAGCAAGGTCGTTCCCGCACAGACCGAGGAACTCTCGGTCGATGACCTCACCCGAGCCCTCGAGGTGAGCGAGGTCAAGAATCCAGATGAGAAGGAACTGCTTGAAGGAATCCTCTCATTTGGCGACAAGACGGTGAGCGATATTATGCGTCCGCGTGTTGACGTGGTGGATATCGACCAGGATGATGATTTTGACAAGGTGGTGAGCAAGGTGATTGATACGGGCTACTCGCGCATGCCGGTTTATGAGGAGACCCCCGACAACATCAAGGGTATCCTTTATGCCAAGGACCTGTTGCCCTACATCGGCACCCGTGACAATACCTTCAAGTGGCAGACGCTCATGCGCCCCGCTTATTTTGTGCCCGAGACCCGAATGCTCGATGACCTGCTCGAGGATTTCCGCCGCAAGAAGATGCACATGGCCATTATCGTTGACGAGTATGGCTGCACCCAGGGAATCGCGACTCTTGAGGACGTGCTGGAGGAAATCGTTGGTGAAATCAATGACGAGTATGACACCGAGGAGAAATTCTATAACCGCATCAACAAGAACACGTGGATGTTCGACGGCAAGACGTTGTTAAGCGACTTTGCCCGTGTGATGGATATTGATGAGGAGGAATTGGGTGAACATGGCGAGGAAGCCGAGACCATTGCAGGTCTCCTGCTTGACATCAAGGGTGACTTCTTGCAGGAAAAAGAAGTCGTCAAGCACGAGCGCTTCACATTCACTGTCATGAAGGTCGTGAAACACCGCATTGCCAAGGTCAAAGTCACTGTTACTCCTTAGGTTTTAGACATTAGCTTTCATCTTGGCACGCAATTTGCTGTAAAGGGTTGCAGTATTGACTGTTAACCAAGAACAAGAATGACAATCAACAACATCAATCTGGACGATTATGCCCAGTACTTTAACGACAGCAAGTTGTGGAAGAAACTGAGCAAAGTGGCCAAGAAGGCTGGTCGCAAGGCTGTCTATTATGTCCTTGTGCTCTATTATGTGGCGCGAGACCCGGCTGTTCCCTCTAGCCTTAAGCTCAAGATCTTGGGTGCTTTGGGTTATTTCATCCTGCCCCTGGACTTGATTCCTGATGCCATTCTGGGCTTAGGTTTCACCGACGACCTGGCTGCTCTAGCATGGGCGCTGATCAAGATCAAGAAGTTTATCACTCCCGAGATTGAACGTAAGGCTCGTGAGCGCATGCGTGAGTGGTTCGGTCCCGAGGAGGGAGAAGAAACCGACATCACCATTCCTCACTTCGATTCCAGAGACCCGCGCATCATTGATGTCGAGGCCGAGGAGTATTAGGCTTCAGTTGATAATGCTCGCGCTACTTTGACGCTTGTCAACAGTGGGTGCTAGACCGCGCAATAAATAACAAGGGTGAGCAACCGTTATGGTACTCACCCTCGTCCCTTTAGGGTTGGGATTAATTTCCTTAGTTCTGTTCCTCCTTGGGAGTGTCCTGGATCACATTGATGTAGATGTGACCAGCGCGGTGCTGGAACTCTACAGTGCCATCAACCAGGGCATAGAGGGTGTGGTCCTTGCCCATGCCTACGTTCTTGCCAGGACGGTGCTGGGTACCGCGCTGACGGCGGATGATGTTACCAGCCTTGGCAAACTGACCACCAAAAATCTTCACGCCGAGACGTTTGCTTTCGCTCTCGCGGCCGTTCTTTGAACTGCCGACACCTTTTTTATGTGCCATAATCTAGAGTT
>JAFZKD010000115.1 GCA_017553785.1 Muribaculaceae bacterium | reverse complement strand
GACAAATAATTACAATGAAACAATTACGCTATTTTATCATCCTTTTAGCTACTGTGGTTTGCGGCAATCTGTTTGCCCAAAAGAGCCAACAAGAACTGAATCAGCTCATGCAACAACGCAATGAGTACTATTTTACCTTTAACCTGAATGGCAACGACGACCTAAATACCATCGCCCGTACCATTTCGGTTGACCGCGTTGACGGCAAGGTGGTGACCGCTTACGCCAACAACGATGAATTTGCAAGATTCCAAAGACTTGGATATGACATAACCCTTCAGACACCGCCTTCGCTGCTTGAGGAAGTTGCCATGTGGGACGGTAGCAACCGCGCCGAATACGATTGGGACAGCTACCCGACCTATGAGGCCTACGAAGCTATGATGTTTGATTTCCAGACCAACCACCCTGACAAGTGCGAAATCATCACGCTCGGCACGCTGCCCAGTGGCCGCAAGATTATGATTGCCCACCTCAACAATGGCACAGCTGACGGCAAGCCCAAGTTCCTCTATACCAGCACTATTCATGGCGATGAGACCACAGGCTGGATCTTGATGCTCCGCCTCATTGACTATCTGCTTGAGAATCCCGACGAACCTGAAGTTCAAACTGTAATGGACAACATTGACCTTTACATTGGGCCCAACACCAACCCTGACGGCACCTACCACAGTGGAAACAACAACGTGAACGGCGCCACCCGCGAAAACGCCAACGGTGTGGATATGAACCGCAACTATGCCGACCCGCACGGAAGTTCTCACCCAGATGGGAACCCATACGCAACTGAAACCGAGTGGTTTATGCAATTGGCCCAAGACATACCCTTTGTGATGGGCGCCAACTACCATGGCGGAGCCGAGGTGATGAACTACCCTTGGGACAACACTTATACGCTCCATTCCGATGATGCTTGGTATCAGCTCATCAGCCATGAATATGCCGACGAATGCCATAAAGTCAATCCAAACTACATGAGAGATTACAATAACGGCATCACCAACGGCGCACAATGGTATATGATTGGTGGCGGCCGCCAAGACTATATGAACGGCTATGCCCAATGCCGCGAACTTACCATCGAATGTTCAAACTCGAAGTTGCCCAACCCTAATCAGTTGCCCAACTTTTGGAACTATAACAAAGCATCGCTGTTCCTCTTTATGAACCAATGCCTTTACGGCATTCACGGTGTGGTGACCGATTCCATCACGGGCGAACCGCTCGATGCCACCATCACCATCAGCGGACACGATGACCAATACTCCGTTGTGGAAAGCCATTTGCCTGTCGGCGACTTCCACCGTCCCATCAAAGGTGGCAACTGGTCTGTCATCATCAGCAAGGATGGCTACTGCCCAAAGATTGTCAATGTCACTGTGGCCGACTATGAGTCCGTCAACCTTGAAGTGCAGCTTGTCCCTGGCAGTTGTCTGTTACCCAACTTCAATGTCTCAACCACCAATGTGGCCCTCGGCAGCAGTGTCAACTTCACCGACGGCTCGTTTGGCGACATTGTCTCGTGGAGTTGGACCTTTGAAGGCGGAACTCCTTCCACCTCGACGCAACAAAATCCCAATGGCATCATTTACAACGAGGTTGGTGATTTCGACGTCACCTTGACCATCACCGATGCCGATGGCAATAGCGAGACCTTGTCACGCGAGGACTACATCCATGTTTGCGAATCCTACAATATGCAGAACGGCACTATCGAAACCTGCAACGCATTCTTCTACGACAATGGCGGTCCCAACAACAGCTATGGCAACAACAAAAACTACACTTTGACCTTCATGCCTGCAATCCAAGGCAATATGATCGGTGTCACCTTCACGGAATTCAGCACCGAAGCCGGGTACGACTTCCTCTATATCTATGACGGCAGTTCGACCGACGCCACACTCATCGGAACTTACGATGGCTCCAACAGCCCTGGCACAGTGACCGCCACCAACGAGGAAGGTGCGCTCACCTTCCGCTTCACTTCCGACAACTGGACCACTTCAAGCGGCTGGGCAGCTCAAGTCTACTGTATATCTGGCAATCCGCTGAACATCACAGTCACCGCCGACCCCGAAGTCATCAACGAAGGCGAAAGAAGCCGACTCCAGGCGATTGTCACTGGCGGTTCAGGTGAATACACTTACATTTGGGAGCCTGCTGAAACCCTTGACAACCCGTACATTGCCAATCCCGTAGCCACACCTACCGATCCCGAGACCGTATACAAAGTCGTTGTAACCGACAGCGAAGGTAGCACTGGAGTGGGTGAAGTCATTGTCACCATCAGAGACTGGTCGGTGAGTGAGATGGCCGTCCGTCCGAGCATCTATCCCAACCCGAGTAACGGCACCTTCACCATCCAAGCCGTGGGCCATGTCGGATACGAGCTCTACAACAGCCTTGGACAGGTTGTCGTTTCCGGACAATTCAGCGACAACAGCCGCCAAATCAGTGGAGAAAACCTGAACCCAGGCATCTACTTCTTGCACATCAGCTGCGAGAGTGGCTGCTTCGTTGAAAAGATAGTAATTGAAAAATAAAAGCAGAATCCACTCGTTAGTAACGTAAAAATGAGTAATTTTGCAGCCCGATGAAAAATAGACTATTGATATTGGCAGTTTTGGGTCTCGTAGCCTTCGCTTCGTGCAACGACTTCAACCGTTTGGTGAAAAGCACCGACAACGAGATGAAGTATGAGGTCGCAGTGGATTATTTCGAGCGTGGCGACTACAACCACGCCCTCCAACTGTTCGACCTGCTGCAGTCCTCGTTCCGAAACACACCCAAAGGCGAGTCGATCACTTACAAGACTGCCTTGTGCTACTATTATCAAGACGACTACGACATTGCCGGCTACTATTTCAACCGTTTCGTGCAGACCTATCCCTTCTCGAAAGATGCAGAGAAAGCCGCTTATATGAACGCTTATTGCAGTTATCGGGTTTCGCCCGAGTCGGGATTGGACCAAACCAACACGCACAATGCCATCAAGCAGCTGAACAATTTCATCGACCGCTATCCGGAAAGTGACAGTATCAGCCGTGCCCAACATCTGCTGGCCGAACTCAACGACAAGTTGGAGGAAAAGGACTACAACATTTGCCGACTTTTCTACCGTATGGAGAACTACAGCGCGGCCATAACCTCGTTCGAGAACATGCTGAAGAAATATCCCAACACGTCACACCGTGAGGAGATTCTTTACGACATGGCCAAGACCTATTACGACTATGCCGAGAACAGCGTCACGGAAAAGCAGCGCGAGCGTTATGAGTCATGCGTAGAGCAGTGCAACACTTTGGCTTACCTCTATCCGAGCAGCAAGTACCTGCAAGACGTGAACGGCATTGCCGCCAAAGCAAGAAAGAAATTAG